>CAKUXO010000006.1 GCA_934700385.1 uncultured Candidatus Melainabacteria bacterium
TAAGACCTTTGGTCTAATTTTACTACGCAATCTGCGCATACTTCACTCGTAAGGCTCATACTTCGCCAACGATTGAAGCATCAACGTTTGCCAATTATCGCACCGGCTTACGTTTTGTTCGGGTAAGGTTTCTCAAACGTCAAAAGCTGACCGCTTTCGCCGTTCTCGTCACACACCCGTTGCCCTCGCCTGCGTTCGCCAAGTGCAGTCGCACTAAGCTCACTTGACTCGGGTTAGCTCCTGTGGGCATTTCGGCTCTATTTTTGCAAAATCTGCAAAAATAGCCTCAATTGTCCTACGTCGCCTATCGACTGCCTGATTGTCAAGCCTCAACAGCTTGCCAATCATTGCACCGGCTTACGCTTTCTACCATACGTAGCAAAGAACTTCGCCGCCAAGTTTGTTGGTGCGAGCTTCTTTTTCAGTCATAAGACCTTTTGAAGTTGAAATAACTGCAATACCCATACCATCAAATACTCTTGGCATATTTTTTGCTTTAGAATAAACTCTTAAGCCTGGTTTTGAAACTCTTTTTAAACCAGTGATAACAGGTGCGTGTTCTGTGTATTTTAAAGTAACATTGATAACTTTAAAACCATCAACTTCTTCAACTGTGTATCCTTGAACATAACCTTCTTTTTGAAGAACTTTAACTAGTTCGATTTTAAGGTTTGAAGCAGGCATTGAAACTGTTTCATGTTTAACTAAATTAGCGTTTCTAATTCTTGTTAAAGCGTCTGCTATTGGATCATTGATTGTCATTTTGTTTCCTTTCTACTTGCAGAGATAATCCCTGTAGTTTAGTATTAACATTTCAATCTTAATTTAAACATATAATTTTTGCAAATTTTTGTAACAAAATCTTAACTTTTTACTCATTTCATACTTAAGTTATACAAACTTTATACTTAAAAATAATTAAAATCACCCCAAAAAACAAATATAGTAATAATGTAGATGCCACGTTGCAACGGAGTGCAACGTACTAGTTAAGAAAAAAGGAGATTTTGCCATGTCAGTAGTAATTAACACAAATGTGGATTCTTTAAAAATTCAAAAAAGTTTGACTAATTCAACTAATCAACTTTCTAAATCTATGCAAAGAATGTCAACTGGTTTAAAAGTTAGCTCTGCTAAAGATGACGCAGCGGGTTCTGTAATTTCTGCTCGTATGAAAGTTCAATTAAACGGTAATCAAATTGCCCAAAAGAACGTTCAAAGTGGTAACGCTATGTTATCAACAGCAGAAGGTAACATTGACGTAGTATTAGATAACGTTTCAAGAATTCGTGACTTAACACTTCAAGCTAAAAATGGTACTTATTCAGCTGAAGAAATTGCCGCAATGCAAAAAGAAGTTGCTGAACGTATAGCTGAAATCGACCGTGTATCAACATCTTCAAAATATTCTCAATTAAAACTTTTTGATGATACAAATATGCAACAAAACGGCGTAACTTTCCAAGTAGGTGCAAATTCAACTTCTGATAATACAATTAAAGCAGATGGTTCAATTTTTGAAAGTGTTAAATTTAACGAAGTAACAGGTCGTGATGGTTCAACTAAAAAAGAAGCTGTTTTAGATACTGGTAATGTTCCAGCAGCAGGTGGCGGTAAACATTATATTGCAGTAACTGCTGAAGAAGCTATCGATGACGATGGCTCACTTAAAGCAGATTACAAAGTTGCTTTTAAAGCAGATGACACAGAAGCAGCTAACCCAATCTATCTTCACGAAGTTGCTGATACCACAGGTACCGCATACGCAGACGCAACTAACCTAAAACTAGGTAAAATGGATGATGTTCAAGGTCCAACAGGTTTAGACTTAACAACTCTTGACGCTAAAGGATTTTCAACTGCTTTAGTTGACCTTGACCAAGCAATTGATAACTTAACAGCAAGAAAATCTTTAATTGGTTCTGCTCAAAACCGTTTAGATTCTGCCCTAAACACCTTAACAACTCAATATGAAAACTTATCAAGTGCTAATTCAATTATCACTGATGCTGATATCGCTTCTGAAGCTTCTGAATTTACTCAAAGTCAAATTCTTCAACAAGTATCAACATCATTATTAGCTCAAGCAAACCAAGCGCCATCAATCGCTTTGAGCTTAGTATAACAGATTTAATTGTGTATTTAGTATACAAAAATCTAACTGGTGATGGCAATACATGTGGGTTAAATTCGTTTAATCCACTTTTTTTATGCAAAATTTTAATTTTATTTTATGCTTCAATATTCAGCTTTTTTTCTTCGCCATCTTCTAACATTGCAGTAGATATTTTATTTTTATTGTTTTGATAATAAACGGTTCCGTCTGAAATTTCTACAATTCTATTTGCATTAATGTAACAGTAATCTCTATTTTTTAAGTCTAGCTTTTCAATTTTTATAAATAGCGGCTTAGTTGTTGTAACTTGCATTCTCTTTCCCTTATTACGTCTAGCTATAATCATAATTAATTCAAATTTAAAAGACCTCTGAAATGCAGAGGTCTTTTATTTGCCCAAGGCCGGACTCGAACCGGCACGTGGGGTGAGCCACGCCAGATTTTGAGTCTGGTGCGTCTACCAATTTCGCCACTTGGGCTAACAGCTTTTATATAATATCATAATTAATATTAAAACTCAAATTATTTGTCCAATTCTTGTTTTAAAATTTTATTCAACATTTGAGGGTTAGCTCTGCCTTTTGTTTCTTTCATCGCTTGACCAACAAAGAAACCGAAAAGTTTATCTTTTCCACCTTTATAAGCAGCAACTTGTTGTGGGTTAGATTCAATTATTTTTTGTACAATCGGAATAATTGCACTTTCATCTGAAATAACTGATAAACCTTTTTCTTCAACAAGTTCTTGAGCATCTTTACCTGTTTTTAAAATGTCAATTACAAGAGATTTTGCAATATTGTTTGAAATTGTACCTTTTTTAAGTAAATTCAACAGTTTTGCAAAGTTTTCAACTGTTAGTTTTGAATCTTGAATTGCAATTTTTTCTTCTTTTAAAAATGCCGCAACTTCGCCCATTAAGAAGTTTGAAGCGGTTTTTGCGTCAACATCTTGTTTAACTAATTCATCAAAATAATTAGCCATTTCCATTTGATTAACAATAACAGAAGCGTCATAATCGCTTAAGCCGATTGATTTATATCTTTCAAGTTTTTCTGATGGTAATTCAGGCATATTATTTTTAATTTCTTCAACCCATTCTCTTGAAATTTCAAGTGGCATTAAGTCTGGCTCTGGGAAATATCTGTAGTCATGAGCGTCTTCTTTGCCACGCATTGAAGAAGTAATTCCAGAATTATCATCCCATAATCTTGTTTCTTGAATAACTTTTCCGCCTTCTTCAAGAATTTCTGCTTGGCGGATAAATTCATATTCAAGCGCTCTTACTAATGAACGGAAACTGTTTACGTTTTTAATTTCTGCACGTGTTCCAAATTCTTCTTGTCCGATTGGACGAAGTGAAATGTTTGCATCTGCTCTCATAGAACCTTCTTCAAGGTTGCCGTCGCAAACGCCTATATATCTTAAAATGTTTCTTAAATTTTCAACATATTCACGAGCTTCTTCAGGGCTTCTCATATCAGGTTCTGATACAATTTCTAAAAGTGGTGTGCCGGCTCTGTTTAAGTCAACTAATGAATAATTAGAACCATATAAGCCTGCTGCGCCAACGTGAACAAGTTTTCCTGCATCTTCTTCAAGGTGAGCTCTTGTTACACCGATTTTTTTGTTTGAAATTTGAACCCAGCCGCCAAGGCAAATTGGTTCGTCATATTGAGAAATTTGATATCCTTTTGGAAGGTCAGGATAGAAATATTGTTTTCTGTCAAATTTACAACGAGAAGGAATTGTTGAATTAAGAGCCAAGCCTGTTAAAATTGCCATATTAACACATTCTTTGTTTAAAACAGGCAATACCCCAGGGAAAGCAAGGGTTACAGGACCTGTTTCTGTGTTAGGTTCATGACCAAATTCACAGCCTTCTCTGCCAAAAATTTTACTTTTTGTTTTTAATTGAGCATGGACTTCAAGACCGATAACCATCTCGTATTTGTCTTTATAATCTGTCATATTTACTCCTTGGATTTTTTCTTTATTCTAACATAAATTTTTTAAAAAACATGGCAATTTTTTTTAAAACTTTGTTTTTAATATTATATAAGGGGTAATTATGCAACAATTCATACCAAACAATCAACCGACTCAAACAGTTTATCCAAACTCACAGAGTCCTTGCGGAGTTAATATTAACATTGTTAACCCCCAATCTTATGGTACAAATCCAATTCAACAACAAACAAGCATGCCTGAAAATCAAGGTAATTTTTATTCTTTATATGGACAAAATTCTAATCCAAGCATGCCAATTTATCCATCTAATTATAATAATCTTTATCAACCTGATTTAAGGTCAACTTATCCTCAGGTTAATTCTTTGCCTCAACAACAAGAACAAAGTGGCTTAAATGCGCAAGGGCAAGCACCTTTAGCGCAAAAAACAGATGTTCCAACTGAAGAAGTTAAGTCATCTGAAGAAGAAAAAAAGACAGATGAAAAAAAAGATAAAGAACCTAAAAAAATTACTCCTTTGACAGATGAATATGTTAAATCTTTAGAAAACTACTTAAATGATTTTGATTCAAAGGTTCGTTTAATTGGTGCAAAAGAACTTGTAGAGCGCTTTAAAGAAAGCGAAGATAGAAAAGATAACCCAAGTTTAGTACCATTATTAAATAAAGTTTTAAAAGATAAATCACCATCTGTAAGATTTCTTGGTCTTGTAGCCTTGAATTTAGGTTATTCTTGTGGTAATGATGAAACTGTTCAAATCTTGAAACAAATTCAACAAGGTCAAACAGATAAATCAGGTCAAGATAAACTTTTAGCTGATGAAATACTTTTAAAAATGTCTGCACCTGAGCAAGTTGAAGTTAAAGAAGGAGGACAATAATGACTATTCCTTCAAAAGTTGCCGGAAGTTTAAGCTTAATGTCATGCCTTTATGACATGCACAAAGGCGGACAAATTCAATCGAATGTAAGTTATGCTAAAACAGCAAGTGATTCATATTTAGAATGTGCAATAGGGGCTTCAAGGGCTAATCGAGTATCTTATAAAGATTCAGCTAGAAAAAATTGGCTTTTGAAAAATAATTTTGCAGGAAGAATCAAAGAACCAATTTCAAAAGTAACAGGTTATGTTAAAGGCTTTTTAGAAACGGGTTTAAGATATATTCCTAATTTTGGTTTTGGTGCAGTGGCGCTATTAGCTAAAAATAAAAGATTAGCAAATATTGCAGCAGTAGCATTAGGAGGTATAGAGGCTTTTGATTTTCTTAAAAATTCAACGAGTTTATTTCAAAAAACTGATTATCTAAAATGATTGTAAACAAATGTAAAGGGTTAAAACCCAGTAATAACAAGTAATTACAAAAAAAATTAAAAAACAAACGTAAAAAATAGCAATTTATTATATTCACATGTCTTATATATACGTGTGGAGACAACACAAAAGGAGAACTGAATGATTCAACCAATGAATGCGCAACAAGCTTATCCAACTCAAGGCGGCGCAAATGCGGTAAATATTAACATTTTAAATCCGCAAGCATACGGAACAACACCAAATACTTTGCAAAATAATATGGACCAAGCTCCATATAACTATACAAATTCATTATATGCTATGCCACAAACTTCTGCTTATAATCAAGCAGGCATGCCACAAAGTTATCAACAACTTATGCCCATGCCACAAACAATGACACCTGCGCAAATTCCAACAGCAGCACCTGCACCAATGGTAATGCCTGAAAGTGTTATGAACCAACCAGAAGCCCCTGTAGCGCCTGTAGCACCTGAACAAGCTCAAGAACAACCTGTTCAAGAAGCTCAAACTTCAGAAGCAAATGCTGCACAACAACAAGCACCAACTCAAGATGCTCAACAAGCTCAAGAAACTCAAACTCCTGAACAAGCACCAACTGTAGATACTGATAAATTGCTTCAAGAATTAAAAAGTGGCGACGCTGCTCAAAAAGAAGAAGCTATAACAGAAATTGCTAAACAAATTAATTCATCTCCTGAATCTGCAGTTCAAGTTGTTTCTGAACCAATTATGAACGCATTGGTTGATATTATTAAAGAAGATACAAGCAACCTAGAAGGTCCTACTGAAGATCAAATTAAAGTTGCTGAAAAAATTGCTAATAAAGAAACTCTAACTCCTGAAGAAACTGCAATTGCTAATGCAAACTTATCTCCAAGAGATTATGCAAATAAAAACAGAATTTTCGCATTATACACCCTTGCAATGATTGAAAAATATCAAAGGGATGAATTAAAAGACTATGCTCAAACTCAACAAGCAAATGGCGAAACTCCTGTTGAACCTTTAAAATTGAATGAACTTTTAGGATATAACGATATCGTAAATGTAATTCAAAATGATTCAAGACCAGAAGTTAAAATCGCTGCAATTCAAGCACTTGAACACGTTGCAGAACCAGAAGATAAACCAATGGTTGAAGAAGCTCTAAAAACTTCTCTAGAATCTCAAGATGAAACAATTAAAGCAGCCGCTCAAGAAGCAATTGATAAGTTAGGCGCACCAAATGGTGAAGCTCAACCAACTCAACAAGCTGCATAAGAATAGCTAAGGTAAATAAAAGCAACCTGTTTAATAAATAGGTTGCTTTTTTATGTTTAAAATTAAAATTGTTTTTTAAAGAAATTTTGAAGAATAAATATTCACATAAATAAAATAAGATGAAAGAATTTTCTTAATGTAGTTTTTTGTTTCTAAATAAGGAATATTTTCAACAAATTCATCAATATCACCTGAAGCAATTAAAGGATTTTCAAGCCATTTTTTAACACTTCCGGGGCCTGCGTTATAAGCAAGAATTGAAAGATAAACATTGTTGTTAAATTCTTTTGTTAAATAGTTAAAATATTTCATGCCTGTTTTGATGTTGTTTTCTGGATTTAATAAATATGCAGTTGAAACATTTGTTTTTTCAATAAAACTAGCAGTCGGTTTCATTAATTGACTTAAACCAACAGCGCCCACGGAACTTTTTGCATTTTTATCAAAATGACTTTCTTCTCTTATTAAACTTAAAAATAAATATGGGCTAATTTTATAATCTTTTGCATAATAATTAACTATGTCTTCATAATTTACAGGATAAATTAATTTTAATTCTTTAGATGAAAAATTTAACTTATCTTTTTTTGTTTTTTCAGCTTCTGTGTCGCTTTCTGAAAAGTTTTTTAAAAATTCATCTTGTGCTAATTTAATTGAGCGAGGATAGTCTTGTTTTTTATTTAAAAGCCAAGATTGAATGTAAGGGTCATTGATTTTAAAATCTTCTAAAAGCGAATATTCTTCATATTGAGCTAATTTATAAAGAAATTTATCTTTAAAAATGTTTTTTGAAATAGAATTTGTGTCGTAGCTTAAAATTTGTTTTTTAATTATGATGTTTTTTGCTTTTGAAGTTTTCAATTGCTTCATAGATAAAAACGAATAATAGCTTAAAGGATAGTCATCAATTATTTTGTAAAAAAGTTCTTTTGCTTGTTTGTTTCTTTTTTCTTTTAATAAAACTCTGCCATACCAATATGCAACCCTTGGTGCGTCTTGTGTTTGAGGGTATTTTAACATAAAGTTTTTTGCAATTTGTTCGCAAGTTGCGTATCTTGAAAGTTTATAATTATACCAAAAAATTTCCCAAGCTGAATTTGGTGCCCAAATAGAATCTGGATAATTTTTTACAATTGTTTCATACATTTTTATACTTCTAATTGATTTTGAAGCCTCTGCTAGGTTATATAAAATTGATGGCGCCGTTTTTTCATTTTTATAATTTGTATATAAATCTTGATATAGCGCAACTTTATCTATTTTTGTTATGGCTTGAAGTCTGTTTATAGCGCTTGTTATGTCTTTTTCGTTGGCGTAATTATCTTCTAAACTAAGCCCTTTTAAAATGGTTTCTTTTTCAAGAGCTAAATTGCTATCTTTATAACACTTTGAAACGTTAAACCAATTTTTTGAAAAATCTGTTTTTAAATATGCCTCAAGAGCTTCTTTTTTCATTGAATTTTTTAAAAAAGCGTCCCCTATTATTTCAAAATCTTGGTCTGTTAAAATTTCTTTGTTATTTAATAATGTTTCAAGACTTGATTTAGCATATCTGCCTAAGGGCGCATGTTCAAGATAGCTTATATAGTATTCTTTTGCTAGGTTAATATCTTTTGATTTAATTAATTCAGCTAATTTATAGCCGCTTGCAACGGCATAATCGTTTTGCGGGTAATTTTCATAGATGTATTTATATTTTTTCTTTGAGGGGGATTTTAATTCTTGGCTTAAAACCGCCTCATTATATAAAAGATAAGGTCTTATTGCTTTATTTTTAGATTTTTTTAAAAGTTTTTTAACTGTAGCATAAGCTGTTTTTTTATCAGATAAATTTGAAGCACATTGAAATTGCTTTAAAAGAGCCAGTTCATAAATATTAGAATAGCCTTTAATTTGTTTAAAATTAAAATATGCGTCAGAATATTTTTCTTCTTGATATAGCTTAGAACCTTGCTTATAAAGGCGGTTTGCGTCGTTTTCATATTTAAACTTAATTCCAAATATAACGCTAAAAGCTATAATTAAAGACAGCAAAAAAGCTGCGAAAATTAAAAAATTGTTGTTTTTGTTCATTCTTCCATACTATATTATTTTATATTTAAGGGCAAATTGTAAAGATAAAAAAGCCTAAAAATAGATATTTTAGGCTTTTTAGGGTACAATTAAAAGTTATTTTCACGAATGAAAAAATATGCTTCAGGATGAGCACACACAGGACAAGTTTTTGGTGCTGAAGTTGAATAAACTCCAAAACCACAGTTTGAACATTCCCAAGTTTGTTTTTCATCTCTTTTAAAAACTTCGTCGTTTTCTAGGTTATCAAGAAGTTTTTGATATCTTTTTTCGTGATGTTCTTCAATTGATGCAACGTGTTCAAATAATTGAGCAATTTCATCAAAACCTTCTTCTTTTGCTACTTTTGCAAAAGAAGGATACATTGAAACATGCTCATAATGTTCACCTTCTATGCAATCTTTAAGGTTTTCTTTTGTAGAATTTATTTCGCCTCCATTTAATAATTTAAACCAAATTTTAGCGTGTTCTTTTTCATTGTTTGCGGTTTCTTCAAAAATTTTGCTCATTTGAACAAAGCCATCTTTCTTAGCTTTTGAAGCGTAAAAAGTATATTTGTTTCTTGCTTTTGATTCTCCGCAAAAAGCTTCCCATAAATTCTTTTCTGTTTGAGAACCTTTTAGATTTTTCATTATTACTCCTTTATTGCATCTTGGCAATCTTGACAAATGCCATCTTGGTTTAATTCTCTATATTTCCAACAACGAGAGCATTTTTCACCTTTTGCTTTTGCAACTTTAACGCTGTAATCGTCTTGATTATATTCGCTTAAAGTTTCAAAGTTGGAAACATTTGAAGTATAAACGTGAGATACAATATATAAATCGCCCAATAGTTTAGAATATTTTTCTAGTAAGGATGATTTTTCTTTGTCATCTGATGTAATAACGATATCAACTTCAAGAGATGAGCCGATTTTTTTAGGTTCACAAGAGCGTAATGGTTCAATTGCTTTTGAAACAATTTCTCTTGTTTTAAGAATTTTTGAAAATTCTTCATCTAATTTATCATTAATCCATTCATCTTTTGCTTTTGGCCAATCAATTAAAAGAGCAGATTCTTTATTTTTAAGAGCTTGTGGCATATTCATCCAAACATCTTCTGCTTGATGAGGCATAACAGGAACCAAAATTGCAATTAATGTATGTAAAATTTCATACATAACTGTTTGACAAGCTCGTCTTGATAATGATTTTTTGCCTTTTGTATATAATCTATCTTTTACAATATCAAGATAGAAAGAGCTTAAATCGGCACTTGCAAAGTTTTGAAGATATTGAAAATATTTATAAAATTCATAAGTTTCAAATGAAGCATTTACATTTTCAATTAGTTTTGCAAGTTTTGAAAGTGCAAATTTATCTATATCTTCAAGTTCTTCATATTTTACATAGTCTTTCTTAGGGTCAAAATCGAAAAGATTACCTAATAAAAATCTCATTGTGTTTCTTGTTTTTTTGAAAACTTCAACAAGTTGTTTAATTAAATTATCTCCGATTTTAACATCGTTTCTGTAGTCAACACTTGCTGCCCAAAGTCTTAAGACATCGCAACCATAGATTTTAATTACTTCTTGAGGGGTAACGATGTTGCCTAAAGATTTAGACATTTTTCTACCTTCGCCGTCTAAAACAAAGCCATGGGTTAAAACAGATTTATATGGTGCAACTCCATCAGTGGAAGTTGCAACTAATAAAGAAGATTGGAACCAGCCTCTGTGTTGGTCAGAGCCTTCTAGATACATATCTACAGGAATTACAGGGCTACCATCTGTTTGAAATTCATCTTTTCTTTCTTTAACAACCGCACTCCAGCTTGAACCTGAATCAAACCAAACATCCATAATGTCGTTTTCTTTTTCAAATTCATCACATCCACATTCACATTTGAAGTCTTTTGGTAAGAAGTCTTTTGCTTCATATTTTACCCAAGCGTCAGATGATTCATTTTTGAATTTTTCAGAAATTATTTTGATTGTTTCTTCATTGATAATTGGTTTTCCGCATTTTTTGCAATATAAAATTGGAATTGGTACACCCCAAGCACGTTGTCTTGAAATACACCATTCAGAGCGATTTTCAACCATGTTTGAAATTCTTTTTTCGCCTGAAGCAGGATACCAGCTTACTTTTTTAATGTTTTCAAGAGCTAAATCTTTAAACATTGAAACTTTAACAAACCATTGAGGAGTGCTTCTATACATTACAGGATGTTTACATCTCCAACAATGCGGATAGCTGTGTGAAATTGTTTGAGATTTAATTAAAGCGCCACATTCTTTTAATTTATCAATTACAATTGCATTTCCTTTGTAATATGGTACACCTTTTAAATCAGGAACTTCATCTGTCCAACAACCTTTTGAATCAAATGGAGAGAAAGTATCTAATCCATATTTTTGACCAGCTTCCCAGTCTTCTAAACCATGCCCTGGGGCAGTGTGAACAGAACCGGTACCAGCTTCAAGGGTAACGTGATCTCCTAAGATTAATAAAGATTTTTTATCGTATAATGGGTGTTTTGCTTCAAATTTTTCAAAATCAGAACCTTTAAGAGTTCCTAAAACTTTAACATTTTCCCATTCAACTTCTTTTGTAAAGTTTTCAAGAAGTTCAGTTGCTACAAAATAATTTTCATTTTTATATTCAAAAATTGTGTAATCATAACGAGCATTTAAACAAATACCAAGGTTAGATGGAATTGTCCAAGGAGTTGTTGTCCAAATAATTGAATATAATTTATTTTCTGATTTAATGCCTGCTTTTTCATAAAGTTTTTCATAATCAAGCATTTCAAATTTTACATAGATTGATTCAGAACTGATATCTTGATATTCAACTTCTGCTTCAGCTAAGGCTGTTTCACAATCAGCACACCAATAAACAGGTTTTAAACCTTTTTGAACATAACCTTTTTTATACATCTGCCAGAAAAGCTCAACCTGATGTGCTTCAAATTCAGGCGCAATTGTAACATAAGGGTGTTCCCAATCTCCTAAAACGCCAAGACGTTTGAAGTTTTCTTCTTGTCCTTTTAGGTTTTTTGCTGCAAACTCACGGCATTTTTGTCTTAATTCAAGAGGAGTTAGGGCACTTCTTCCGCCTTTAACATTTTTTACAACGGCATTTTCAATAGGAAGTCCGTGTGCGTCATACCCTGGAACATAAGGAGTATAAAAGCCTAATTGAGTTTTATATTTTAAAACGATATCTTTTAAAATTTTATTCATGGCATGCCCGATATGAATTTTATCTGAGCTTAAATATGGAGGTCCGTCATGAAGAATAAAGCTTTTATTTCCTTTATTTTTTTCTAACATTTTTTCATAAATTTTATTATCATTCCAAAATTTTTGAATTTCAATTTCTCTGTTTGCAGCGTTAGCACGCATTGCAAGGCTAGTGGATGGTAAGTTTAAGGTGTCTTTAAATTGTTTCTCGTTACTCATTTTTAATCCTCTAAATAATATTGTTGTTTTGGATTATACTACAAAATAAAAACCGAAAAAAGTAAAAATATATCCACGAGGGCAATTTGTTACTAAAATTATTTTTATGGTATGATTAAAATTGCAATAAAAATAATAAATCCAAGGGGAGAATTTAATAAAATGGCATTAATCGATATTCTTTTGAAAATTTTTAAAGATCCAAATGTTAGAAAAATCAATAAAATCATGCCGATTGTTGATAGAATTAACGAGTTTGAAGAAGAATTTTCAAAATTAACAGATGAAGAATTGAAAGCCAAAACTCAAGAATTTAAAGAAATAATTGCTAAAAGACCAACTTCAAATGATATCAAAGAAGATAGAAAACTTGAAAAGCAAGCTCTTGATGAAATTCTTCCTGAAGCGTTTGCAACTGTTAGAGAAGCGGGTAAACGTGTTTTAAATCTTCGCCATTTTGATGTTCAATTAATAGGTGGAATTTTTCTTCATGAAGGTCATATTGCTGAAATGAGAACAGGGGAAGGTAAAACTCTTGTTGCAACTTTGCCTGCTTATCTTAATGCCTTAACAGGTAAAGGGGTTCACGTTATCACTGTAAATGATTATCTAGCAAAACGTGACAGAGATTGGATGGGCAGAATTTATGAATTTTTAGGCTTAAGCGTTGGTGTTATTTTATCAAGCGGTGAATATAACAGCTATGAAAATAAAAAAGAAGCCTATAGATGCGATATTACTTATGGAACAAATAATGAATTTGGTTTTGATTATTTAAGAGATAATATGGCTTCTGATATCAATTCTTTAGTTCAAAGACCTTATAACTACGCTATTATCGATGAAGTCGATTCAATTTTAATTGATGAAGCAAGAACACCTTTAATTATTTCAGGCAGACTTGAAAAATCTGCTCAAACATATCAACTTATGGCAAAAATTGCCCCATTGTTAAATAAAGATGAAGATTATGAAGTTGATGAAAAAAATAAAAACATAATTTACACAGAGCAAGGTGTAATTAAAGCTGAAAAACTTTTAAATACAAAAGAGCTTTTTGATGTAAAAACTCAATATGCCCACTATCTTCTTCAAGCCTTAAAAGCAAAAGAGTTATTTGTAAAAGATACAGATTACGTTGTAAAAGATGGTCAAGTTATGATTGTTGACGAATTTACAGGTCGTATTATGGATGGCAGGCGCTGGTCTGAAGGGTTACACCAAGCAATTGAAGCAAAAGAAGGAGTTAAAATTCAAGATGAAACTCAAACCCTTGCTTCAATCACTTTCCAAAATCTTTTCAGATTATATCCTAAACTTTCAGGCATGACGGGTACTGCTATGACTGAAGAAGCTGAATTTGGAAAGATTTACAATCTTCCTGTAACTCAAATACCTACAAATAAAGAAGACAAAAGAATTAATTATCCTGATGTAATTTATAAAACAAAACTAAAAAAATATGAATATGTTGCAAAAGAAATTGAACAAATGGCTAAAATAGGTAGGCCTACCTTGGTTGGTACAATTTCAATTGAAAAATCAGAATACTTATCTTCTTTACTTAAAAGAATGGGAATTAAACATAACGTTCTAAACGCTAAACACCATGAAAAAGAAGCGTATATCATCGCCCAAGCAGGAAGAAAAGGTGCTGTTACAATTGCAACTAATATGGCTGGTCGTGGTACAGATATTCTTTTAGGGGGTAATGCCGAATATCTTGCAAAAGAAGATCTTGAAAAAAGAAAAATAACAAAAGATAACCCTAATTATGAAGCGCTTAAAGATGAAGCCTTAGAAAACGCTAGAAAAATCACCCAAAAAGAACATGATGAAGTTGTTGAGCTTGGTGGTTTACATGTAATAGGAACAGAGCGCCACGAATCTCGCAGAATTGACAACCAATTAAGGGGTCGTGCTGCTCGTCAAGGTGACCCTGGGTCAACAAAATTTTTCTTATCTTTAGAAGATGATTTAATGAGAATTTTCGGTGGTGAAAAAATTGCTCAGTTAATGACTATGTTAAATGTTGATGATGATACTGCTATTGAAAATGTTTTAATTACAAGACAAATTGAATCTGCTCAAAAGAAAGTTGAAACATATCACTTTGACATAAGAAAATCTGTTTTAGAATATGATGATGTTATGAACATCCAAAGAGAAAAATTCTATTATCAAAGAAGAAGGGTTTTAGCTTCTGAAAACTTACAATCTGATATTAAATTTATGATGTCAAAAGAGGTTGATAGAATTATTGCTCAATATATAAGTAAAGATATGTCCCCACAAGAATATGTTTGGGATGATTTAGTTATGTTAATTAAAGAATACGTAAGTATTTTCCCTCAACTTAAAGATAGAGTTTCGGCTGATGATATTAAAGATTTAAGATTTTCTGAAATTAATGAAAAATTAAACACCCTTTCAAAAGAATGTTATAGAGAATTTGAAATTGAAACAATTAACAGCTTTAATGAAATGATGACAAAATATTATGGGGATGATTTTGTTAAGCAAGAACCATTTAAAGATGATAATATCGTGCGTCATGTTGAAAAAGATATTTTACTACAGGTGGTTGACGCAAGCTGGATTGACCATTTAGGAAATATTGATATGCTTAAAGATTCAATTGGGCTTGTTGCTTATGGTCAAAAAGACCCATTAATTGAATATAAAAAAGAAGCATATAATCTATTTAATGCGCTTATGGCTGAAATTCAATCTCAAACAATTCAACATTTATTTAGGGCGAAATTTGGCGTTCAAGTTTATGATGAAACTCAAGCCTAAAAATTATTAAAAGTTAACAAAAGGGCAATTTTCTTTTCAAAAAATACTTTATTAAAATAAGGATATTTTTGAAAAGAGGATGTTTTGATAGGAAAGAATCATAGAGCAATAACATATAATGCGCTTGAAAATAGTATGAATTCAAGTGCCGTTAAATATAGCGCTTATGGAAATCTTGATTCTGATAAAGCGCCTCGTAAATCTGTAAAAAATGTCACTGATGGCTATTCAATTAATGCTCAACATTCTAATAATACATCTTTGGCTGATTGCAGTAATTTTTTAAGTGATGCTAATCAGGTTGTGATGGATGATTTTAAAGAAGCCTTAAAGGCTGATGATAATTCAAAAGATGAACTTTATAATCAAGCCTTTTATGACTTTGGAAGAATGATTCATTCTATTCAGGATTTTTATTCTCACACTAATTGGATTAATGAAAATCCTGATGGTGTGGCACTTTGGGATGAAAGTGAAAACGCTAATATTGATAACCCTGATAATTTTATAACTTCTCATTATACTCAAGTCGGTCAGTTTTTTACAAAAATTTGGCCGTTTACTCGTAAATATTTAGAAAATAATTATGAATCTGTGTATAAAGAAGGTTTAGATTCCTTATCTCATTATGAACTTAATAAAGATGAAAAAGGCACATTAGCGGATGAACTCTTTGAAAAAAATGAGGGAAAATCCGGATATGAACTAGCAGCGCAAGACGCAACCGAGCATACTAAGCAAAAATGGGACGATGTTTTATCTCAATTAAAAAGTTCGCTTAGCGATGAAGAATATAAAGAATTATTAAAAGATATTGAAAATTTTAGCTCTGAAACAGACGAGTCTGACGAAGCCAGACTCGAATTTAGAAAGAATTTTAACGCTGATATGAAAGAATTAGCTGATGACTAATTCTTCATTTTTTTGTTTTTTAAAGCAAGAAAATTGTGTTCCTTTTGTTATTGCAACTTTTCCTGAACGCACAAATTCTTTAATGCCATAAGGGCGAATTAATTCAGCGAATGTTTGAACTTTTTTCTCGTCACCGTCAATTTTAACGGTATAGATTTTGTCGTTTACATCCATAATGGTAGCGCCTGCTTGGGTTACAATGTTGAAAAATTCAGGTCTTTTTTCGTCACTTACACTAACTTTAATAAGTCCAATTTCATATTCAATAGCGTCACCGATTGATAAATTAGCAACTTTAATAACAGGAATTAATCTATTTAATTGTTTGCAAATCTGCTCAATTACATCATCATCTGCAATTGTTACAATTGTAATTCTTGAATAAATGCTATCAAGAGCAGGGGCAACAGTTAAACTTTCAATGTTATAACCACGTCCTGAAAAAAGGTCAACAATGCGTGATAATACGCCAACTTCATTTGAAACAAGAACTGATATTGTGTGACTATTTGTCATATTAGCACTCTCCTCTCGATAATAAAACTTTGTCTATTGGTTGTCCTGCTAAAACCCAAGGATAAACCATTTCAAAATTTTCACAAATAAAATCAATTAAAACAGGGCCATCAAATTCAATTGCTTTTTTAAGAGCTGGGATGATTTCATCTTCGTGTTCAACTCTTAAACCAAGTGCGCCATAGCTTTGCGCTAATTGAACAAAATCAGGCGAAGTAATTTTAGTTTGTGAATAGTGTTTGTTATAAATTTTTTCTTGCCATTGACGAACCATTCCAAGATAACCGTTGTTGATAATACAATTAATTACTTTTAATTTATAGTCAACTGCTGTCATTAATTCTTGAATATTCATTTGAATTGAGCCATCTCCGGCTATGTTTAAAATATAACCTTTTTTAAGGGCAATCATAGCGCCAATTGCAGCAGGAAAGCCAAAACCCATTGTTCCAAGACCGCCAGAGGTGATAAATTTTCTTGGCTTATTAAATTTGAAATTTTGCGCTGTCCACATTTGATGTTGTCCAACCTCTGTTGCAACAGGTGGTTCATCATCTTTAGTGTATTCATATATTTTTTCTAAAACGGTTATAGCGCTAAGTTTTTCAGAAGTTTTTTGAGGAATTGCAACTTTTTCTTTCCATTCTAAAATTTCTTTAAACCATTTGTCTTTTAATTCTTCATTGATTTTATGATGAGATTTATTTAATTGGCTTAACATTCCAGATAAAACATTTTTAATATCCCCAACAATTGGAATTGTTGCTTTTACATTTTTTGAAATAGAACAAGGGTCAATATCAACGTGGATAACTTGCGCATCTCTTGCAAAACGTTTCAAGCAACCTGTAATTCTATCAGAAAATCTTGTACCTATTGCAAAAATAACATCTGCATTAGCAACTGTTAAATTAGCGCAATAGTTTCCGTGCATTCCCATCATGCCAAGGCTTGTTTCAAGGTTATCAGGATATGTTCCGGCACCCATTAAAGTATGAACCACGGGAATATGGAGTTTTGTTGCTATTTCTTTAAGTTCTTCACTAGCATTAGCCGCAACAACACCGCCACCTGAAATAATAACAGGGCGTTTTGATTCAAAAAGTGTTTCAAGGGCTTTTTGAATTTGAAGTGGATGTCCTTTATAATTTGGATTATAGCCAACTAATTCAACATTTTTTGGATAGTTGAATGTATATTTTGAAACGAATACATCAGCAGGGATGTCAATTACAACAGGGCCTCTTTTACCTGTTGTTGCAATATAAAATGCTTCTTTAACTATTCTTGGAAGATCTTTAACATCTTTAACAAGATAATTATGTTTGCAACAAGAACGTGTAATTCCAACTATATCTGCTTCTTGAAAAGCGTCGCCGCCGATTAATTTAGAATTAACTTGCCCTGTAATTAAAATTAAAGGTGTGCCATCGTAATATGCGTTTGCTAAACCTGTAATTGTGTTACATGCCCCAGGGCCTGATGTTACAATTGCAACCCCAGGTTTACCTGAAACTCTTGCATAGCCTTCTGCTGCATGTACAGCAGCTTGCTCATGGCGAACAAGATAGTGTTTAATATCATCTTGCAGATACAATGCGTCATATAAAGGTAAAACAACGCCTCCAGGGTAGCCAAAGACTTCTTCAACGCCTTCTTTTAAAAGTGATTTAAGTAAAATTTCTGCTCCTGTGTACATTGTTTTGTTCATTTTTTACTTCCTATATAAACTTAGTTGCGATATGTAAATTATATCAGCTAAAAAAGAATATTTCTTAAATGTAAAATTTTTTAAACAATTATATTTTAAAATCTATTATTTACTATAATAAATACAGCGCTAAATCTTAAAAAAGAGGGTTTTTATGTTTGATTATGTAAAAGGAATTTTAGAAGAAAAATCTTATCCATATTGCACAATTGAAAATAATGGAATTGGTTATCGTTTTTTAACTACTCAAAGAACCCTTTTAAATCTTGGCGAATTAAATTCTGAAGTTAAAATTTATACTAAATTAATCCATAAAGAAGATATTATGTTCTTATGTGGCTTTAAAACTAAGCAAGATAGAATTTTGTTTGATATTATAACTTCTGTTTCAGGAATAGGAACAAAAGCAGGGCTTAGCTTGTTAGATGAATTTGATACTAATGAATTAATTAACGCAATTGTTGAAGAAAATTACAAATTGATTTCAAAAACAAAAGGAATTGGTTTAAAAACTGCGCAAAAACTTGTTTTAGAGGTTAAAGATAAATTAACAAAATCTGATTTTGTTAGTGAAAATATTACTCAATCAATTAAAAACGAGGGTTTAATTTCAAAAGATACAATCTCTCAAACAATAGCAATTCTTGATTCTTTAGGGTATAGTCAAAATGAATATCAAGGGGCGATTGAAACTGCTTTAACAAAATTAAATAAGGATGATCCTGAAGAACTTTTAAAAGAAGTTTTGCAAATTTTATCAATTTTTTAATAGATTTACAATTTAAAAGGATAGAATAATGAAACTAGAAAAATTTAAAAAACAAAAGAAAGAACTAAGGGTTCTTTTTGCTTCTGCTGAGGTTGCACCGTTTTCAAAAGTTGGCGGTTTAGCGGATGTTGTTGGAGAATTGCCATTATATCTTGATAAACAAGATGTTGAATGTGCAATTTTTACTCCTTTGTATGGTTCAATTGATGAAGAAAAATTTGGAATTAAAGAGCTTGAAAATTCTGAATTAACAATTGATATGGGTCATACTAGACACATTTTTAAATTAAAAATGTGTGAAATACCTAAAACAAAAGTAAAAGTTTTCTTTGTGGATAATCCAAAATATTTTTCTTGTTTTAATGTTGTTTATCCTAAATGGTGTGATGAAATGTATGAAATGCAAAGATATGTTTCATTCTGTATGGCAACTTTAGAATATGCAAAACTTTTAAATTTTAAACCCGATATAATCCATGCTAACGATTGGCACACGGCGATGTTACCCGTTTATTTAAAATCAAATTATAAGTTTGATGAATTTTATAAAGATACAAAATCTGTTTTCACTATCCACAATCTTGCTTATCAAGGTCAATGTGATAAATCAATTGTTGATTTTGCAAATATGAGATGGGATAACGTTTATAAAGACGATTGTATTGAACATTATGGCAAAGTTAATTGGCTAAAAGGTGCTCTATATTGTGCCGATAAAATAACAACTGTTTCACCAAGATATGCTCAAGAAATTTTAGGTTCAGAATTTGGTGAAGGAATGGATTACACCCTAAGAGGGCAGCAATATAAGTTGTGCGGTATTTTAAACGGCACAAAATATGATAAAAAGAAATTTAATCTTAAAGAAAAACCAAAATTTAAAGAAGAAATACAGCGTGCTTTCGGGCTTCCTGTTAACCCTAATCGCCCGCTTATAGCTATGATATCAAGACTTGTATATCAAAAAGGGCTTGATTTAATTGATTTTTGTAAGTTTGATTTAATGAATCAACCTGCGGATTTTATTTTCTTAGGAACAGGTGAAGATGGTTATCAAAATATGTTGATTTGGGCTTCTAATAACTCATCTAACATTAGAGCTTGGATTGACTTTAAACCTGAATTATCTGAAAAAATATATAAGGCCTCTGATATGTTCTTAATGCCAAGTTTATTTGAACCTTGCGGCATATCTCAAATGATTGCTATGAAATATGCTTCCGTACCTATTGTAAGGGCTGTAGGTGGTCTAGATGACACAATTGTTGCTTATCCTAATGAAAAAGCAACAGGCTTTAAATTCTTGTCTTATGACGCTCAATCTATGTTGAATGAAATTAAAAATGCAATTTGGACATATTATGATAGAAAAGATGATTTTTCTAGAATTATGAACAATTGTTTAAATACAGAATTTTCTTGGGATGATTCAGCACAAAAATATAAATTCTTATATCTAGATACGCTTGGTAAAAAGAATTTTTAAGAAAATTTGTTATTTTACATCTATAAGAGTTGAGCTTTTTTAGTTCAACTCTTATTTTATTATGAATAATCAAAAAATATAAAGCTCTAAAAACCAGTAATATCTTAGCTTTTTGAAAAAAGTGTTAAGAAATGTAAAAATCTCAATTTTCTCCATGCTATTTTTTTCAAATTTAAGCGAACTTTTGAAATTTTTTTAAACGACAAATCAATACTTTTCAAGATTTTTTTACATCAAACATATCCCCCTGTGTCGAAAATGATTTTTTAGCGATGTGATATATTATACATATCAATATAAGAATAGCGAGAGAGATAATATGATTAAAATAACTTATAACAACAAATTCTATAAACTTGAGAAAGAAAAAGTTGTCTATATTTTGAATTTTCTAGAAAACGGTGAATTAAGCGAACTAACCGAAAAAGAAATAAGACTTCTTTTAAGAGCGTATGGTTTAATTTGTGAAGATTTTCTTGAAAATATCAATGCTATTTGGTAGTTTTTTCGTGGTAGTTAATTGCTGCCTTGAAAAAGCCGTCAAACAAAGGATGTGGTTTATATGGTCTGGATTTAAACTCTGGATGGAACTGGCATGCTAAGAAAAAGTCATTTGTTTTTAATTCAACAATTTCAGCCAAAAGTCCATCGGGTGAGCTTCCTGAAATAGTTAAGCCTTTTGAAATTAATAACTCTTTAAAATCATTATTAAATTCATATCTATGGCGATGTCTTTCAGAAATTACATCTTTATTATAGAGATTATGTGCTAAGGTGTCACCTAAAAGTTTACAATCATAAGCACCAAGGCGCATTGTTGCACCATAACCATTGATATGCTTTTGATTTTCCATTAAATCAACAACCTTATAAGGCGCATTTTCATCAAATTCAGATGAGTTTGCTTTGTCTAATTTTGCAACATTTCTGCTAAATTCAATAACAGCACACTGCATTCCAAGGCATAAACCCAAAAATGGAATATTGTTTTCTCTTAAATATTGAATTACTTTAAGTTTTCCCTCTATTCCTCTTATGCCAAATCCCCCTGGAATAACTGCGCCGTCTGTATCTTCAATGGCTTTTTTAGCATCATCAAGGGTTTTAATATCATCTGAAGCAATCCATTTTATATTAACTTTAGATGAATATTTTGCAGCTGCGTGTTTTAAACTTTCAACAACTGAAATATAAGCGTCTGAAAGCTCAGTATATTTTCCGACTAAAGCAATAGTATATTCTTTTTTAGGGTGTTTAATGTTATAAACCATTTTTTCCCAGTCAGATAAATCTGGAGTTTTTTGCTCTAGGTTTAAGGTTTTTAAAACTTGCTTTGTCATGTTTTGCATTTCAAGGCATAATGGAACTTCATAAATTGAGCTCATATCCTTACATTCAATAACATTTTCATAATTTACAGAACAAAATAGCGCAAGTTTTTCTTTTTCATTTTGGCTTATGGGAACTTGCGTTCTTAAAACAAGCATTTCAGGCTGTATTCCATAGCTTCTTAAAACGTTAACGCTGTGTTGAGAGGGTTTTGTTTTAAGTTCACCTGAAGTTGGTAAATAAGGTAGTAGGGTTACATGGATTGACATTGAATTTTGATAACCAATTTCAGAGCGGAATTGTCTTATCGCTTCAATAAAAGGTAAGCCCTCAATGTCCCCTACTGTGCCACCAATTTCAGCTATTAAAATATCAGGGTTATCTTTTTTAGTGGCTTGAATTAATCTTGATTTAATTTCCCCTGTAATATGCGGAATCATTTGAACAGTAGCACCAAGATATTCTCCTCGGCGTTCTTTATTAATAACTGTTTGATAAACACTTCCAGAAGTTACATTGTTAATTTGAGAAAGGTTTACACCTATAAATCTTTCATAATGACCTAAATCAAGGTCTGTTTCTGCGCCGTCATCGCAAACAAAAACTTCACCATGTTGAAAAGGGCTCATTGTCCCAGGGTCAACATTAATATAAGGATCAAATTTTTGAACAGATACCTTATATCCGCATGAAACTAAAAGCCTACCTAAAGAGGCGGCAACAATCCCTTTTCCAAGGGAACTGACTACGCCGCCTGTAATAAAGATATATTTTGTCATTTAACACCTTTTTAGTTAATTTTTGGAACTTTAAAGAAATCACCTTCAACATCAGGTGCATTTTGCATAAGTTCTTCTCTTGTATTTTCGTAAATTTTTACATCTTCTCTAACTACATTAACAAAGTCGATTGGGTGATTCATTGGTTCAACCCCAGTTGTATCAACTTCATTCATTTTTTCAACATGAGCTAAAACATCCCCAAGTTGACCTGTAAACATTGTTTTTTCTTCGTCTGTAAGTTCTAATCTTGCTAATTTTGCAACGTGTTCTACATCTTTTATTGTAATCATAATTTTTCCCCTTACTTAATAACTTAACAAAAAACTAAAAATATTGCAATTTAATATTTGTTTAATTTATAATTTATTTATGGATAAGAATAAAAATATTTTAATTGTAGAGGATCACGCTCTTACTTCGTTTGCTCTTAAAACGTCATTAAGCTCAACAAATTTTTATAATGAAATTTTTGAAACAGATAGTGCAAATGGTGCTTATGAAATAATCAAAAATAACAAAATAGATTTAATTTTAATGGATTTAGGTTTAAAAGAAATTAATGGCGTTGAAGCTATTAAAGAAATCAGAAAAACCAACAAGGATGTATTGATTATCGTTTTAACTTCTCATTGTGAAAAAGAAGAAGTTTTGGCATGCCTTGACCTTGGAATTAGCGCATATTGCACAAAAGACATTAAACCGGATAAATTAAATTCTATTATTAAAGATGTAATGGATGGCTCAATGTATTTTGATTCAAGTGTTTCAAAATATGTTATGCAAAAAACATCTGCTAATCAAAATTTTGAAAAAAAAGATAATAAAGACTGGAATATTTCTATAAAAGAATGTTATAATTTAACACAACAGGAAAGACGAGTTCTTGTTCTGCTTGCAAGTGGTTATAACAATCAACAAATTGCAAAAAAACTTCAAATTTCAATTAATACAACAAAAGTTCATGTTTGTTCGATTTTGCAAAAAATGAATGTTGAAGATAGAACACAAGCGGCAATTAAAACAATTAGAGAAGGATTAATCGAATAAATGAATTCATTAGGCAAAATTTTAATTATTGATGATAACCCAAAGTTGCTTGAAGATGCTTTGCCTATGTATGGTTATGAGGTTGAAAGCGCTACTGATGGACTTATCGGGCTTAAAATTTTAGATGAAAACCCTTCTTTTGATTTAATTTTGCTTGATGTTGTAATGCCTAATCTTGATGGGTGGGAAACCTTAAAGGCAATTAGAAAATCACCAAAAACTCAAAAAATTCCTATTATTATGTTAACTTCTGTATCAGAAGCAAATAAACAAATTTCAGGGCTTAAATTTGGCGCAGATGACTATATAGTTAAACCTTTTATTTTGCCAAATTTATTAGCAAGAATTGAAGCGTTATTAAGACGTTCTTTGTGGAATAAAAATGATAAACCAAAAAGCGCTTTGCCTTTTGTTAAAGATGAGAAAATTCAACCATTAACTCAAAGAGAAAAAGAGATTTTGACACTTGTTGCAAAAGGTTCATCAAATTCTCAAATAGCAGAAAAACTTTTCGTTAGAGAAGTAACAGTTAAAACTCATCTTAACAGTATCTACAAAAAATTAAATGTAGATAACAGGGTTCAAGCGGTTTTATTGGCTCAACAGACTCAAATAATATAAAAAGGAAATGAAATGTCTAAAGAAAATTTTGTTGATTTAATTTTAAATAATTATGAAGAATTTAAAAAAATCCATAGTGAAAATAATGATATTGAAATATCAGAAGCAGATTTATCAGCTTCAAATTTAGAGGATATGGATTTTAAAAACATTGATTTTTCGGGAACAAATTTTCAAGAGGCAAATTTAATTAACATAGATTTCACAGATTGCGACCTAACAAGTGCAGATTTTTCAAGAGCAACTTTAACTGAATGTAATTTTTCAGGCTCAATTTTAAATGGAACAGCTTTTAACTATTCAACAGTTAGCTATTGCAATTTTTCTGATGCTGATATGGCGGGCGCTAATTTTTCAGAAGCAGATTTAACAGATAGCGATTTTTCAACAGCTGAAAACCTTGAATCTTGCAGATTTGACGAAGGTACAACTTGGCCCGATAACGATAAATTGCCTGAAGATTTTGATTGTACTTATAATTACGACTTATCATCTTTAAGAGATGATGAAGAAGAAAACACCGTTTATTAATCAGTTAATTGAAACGGGCATTTTGAACATCTTGCTTTTGGTCTTAAGATTAAATTATCTTCAAGGTCATAAAGTTTTGCTATTCTTGTAATTAAGTCACTTCCGCACATTGGGCAAGTGATTTTATGGTTTTGATTATGAGAGTTAAGGAGAATTTCTTCTCTAATTTCATCCATTTTTGATTTTTTAACAGGTGAAATTTCTGTTTTAACTTCATATTTTTTAATTTCTTTATTTTCAACTTTTAATCCCTTAGCAAGTTTTTGCCTAACGGTTGAAGCTAAAAACAAATCTAAACCTTGTTCTATTGATTGAATTGTTTTTAAATCAAGTCCGCTGTGGTGTGCTAAGGCTTCTTGAGAAAGATTTAGCTTCTCTCTTGTTGAAGAAATAAAAGCTGCTAAAGATAAATATTCGTTATTTTTAGACATGTTTTTTGCTCATTTTATCTTTAACAATTGATAATAGCGAACCTGCAACAAAAATAGATGAGTATGAACCAACTGCAATACCAATTATAATTGCAAGAACAAAGTCTTTAATTGTTGAACCGCCAAATAAATACAGTGCAAAAAGCGTGAATAATGTTGTTGCAGATGTATTGATTGAACGAGCTAATGTTTGATTAATTGAAGCGTTGATTATTTCAGATGTTGTCATTTTCTTAGCTAAAAATCTCATGTTTTCACGAACTCTATCAAACACAACAATAGTATCGTTAATTGAATAACCGATAACTGTTAAAATAGCGGTGATAAATAAGCTATCGATTGTTGTTGAAAAGAAAATTCCTTTAAGAGCAAACACGCCAACAACAAAAAGAGTATCGTGGAATAAAGCAATTAAAGCAATCCAGCCATATTCTGTTTTAAATCTGAATGAGATATAAATAACCATTACTATAAAAGAGAAAATAAGGGCTATTAGAGTATTTTTAAGTAATTCTGAACCTAGGGTAGGACCAACAGAATTAACTTGAACAAGTTGAGAATTTTCAACATCAGATGAAATTACTTGAGTAATTTCATTAACTTTCTTTTGACCCTCTTTATCTCCTAAAAATGTTGTTCTGATTGAAATTAAGTTTGTTAAACTTTTATCTTTATCTTCGGTTGGGTTTTGGTTAACTGTTGTTTGAATAACAGGATTTTGTACTCCTATGTTTTCAAGTTTTTCTCTTAAAACGCCAAGCTCTTTAGTGTCAATTGATTTTGATGAGCTATATTGTAAAATTGTACCACCTGTAAAATCAATACCAAGTTTTAGGGGTGCGTGGTTTGGTTGAGTAACTGATAGATAAATTATTGCAACTATGCAAGGTAATAAGAATAACATACTTAAACCAAGCCAAAAATATCTGAATTTAACTATATCTAATACATATTTCTTTTTTGTAATATTTGTATCTGCCATTTTTTTCTCCAAATGATTATGTTATAGGGTTTTGATTATTAATCTAAAACACCAAATTTTGCTTTTTCTCTTTTTGTTTCTTTTGCAATATAAGCGTCTTTAATGTCTTCTTTTTTAAGACCAAACATTTCAGGATATTTTAATTCGCTTGTTCCGAAAATTAAGTGCATAAAGTTTTTAGTAATTGTAATTGCGCTGAACATAGATAAACATACACCGATTATCAAGGTTAGTGCAAAACCTTTTACCATTGAAGCACCGAAGTGATAAAGAATTAAACAAGTAAGAATTGTTGATACGTTTGAATCGAAAATACTTGTAAATGCTCTATCAAAACCTGAATTAATTGCAGTATAAAGACTTCTGCCCATTTTCAATTCTTCTTTTGTACGTTCAAAAATTAAGATATTAGCGTCAATCGCCATACCGATTGAAAGGATGAAACCTGCAATACCTGTTAATGTAAGGGTTACAGGTACGATTTTAAAGATTGCAAAGTTCATAACGGCATAAATTGCAAGTACAAAGCAAGAAATTAAACCTAAAACTCTGTAATAGATAACCATAAATATCATAACTGCGCTGATACCGATTAAGCCTGCAATTTTAGATTTATTAATACTATCTTGACCAAGAGTTGGTCCAACTGATTCTTCTTCAATTATTTGAGCACCAACAGGAAGTGCGCCGGCATTTAATAAATCAACCATTTGTTTTGCTTCATCAAATTCAAAACCGCCCTCGCCACCTGTAATTTGAGCATGACCGCCTGTGATTTGTTCATTTACTCTTGGTGCAGATTGTAATTCGCCATTAAAGAAAATCGCCATTTGTTTTCCGGTTAATTCTTTTGTTAAATCAGAAAATTTCTTAGCGCCCTCATTATTAAATTCAAGTTCAACCATCCATTCACCTGAACTTGGAACAGAGCCAACGTTAGATTTTCTTAAATCTTTACCTGTTAAACCTGTTGATTGCCATTCAATTGAACCATCTTCTTTTTGAATTGGTCTTTTAAATTCAAGCTCTGCGGTTTGACCGATAAATTCTTTTGCTTTTGTTGTGTCTGTGATATTAGGAATTTCAACAAGAAGTCTTTTTGTGCCAATTCTTTGAACAATGGTTTCACCAACGCCCATGGCATTAACACGGTTTTCAATAGCATATTGCAAGCTATCCATAATTTCCGGTGTAATTTTAGGAACAGATGGAGAAGTTTGAGCTTCAAGCATTAATCTTGAACCACCTACTAAATCAAGCCCAAGACTTGTCGGTTTTTTATAAAGAATAAATATGCTCGCACAAGTAAGAGCCATAATAATCCAAAAAAGAATTAGTTTGTTTTTCATTAAGTCATCCTCTGATTGAAATATTCAGCATGATTATAACAAAAATATAAATAAAAGTTAAATTATCTTTTAGGCTAATTTTTTATTTTTATAATATATGTATTAAAATTGGATTTATTTATGAAGAAATGTATCAATTTTTAAAGTTTTTAAGAAAACATGTCGAAAAAATAAGTGTTAATAAATGTAATAAATATTAACAATTCTATCAATTTTTTACTATGATTTGTTTTTATTAAGGTAAGGACTCCTTGATAAAAACAAAAGGAGATCTGAATTGCAAAAGATAATAAAACAACATCTAAAGCAATTGAAAACTTTTATAAATTATTCCAAAAACTATCTAATCAGGAATAATCCGATAAAAGTTCTCAAGAAAAGTGTAATTGCAGGTTTAAAAGATGCTCTTTCAATTAATAAAAAAAGGAAGATGGTTCAATATAAATTAAGATACCAAATGCACCAATTAAACCAAATGGAAAAATTGATTGCTCAAAACAACGAGCACACTTTCCTAAGAGGCAATAAATTTAATGAAATGAGATAAATTATGGGACTATTGCTCGCACAGGCGAAAATTGCACAACTAAATAGTTACAGAGCTGATCTTGAGTATAATGTTAACCTTATTATGTCAACAAAAACAAACTTGGCAAAACAGGTTACAGAATTAACAAATCTTGGCTCTGATATGGATGTTGATAGTCCTGAAATGAAAGCGCTTGAAGAAAAGTTAGCCAGACTTAAAGAAGTTGATAAAGCGCTTGATCAAAAAATGCAAAATTATCAAACCCAACTTGAACTTGTCGATTCTCAAATGCAATATGCTCAACAAATGAGAAGTAGCGCAATTCAAAGAAATACAATGGGATAGAGGTTAAATTTTAGAAAATATAAACCGCAATTAATGCTGCTATAATTAAAGCAGGGTTGTAGTGTAAAAATGTAGGAATACACGTATCTTTTATGTGATTATGTTGATTATCTGCGTTTAAACCAGATGTTGGTCCAAGCGTTGTATCAGAAGCCGGTGAACCAGCGTCACCTAGAGCAGCTGCTGCGCAAAGAAGAATTATTGTTGCAGGGGTTGAAAAGTCTAATTTAGCGCACAATGGAACAAATAAAACGGCTAAAATCGGGATAGTACCGAAAGAAGAACCTATGCCGATTGTTATTAAAAGCCCTATTAATAACATAGCGCTTGAAGCAAGGAATTTTGAATGTTCAATGTAAGGCATAATTGAATTAACAAAAGTTTCAATGCCATTTGTTTCTTTTAAAACTAGGGCATAACCCGCACAAACCAACATTACAAAAGCAATATAGCCCATTAAGCCAACACCCTCGTTAATTAAAAAGTCCATTTTTTTATGTGAAACGGCTCTAAAACCAAAAATTACACCTAAACCAATAAGAGCGCCTAATGGAAGTGAACCGCTTATTAATTGAACAATCAAGGTTATAATTGCACCTAAAATAGTGATATAGTGTTTCTTTTCAAGTTTTTTATTTGTAAATTCTTCGCTATCATCAAGATAAACTTGCTTGTATGTTCTTTCTTTTCTGTATGTTATAAAAATACTGATTAAAAGGGCTATGAACATAGCAAAGCCTAAAAACCAGCTGTAGTGCCAAACATCAGTCTTTAAAACTTTAATTCCATTAAGAGTTAAGTTATCTGCAATTAAGCCTTGAAAAATTAAACCAAAACCAGCAGGAATTGCAATATATGGCGCTTTTAAACCAAAAACCAAAGCACAAGCAATTGCCCTTCTATCTATTTTTAATTTGTTCATAACCTTTAATAATGGCGGAATTAAAATCGGAATAAAGGCAATATGAACAGGTATAAGGTTTTGTGACATTATTGAAATAATTACTAAAATAAAAATTAAAAGATATTTATTATCTTTTATAAAAGTTGAAATTTTAACAGATAATAATGAAGCAAGCCCTGTGTGGGTCATAGCAGCAGCCAAAGTACCAAGCAAAATGTAGCTTAAAGCGGTTTCAGAATTTTGCCCCATGCCAGAAATAAATAAATCCATAATTTCTGAAATCGGCATTTTAGCTAATAAACCTGCAACAATTGAACTTATCATCAATGAAAATAAAACATTGATTTTAAGAACGCAAAGTACGCATAAAACTATAACAGAAGTTACTACAGGGTTTAATTCCATAAAAAAATATTATCACAAACAAAATATTTGATATATTTCTAAATTGTATTTTTCAACTTCATCAACTTTTTTAAAAAGATATTTTTTCTTTTTTGTTTCAAAAATATAATCATCATTTTGTTCAAAATATGTTGTATCTTTAAAATTTTGCCTTAAAAACATATCTGTTGTTAAAATATAAGCCTTTTTATTTTCATTATAAAATTTTATAAATTCATCTAAATCTATTTCAATTCGTGCAAGTTTAAAAATATCTTTAATGCTTTCAAAACTTTTTCTATCTCTATTATAAACATCATAAATTTTTATATTTTTTTTATCTAAATAAGCTAATGAAGCCGGCGCAATATCATTCCACCATTCAAGAACATATAATTTTGCATTTTTATAGTTTTCATTTTTATAGATGTAATTAGCTATATAAAGCGATTTTGATTCATTTACAAATTTCATATTTCCTGTATCTAAAAATGAAGATGGAAATAAAGCTAAGATAAAAATCGTTGTATAAAAAATTTTAATTACTTTATTTTTAAAAAGTTTTTTATAAAAAATCCAACAAAAAGTAATAAAATAAATGTAATAAAATAAATAGTTCCACCAATTTCCATAATAAATAAAAATAAATAATGAGCTAAGGGTTATAAATTGCGCTAAAATAAATAAAAGTGCTTTTTTTGATTTTTTAAATAGATAAAAAATTGAATAATAAAATGAAATAAAAATAGTTAATCTAAAAAGAAAAGATGTAATACAAAGCCCATTAGGAACTAAAAGATAATTCATTATGTCAAAAATAAAATTAATTGAATTATCTCTATATGGCGTTTGGGTTTTAAAAAATTGCAAAAATAAAGTTAAAGCTAATAAAACAAAGATTAATAAAGTTTTAATTAAAACATCTTTTGAAAGCATTTTTCTTTTAAAACGAGAAAACAATTCAAAAATATAAAAAATAACAAAATAAAAGCAACAAAGCGCCATTACAACACTTGTGTTTGCGCATAAAAACAACATAAAAGAATAATGGTATGGTTTTTTAAATCTTTTTGGGTAATATGAGCAAGCTAAAAATAAAAATAAAATTCCAAGAGAATAACACCTTGCAACAGGCGCAAAATAATTTAAAAAAGGAAAAGAAAAAGTTATTAAAACTTTAATTAAGGTATTAAATGGGGATTTTTTCCATAAAACTAAAAGTGCTAAAATGCAAAAAATCCAATTAATTAAAAACATTGAATAAGGATAAAATTTAACATTGTTAAATGGTTTTAAAATTAAATACCAAAAAATCCCATGTCCTTCTATCCTTGTTAAGTAAAAAATTTCTTTTAATTTTAAGCAAGATATGTTAAAGGCGTGGGTTTCATCCCAAAAAGGAATTCTAAAAAGCATTATAAAAATGGTTATTAAACCAAAAATTAAAAGAGAATATTTATTAAAAAATATCTTAATTTTATCCATTTAATTTTTCTTTGTTTTCTTTAATCCAAGATAAAACTTCATTTAGAGCGCTCGAGCGGTGTGATGTTTTAGATTTTTCAACGTCACTTAAACTTGCCATTGTCATATTTTTTTCAGGAATGTAAAAAATTGGGTCATAGCCAAAACCATTTTGCCCATCTGGTTTTTCGGTGATTAAACCTTTGCAAACTCCTTGTGTTTGAAATAAAATTTCACCTTTTTTATTAACTAAAACCATAGCGCAAACAAACTTTGCGTTGCGGTTTTTCTTGTCTTTCATGTTAAATAAAAGTTTTTCAATTCTTTCTTTTGGACTTGGTGCATATCTTGCGCTATAAATCCCAGGGGTATCATCAAGAGCTTCAACACAAAGCCCTGAATCATCTGCTAAAAAGAAATTTCCCTCGCTATATAAACTTGCATATTTTGCTTTGCAATATGCGTTTTCAAGAAAAGTTTTTCCATCTTCAATCGGGTTAAAATCTTTAGTAGATGGCAAAATAAATTCAACTCCTTGAGCTTTTGAAATTAGGTTAATTTCTTCAACTTTATGGCTATTACCTGTTGCAAGAACTATTTTCATTATTTCCCCCATCTTCTTTGTCTTTTATTAAATTCTTCAATAGCTAAAATAAGTGCATTTTTATCAAATTCAGGCCAGAAAATATCTGTAACAAAAATTTCACTGTAAGCTATTTGCCAAAGAAGATAGTTGCTTATTCTTTTTTCTCCCGATGTTCTAATTAATAAATCAGGATCAGGAAGATTAGATGTATAAAGATATTTTGAAATTAATTCTTGGTTAATATCTTCAACTTTAACGTTATCTTTAACAATGTTTTTAATGGCATGTTCGATTTCATCTCTTGCGCCATAATTAATCGCAACTGTTAAAACAACCCCTGTATTATTTTTTGTTGTTTCTTTTGATTGAGCTAAAATTTCTTGAAGATTTTTGTTTAAGCCCTCTAAATCCCCTATGAAATTCATTTTTACATTATTTTCATTTAGCTCTTTAAGTTCATTTTTAAGGGTTGTAGCTAATAAATCCATTAAAAAATCAACTTCTTCTTTCTTTCTGTTCCAGTTTTCAGTTGAAAAAGCATATAATGTAAGATATTTAATCCCTAGGTCATCACAGGCTCTTGTTGTTTTTTTAAGGGCGTCAACCCCTTTTTTATGACCCATCATAGTGGGTAAGTGGTGTAATTTTGCCCATCTTCGATTGCCGTCCATGATTATAGCGATATGTTTTAAATTTGTTGTTTTAACAATATCTTTGATTTTATTTTCTAATAATAATTCCATTTTAATTCCTTTAGTTTTAAGATTATGATAGCTTAAATATTTTTATACTGCTATTTTATTTTATAAATTCGATATATTGTAAAACCGATGTCATTTATAAATTCAATTATTTCAAAATAATATTCGTGGTTTTTATTTTTATAGATAAATCCTCTGTTAGGAACTATTTTAAGATTTTCTTGTTCTAAAAATCTTAATTCTAAATCTGTTCCTTCGTTAACTAGAAAATTAATTTCATTAGGATTAAAAATTTTATCAAAATTATCTAGATTAAAAGGGGTGTTTCTATTTTTAAAAACATACTTCAATCCCTCTTTAGAATTTAATTTATTTCCTTTTACATCATAAACATCAATATTATTTTTAACTAAATATGGTAAACTTCCTGCGCTAAAAGCGCCATAGTAATCAAAGCAATATATTTTAGAATTTTCAAAGTTGATTTTTTTAACTTCTTGAACCATTTGAATATAATGTCTTGAATTTAAAACAGGATTTTTGCCATCAAAAAATAATGAACATGGGTTTAATAAAACAATTAAATATAAAATTAAAATACAATTATAAATTTTTTCTTCTTTTAAATCTTTAAAACCTATAACATAAGCTACCATTAAATAAATTAAATAAAAATAATAGTGCCAAATTGAACCAACATAAACAAATGAGAAAAATAAAGTCATTAAAATATATGTTGAAGATAAAAATATAAAAGAACGATTATTTTTCTTAAATAACATAAAAATTGATGTATATAAGGTAATAAAAGTTGTTATGTTAAATATCATTTGAAAAATTGTTGAATTTCTTGATGCTCTAAGTGGGGTTAGAGTTAAACAAATTAAATCTTTAAAAAATTGATTAATTTCTTCGATTTTTCTCATTTGTTCAATATCTGGATTATAAACTTGAAGAAGATAGCTTAATCCCCCTAAAATAAAAATAGATGAAATTATAAAAATTTTCTTTTTATTAAATGTTTTAGATTTATTAATGTCATAAATAAAAAATATTAGAAAAATTAATGAACCAAATGCGCAAACAATGTTTATATAACCAAATAAAACAAGTAAGGCTGAATATAAATATGGTTTTTTAAGTGGGTCATCAAGATATAATTTAACTATAAAAACTAAGATTAAAAGAGCAAGGGTGTATGGTCTTGCAACAACTCCATATAAATGGAAAAAAGGTGCACTTAAACAAATTAAGGTTTTAATTATGTTGTTAAAAGGAAAAAAGCGATAAAAGAAAATAATGAATAATGACGCTATAATCCAATTAAAAAATAACATATTATATGGATAAAATTTAACACTTGGTGCAAAAATTTTTAACAATAAAAACCATAAGGCGCTATGCCCTTCAACTTTTGTTAAAGAAAAAATATCTAAAAAAGGTAATTGTGAAATTATATAAGCATGCGCTTCATCATAAAATGGAACCCTTAAAAGGCAATAGAAAAGTAAAAGTATAATAATTGCAACAGGTGCAATTGTTTTAAGTTTTTCATCAATTAAATTTAAAATTTTCATAATTATAATAATATCAAAAATTGTGATAATATATGAATATGACACAAATTGTAATATTATACATTTTAACTAAATATAATGCGACGATTTATCGCCTTAGAAAAATTTCTGAAGAATTCTTATTTGCTTATTTAAAAACAAGCACGGGGACTTTTGTTCCTGTTTTAAATAAACTTGAAAAAGATGGATTTGTTAAACATAATGAAAAAATGTCTGATGGCGGATTGTTATCTAAAATTTATGAAATAACTCCTGAGGGGAAAAAATATTTAGCAAAATTGCTTTTAGAATTTCAATCTTCAAACCCATATCATGTTTTAAACGAAGTGAAAATTGCTCTTTATTGCAGTGACATTTTAAGTTTAAGTGAGTTAATTCAATTTAAGGAAAACATTTTAAACGTTTTAGAACTTTATAAAGTTAAACTTGAAAAAGGGCTTGAAAACCAATATGTTGAATTGAATGAACTTCAAAAAAATACTGTTAAGGTTACTCTTGAAGAAGTTGAAAACTTAAAAAAGTTGTTGTAGATTTTGTAAATTTTTGTAAAAGATATTTAAGTTTTTGGAATTTTCTTACGTATATATACTTTATATATACGTGAAACATATTCAATCAAGAGAGGTAATTATGGCAGTATTTAGATTTATTTGTGAAGTTATTAACAAAGTCAATGAATATGACAGAAAATACAGAACTGTTTAATCCTTAACAAAACTTAAAAAACTAACAATAATTATATGTTATATGTTTTTTAAATAATATGAACGATATTAACTTTAGCAATTTGAATATTAGCACAAAAAAAGTTCCTTTTAAGGGTACTTCCCAACAACAAGAAAGTTTTGGCGCTATCGATAAGGCGAAACTTAAAGAAGATACTATGGAGCTTAGTAACAAAGCTAAAGATAGAGTTGAAACCTCAACAAAACAAAATTGGTTTGTTAAAAAATTCAACTCTTTAGTTCAAGATGAAGATAAGAAAAAACGTCTTAAATCAATCGGTTTAGCTATTGCAACAACAATCGGGCTTGCATATTTAGGTAATAAATCGGTTGATTTTATGGCAGATTTAGGTATAAAAGCTGAAAATTCTGCAAGTAAAAAGCTAAATAAAATTAAGCCTTATGTTAGCCTTAAAAATGGTGCAACAAAATTAAAAAATAACTTAAAAAATACTCTAGAAACAAATAGATTTACAAAAAAATTCGTATCAGATATTAAAGATACTTTTAAAAATAGGCATGCTAAGCCAAGTTTACAAATTGCACGTGGTAGCGGGCAAGGTCCGCTTACTATTTTTTCAATCACTCCGATTGAAACATTTAAAAATGCTATTCCTGATGTCTTAGATAAAAATAACAATTTTACCCAAGAAGCGATTGATAAATATGCAAAAATTTTAAAGGGTGATAAAACAAAAGCTGTTGAAATGATGGATTTACTTTACAATTCAGGTAAAGATAATTCTGAAATTGTCCATGGCATGACAAAAATCATTAAAGAAGCCAATGGTTTAACAACAAAAGCAGAACTTAAAGATTTTCTTGTTGATTTAAAACATGGAAAATATGGGGATGATTTCATTGATGTAACAATGAAAGATTCAGGCTTGATGGCTATTCAAAACTCTTGGTGGCCTGTTAATGTTATAAATAATATTAAAGAAAAAATTACCGGAAAACCTTGGAAGGGTGCAAAAGGTAATGGTGGCGACGCATTATTAAAATTTAATATGGTATCAGGTGATTTAGCTGATACTAAATTTGGTTCATTAATTCAAAAATCAGTTGTTGTTCCAACTGAATGTATTTCAAACTTTGTTAATGATAAATCGGGTTTAGGCGCAATTCTTTGTTTAACTCAACTTCCGTCTTCTTTTGATAGAATTCAAAATGCGCCAAAAGAAAAGAAGGGAAGTACAATTGCTGATGAATTTTTAAGTCAAACGCTTCATTGGTCAATTGTTACACCTCTTGCTTTTAAAACTACTTATGGGCTTGCTACTTTAGGTAATTTAAAAGGTGACGGTATTTTATCAAAAGCCGCAAGGTTAATCGGAAAACCATTTAACATTGGTTTAAATAAAACTCCTGTAACAAAAACAGGCTTAGGTGGTTCTGTTCAAAAATTAAGTAATTCCTTAAAAGGTACAGCAGGCGGTGTTTTAAGGTTTGCATTAGTTTTAATGGTATTTTCAAGCATATTTTCTAAACCTATAGATAAAATTACTCATAAGATTTTTGGAAAACCTTATGACGCTAATGAAGAAGAAAAAAATGCTCAAATCGCCGAAGCTAAAAAACAAATTATTCCTGAATTAGGTATTTCTCAAGCTGAATTAGAAGAAAAAATCAACAATAATCCAAAAGCAGTTGAAGAAATTCAAAAAAATCCACAGTTAGTTCAAGAAATTCAACAAAATCCTAAAAAACTTCTTGAAATTTTAGAACCAAATAAAGCTACTGTTCAAACTGCTAATAATGTTAAAAGTCCATTTTTAAGCCAAGCAAGCAAAGATTTAATTCAAAAAAGACAACAAAATACTTCTCAAATGGGTCAAGTTAATCAACCTAAGCCAAATTTAGGTACAATGAATGAAAATAACTTAGCTCAACTAAAAACTTCAACAAAACAACCGCAAGAAGTGAATAATAAAATGGATGCTGCTTCATTAGACACTGCAACATATATTCCATCAAGCGAAAATAATGCGCCTGAAGCTACAATTAGCGATTCTCAAGCGCAAGAGTTAGAAGAAATTTTAGCAAAATCAGATAAAGTTATAAAGAAAGCCGAAGGCTATATTTAGATTTTAGCGCCGGTTGCTTTATATAAACTTATTCTATCGATGTAACAATTCATTTTAGAACTAGCTACATTTTGTTCCATATATAAAAGAGCTTCTTTTTGTTGTAATAAATCTAATTTTGAAATTACGCCGGTTTTAAATTTTGATTGGCTCATTTTATAGTCTTTATTTTGAATATCATAGGCTTTTATGTTGTTAACAAGTTTTTCATTGTCTGATTTCAAATTATAAAGTGAATCGTTAATTTCTTGAATTGAAGTTAAATTAGTTTTTTGATATTGATTTAAAAGTTGTTCATATTTATTTTTATTAATTTTTAAATTAGCAAGTCTTTGAAAACCTGTGAAAATAGGTAAATCTGCACTTGCACCTAAAATTGAAAATGCGTTTTTCCAATCCATTGAACCAAGTGAAGAAGTTGCTAGAAAAGTTAAAACACCAAGAATGTTAATTGTAGGCAAGAATTCTTTTTTTGCTACTCTTATATCAATTCCTGCTGCTTCAAGTTGTTTTTCTAAAGATTTATAATCGGGGCGGTTTACAACAACTTCTGATGAAATTGAAGATGGCACTTCGATTTTACTTTTTAATTCATTATAAGAAATTCTTTCATATTCATTAATGTTTTCTGGGCTATCGCCAATTAAAACCGCCATAGCGTTTAAAACATTAATTCTGTTTTTTTGAAGTTCGATTAAGTCATTTTGCGCTAAAACATAAGATTTTTCAGCTAAAATTAAATCTGAAGTAGAGCTAATTCCCTCGTTGTTTGAAATTTTCATTAAGTTGTAAATTTCTTTTCTGTCTTTTGTCATTTTTTCTTGAACTTCAATTAATTTATCAAGTTTAACAATGTTATAATATGTTGCTGCAACATTTGAAATTATTGAAATATCAGCAGCTTGTGCTTGATAAATTGCACCTTGTAAAAGTTTTTTAGAGGCTTTTGTTTTATCGTAGTTTTTTCCAAATAAATCTAGTTCATATTGTGCTACAATTGGGAGTGCAATTGAACCATCTGATTTTGTTTGCCCTGGGATTTTTGTTAAAAATGGTGCAGCACCAAAAGAAACAACTGGAAGTTGACCAACCCTTGTTGCCATAACGTTGATGTTCGCTTGTTCAATTTTTAGGGCTGTTGTTTTAATATCATAGTTATTATTAATGGCACTTGCTATATATTTTTCAAGGTAGGGGTCATTTTGTTTTTTCCATAAATCAAAATTAATATAATCTAAAATAGATTGCTCGTTTTGAGTCTTTTTTTCTAAAATTGCGCATGCCGGATTTACCACAAAACTCAACGAGAAAAATGATAATATTGTAAGTGCTATAAGTTTTTTCATACTTTTAATTATGTCCTTTAATTTAAGTGTTGCATTTTTATGATTAAAATGTTAGCATATTAATGTTGCAAATGCAACATGTAGTTAATACAACAAATTATGTATTTACATCGAAAGTAAAATAATCTATATCAATATTATGAAATCAAATTACGAAAATTCATTATTTTATCAAATTCATTTAACGGCAAAGTTTTTTGATAAGTTATTTGAACAATATTTTAAAGAAATCAATTTGGGAGTAACTTCAGTTGAACATCTTGCGCTTACAATAATTGCCGAAAGACAAAATTGTTGCCAAAGAGATTTAGCAAGAATTATTTTAAAAGATAGGGCAAACACTGGTAAATTAGCTAATTCTTTAGAATCAAGGGGATTGATTGAAATTGTGCTTTCGCAAAAAAATAATCGTCCTGTAAAAATTTTAAAAATAACTGATAAAGGTAGAGAACTTCTAGAAAGTGCTTATAAAAAAGTTATTCCTGTTGTTAATCATATCTATTCAAAATTCCAAGAATCGGAATTAGAAGAAGTGAAAGCAACGCTACATAACTTTAGAAAAACTGTTCAAGAAGGCTTAAAAACAAATATATAGGAGATAAAAATGTCACAAGAAAATAATACAACTGAACAAAAAGAAGAACAAAAAGAAATAAAACGACCAAAAAAAAGAAAAATTTTCATTCCTTTAGCTATTGTTGTTTTAATTTTAGCTGGCGGATATTTTTTCCATGAAAGTCATTTTGAATCAACTGATGACGCTTATGTTGAAGCAGATATAATTCAAGTAACACCAAAAGTTTCTGGTCATATTGTTGAAAGTTATGTTCAAGATAATATGGAAGTTAAAAAAGGTGACCTTGTAGCAAAAATTGATGATGAAATTTATATTGAAAAATATAATCAAGCAAAAGCGAATTATCAAAAAGCGCTTTTAAATCAAAAAAATGCAAAAGCAACCCTAAAAGCGGTTGATTCAGAAATTAATCTAGCTAAAATTGACCTTGAAAGATATAAAACATTATATCAACAAGGTGCTGTTTCAAAACAAGTTTTAGACAAAGCTCAAACAAATTATGATTCTGTTTCTGCTCGTCAAACAAAAGCAAAAGAAGATATTTTTTCAAATGGGCAAAATGTTGCAGACGCTGATTTAAAATCTTTAGAAGCAACTATGAAACAAGCAAAATTAAACCTTGAATATACAAATGTAATCGCACCTAATACAGGTGTTGTTACAAACAGAAGAATTGAAAAAGGTTCTTATGTTTCTCAAGGTGGGCCATTGTTTGCAATTGTGCCAGATAAAGTTTGGATTGTTGCGAATTTTAAAGAAAATCAAGTTGGTTTAATGCGCCCGGGGCAAGAAGTTACAATTAAGGTTGACGCTTATAAAAACAAGAAATTTAAAGGTCATATAGATTCAATTCAAAGAGCTTCAGGTGCTAAATCTAGCTTATTTCCACCGGAAAACGCTGTTGGTTCTTTTGTAAAAATCGTTCAAAGAATACCTGTTAAAATTGTTTTCGATGAACCTATTGACAAAAATCAATATAACATTGTTTCTGGTATGAGCGTGGTACCTAAAGTAAGGGTTAAATAGGGGTTTAAAAAAGTGGCAAATGAACAAGTGGCATGGGTGCCAAAGTATAACCCTTGGGTAATTTGTGTTCCATTGATGGTTGCGGCATTTATGTTTGTACTAGATGAAACTATTGCAAACGTTGCCCTACCTTATATGGCTGGTAGCTTTTCTGTTTCTAGGCAAGAAAGTACTTGGGTTTTAACAAGTTATTTAATTGCCTCGGGGATTGCAATTCCATCTGTTGATTTCTTTTGTAAATTAATGGGTAGAAAAAATTTCTTTATTTTAAGCATAGTTCTTTTTACAGTTGCTTCATTTCTTTGTGGAACATCTCGTTCTTTACCTGAAATGGTTATAATGCGTGTATTACAAGGTTTTGGGGGTGGTGGCTTATTGCCATTATCTCAAGCAATTATGCTTGAACTTTTCCCTGTTGAAAAAAGAGCACAATCAATGGCTTTATTTGGCTTAGTTGTAGTAATAGCGCCAATTATCGGACCTGTTTTAGGGGGCTGGATTACAACAAATTGGTCTTGGCCTTTTATTTATTTTATCAACATTCCTGTTGGTATTTTAGCTGTTGGTTTATCTAAAAAATATATCGAAGATCCGCCTTACGCTAGAAAACAAGAGAATGTTAAAATTGATAGATTAGGCTTCTTTATGTTAATCGGTTGGTTAACTTGTATGCAAGTTGTTCTTGATAAAGGTAACGACGCCGATTGGTTTGGTAGTACTTGGGTTTGTTGGATGACATTTTTTGCAGTATTGTTTGCCGTGTTATTCTTCTATGTTCAATCAACAAGAAAAGATTCTTTAATTGACTTAAAAGTATTTAAAGACGCCAATTTTTCATTGGGTACATTTGTTCAAATTGTAATGCAAGGGGTGTTATTAGCTTCATTAGCAATTTTGCCGCAATTTTTACAAGGTTTAATGGGTTATGACGCTTATTTATCAGGACTTGCTATGATGCCAAGGGGGATTGGTGCTCTTACAACCGTTATATTTATAGGTACAATTGGAAGTAAAATAAATGCAAAACTTCTTGTTATGATTGGCTTAGGGCTTTTAGGTTTATCTAGTTTTGCACTTTGCGAATTAAATCTTCAAATTGCAACAATTAATATTGCAATCCCTAACTTTGTTATGGGGGTTGGTATGGTAATGAGTATGATTCCTATTATTACATTATCAACCATGACATTATCTAACACGCAAATGACTAATGCCAGCGGGGTTCAAAATCTTTTAAAAAACCTTGGGGGTGCAATTGGTACTTCAATAGTTACAACTTTATTATCTAGAAAAGCGCAAGCACATCAAAGTTTTCTGGTTGATAATTTAACAATGCTAAATGATAATTTCTTAGAAAGAGTGCAATATTATCAAGGGGCGTTTTCATCTATGACAGATTCAATTTCGGCTAATTATATGGCGCAAACGATGATGTATAAGCAAATGTTGCAACAAGCAAATATGGGCGCTTTTAGAGATACTTTTGAAATTTGTGCAATTGCTTGTATAGTAATAATTCCTTTGGTTTTATTTGTAAAAGGAATTAAAAAAGCCCCTAAAAATTAAATTAAATTTAAAATCTCTATAATTCTCTAATCTAAAAAGAGGCTATACAATTAGTTGTATAGCCATATTATTCTCTTATATTGTCTTTAATTTTAGTCTTTTGGTTTTGTTTTTATTTTCTTTAATTTTGTTTTTTGAAAAATCATAATATATTCATGTTCAAAAATATTAAAACCACCAGAAAGTGCTCTATATCTCCAAAGGTTTGCAGTTCTGCCTTTTGCTTTTTCGTTTCCTGTGATATTTTTAACAATTACTGCTTTTGTTACAAAGCCAAGTTCTTCCATTCTTCTTTGACATTCAAACCCAAGGCTGATATATCTGCTATTAGCATATTTGTCACCAATAATTAAAGCTGCAAAGCGATTTTGTTCAAGCATATCATAACCATTTTTTGCAACTTGTTTAAAAAGTTCATAAAATTCTTCTGTTGTAGCACAGTTAGATAAATCTTCTTTTTTATCTGAAAATTTAATAATATCGTCATAAGGTGGATGTAAAACAAGGAACTGTGCATTTTTTCTGCCCATAATTTCAAGTCTGTCTTGAACTTTAAGCATTGTTTTTTTATTGGTGCTGTCGCCTTGAATTATATTGACATCAACAACAAGCTCTTTTGGGCTGAATTTAGATGAAACATAATCCACCATTTCTTGTTTTAATTCAACCCCGATACATCTTCTATTCATATTTTTAGCTTCAATACCTGATGTACCTGAACCAAAAAATAAATCTAAAATAATATCATCTTTTTTTGTATATCTTTCAAAAAGTTGTGTTGCGATTTGTGGAATATAATTTCCATGGTAATCGTAAGAATGTCCTCTTGATTTATCTCTTGAAGAAAATTCCCACCAAGTTCCTGTTTTAATATTTTCATATAATTTCCAATTGTTTAAGTCAATGTCATTATATGGTTTTGTTTTAACTGGTTTTACAACCTCTAGGGCTGCATTTGATTTTTGTTTTGATATTTTTTTTGAATTAACAGACATTTATCTTCCCCAATTCTAATGTATAAAGTATAATTAAATTGAGAGAAAATTAAATCAACTTATTATATTAAATATCTTAACAATTATGGCAATTTTTTTTATTCAGAGGTTTTATAGCGGTATGTTAAATATTAATCAATTAAAATTAAATAAAAATTATTCTAAAAATCAAGTAGGTTTTACTGGTAATCAATCTGATGTTAAGGCTAATAGTCAGCCTCAAATTCAACAACAGACGACATCTAAAACTTCAAGTGATTCTCCTTTTAAGGATTTTTGCCCTTCTTTAGATGGCTTTAAAAGTAACATGTTGAACATTAATCCTCAAAATAAATTGAAGATATATTATTATAACGATGTCCACGGTCACACCGATCAAATTATGGGTATTGCAAAAGCAGCGAAAGAATTTAAAAAAGAAAATTCTGATGTTGCAAATTTTGTATTTTCCGCAGGCGATAATGTTTCAGGTGGAGACGGAAAGAAAAACGAATTTGTGTTTGATTTAATGCAAAATGAAATGCAAACAGACGCTTCTGCTGTAGGAAACCATGAAACCGATGGCGGAAACGGGGAATGTTTTGAAGAAACTATTGAAGATATAAGAATTCCATTTATTGCAACAAATGCAACTTTTGAAAAAGATTCTCCTATGGATGAATTTGTCCAAAAGTCAAAAATAATTGAAAAAAATGGCGTAAAATATGGTATTTTAGGCACTATGCCTATGGATATCAAAACCTGTACAAAAGCTGATTCTCAAAAAGGTATTGAAGTAATGGATTTTGATAATACCGTAAAAGCCTTGCAAGAGCAAATTAATGAATTTAAAGAACAAGGAATAAATAGAATAATTTTATTATCTCATGCCGGCTATGATCAAGATAAAAATTTAGCTAAAAATCTTGATGGCATTGATATCATTGTTGGTGGTCACACTCATAGCGTTGTAAATGGCGCAACTGAAGGTGAAAACGTTGTTCAATCAAAATCAAATGAACCTGTTGTAATTGTTCAAGCAGGTGAAAATGCTAAATATTATGGCACTCTTGATGTTGATTTTGATGACGATGGAAAACTTGTTCAAATAAACAACAAACTTCATCAAAGCGTTTCTTTAACAAAAAGCCCCGTGGTTGAATACCTTAAAAAATTAAAATTAGGTGAAAGCCCTAAAGTTGGGGTTTTAGATGAAGTTGACCCAATGCCTGAAAATAGAAGAATTGAACCCCATGGCTGGATTGAAGTTATGGCAGATTCAATGAAAAATGAACTAGGTACAGATATTGCTATAATCAATTCTGCAAACATAAGAAAAGTTCCTCAAATTGGCACTATTACAGAAAATGATATTACTGAATCTGCGCCAATGAAAAATAAATTAATTAAAACAAAATTAACTCAAAAACAATTAGTTGAAGCGGTTAAAAATGCTGCTAAGAAAACAATGACAGACCCTGACGGTGTTCCGGGGCTTTTAATCGGCAGCGGCTTTACTTATACAATTACTGATAAAGGTGATTTAGTTTGTTTTAATATAATTGATAAAAACAACAATAAAACTCCTGTAGATATCAATAATCCATCTCAAGACATTACTTATAGTGCTGCTTATGATGAATTTACCGCTAAAAAAGAAGGTGGCGAAACACCGGAACTTGCGCCGGAGTTTCCTGTTGAAACTTTTGATTATGATAAAGATAGAACAATGATGAGCTATTTATCAAAAATGCCTGATAAAGAAAAACTTTCAATTAAGCATGATGGCAGAGTTGAAATACAAAAAACATAATCAATGAAATAGCTAAACAGTAATATCCAAAACTTTTTAAGCTAATTTTTCCTAAAAGTTGCATAAAATATTTAATACAAAAATATCCAACAACAAAAGAGGTTAAAAAGCCGAGGGCAATTGCTTTTAAGTTAAAAGTTGCAATCTGAGTGAAATCAAGCTCGATTAAAGGATAAATTAAAGAAGCAAGTAAAATAACAGGAATGCTCATTAAAAAAGAAAATCTTGCAGCTTCAACCCTATCCATTCCTTGAAAAAGTGCTGTTGAAATAGTTAAACCACTTCTTGAAAACCCTGGGAAAACTGCTAAGCCTTGAGCAATTGCAATTAAAATTGTCTTTTTAAGGTCGATTTTTTCACTTCCTTTGTATTTTCTTTCGCTGTAAAGTAAAATCATGCCTGTGCCAAAAAGAAAAATGCAAATTAACTCTGGGTTTTGAATTAATTGCTCAACTTTATTTTTAATTAAAAGCCCGATAACACCTGTAATAATTGTAGCAAGCGCTATATAATTAACTAGTTTAAAATTATCGTTTTTATAATCTTTTTCTTTTAAGGCTTTAAAGAAATTAGAAAAAATGTTTTTTAAATCTTTAAAAAAGTAAATAACAACCGCAAAAAGTGTTGCTAAATGCACCATTATATCAAAGAAAATTTCTTCTTGATTAACAGAATCAACCGCAAGTTTGGTTTTTGTAATAATTTCATAAAGTTCATTTGAAAAAACAATATGAGCAGAACTTGAAACAGGCAAAAATTCGCTTAAGCCTTGAATAGCGCCCGTAATAACGGCTTGTAATGTGTGCATTTTAATCCTCTAATTCTCTGTAGCTTGCTCTTGAAGTTGGGGTTTCCCAAACGTCAACACGATAAATTGAATTTATTTCTTCTTTTGCTTTGTAGTAGATAAATTTTGCAATAAATTCAGAACTCGGGCTTTCGTTTTTAAATTCTTCAAGCTCATTAAGGTCTTTATGGTCAAGATATTCCATAATGTTATTTACGCATTTTTTTAAAACTTTAAAATCAACAAGAATGTTTGATTTATCAAGGTTTTCACCACGTGCGTAAACTTCAACTTTCCAGTTGTGACCGTGCATGTTTTCGCATTTACCTTTGTAGTTAAGTAAATGGTGCGCTGCGGAAAAATTTGTTTCTACTTTTACTTCAAACATAAAATTATTTTAACAATAAAATAAAAAAGAGTAAATATATTTTGTTTGTGCTAAAATAGACCTATGAAACATGCTTTTTCTCAAAAAGTTTTTTATTCAGATACAGATGCTTATGGTGTTGTTTGGCATGGAAATTATTTGAGATGGCTTGAAATGGGGCGTGTTTTGCTTTGTGAAGAAAGAGGATATAAACTTTCTGAACTTGTTGAAAAAGATATTGTCTTGCCTGTCACCGAGCTAGAAATTAAATATAAAAATTCTGCAAAACTTGATGATGAAATAATTATCGAAACAGATATTGTTGAACATGGCAGATTTTACATAACTTTTTATCAAAAAATTCTTGATAAAAACACACAAAAGACGTATATTGAAGCAACTGTTAAGGTTGTTGCAATAAACAAAGATGGAAAACTATATAGGAGTTTACCCGAACAGATTAAAAATATCTGTTTAAGGTAATAACTGCCCAAGCCTTGGGCAGTTATTTTTCACCCAAACCAAGTTTTAAAATACCTTTACCAAATTTATCTTCTAATTTATCCCAAGTTTTAGAAAGATTATTTTTCTCTTCAAAATTTTCATCAAAAAGAGAAATTTGACTTATATTGGAATTTGTTAATTTCATAGCGCAAAAACCAACAGAACGATAAATTGTGTTAGGAATAAAGAGCTTGTCTAGCATATTTTTTGCGCTGTTTATAAGTTCAAATTCTGAATTTGTTGCTTTTAATAAATTGATTTTCATATCAGAAATAAAAAAATCTTTAGTTTTAAGAAAAATTGCAATACAAGAAGTTGCAAGTTGTTCTTTTCTTAATTTTTTGCAAACCCTGTGGATATGATGATTTAATTCTTTTTGAATATAATTTTTATCTGTTTGAAATTCCTTAAAACTTTCACTTCTTGAAACGCTTTTTGGCGCATTTGGCTTATTATCAACAGGACTAACAATTTCGCCTAAAAGTTCTTGTTTTAATTCTAGCCCTGTTTTACCTAGGTTTTTCTTAATCCAAAAATCTTGCTGTGAAACAAAGTCCCAAGCACTTTGAATTAAATATTTTTTTAAAAAAGCAGTTGTATTTTTTCCAACTCCCCAAACTTCACTTATTAAGGTAGATTTTAATTCTTCTTCGATTTTTCTAAAACCGATTTTATATGTTTTTTTATCTATTTTAATTTTTTGAAGATTTTTTGCTTTGTCGTTTGCCAGTTTTGCAAGGGTTTTAGAATAAGATAAACCGACAGAAACATCAATTCCTATTTCATTTTTTATGTCTTTAACTATTTTTTCAACAATTTCTTCATAAGGGCAATTGAAAGTTTTTCTTAAACCTGTTAAATCTAAAAAAGCTTCATCAATTGAATAAATTTCAACATCAGGAGTAAAATCAAGAAGTTTATCCATAACTCTTTTAGAAATTTCACAATAAAATGGCAAATTTCCTGATAAAAAAACAACCTTTTTAAATTGATTTTTGGCTATAAAATAAGGTGCGCCCATTTCAACCCCAAGTCTTTTTGCTTCATTAGAGCGAGAAACAACACAGCCATCATTGTTTGATAAAACACAAACGGGCTTACCTATTAATTCTGGTTTTAAAAGTCTTTCACAAGAAACAAAAAAATTATTGCAATCAACAAGGGCGATAACTCTTTTCATAGGCTAGATTTTCCTAACGTTTCCAATGGCAACGCCAAAAATTGTAAGGGTGTTTATGGGTCTAATTATCGGATAATTTTTATTTTCAGGTTGAAGATAGACCCCTTTTGAATCTTTTTTATAGGTTTTAAGGGTGAATTCATTATCAACTGAAGCAAGTACAATTTCACCTATTCTTGCGTTTGGAGTCTTTTTAATGACGATGTAATCTCCATCTAAAATTCCAACTTCGCACATTGAATCACCTGAAACTTTGAAAACAAAAGTAGAAGGTGAATTTACATCTAAAATTTTATCAAAAGAAATTCTATCTTCAATTTTATCATCCATAATTGAAGCAAAACCAGCTTTAACAGAGCTGAAAACAAGTTTTGCACCGAATTTATCTGGGTTAATATAAAGATTTCCGTCAATTGAATGGATTAAATTAGCCTGTTTTAGAGCTTCAATATATTGTTTAACAGAATTTTTTGATTTATATCCAAGGGCATTTTTGATTTTTTCATAACTTGGTAGGGAAAAAGAGGAATATCTTTCTTTTAAAATGTCGAAAAATTCTTGTTGTTTTTGGGTTAGTTCGTGTTCCATAATAATATTATGTACGCACGTACATAAAAAGTCAAGAAAATAAAAATATTTTTTATTAAGTTTTGTAAATAAATTTGACTTTTGAAGAAAAAACTAGCAACTTATTTTTTTCAGGTGTCTTAAATAGCATGTAAACTCCTCTATAAACTCCGTAATACTAATTCTATCCATCACGGCTTTATTTGTTCACAAATTTAGCCGTTTTTTTTATTTAAAAACGGCTAAGAATTAGAAACTATTTAATTTTGTTTTATTCTAGCTTGGGCTAGACATTTCTTTTAAGAAGATTTGAGCTTTGGTTAAAATTGTTTCTCTTAGGGCAACCGGATCGCCAATTGAAAAATCCATTTTATCCATAACCTTTTTCTCTAAAAGAGGGGTTGGCATATTTGTTTGAACCATTCTATCTGCACAATATACAATTCCGCAAACTGTTGGAAGTGAGCTTTGTAGTGGGTCATGGTGGTATCTTATGCAATTTGTTAAGATAACAGGTAATTGCCATTTTTTAGAAATCAATGCCCCTAAAACACAATGGTTTGTTCCAAATTGAGCATCTTCAACATCAACTAATGAAACATTACCTTGTTGAGCTAAATATCTTACTTTTGAATATTTAAGAGGGTTTTTGCTGTTTAATAAAATTTTTCCGATATCGTGTAAAAAGCCGATAACAAAAGCGTCATCAGGATTAATGACCTTGTATTCTTTTGCAAGAATTTCAGCTGCAACCGCACATTTAATAGAGTGTTCCCAAAGTTCTCTTGAACCTTGCGCTGTCATCATTTGTTTTAGGGCTAAACTCATGATGATGTTTTTTGCTTTCATCATCCCTAAAACAACAAGTGCTTTTTGAATTGAAGTAATTTGTTGTCTGAAGCCATAAAAAGCTGAATTTACAAGGCTTAAGGTTTTAGTTGAAATCGCTTGGTCAACTTGCATTATTTTTGCAAGTTCAGCTATCCCTGTTGAAGGATTTTTTATTACCCCAAGAGCTTTAACCATAACGTTTGGCATTGGAGGTATTTCTTTATATTCAGCTACAACCTGCTGAGGGTCAAGTTTGTTTGGATTTTGATTGTTGTTCATCATAAGATTACACCTGTAAATGTTTCTTTATGCTCATAAAACTACCTATTGAACCAAAGGCAACACCTAAGGTTAATACACTAAATAATACGGTAAATTGTGCCAGTGGGTCAATTGATATCATGAAAAATTCGTGCATTTTTATGATATAACTTTGGACAAAATCAATTGGAACAATTGCAACTAATGCACCTAAAAAGCCATAAATCGCCCCTTGAAGAACTAATGGTGTTTTGATATACCAATTTGATACACCCATTAAGCGCATAATTTCAATTTCTTCTTTTCTTGATTGAATTACAAGTTCAATTGTATTATTTATTATTGCTATTGTTAAAATGCAGACAATTACTACAAAAACCAAAGTGGCGGTGTTAATAATAGCGTTAATCATTTCAAATTTTTGGACTAAATCTTTAGCATAACTTGTGTCGTTAACGCCATCAACATTTTTCAGGTCTTTCATAACATCAGCTATATATTTTGTGTCATCAAGTTTAATGTGCAAGCTGTCGGGCAAAGGATTTGAAATATCCGGCACATCTATTTCTTTTTTTAATTTTGTCCAAGAGGTGTCTTTTGAAATAAAACTAACTTTTTGAACATGATTTAAGGAACGAACTTTTGTAATTGTATCGTTTACATTAGAATCTGGTGAAAGATAAGCGCTTATTTCAAGGGCTGAACCCATTGAATTTACAAAAGAATTAAGTGCTAAGGTTACTCTGAAAACAGAACCAAAAATTGTTAAAATGGCAGCTATTGTTGTAATAATAGCAATATTAACAAGTCCTGCTTGAGCAATACCTTTAATTGTTTCAATAATGATTCTATATGTAATTCTAATTTCGCTCATCCAATCCTTTGGAATTTTGAGCTTAACTTTTTGTTTGAAATTTTGATTTTTTAGTTTTCTAGTCATAAGTTCCTGCTTGTATATCTCTTATAATCTGACCATGGTCAAGGGTTATAACTCTTTTTCTGAAATAATTAACCATTGCTTGGTCATGAGTTGAAACAAGAATAGTTATTCCTCTTTGATTAACTTGTTCTAAAATCTGCATTACTTCAAGAGAGTTTTTAGGGTCAAGATTTCCTGTAGGTTCATCTGCAATTAATAATGGCGGACCATTAACAATTGCTCTTGCAATTGAAACTCTTTGTTGTTCACCGCCTGATAATTCGCAAGGTTTTGAACGATATTTATCTTCAAGTCCAACAACTTTAAGCGCCCCCATTACACGAGATTCAATTTCTCTTGAAGAAATTCCCATTGTTCTTATAACATAGGCGATATTGTCATAAACCGTGTGGTTTTGAAGAAGTTTGTAGTCTTGAAAAACAATTCCCATACAGCGCCTTAAACTTGGAACTTTGTTTGGTGAGAGGTTGCCTATGTCAATTCCTGCAACATAAACACTTCCTCTTGTAGGGCGTTCTTCAAGATATAACATTTTCATTAGGGTTGATTTTCCGGCACCTGATGAGCCAACCAAGAAAACAAATTCCCCAGGCTGAATATGTAAATTTATTCCTCTTAAGGCATATTTATTTTTATATTGTTTAACTAAATCTCTAACTACAATCATTTTACATCCATAAATTTAAGTATTTTTTCATAAAGTTTGTTGTCTGTAAGCCCATAAAATTCCATTAATTGTCTTTGTTCACCTGATTGACCAAAGGTGTCTTTTGTGCCAATGCGATAAACTTTTGATGGGCAATATCTGCAAACCATTTCACAAACAGCTGAGCCAAGTCCACCTATAACGCTATGATTTTCAACAACCACAACTCTTTTTGTTTTAAGAGCGCTTTCTTTTAATTGTGCATGAGCAAAAGGTTTTACAACAGGATAATGTAATACATCTGCTTCAATGCCTATTTCTCTAAGTCTTTTTTCAGCATTTAAAACTTCAGCTAAAGTTTCACCATTTGAAACTATGGTTAAATCTTTACCATCTTTTATTTTAATTCCCGAAACAGGGTTGAATTTATATTCTTCAGGGTCAAAAATTGTTTTTAAATTTGTTCTTGGAATTCTGATGTACATCGGTCCTTTTGTGTTTGCGGCATATTCAATTACCTGTTTAACTTCCGTACAATCAGCAGGAATAATAACTTTCATATCAGGAATAGAGCGCATATAAGAAATATCTTCAAGAGCTTGATGAGATGCGCCATCTTCGCCAACTGTAATACCGCCGTGGGTTGCAACGATTTTTACATCAAGTTTTGAATAACAAATAGTGTTTCTTATTTGATCAAGACATCTTGCCGTTGCAAACATAGCAAAAGTACTTGCAAAAACGGTTTTTCCGCCATAAGCAAGACCGGCTGCCGTTCCCATCATATCTTGCTCTGCAATACCGCAGTTGAAAAATCTTTCAGGGAATTCTTTTGCAAATCTGCAAGTTTGAGTTGAACAAGATAAATCGGCATCTAAAACAACGATATCGTGGTTTTTTCTACCTAATTCAACTAATGTATCTCCATAAATGTTTCTTGGTGATTTAATTTCTTCGTTTTTTGCTAACATAATTCCTCTAATGCTTGTTTTAATTGTTCATCATTAGGCGCTTTTCCGTGCCAACCTGCGACATTTTCCATAAAAGAAATGCCTTTTCCTTTGATTGTATTTGCAATTACTGCGCAAAGCTCTTTTGATTTTTTAGCTTCTAAAAGAGTTTTTTCAAGTTCTTCATAGTTATGCCCATCAACCGTATAAACCTTGAAACCAAAGGCTTTTAGCTTTTCATCCAATGGGTCGATTGTTTTAACATCACAAACGCAACCGTCAATTTGTAATTTATTTTTATCAATTATAACTACAAGATTATCAAGTTTTTTGCTGTTTGCGTTCATAAGGCTTTCCCAAACGCTTCCTTCTTGCATTTCGCCATCGCCTAAAAGAACAAAAACTTTTGATTTAATTTTGTCTAATTTTAAAGCTAAAGCAAGCCCAACACCAATTGAAAGACCTTGACCTAAAGAACCTGTTGAAACTTCAACACCTGCTAATTTTGTTCTTGAACTTGGGTGTCCTTGAAGTTTTGAACCAAGAATTCTAAAACCATTTAATAAATCAGGCGAGAAAAAGCCGCAGCGAGCTAATGTTGCATAAAGCGCCGCACTTGCATGCCCTTTAGATAAAACAAATCTATCTCTTGTTTTAAAATCGGGTGATTTATCCCATTCAGATGGCACATTCATAACTTTTTTATAAAGTACCGCTAAAATATCAACACAAGAACATGACCCCCCTGGGTGGCCTGATTTAGCGTTGTGTATCATTTTTAAAATGTCACATCTTACTTGATTGGTGAATGCTTTCAAAATCTTAATCCTTTTTAAATGTTGTTTCTATTATACACTTTATTAAAAATAATGGCAAAGTTGGGAAAATTCTTTTAAATCGTTCTGGTTGTAAAATTGTTCTATAAAGCCATTCTATGCCCATTTTACGATATATTACAGGGGCTTCTTTAGTTAGTCCTGAAAATACATCAAAACTGCCACCAACCCCAATTAAAACACAGCTTTTAAGTCTATTTTTCAACTTAACAATTATTTCTTCTTGTTTTGGTGAACCCAGCCCCACAAGAAGAATTTGAGGATTTTTTTCAACAATTTCATTGATTATTTCATCATCATTTTTAAAATAACCGTTTCTTGTGTAAACAAAGTTTAAGTTAGGATATTTTTTTAAAAAATTTTCCTTAGCTTTTTGGATTACTTCTTCTTTTGCGCCTAAAAACCCAAGGCGAAGATTATCTTTTGAAGCAAGTTCAATTAATTTTCTTGAAAAATCTACCCCTCTTATTTGATTTTGGTTAATTGATTTAATTTTTAAGGCAATTTTAACCCCAACGCCATCGGGGATATTTAAATCTGAATTATTGATTAATTCTTTAAAATCTGGATTTTTTTCTGAATTCATAATCATTTCAGGGTTAATTGTAATGATATGAAAATTTCTGTTTTCCATAAGCGCTTTTTTAGCTTCATTAAGCGCATTTTGCTCATCAATTAAATCAATTCTGCAATTTAAAATTTTCGCTTTATTGTTCATAATATAATAATACTATCATGAATTTTTTGAATTTAAAAATTTGAAACAAAAACACATTTAAGTTTGACTATATGTTTTGTGTTTATTAAAATTTAATTATAGGATACAAAGGAAAGTATAAATGAAAAAGTGTGTGGCAGTCATTGGCTGCGGTCTTTGGGGCAGAAATATAGTTAGAAATTTTTATAATTTGAATGCGCTTCATAGTGTTTGCGATTTAGATAAAGAAAATCTTAAAATGATTAATGAACTTTATCCAGATGTTAATACGACAAGCAGCTTTGATGAAGTTATTTCTAACCCTGAAATCAAGGCACTTTGCGTAGTTACCCCAAGCCATACTCATTTTAAACTTGTTAAACAAGCAATTTTAAAAGGTAAACATGTTTATGTTGAAAAACCAATTTCAACTTCAAGTAAAGAAGCTCTTGAATTAAAAGAATTAGCTCAAAAAATGGATGTTAAACTTTTAGTTGGGCATTTATTATTATATCATCCTGCCGTAAATAGACTTAAAATGCTTATTTCAGAGGGTGCTTTGGGTGAAATTAAATATGCTCAATCTGATAGATTAAACATCAATTACTTTAAAAATGATAGAAGTGTAATGTGGGATTTAGCGCCACATGATGTTTCTATGATAGCTCATGTTACAGGTAAAGCGCCTTTGAAGGTTTTAAATGCTGTTGGAACATGTTGCGAATTTGATGATATCTGCGATATTACCCATTTAACAATTGAATTTGAAGACGGAATGATTGGTCAAGTTTCAGATAGCTGGATTCATCCTCAAAAAAGAGTTTGTTTATTAGTAAGAGGTACTGAAGCAACTGCAATTTTAGATGATACAATTCAAGAAGGTAAATTAAAAATTTATGATAATAAAAAGAATACTCAAAAAGATATTGAGGTTCCTGATTATCTTGAAATTGAGCCATTAAAACTTGAATGCCAACATTTTCTTAATTGCATTGAAAACAATAAAACACCTCGTTCAGATGGTGAAAATGGCTATATGATTGTTAAAATTCTTGAAAGTGCTGAAAATATGATGTTAGGCGCTAAAAAAGAAGCTCTTAATTCTCATGAATTTAAACTTTCTCGCTCAAAATAAAATTAAAGTTTTAAACAAAAATAGACCCTTTAAAAGGGTCTATTTTTTTATATTAATTTAAGAAACTATTTTGCTTGTGGTGCTAAAACCATAACAACGTTTCTTCCTTCAATTTGAGGTTTCTTTTCAATTACATAAGGGGTATCTTCAAGGTTTGATTGGAATTTATTAATTAAATCCATTGCTAGTTGGCTGTGTTGCATTTCACGACCTCTTAACATAACAACAACTTTAACCTTGTTCCCTGCGTTAAGAAATTTCTTTGCTGATTTTAATCTAACTTCATAATCATGAACGTCGATTTTATATCTCATTTTAACTTCTTTAATATCGACAGTGTGTTGTTTTTTCTTAGCTTCTTTGGCTTTTTTTTCGGTTTCGTATTTGTATTTACCCCAATCTAAAATTTTAGCTACAGGTGGCGCTTGGTTGGCAGATACTACAACTAAATCTAAATCTCTTTCTCGAGCCATTTGTAGGGCTTTAACCGTTGGAATTGTGCCGTGGTTAACACCTTCATTATCAATTAATCTAACTTCTCTGGCTCTGATTTTTTCATTTAAAAGCTCGTTTTGTGCTTTATAATCACCTTTACTAATTGTTTGTTTCTCCTTTTTTTCTACATTTCTATTTATACCACAGTATTTTATTTTTGTAAAAGTTATTTTGTTTTTAAAGACGTATTCTTGAAAAAGTTATCTAGTTGTGATAACATAAAATGATTTTTAAAGGCTATAATGGCTGACTATCACTAATAGAAAGGTTTAATAATGAAAATAAGACCATATACACACCCTGGGAAAATTTTAGTTGAAGAATTTGTTAAGCCTTATGGCTTAACTCAAAAACAACTGTGTGAAAAATTAAATGTTGGAATTAAAACAATAAGTGAAATATATAATAAAAAAAGAGCAATAAGCCCCGTTATGGCGCTTAAACTTGCTAATTTGTTTGGTACAACTCCTGAGTTTTGGGCTAATGCACAATGTTATTATGATTTATATCAAGCTTATGAAAAAGAAAAAGATAATATCGATTCTATTGAACAAATTGCATAAGATTTTATTTTAAAAAACTTGAGCCTAAGCTCAAGTTTTAATTTATCTATTCAAATAATTTATGAATTTCATTAGGTTTAAAAATACCATATTCTGTTATAATTCCTGTGATTAATTCATTTGGAGTGACGTCAAAACTTGGATTTATAACATTTACTTTATCAGTACAAATAGGTTTATCATTTACAATTGTTACTTCTTCTTTATTTCTTAATTCGATAACAATTTCATCCCCTGTTTTAATTTTAGGGTCAACAGTTGATTTTGGTGCGGCAATATAAAATGGAATATTGTGATATTTTGCTGCAATTGCAACCATATAAGTTCCGATTTTATTAGCTGTATCACCATTTAGAGCAATTCTATCTGCCCCAACTACAACAACATCAATCATTCCTTTTTTCATAAAATAAGCACCCATGCCATCTGTTAAAAGGGTTGTATCAATGCCATCTTTTGTTAATTCATAAGTGGTTAATCTTGCCCCTTGTCCACGTGGACGAGTTTCATCAGCAAAAACTTTAATTGTTTTATCTTTTTCATAAGCACTTCTTACAACCCCAAGAGCTGTTCCCCAGCCAACTGTAGCTAAAGCGCCTGCGTTACAATGAGTCATAATTGTAGCGCCTTTTGGGATAATTTCAGCGCCAAAAGAACCTATTTTTTTATTGATTTCAATATCTTCATCTTCTAACCTAATTGAATTTTTAATTAAAAGATTAATTATTTCTTCATTTGATTTTTCTTTATTTTCTTCTAAAACCTTAAGTTGTTCTTGAATTGCCCAATGAAGATTAACTGCTGTCGGGCGAGAAGAATTAATATAATCGGCAACTTTTTTAACTTCATTAATAAAATCAGAGCTGTTTTTATTTTCAATAGCACCTAATGTAACCCCATGAGCACCTGCTATACCAATAGCTGGCGCACCTCTTACAATCATGGTTTTAATAGCTTCATACATATCTTTTGAAGTTTTAATATCAACTTTTTTAAATTCATAAGGGATTATTGTTTGGTCAATCATTCTTGAAAAGCCAAAATCTTCACCTTTAATCCATTCAATTGTTTTATCCATTTTTTCTTCCTAGTCTTCTATTTTAATATCCAAAGGGGCGTCATATTCTTGTGGTTTTTTAGAAAATCTATTAATCAAGAAAATTATCCCCATTCCGCTTGCTGCGTTAATCATAGCAAAAATGGCGCTAACCATAATTATAATTATTAAATAAAGCCAAAAGGCATTTGAAATTATATAAGGAATGCCATAAGAATATATTTTCATTATCAAACTTAAAATGCAAACCATTAATGTAAAAGTTATAAAAAAGCCAAGCCCTGTTGAAAAACCGATAATAGAGCCAAGTATTGCACCTTTTTCATTATCTAAATAATTCAAATATTTTTCATTTTTCTTCATATATAAAATTACAATCGGGCTTGCAAAAAAAGTTACTATTGCAACACAAATACCGATTATGCTTGGGATAGAAGCAAGAAGCCCCAAAACCGCCCCAAAAATTAAAGAAAAAATTATTGCTCTTTTTATAACTAGTTCATTCATTTTATTCTCTCCTTAAAATTATAATTTCTTGCATGACAAACTGCAAGAGCAATTGAGTCTATTGTATCATCTAATTTAACATTTTCATCAATTTCTATATAATTTTTTACCATTAATTTAACTTCAGATTTATCGGCTCTGCCATGCCCTGTTATTGTTTGTTTTACAACAAGAGGTGTATATTCAAAAGAAGGAATTGAGTTTTCTTCTAGGGTACATAAAATAACGCCTCTTGCTTGCGCTACAGGTATTATTGTTTTTTGATTTTTAAAGAAAAAAAGTTGTTCAATTGAAGCGCAATCGGGGTTATATTTTTTAATTAAAAAATCAATATCTGTTTTTAACTCTAAAAGTCTTTTTGGGTGGGCTGCTTTTTTATCAGTTTGAATTGAACCGCTTGAAAGAAGTTTCAGTTCTTCATTTTGCGGATTAAATTCAACAAAACTATAGCCTGTAATACCAATCCCAGGGTCAATTCCTAAAATTAACATATTTTTAGAATATTAAATTTTATTTTTATTGTCAAAAAATTAATTTTTTTTAATCTTAATCAAGCCCTAATTTCTTTTGTAATTCTTCTAAAGATACCCCTTTTGTTTCAGGTACAACAAAGTGTATAAAGAAAAATGAAACAATACAAATACTTGCTAAAATTAAAAATGTTACACTTCCGCCTAAATTTTCTAAAGATACTGGGAACAGCGCACTTATTAAAAAGTTAAATAAAAAGTTTGAAATGATAGATATACTCATTCCAAAACCTCTTATGTTTAAAGGAAAAACTTCTGAGGCGATTAATAAGCCAACAGGGCCTAAAGACATTGAAAAAGAAACAATGAATGTGCAACATGCTAAAATTGCAAAATATTTTAAGAAACCATAATCAAAATGAAAAACAATTGATAAAACAATTAAACTTAAAAACATGCCGGATAAACCAAAATATAATAATGGTTTTCTTCCAACTTTATCACTCAATGCTATTGCAACAAATGTCATTAAAAAGTTGATTAAACCAATAAAAATTGTTATAAATAATACATCTTTATTAGAATTAAAACCTGCTATTTTAAAAATTGTCGGTGAATAATAAATAATTGCATTAATGCCTGTTGCAATTTGAACAAACATAATCCCAATACCGATTACAAAAGATTTAATATATTTTCTTTTTTTATATTTTTTCTTTTCGCCGTCTTTTGAAAAACTTTCTTGAATTTCTTTTATTTCAAGCTCGATATCGTTTTCTTTATCAATTTTTGTTAAAATTTTTCTCGCTTTTTCAATTTTTCCTTTTAAAATAAGCCATCTTGGGGTGTCACTTAAAATAATCATCCCAATTAAAAGAATAATCCCTGGGATACCGCCTAATAAAAGCATTATGCGCCAATTATTTTCTAAAGAAGCGCAAAGATAGTTTGTTGAATAGGAAAATAAAATCCCTAAAGTTATTGCTAATTGATGAAAAGAAACAATTTGACCTCTTATGTTTTTAGGTGAAATTTCGCTTAAATATAATGGACCTACAAAACTTACTACCCCAACGGCAAAGCCTGTAAAAAATCTTGAAAGAATTAATTGAGTTATGTCTTTTGAATAATAACAAAAAATTGAACCCAAAATAAAAATAAAGGCTGTTAAAATCATGACTTTTTTTCTGCCAAATTTATCAACGATTAAGCCATTAATTAATGCGCCAAAAATTGCACCAATTGAAACAGAACTAACTAACAAGCCAAGCATATATGAATTTATGTTAAAACTTTTTTGAACATAAATCATAGCTCCTGAAATTACACCTGTATCATAACCAGATAAAAGACCGCCCAGCGCTGCAATAAGAGCGCAAATATATAAGTAAAAATATTTCTTCATGTTCTTATTATAAAACATTTTATTTAAAAATTCACTTTTTTTAATTTTGTGAGAGAATATATATAAAAGTACAATTTTTTTCAGGGGAGTTTTATGTCTTATATAAAAATTGATGATAGTAAATGTAAGTCATGTTACCTTTGCGTTGATGTTTGTCCTAAAAAACTTATCAAGGTCGGGGAAAAAACAGGTTCTCTTGGTGAAAACATTGTTGAATTTAAAGATGAAAAAAAAGAATGTTTGGGTTGTGCTATGTGTGCTATGGTGTGCCCCGATATTGCAATAGTAGGTGTATATAAAGAATGAACAAAGACTTATTAAAAGGTAATATTGCAATAGCAAAAGCAGCGCTTAAATGCGGCTGTAAGTGTTATTTTGGCTATCCAATTACTCCTCAAACTGAAATCGGTGAATATTTAAGCTATGAAATGCAAAAAAATTCCTTGGCTTATGTTTGTGCTGAATCTGAAATAGGTGCAATTAATATGGCTCTTGGGGCTGCTTCAACAGGTGCTAAGGTCATGATTTCAAGTTCATCTTGCGCTGTTGCTCTTATGCAAGAAACAATTTCTTACGCATGCTCTGATGAACTTCCTATTGTTTTAGTTAATGTTATGAGAGCTGGCCCTGGGCAAGGTTATATTTTCCCATCTCAAGGAGATTACAACCAAGCAACAATTGGGGGCGGTAATGGCGATTATAGATGTCTTGTTTTATCTCCATCGAGTGTTCAAGAATGTGTTGAATTTACATATAAAGCATTTTATTTAGCTCAAAAATATAAAAATCCAACAATTCTTTTGGTTGACGGTTTACTTGGGCAAATGGCAGAGCCTGTTGAATTTATTGAAAATAATTACCCTGAAATAGATAATTCTTCTTGGTGCCTTGATGGGGCTTGTGCTCGAGCTTCACGTGAAATTCATTCGCTTGAACCATCTCAAGATAAATTAAATCTTCACATTATAGATTTATTTAGAAAATATGCTCAAATAGAACAAAATGAACAAGATTGGGAAGAATACAACTGTGAAAACGCCGATTTTATTATAACCGCTTTTGGTTCAATGGCAAGAACGGCAAAAGCAGTTTGCAATTATTACCTTGAAAAAGGTGTTAAAATCGGGCTATTTCGCCCTAAAATGCTCTATCCATTCCCATATAAAAGGCTTAGAGAGCTTTCTTTTAAAACTAAAAACTTTATAGATATAGAAATGAACATGGGTCAAATGCTTAAAGATGTTAGACTTTCAATTTTATCTAATGCAAAGGTTTCATTCATCGGGAAACCTGTTGGCGATTGGCTTAAAAAAGAAGAAATCATTAATGCGGTTGATAACATTATAAAGGAACAAAATGCTAGTTTACCAAACGCCTAAGGCGATAAAACAAAATTCAAAATTTACTTTTTGCAAAGGGTGTGACCATGGGGTTGCAATTAAGCTTGTGGCTGAAATTTTAGATGAATTAAATCTTCAAGAAAAAACAATTGCAATTGCTTCATCTGGTTGCTCTGTATTATTATATGATTTTTTAGATGTAGATTGTATTGAAGCACCCCACGGTAGAGCATGTGCCGTTGGTACAGGTGTTAAAAGAGCGCATGCTGCTCTAAAAAATGATAGATTTGTTTTTACTTATCAAGGTGATGGCGATTTTGCTTCTATTGGGCTTGGTGAATCAATGCACAGCGCTCTAAGGGGTGAAAACATTACTGCTATTTGTATTAATAATACAAATTATGGCATGACAGGTGGACAAATGGGTCCAACGAGCACCCTAGGGCAAGTTACAACAACAAGCCCTCTAGGAAGAAATGAACAATATCACGGTTTTCCTATTAAAACCGCAGAGCAAATTGCACTTTGTGACGGAACAGCATTTAGCGCAAGAGTTGCACTTTATGATGTTAAAAATATAATTAATGCTAAAAAGGCAATCAAAAAGGCTTTTGAATGTCAAATTAATAAAAAAGGTTTTAGCTTTGTTGAAATTTTATCTTCTTGTCCGACAAATTGGAAACTATCTCCACAAGACTCGCACAAAAAAATAGAACAAGAGCTTGTTAAAATCTATCCACTTAAAATATTTAAGGACAAAACAAATGACTAAAAATTTTATTATTTCAGGTTCAGGCGGACAAGGGATTATTTCTTTAGGAACGATATTAGCTAATATTTTTATGTTAGGTAATAAATTCGTTACTTTTTGTCCTTGTTATGGCGCTGAAATGAGAGGTGGCGCAGTTAATTGTGAAGTTAACATGTCAGATTCTGAACTTCTTTGTATGCAAAACGACAAAGCAGATTTTGTTGTTGCGCTTAATCAAATTTCTTTTGATAAATTTATTTCAAAGGTAAAAGAAGGCGGAACAATAATTGTTAATTCTTCAATGGCAAAAATTGAAAAAACAAGAAAAGATATTAAATATATCTTTGCGCCATTAACCCAAGAAGCGGTTAAATTAGGAAATATTAAAGTAGCTAATTCAATTGCCCTTGGAATTTTAGCTAAAATCACAGGTGGTTTTCAACAAGATATCGTAAAATCTGCCTATGAAAAAATATTAAAAAATAAAACTCAAATAATTCAAAAAAACCTTGAAGCCTATCTTTTTGGGCTGAATTATGTTTAAGAAAGGAAAGAAATGTCTTTAGGAATAAAAATTAAGGCTTTAGATGTTGAAGTCGCAAAAAATATAATAACAAATGACGACCTAGAAAAAATTTTAGATACATCTGATGAATGGATTAGCACAAGAACAGGGATTAAACAAAGAAGGGTTTGTTCTAAAGGTGAAAATTCTACAACATTAGGTATTGAAGCAGCTAAAAAGGCAATTAAAAGAAGTTCTTTTGATGTTGAAAAAATAGATATGATTTTAGCAGCGGCTTCAGCACCAGAAGATGTTTATCCATCTGTATCTTGTTTAATTCAAGCGGGAATTGGGGCAAAAAACGCCGTTTGTTTTGATGTAAAAGCAGCATGCTCAGGCTTTTTATATGTCCTACAAACTGCAAGAGCATTTATTCAAGCAGGGCTTTATGAAAATATTTTAATTGTTGCAACAGACGCCACAACAAAATTTACCGATTGGACAGATAGATCTGTTTGCGTTTTATTTGGTGATGGCGCAGGGGCGATGATTGTTTCAAAAGATGAAAAAGATAACGATATAATTGGAATTAATATGCTTTCTGATGGTACGTGCGGAGATTATATCACTCTTAAAACCCAAGGAACTAATTGCAAGCTAGTTGAAGATGAAGAAGAAAAAGCGAAACCTTTTATTCAAATGAAAGGAAAAGATGTTTATAAATATGTTATGACTGAAATTCCTCCAAAAATAGAAGAACTTTTAGAAGAAACAAATACAAAAATTGAAGATATTGATTATTTTGTTCCTCATCAATCTAATCAAAGAATGATTGACGCTTTATCTCATAGACTTGAAATAGATAATTCTAAAGTTGTTTCAAATATTGAACAATATGGTAATATGTCTGCTGCATCTATTTTAGTTGCACTTAGAGAAGAAATTGACGCAGGCAAAATTAAATTACCATCAAAATTTTTATTAAGTGCGTTTGGCGCAGGCATGACAGGCGCTAACGCTATTATTAAGCTGGATGAAAATATATAATAATATAGGAGAATAGTAATAAGTATGAAAAGACGAGTAGTAGTTACCGGCATGGGGTGCGTATCGCCTTTTGGTTTAGGTGTTGACACTCTTTGGGAAAATTTGAAAAAAGGTGAAAGTGGAATCAGATACCTAACACTTGATAAAGAAAAACATTTAGTTCATATAGGTGGACAAGTTCCGGATTTTGACGCTTCAAAATATGTTGATCCAAAAGACGCTAGAAGAATGGATAAATTTATTTTATGTTCAGTTGTTGCTGCAACATTAGCTATGGAAGATTCAGGACTTGATTTAGAAAAAGAAGATTTAACAAGATTCGGTGTAATTGCAGGCTCTGCTGCAGGTGGTCTTGAAACAATCCAAAAAAACCATGAAGTTATGCAAACAAGAGGCTATCATAAATGCTCTCCATTTATGGTTCCAATGATGATTACTAATATGGCAGCCGGCAAAATTTCTATTAAATATGGCTTAAAAGGCATGTCTAAATCTGTTGTAACAGCTTGTGCTACAGGTGCTCATTCAGTTGGCGACGCTGCTCGTGCTATTCAATGTAATGACGCAGATATTATGATAGCAGGTGGTGCTGAAGCTGGTATTTGTGACCTTGGAATTGGCGCATTTACTTCTGCTAAAACCTTATCAAGAAATAATGAAGAACCTAAAAAGGCTTCAAGACCTTATGACACAAAAAGAGATGGCTTTATTATGTCTGAAGGTGCCGGCATGCTTGTTTTAGAAGAAAGAGAACATGCTCTTAAACGTGGTGCAAAAATTTATGCTGAATTAGTTGGCTATGGTCAATCTTCTGACGCTTATGATATGGTTGCGCCTGACCCAACGGGTTCTGGGGCTGCTTTAGCTATGGAATTAGCTCTAAAAGACGCTAATTTAAAACCTGAAGATATTGGTTATATTAACGCTCATGGTACTTCAACTCATGTTGGTGATATTGCTGAATCAAAAGCTATTGAAAAGATTTTTGGAGATAAAGAGCACAATAAAAATTTAAGTGTTTCTTCAACAAAATCAATGACAGGTCACATGTTAGGTGGTGCTGGTTCAATTGAAGCAATTATTGCAATTAAAGCTATGAATGATGGCGTTGTTCCTCCAACAATTAATCTTGAAAATCAAGATGAAGAAGTTGCAAATCTTGATTACACTCCAAATGTTGCAAAGAAAAAAGAATTAAACGCTGTTTTATCTAATTCTTTTGGTTTTGGTGGATGTAACGCTGTTTTAGTGTTTAAAAAAGATTAATTTATTTGTAAATTGATTTAAAAAGCGCTCTAAATGGGCGCTTTTTTGTGTTGTTTATTATTATTATTATTTTATTACTTTTTGATTACGTTTAGCAATTAGTCATTTTTTAACCAAAAAAAGAGCCTTAAAAAATAAGGCTCTTAAATATTTTTTAGAAAAACTTATGCTTGAGCTTCTTCAGTAGCTTCTGCTGCTGCTTGAGCTGCTTTTTCTTCTTCTAATTTAGCTTGAGCTTTTTTAGAAAGTTTTTTAACTTCAGATTTTTTATAGTTTAAGCTACCATCTTCGTTAGCATTGTTAATTAAATACATAACTGTTTCTGTAGCTTGAGCACCTTGAGCAAGTCTTTCTTTTGCTCTTGATACGTTTAATTTCATTTCTTTTGATTTTGGGTTATAAAAACCTAATTCTTCTATAGGTGCGCCTTCACGTTTGCAACGGCTATCAATAGCAATTATTCTGTAGCTAGGGTTCTTTTTATAACCAAGTCTTTTAAGTCTTATTTTAACCACTTTGTTAAATCCTTTTAATATCTGTACTGTCTTACTTCTATGAAACTATAAACATATTTATTTTGCAAGTCAAATATGAAGATATTTGTTAAAAATTTTAATAATGTGCTATATTATGTTTATGGAAAATAATTATATTAACACTTTAATAAAAAAACTAATATCTCTAGAAAATCTTTCTTTTTCTGAAATTAAAGAGGGTTTTGATGAAATAATCCAAGGTTTAGCAGGGGTTATTCCAACGACATCTTTTATATCTACGCTTGCTGCTAAAAAAGAAACGGTTGAAGAATTATCGGGTGCAATTTTAGCTTCAAGAGAAGGTATTAAAAGATTTTCAACTAATTCTTTTGAAATTAATTCAATTGAAAATATCTTTTTTGATTTTAATTCTGAATATTTAAACTTGCCTCTAGCGCTTGATTTAATGGTTTCAGCGCAAGAACTTGGAGTTATGAGATATCATTTTAAAACCCCATTTAGCTTTGATGAATCTTTTAAAATTTTAAATTTATTAGGGATTGATTTTTCAAAATTTAGTGAGTCTATTGATGAAATTGAAGATATTTTTGAAAAAACAAAGTTTTTTTATCTTGAATTAGGGATGAATGAACCTTATTTTAAATATACAAATGAAATAGTTAGAGAGCTTCCTTTTAAAAATATTTTAAATATTACTGAAAAAATGCTTAACCCTTTTGGAATTAAAAACCAATTTATTGGGGTGAGTGAGAAAAATCAGGTTGAAAATTTTTCTAATTTAGCTCTTAATTTAAAAAATGAAAATACAATTGTTTTATCAAGCCAAGAGGGACTTCCTTTTGTTTCAATTGAAAACACAACTTATGTAGCAGAAGCATGGAAAAATAAAATCTTTACTTATGCACTAAGCCCTGATTTACTTGGTTTTAAAGAAAATTCTATTGAGTGTTTAAAGTGTGAATCATCTGAAGAAAATTCTGAAATTCTTTTAAATATTTTTAATAATAAAATTAAAGATTCAAGAAAAGATTTCATTGTTTTAAATTCTGCTTTGGCTTTATATATATCTAAAAAAGCGGCTTCAATTATGGATGGAATTGATTTAGCTAAAAAAACAATTGAAGATGGCTTGGTTTTAGAAAAAATAAATCAATTAAAAAGTATTACTAAAAAATAAAATTGTATATTATAATGTTTTTGTGATGTCTAAAATTAAAACAACATTTCTTATTTTTCTTTTATTTTGCGCTTTTTTTGCGCCTCGTTCTTATGCTCAAAAAGAAGAATTGAAAAATGATGTTTTATATTCTCAAGAATATTTTGATTATTTAATTGAATGTGCGCTAGAAGATGACCTAGAACAAAAAGAAGAATTGAAAAAGCAGCAAAAAGCGCAAAAACAAATTGATACATCTGAAATTGTGATTGATGATAAGCAAAATGAAGAAGAAACAGAAGTTATTTCAGATGATTATGAGCCTTTCAAATTGAAAATTGAAGCAAATTCAATCGGTTCATATAAAGAAGCCTACAAAAAAGTTGATTCTAAAACAATTATCCCCATTTCTGATAAATTAAGCGTTACACAAGACATGCTAAGATATAGAAATAAATATAATAGTAGTGATTACAGGGTTTCAGCCGGTGTTGAATATGCTTTTTCAAAATATTTCACAATTGCAAGCGGAGTTGAAACAAATTACAGCGATTTAAATCAAAACCCAACTTCAAGAAGGGCTTATTTCACCCCAAATTTATATATTACAGATAAATTATCTTTAAATTTTCATAATAAATATAATTTTCAAACAAAAGCAACAAACCACGACCTTGGTTTAACTTTTTCGCCTTTAAAATCAAAAGCTGTTGATTTTAAAGTTTATGCAAGTTTAACTAAAAATAAAAACGGTGCGTTATCTGAAAGCGTTAACTTTACAACAAATTTCTATCTTTTCTAAACTATCTTAAAAGATAATTTTTATTATATAAAGATAGCGCTTCAAGGCTATTCATTAGCGCTTGATTTTGGTTGTTATAGCCCATTGAGCCACTTCCTTGTGCTTGAATTAAAGATAATTCTGAACTTAGGCTTTGAAGCTCTTTTAGAGCTGTCATATTATTTTTATTTGTTGAAATTTTTTGTTCAAGATTTGTTTCAATTTTTTGAATTAATGACTCAAAATTTTCTTTTTCTGAAACATTAATTCCGATTTTTTGCGCTAATTTTTTAGCTCTTTCAAACAAATCGTTTTGTTGATTATTATTTGAAGAAGTGTTTTTCTTTTCATTTTGCGCATTTTTTTGTGCTTGAAAAGTGCTAATTAATTTTTGCGCTTGGGTTTCAGTAATATTTGAATTATATTGAATTCCCAATTCTTCAAGTTTTTGCTTTGTGCTTTCACTTAATTTTTGATTATATGCGCCATAGGAACTTCCCATAGCAATATTAATTGAACTAATACCCATAACTCTTATATCCTTCTTAATGAAACTAACCTACTAAGTCAACCTTATGTTAGTTTTATCGGCAAATTTTTTAAAAAGATTAGGGTTTTATGCTAAATTGTAATATATCTTTACAAAAATTAAATTCTTCTATAAATAATAAAAACCCAATCACTTGAATAGCTTGTTATTGCCTTTTGAAGCGATTTAGACTGTTTTTTAAGTTTATAAATTTCTGTGTCTATTTTTTTATATTCAACAATATCTCTTAAATAAAAATTTGAATTTAAAAGGCGAATAATGTTATCTAGCGATTTTGTTTCAATGGCGCTATAGAAATTTTGGGTTTCATTATTTAATAAATCAGCGTCATAAAAATTGATTTTTCTTAGCTTTTGATTATCTAAAGGTAAATTAACAACTTTATTAATTCCATTAGAATTTAATGGGCGAGAATTTAATTTATCAATAAATAAAACAATATCTCCATCTTTAAAATTGTCATTATTGATGTTTTCACTAAAATATTGTAGGAAATATTCATCAATTCCTTGGTTTGTTAAAAATGGGGTCATTAATTCTTTAAAATTATTTTTATTAATTGTTTTAGCATTTGTTGAAATTAAATTTTTAACAAAACCATCTTTTTGATTTTTTTGTAACATTGAATAATCAAAATCAAAGAAAGAATATTTTTTATAATATTTTTTAGCATAATGCCCTAAATAAGGCATTATAATGCAATCATTCTTTTTGATTTTATATTCTTTTAAAAAGATATTCAAAGCCCCGTTAACTTCAGATTTTCTATGAATTGTAACTTTAAAAGAACTAACATCAGGGTTGATAAATTGAATTATAATCAAACAAAAAATAATTAAAAATTTGAAAAAGATGTCTTTAATTTGAAAAATTCCATAGCAAAGTAAAATAATTCCAATTAAAAAATTTAAAATAAAAAACGTTGGATTAAGCCCGATGAAGCCATATATAATAAAAAATGACATCATTATAAAATTTAAAATCGAAATATAAAAAAGAATTCTTAACTTGTAATCTTTAAATGCTGATTTTATTGAGAAAAAAGTCAATAAAAATACAGGTAAAATTGAGCTATAGAATAACGTTAAAAATAATTTAATTGAATTTAAGTTAGATAAATCAGGATTTAAAAAATATGTATAAATCATCCCTAGGGTGCTTTTTTCAAGTATTTCAGGAGATTGAAAACTTAAATATGGCGATATAAATTCATTAATTAATAAATAAAAACTTGAAAAATTTATTCCAACATCAAGTGTCATATCGGGAATTAAATTTTTTGAATTTGAAACAAATTGAATAAATAAGAAAATAAAAACTAAAATAAAGGCAAAACCTGCGCTGTTGTTAAGTTTTTGAAGATAATTTTTAAATTTTATTTTCTTTTCAAAAACTTTATTTAAAATAATTAATTCTCCTAAAACCCCTATAAAACCAAGGTTATCAACAAAAATTAAAAGAATATTGAAAATATTTAAAGTTTTAAAAGTTTTTTCATTCGGTTTTTTTAAAAATATAATCAAAGAATTTAAAACCAATGACACCACTAAAAAATTAACGCAATATGGTGCAATTAAATTTGAATAATATAAAAAGAAATGATTTAGAGCTAAAAAGCCTGAAAGTAGAAGCCCTAGCTTCCAATTAAGAAGATTTTTTCCGATTTTAAAAAAGATTAAAATATTTAAAATAGAAATAAAAGAATTAAAAATTTTAATAGTTAATTCATTTTTAAAAAGCGCAAGGGGTGAAATTAAAAAATAATAAAATGATGAAAAATTGCCGTTAGTTAAATTTTCTTTTAAAATTCCAAAAGGAAAGCCATTTAAGGCTATTGAAATGCTTTTAAATTCAATATCAATTAAACCAGCGCTTGAAGATAAAATATAATATTTAATTAAAATAAATAAAAATATAATCCCAAAAAGAGCAATATAACAAGGTGTTTTGACAATTTCATTTAATTTCATATTTTTAGTATATATTTTATTTTCCAAAAAATCAAAAAAGTTATAAAAAGCCTGTTATAAAAATTAAAACAATGGAATTATATATGTGTATGAACCGTGTTTTTAAGGTTAAAATCTTAAGACTCTCTCATGCAACCGATTAGTTTAATCAATGATTAAAAGCCCTCAATAAAGAGGGCTTTTTAGCTTATGCTTTTTGAATTATCTGCATTCTGACATCATCTTTATCGCACCAAATTGAATCCCCTAAGGGCTGTTTTGAATAAATCAACTGGGTGTCATCGTTAGCATTTTTTAAAATTAAAAGGTAATAATTGTTTAAAAACGGGGTGTTATATACTTTAGAGGCAATTCCTTCGCCAATTTCTCTTTTTTCTTCGAGTCCTTTAGCAACTCTTTCCATATCTTTGAGCATTAAGACGCCATCTTGCGGAGAGAGGACTTTTTTAATATCATTAGGCAGTGTTGCATATTTTTTCAGATACTTCGCCGTAGAAGAAAAAGTGACCTTATCGCCGGTTGGTTCTGGAATTTTCTTAGAATAATCAACCTCTTTTTTAATTCGCATGCTTTTTAATACATTAAAGGCTTCCGATTGTACAAGTGGCGGAATTTTCATATTTACTCTTTTCTTTTACCTACAACAACACGTATTTATATATTTATTTTAACAAATTTTTTCAAAATTGTCTATCATTTTTTAAAAAAATTACAAAAATAAATATGGTATAAAATACACTTATTACGCTACTTTTGGCTTTATTTTATTTTTGCTTTGTGGTTTAATTTAACTATGAAATTTTTGCATTTGGCAGATTTGCACATAGGTAAAAAAGTTAATGGTTTTTCTATGATTGATGATCAAAAATTTGTTCTAGAACAGGTTTTTGATGTAGTTGTGGAAGAAAAAATTGATTCTATTTTAATTTCAGGTGATGTTTTTGATAGGTCAATTCCAAATATTTCTTCTTTAGATGTTTTTGGGGAATTTTTATCAAAAATTTCAGAATTAAAAGTTAAAATTTTTATAATTTCAGGTAACCATGATAGCCAAGAACGCTTATCCTATCTATCTTCTTTCCTTGTTAAATCAAATATTTTTATATCGCCTAATTTTGAAGGGTTTATTAAAAAAAAATCTTTAAATAAAGATTTTGATATCTTTTTAATACCATATCTGCACCCATCTTTAATTAAAAAATATTTTCCGGATGATAAAATTTCTTCTTATAATGAAGCGTTTGAAGTGCTTTTAGCTAACACAAAAATTGATAAAAAGAAAATTAATATAATTTTAGCTCATCAATTTGTTGCAAAATCTTATGATGAAATAATTAAATCAGAGGGTGAAGAAATTAATGTTGGCGGGCTGGATATGATTAATCCTAATTTATTTTCTGATTTTGATTATTGTGCCCTTGGTCATCTTCATTGTCCTCAAAGTGTTTTAGGGGATAAAGTTTGCTATGGCGGCTCTATTTTAAAATATTCTTTTAGTGAAATTAATCAGAAAAAAGTTTTTACAATCCTTGATATTAAATCTAAAAATGACATTAAAATTTCTTTTAAAGAGATTAAATTTTTACACGAAATGAAAGAATATAAAGGGTTTATTGATGAATTTTTAGATGAAAAATTTTATTCAAAAATTAATAAAAATGATTATATAAAATTTATTCTAAAAGATGAAAGTGTGCTTGACGCAAAGAAAAAATTAAATTCAATTTATCCTAACATTATGCTTTTAGAATTTGATAATTCCTTAACAAGAAACTTGAATTCAGCTTTAGGGTGTGATGTTAATTTGAATTTTGCTAAAAATAAAAATATTTTTGAACATTTTTGCGATTTTTATGAACTTCAAACTGGTTCAAAACTTGATGAAACAAAAGAAAAAATCGTTTTAGATGTTGTTCAAAACTTAAAAGGAGGTTTTTAATGCGCCCCCTTAAATTAACAATGCAGGCTTTTGGCGTTTATTTAGATAAATTCACAATTCCTTTTGAAAACCTTGGGCAAAATAACATCTATTTAATCACAGGGGTCACAGGCTCAGGTAAAACAACGATTTTTGACGCTATTTCTTTTGCTCTTTTTAATTCTTCAAGTGGGGAAAATAGAGGCAACGCCGCCCTTAGAAGCCATTATGCAAAAGATAGTGTTGAAAGTTTTGTTGAATTTGAATTTCAACACAATTTAAAAACATATAAAATTTTAAGAACGCCCAGCTATCAAAGAAAAAAACTCCGTGGCGAGGGGTTTATTTTGGAAAATTCAAAAGCCCAAATAACCTTGCCTGATGGCAAAATTATAATCGGAGTTAAAGAGGTTAATGAATTTGTTGAAGATTTACTTGGGATTAATGCTCGCCAATTCAGTCAAATCGCCCTTTTAGCGCAAGGAGATTTTTTAAAACTTTTAAATTGTGATACTCAAACAAGGGGTGAAATTTTTAGAAATATCTTTAAAACACTTGATTTTTCAACGTTTCAAGCAAAATTAAAAGATGAAACAATTACCCTAAAGAAAAAATATGATTTTGATATTTCTTCTTTAATTCAATATATTTCTCAAATTATTTCTTCTGATGAGGATTTAAGATTAATTATTCAAGAAAATTTATCAAACAATTATCCCTCTCAATTAGATAAACTTGAAAATCTTTTAGAAAATCAAAATAAAAATGATGAAAAAGAGGTTAAAAGTTTTCAAAAAAATATTTTAAATTTAACTAATCAAAAACTTGAAAAACAACAACTTCAAGATAAAATTGCTCAATTAATTCAATTAAATTCTCAAAAAGAAGATTTTGAAAATAAAATTGAAACCGCTAAAAAAGATTTTAATATCATAGAAAAAGATTTTTTAAAGTTGGATGATAAAAATAAAAAATTAAATGAATTATCATTAGAAATTAAAAAGTTAGATGAAGATTATAATAATTCAATTGAAATTGAAAAAAATGAAAAATCACTTTTAATTGAAGAAGAAAATTTTAATTCAAATAAAAATTTAATAAAAAATAATGAAGAAAAATTAATTGAAATTAAAAATAATTATCTTCAAAATACATATAATTTTTATTTAAAATTAAAAAATAATTTAGAAAATGAACAGAAAAATTTTAAAGAAATTCAAAAAATTTATAATGAAAAACAGCAAAATTATAATTTAATTTATAATAAATATCTTTCTATGCAAGCAGGGATTTTGGCTAAAAACCTTGTTGATAATGTACCTTGCCCTGTTTGTGGATCAAAGGTTCATCCAAACCCAGCTAAAATATTAGATGAAGAAATTTCAAAAGATTATCTTGAAAATTTAAAAAATGATTTAGAAAAAGTAAATGAAAATCTTTCTTTAAATTCTCAAAAATGTTCAGTTTTATCTGAAAAAATTAATTTAAAATTAGATGAATTTAAAAATTTAAAAAACAGATTTTCTCTTAATAATTTTATTTTTGATGAAAAAAATAATGAAATTTTAGAAATTGATTTTGAAAAAAATATAAAAAATATTTTTCAAAATATCGAAAAATTACTTGAAGAAAATAATCAAACAAATTTAAAAATTGAAAATTTAAAAACTAAAATATCAACTCTTGAAAAGAATTTAAAAGTAAAAGATAAAGAAAAAATATTATCTTTACATAAAGAATTATCCCTAAATTTTAAAAATTTAGAAAAAGAAATTGAAAAAATTAAGAAAAATTATGAAGAAAATAAAATTAATTTAGCACAATTGATTTCTAAAAACGAGATAATTATTAAACAAATTAAAACTTATAAAAATATAAAAATTGAAGATTTTGATTTAATTAAAAATGAAATCAAGGATTTATCTTGTGAAATTGAAAATCAAAATTCAGCTTTTCAAAAGATTAATTCTCGTTTTGATTTTAATAAAAATATTTTAAAATCTATTCAAAATAAGAAAAAAGAATTTCTTGAAACACAAGAAAAATATCTTGAATATAAGGTTTTAAATGACACGGCTAATGGCACTCTGAAAGGAAAAGCCAGAATTCCTTTTGAACAATATATTCAAGGATATTATCTTGACCTTGTTTTAAATGAAGCAAATAAAAGGCTTTTAAAGTTAACCCAAGGGCAATTTCAGCTTTTAAGAAAAAAAGATGTTTCAAATTTGGCTTCTAAAACAGGGCTTGAGCTTGAAGTGTTTGATTTTTATACTTATAAAAAAAGAAGTACAAAAACTCTTTCAGGGGGTGAATCTTTTAAAGCCGCATTATGCTTAGCTTTAGGTTTATCAGATTGTATGACTTCATCATTGGGTGCTATTAACATTGATTCACTTTTTATTGATGAGGGGTTTGGAACATTGGATAATGAATCTTTAGAGTTATCAATGAATCTGATTTCAAATTTATCTTTAAATAATCGTTTAATCGGGATTATAAGCCACGTTGAAAGTTTGAAAGAGAGAATTCAAAATCAAATTATTTCAATTAAAACTCCCCTTGGTTCAAAAATTGAAGTTACTTTTTAATTTTATGCTAAAATTTATTTAGTTTGGAGGAAAAATGAAAAATATAATAAATATTAAAAATGATTATTACTACATTGGCTGTAACGATAGAAAAATCGCACTTTTTGAAAATGTTTATCCTTTAGAAAATGGTGTTTCTTATAATTCTTATTTTTTAAATGATGAAAAAACCGTTTTATTTGATACAGTGGATAAAAATTGCGCTGATAATTTCTTTAATAACTTAAATTCAATTTTAGATGGCAGACATCTTGATTATATGATTATCAATCACCTTGAGCCCGATCATAGTGCATTGATTTATGAAGTAATTAAACAACATCCTGATGTTAAAATTGTTGTAAATCCTAAGTCTAAACAAATGCTTTTACAATTTTTTGAAGATGTTAAAGAAGAAAATTTCTATGTTGTTAAAGAGGGAGATGTTTTAGAAACAGGTAAACGCAAACTTACTTTTGTTATGGCGCCAATGGTTCATTGGCCTGAAGTTATGGTTACTTATGATATGACAGATAAAATTCTTTTTTCTGCTGATGCTTTTGGTTCTTTTGGTGCTTTAAGCGGAAATATTTTTGATTCTGATGTTGATTTTAATTCTAAAATCGATGAATATAGAAGATATTATACAAATATCGTTGGAAAATACGGTCAAAACGTTAATATGCTTTTAAATAAAGCTGCAAAACTTGAAATTGAAATGGTTTGCCCGTTGCATGGTTTAATTTTAAAAGAAAATATTTCTAAATTAATTGAAAAATATTCCCTTTGGGCAACATACACCCCTGAAAGAAAATCTGTTTTAATTGTTTATGCTAGTGTATATGGCGCAACTCAGCATGCTGCTGAAGTTTTAGCTTCTAAATTAGCGCAAAACGGCATAAAAAACATTGAAATGTTTGATTGCTCTCATAAGAACCACTCTTATATTTTAGCTAAAGCATTTGAATATTCTCACATTGTTATCGCAACAACAACATATAATAACGATATTTTTGTTAAAATGGCACAATTCTTAGATGAAATTGTTAAACATAATCTTCAAAATAGAACATTTGCCCTAATCGAAAATGGTTCTTGGGCTTGCAATTGTGAAAACAATGTTAAATCTCGCCTTGAAGGTTTAAAAGGAACAAGTTTTATTGAAGATAAATTATCTATTAAATCTGTTTTAAAGAAAAATCAAGAAGAAGATGTTTTAAAATTAGTTAATTCTATTGTTGAAAGTTTAAAAGCGTAAGCTAAGTTAATTACTTAAAAAGCTCGCAAAGTGCGGGCTTTTTTATTTTTCTATAATTAATTCAAGATTATTCGCACCCACAATTCTTGTTGTATCAAGATTTTTATCATAAGCACCTGTTTTAATTTGAAAAACTTTTGTTTCTTCCATAAAGAAAATGTTGTGTCCACCTGTGTTTAAAATAAGGACATCGCCTTGATTAACTTCATAGCTTTTAATGTAAACACCTTTGTCGTTATAAAAATCGACACGCATTTTTCCTTTTTGAACCATTAAAATTTCATCAACGGGTGTCGTTTTGTGTTTAAGTTTGTTGTGGTAATGGGCGCCTGTTTTAAAATTTTTGTCAAAATTTACAACCCCAAATTGAATTTCATCAGTTTCATTTGTGAAAAATTCTGTTTTGCTAAAGTCATGACCCGCTTTAACAATTTTAGCGTATGTAATACCGTTATCTTCAATTATTTTAATCATTTTATAGTTTGATTAATTTATTATTTCCATCAACATGTGCTATTTTTGGGCTGAAAGTTTTTTGTTCTTCTTCGTTTAAAAGTGCATAAGCCACAATAATTATTTTATCTTTAACTTGAGCTTTTCTTGCTGCTGCGCCGTTAAGACAAATAATTCCAGAGTTTTCTTCTCCTTCTATAACATAAGTTGAAAATCTTTCGCCATTATTGATATTTAAAATTTCAACTTTTTGATTAGGCTTAATTGAAACTTCATCAAGAAGTTTTTTATCTATTGTGATAGAGCCGACATAATCTAGGTTTGCTTCTGTAACCGTTGCTCTATGTATCTTTGCATATAAAAATTCATTTAACATATTATTATTTTACCACAAAAATTGTTTTCAACATTTAATTAAAAAAATAATGCGGTTTGTTTAAACCGCATAAGTCAAGAAAGGAATGGTTAGACTATTAACGTTATTAATTATTGCATAAAAAAATATACTAGTGCAAATATGTTACTAAATTGTTACATATATTAAACAAATAGTTGAATAGTCAAAAAGCGCCTTTTAAATTAAAGGCGCCCTAAAATTGTTTTAAATGTATCGTTAATGCTATTTTTTAAAGATATTAATCGCTGTGTTATATGCTTCTTCTTTGATGTTTTTTTGAGTATAAATGTTCCAAATAAGCTCGCTATCGCAGTTTGAAAAATTTAATTCATTCATTCTTTTTTTAAATTTGTTTTTTGAAACGTTAACAGAAATAAAATCATCCAGTTTTAGAGAAAATTCTTCTTTAATGGCACGTTTTCTTGTTTTTAACATGTTGAGTTCTTTTTTAGAATACACTTGCTTTTGCATTATTGCACACTCCTTTATTTGTCATATTAGAGTGTACGGATTTTTTTTATAAGACTTTAGAAAAAAAGATTAAATGTTAAGAATTTTTTACAAAAAATTTAATTAATTCCATGAACATCGAAAAAATGCTCTATTTCTTCAATCAACATATTTTTTAAATTCTTTTGATTTTTTTCTTCTGAATTGAATAATTCGCCGCTGCCTGAAATTAAATAGTTTAAATTAACATTATATTTTGTTAAAAGTATATTTAAAACATTTAAACTTGGCATGCTTTTAGAGTTTTCAATGTTAGAAATGGCTTGTTTTGTCATTTCACATTCAGAAGCAAGTTCATCTTGCGATTTTTTTAAAATTAATCTGATGTTTTTAAATCTTTTTGCAATATTCATCTTTACATAACCACAATAAATTAATACTTGACAATAGTAAATAAATAATGTACTCTATTTACATAAGTCAATTAAATTATAACATAATAAACTGTTAATTGACAAGATGATGGGTTGAGGAATTATGAAAAAGAAAAATTATTCACTTTTGCTTGATGAAAGAAAAATACTTACCAAGCTTATTTTTTTAGGGAAAAATGCGGTTGAAATAGCTAAAGCTATGAATTATTCAAAGTCTTGTGTTTATTATAAAATTCAAAAACTTTATGATGATTTTAAAGTTAAAGATAGAAATGATTTTATTTTAAACGTTGTGGGTGCAATTTTAACCAAAAATAGAGATAAAATTAACAAACTTGAAGATGAAATTGAACTAATTAAATCAACGCTAGAAGCCTTAATCGAAGAATTCCCTCAGATTAAAACTTCTAAAAACTTTGAAAAAATCAAAATATATCTATAAATTTAATACTTATTACTCTCTAGAATAACACTTAGGCCTTTAATTTTCGTTTTATTTTTAAAGGTCTTTTTTTTAATTTTCTTCTTTGTCACCTTCTGGTGGTTCTAATTTTTGTTTTGGCGCAGGGATTAATAAATCTCCTTCTTTTTCAATTGTATTTGGCTTAAGATTTTTTTCAATTTTTGGCATAATGTTTGGTTTAAAATCTTCATCTTGTTTTTGTTCTTCTTTTGCCGTTTGTTCGTCATATTGAACATAATTAGGTGCTGCCACTTCTTTTTCGGGTGCAAAATAACCTTTTGTGTGGATTGTTATTTTATATGTCGGAGTGGTTTCAGAAGTTTCTTCAGGATTTTTATTTCTTGAATGGAAAGAAATAATGCAATCTTGAGCAGAGTTTACATAAAACATATTAGGCAAGGTTGAATTTTGAATTGAACCATTGATTGAAGATAATTCATAAGATTCAAAGCCTTGAGCATATCTTGAAAGAATGATATAGCCTGCTTTTTGGTTATCTTTTTCAATTAAAATATCATAATTTTGATATGAATCTATGTTAATTACTTCAACCCCAGGGAAAACCGAAGTTACATCACTGTTTGAAAGGATGTGCTGGCTGAAAGTTCTTCCATTAAAAGATATTTTTGAAATTGTTAATTTGTCTTTATTGAATGAATATAGTGCGTTATTAATTAAATATAAAGATGAATATTTATAGATATTTAATTCTTGTAAAAGGGTGTAATTGTTATCATAAATTAAAATATTATTGTTTTCATCAGGATTTGAAACAACATATTCATATTGTTGAATTTGAGATTTATTATCAAATCTTCTCCAAGAATTTGTTTGAATGTTATAAATATAGCTAAAATCAAGTGAATTTCTTTGAGATAGAATATTATCTCTTAATTGAGCAAAAATGTCGTTAAATGTTGCATTTTGAACAGTTTCTTCAAAATTTTGAGAATGATGATTATAAGGGTAATCCATTTCAAAATTATCTTCTTGATAGCCTTTTTGCTTATCTAAGTAGCTCATAAATAAAGGTACTAAAGCAGAAGTTCTTTTTGTTGAAATATAATATTTATAAGCTTTTTTAAACTCTGGTGTCATTTCTTGAGTTGTTGTAGCATAAATTGATGGATTAAAGATAAAACTCCTTAAATCGTTATATAATGTGTTTTCAAGGTCTTCTTTAAGATATGTGTTTTGATTAGAATTATACATCTTTTCAAAATCATAGATTTTATTAGCTAGTTTTTTAGGTTGAATATATAAATCTAATCCAACATTTGTTGGCTTATTATATCTTGCTTTTAGAGATAAATATTGTTTAATTTCTTTTGAAAAATATTTTGAATATGTTTTTTTAATAAATTTATAATCAGGATATAAATAAATTGTGTTTCTGTTTGGATATGCAATAATACCAACATTTTTAAGTTCTTTATTGAATTTTATAGAGCAGCTTTTTGCTTTGTTAACCGTAACAATACTAGAACATTCATTTTCACCTGTTAAAAGATTTTCATTTGTTAAATGTGGAAGTTTGTTAATTTCTTTTAAAAATGAATTGAAAACTTGTTCTTTTTTTTCTTTATCATCTGTTGAATATTTTAAATAAAGTTCTAAAAATTTTTCTGTTTGATTAAACTGTTCAGATAATTCATCAAAATTTTGTGGTTCAGTTAGTCTTGGAATTTGTTGAGGGTTGTTCATTAAATTTTTAAATTGAAGCTGAGTCCTTTTTGCTGCTTGCTTTTCAACTGTATAATAAGTTATTCCTATCAGCAAAAGACAAGTTATTACAAGGTAAGTTATGAAATTATAAAGCATGCCGTTATAAACTCTTGGCGCATTAGAATTGAAAAATTCAAATTTTGTTCTTTGAATTGGCTCTTTTTGAATTTTATCTTCGATGATTTCTTCTTTAACTATTTCTTCATTTTGAAGAATTTCATCGTTTTCAAGTTTATTTCCGCAACGTGCGCAAAAAACATCAAAATCATTATATTCATAACCGCATTTTGGACATTTATTTTTCATAGTTTACACCTGTTTTGCTTTAATTTTTCTTGCCGCTTCAATACCATTTAACATAGCTTCATCCATATTATTATATTTATGTTGCCCGTTTCGCCCGATTATATAAAGGTTTTCATAGGTTGATAAAAAGTCTTTGATTTTATCTATATTTTTATAGGTTCCAAAATATGATGGATAGGCTTTTTTCTCTCTTACAACTATTGTTTTTAGGATATTTTCTTTTTTAAATAAATTATATTTTTCACATTCATTTTTTGCAAGCTCTATTATTTCATCATCTTGCATTTGCCAAAGTTTTTCGTTTTCATTTGTGAAATATTCAAGTGAAATTAAATAATTTTTTCTGCAATTGCCAACCAAATAAGGTGACCAATTGTTCATAACTTGAATTCTGGCTGCGGTTGCGTCTTTTTCTTGAAGATAAAACCAGCACTGGGGTGCTTTATTATTAATTGTTTTATATGTTGTTGTGTTTTCTAGGTTAAAATCATCCGTGTAAAAACCAGCTAAAATATAATCTCTATATGGAAGATTAATTGCATTTTGCTTGATATCATAAGGTGCGTCAAGCCCTTTAATTAGTTCTGATATAGGGATTGACGAGATAAAATAATTAGCATTAAGGGTTTTAATGTTGTTATTTTTATCTTTAATTTTAACGTTGATTATAGTTTTATCTTTTGTTTCAAAATCAACAAATTCTGAATTAAGATAAAATTTTCCGCCGTTATTTTGAATGTAGTCCGCCATTAAGTTCCAAAGCTGCGAGCAGCCATATTTTGGATAATAAAATTCATCAATTAAAGAGGTTTCTTTTTTAAAATTTAAAAACTTAATGTTTGATAAAATTGCGTTTAAAATCGTTTTAAAAAGAGATAGTTTTCTTATTCTTTCTTTTCCCCATTCATTAGATAATTCATCAGCACCTTTGCCCCAAACTTTTTTTGTGTAGTCTTTAAAAAAGATTGAATAAAGCTCATATCCAAAACGATTAATGAAAAAATCTTCAAGGGTTTTTTCTTCTCTTTTTTGAAAAATACTTTTAATGTAGCTTAAGCCTGCTTTAAAACTTGTTTTAAAACCAAGTTTTGATAAGGTTTCAAGGTTTAATTTAATTGGGTAATCAAAAAAATGATGATTGTGGATTATGCTTGAAAAACGTTTTCTAATAAGCATTACATCTTCATTTTTTTCTGGGTCAAGCCCTTGGCTTGGGTAATTTACTTCTCTTGAAGCTAGAATATCATCAATAGAGGGTGCGTTTTGATGAGGTAAAAATTTATCCCAAATGCTTTGAATATAGCTATTATTCGTATAAAGCCTATGCCCGCCTATATCTACTCCAAGTCCATCAAAATAAACTGTTCTTGATAACCCACCAACGTTAGGTAATTTATCAACTATTATTGGAATAATACCTGTTTTAAGTTCAATTAATTCATAAGCTAAAGCAAGCCCTGCGGGGCCTGCGCCTAATATTAAAGCTATTTTATTTTCTTTATTCATAACTATTTAATTATTATTTTTGATGTATTTTCTATCTCTTCAAAATATTTAACTTTTTTATAACAAGTGTTCACGATTGATTCATAAGTTACAGGTTCAAGATTATGGGTTAAATTTTTAGTTATATTTTCATAATCCCCCTCAAGAGAATTGTATTCTTCAACCCCATAAGTTCTAAGTCTTGCTGAAAATGGGCTTGAAATGGCAGATTGCATTGTTACAACTATTGGTTTATTTGTGTAGTGGTTATTATATTTTATGTTGTAAAAATAATAGTGTTCTTGGCTTTTAATGCTGTCTTTATCAAGAAAAACTTGCCTTCCGCTTGGTGCTCTAAGTTCAACCCAATCGATTGCTAGGGTTATTTTTGCGCTAAAAAATAGCATAAATATTATAAAAATGGCGATATTTTTCACTTTTCCTCCTAAAGATATTTTATAGCGTATATTTTAAATTGCAAAAAACTTTAAAAAAAGTTATAATTTATTTTTGAAAGTTTAGGGGGATGTTTCTTTTGCAAAACTATATTTTAATTTTAAGCAGTGCTTTTGTTTTGGGGTTTTTATCTTGCTTATTATTTTTAAAATTATTTAAAAATAATAAATCTGAAAATAAAATTTTAACTTTAATTGAAGATTTTAAATTTTCACTTGAAGATTATAAAAAACAAAATGAAATTAACAATCTTGAAATTAAGCATGTATTAGGGCAAGCTGCCGAATTATCAAAAGTTTTAACAACAAATCAAAACTTAAAAGGGCGCTTTGGAGAAGATAATCTTGAAAATATTTTAAAAATTGCTTTTTCAAATAATGTTGATTATGTTAAACAATTTAACACCTTAAACAAAGATAATGAAAAAATAAAACCAGATTATTTAATTAATCTTCCAAATAATAAGCACATTTTAATTGATTGCAAGTTGAATTTAGATAAATTCATTGACTATCAAAATAGTCTTAAAACTGACCTTGAAAAAATGAAAAAAGCTGAATTTATTAAAGATTTAAACACAACTATTAATCTTTTATCTCAAAAAAAATATGAAACAGCGCTTAACATAAATCAGCCTGATTTTATTTTAATGTATATTCCGCTTGAACCTGTTTTAACTTTAATTTACACCGATTGCGATTTTGTTTCTGTTGTTAAAAATGCAGTGGATAAAAATATAATTATTGTTGGAAATTCAAGCGTTTTAACATCTTTAAGACTTGTGAAATATCTTTGGGCGCAAGATTTAATTGAAAAAAATACAGATAAAATTCTTGAAATATCTAAAAATATTTTTGAATTAATGGCGCAACACAGTCAAAATCTTTATTCAATTAAACAAGTTATGGAAAATTCTTTGAATAATTTTAATAAAGAATTTGAAAAAATGACAACTTCAACTAAAATTTTTAAATTAGCTAATGAATTAAAAAATTGTGGGGTTGAAGCAAGTCTTAAAAGACAAGGCAAAAAATTAAATGAAATAGAAATTAATGAAAATTTATTATAAAAAATGGGCTTCAAATAGCCCATTTTAAAGTTAAATTCTGTTATGCCAAACTCCGCCATCTCTATCAACAATAGCGTCATAGAATGACCAAAGCCTGAATACGCC
>CAKUXO010000007.1 GCA_934700385.1 uncultured Candidatus Melainabacteria bacterium
GATTTTGAAACAGGGATTGTTGTGTTACGAGGTACAAGAGGAGTCATAACACCGCCAAGTGTTTCAATACCAAGTGATAATGGTGTAACATCAAGTAAAACGATATCTTTAACTTCACCAGCTAATACACCGGCTTGGATTGCCGCACCAACTGCAACAACTTCATCAGGGTTAACAGATTGGTTTGGTTCTTTTCCTGTATAATCTTTAACTAATTGTTGAACAGCTGGGATACGAGTTGAACCACCAACTAAAACAACTTCATTTAATTCAGATTTTGAAATGCCTGCATCTTTAATAGCACGTTCAACAGGAGTTTTACATCTTTCTAATAAGTCGTGTGATAATTCTTCAAATTTTGCACGAGTTAAATTGATGTCTAAGTGTTTAGGACCTGTTGCGTCTGCTGTGATGAATGGTAGGTTGATATTTGTTTGAACAACGCTTGAAAGTTCGCATTTTGCTTTTTCAGCTGCTTCTTTTAATCTTTGCATTGCTTGTTTATCATTTTTAAGGTCGATACCTTCAGTTTTTTTGAATTCTTCACATAACCAATCAATAATTTTTTGGTCGAAGTCATCACCACCTAGGTGTGTATCACCTGAAGTTGAAAGAACTTCATGAACGCCATCACCAATTTCAAGAACAGATACATCGAAAGTACCACCACCAAGGTCAAATACTAATACTTTTTCAGATTTATCTTTTTCCATACCATAAGCCAAAGCTGCCGCTGTTGGTTCGTTTACGATACGAAGAACGTCTAAACCTGCAATTTTACCTGCGTCTTTTGTTGCTTGTCTTTGAGCGTCGTTAAAATAAGCAGGAACTGTGATTACCGCACTTGTAACTTTTTCACCAAGATAAGCACTTGCGTCATCTGCTAATTTTCTTAAAATCATTGCAGAAATTTCTTGTGGTGTATAATCTTTTCCTTCAATATTTTTCTTATAATCTTCGCCCATGTGACGTTTGATTGAAATAATTGTATTATCAGGATTTAAAATTGCTTGTCTTTTTGCAAGCTGACCAACTAATCTTTCGCCATTTTTTGCAAAACCAACGATAGATGGAGTTGTACGAGAACCCTCAGCATTAGCAATAACGGTTGGTTTACCACCTTCCATAACGGCAACAACTGAGTTTGTAGTACCTAAGTCGATACCAATTGTTTTAGCCATAATATTATCTCCCTTTTATGATTTATGTCTTTTCTTATATAACTAAGTTATCACCTTTTTTTGATTTTTTAGAAAAAATAAACAATTTTTTAATTTTTTGGGGAGAAAATGTAATTTTATTAAATTATTAATTTAGAAACAAGGTAAAACCCTTGTAAACACTGAAACACATCAGATCCTGAAACGAGTTCAGGATGACAGTCCTATAACGGTGTATAGGATGTATCCACAAGCAGTTAAAAGATGTGCCAATACTGTAAGTTAAAGAACTTACCCAACAAAAGCAATTAAAAATATTTATAAAAAACTAAAGTTTTTGTTCACTTTGCACTCTGTGTCCGTTTCACTAAGGCTCATTCTTCGCCAAGGGTAACGTAATCTTTTTGTTCAATCGCCAACGCAAAAAGAAAAAGTGAACCGAAAAAGAAAGCGTGAGCCAGTGCACGAGGGTTTAAAACGTCCACACTCATTTCTCGACTCGTCATCCCGAACTTGTTTCGGGATCTTACCAAGTGTCATTGATAGAAACAAGGTAAAACCCTTGTAAACACTGAAACACATCAGATCCTGAAACAAGTTCAGGATGACGGATTATAGAGTTGGATGTGTGCAACGAAAGCTCGTTGCGCTCTGGCTTACGCATTTGGCTCCTGTGGGCATTTCGGCTCTGTTTTTGCAAAATCTGCAAAAACAGCCTCTATTGTCCTACGTCGCTTATCGACTGCTTGAATGTCAACGTTCCACACGTTGCCATTCATCGCACCGGCTTACGCATTTTCCGCCTGTGAAATCAAAGATTTCTTCGCTACCCTGCGCTTCGCTTCGGTCGCAACGGCGGCATCGTACAGTTCCAGCGCTTTGCTCATCGCAAACCGCTTAGGAACCTCGGCTTACGCTTTAAACAACATATCAGCCAGTTTCTGTTCAGTTCTGCCGTTCAATCTCTTAGAAATCTTTTTCAATTTTTGGCTCATGGTTTCCATTTCGTCTGTCCAAATGAAATTTTCAAGAACGTATTTTTCCCCTTGAGAAAAATCGTTGCTTAATTGAACTTTAATAATTTCACCAAGCATTTGGCGAGCGATATAAACCATTCTATCTATATTAATAGATAAAAAGCCGTCTTTTGAAATGTTAATAGCTTCATTTTGAATGAAGTAATAATTTTGCATTACAGAACGAACTCTGTGTGCTTGAGATAAATCTGGTTTTGATTTTAACATATTATCTGTTGCATAAGTAACAATGATTTTATCTCTTTCTTCTTGAGTGTAAAGCCCTTCTTCCATTAAAACATCAACCATCGCCAATGAAACCATATCTGCTTTATTTTCTTCAATTATAGATTTATATTTACCCAGTGCCTCACAACCAGATTTTGGTCCAAGAGAGTGACCATTTTCATGCCCGATTGTGAAAAGGTGATCCATTTTATCATCATAATATTTATGAAATTCTTTTTCTAAAATATTATCTAATCTTTCTTGAATTTTTTGTTTTGCGTCATCACTTGTTGCAAAACGAATTTGCCTGTGGTAAACGTTTCTTCTTCCGCCACCAATTGTTAAAGATAATTTATCGTTATTTGGGAGATTTTCAGCTAAAGTGATACCAGCTCTAAAAGCGCCAACGTCACCTGCTACTTCAACAAGGTCAACATCAACCATTGTTTGAGAAATTTCAGAATCTTCTTTAATAACTTGTTCATATTCTTCATTATATGGCATGTGTTTTGCCATAATAGGAAGATAATTTTTAACTTTTAAGATGTAATCTGTTCCTTCTTTATTCACAATTCCAACACGAGCGCCAAGATAATCTTTTGAAATTACTTCGATATTATTTTCTTTTAAAAGCTCGCTTAATTCAGGATTTTCTAAAACAGTTTCTGTCATACCGTCTGAATAATTTTCTCTTGTAATTGTAAATTCAAGAGGAGTATTTTGCATTTGTGCCCATTTTTTATCTGCAAAAGCGTCAAGCATTGGGTCAGCCACTAAAAATGCTTGAGATTGAAGTCTTAAATATTCATTAAATTCAATACAAGTTGAAACACAACTTGCTCTTAATAATAATTCTGCTATTTTTTTAAAATCGCAAGAAAATTTATCGATGTAATCTGTTGCTTTTAACTCTTTTCCATTTCTTTCAACAACACTTCTTTGATTTAAAATTTTTCTAACTTCTTCAACTTTATTTTCTTTTAACATAGAAATTAAGATTTGATGAAACTCTTTTTCATCTAAATCTAATGGATAAAACCCACGAGCTTTGCGATATTCAAGGTCTTTAGCTAAAATAACCATATTAGATTCGCAGTCAAGAGAAAAAATCCCTTTTTGTGCGTCAAATAAAATTTTTGTTAATTTAGCTTTTTTATCATCTTTTTTAATTTGTTCTTCTAAATATTTTTTAAAAGGCAAGTTGTGGTGTGAATCTAGTTCAAGATTGATTTTTTCAATAATTCTTGCTGCCTTAACAAGGTAGCTTAGTGCTGTTTTATCGCCATCTTTTAAATTTAAAAATTCAGGCGCATCAGTATCTAACATTTTTTTAGTCAAAAGACAATCTTTAGAAGTTCTTTTTTCTAACTCCTCAATAGATAAACCACAATCGTATTTCATATTTTCTATCCTAAAATTTCTGTGTCATTACAGAGAAATTATATCATTAATTTTAAATTTAATCTATTAGAGAAGAAAAATTTATCCCTTTGGGCAATTTTAAAAATTTGAAATTTGAGATAATGAAATTAATCCTTTGTAAAGAAGGGAGGTTTATTATTATAAAAAAATATTTTGATATTATTTATAAAAAAATGAAAAAGTATGATAAAAAAGCAACTAATCCTTTTTTAAAAGCGCAATATGCCTATAATCCGTTTAAATCTATTTATGAACAAACTTATATTTGGGTTGAAAACGAAAAGAAAAATGAAAACTAGTTTTTTTCTAAAAGGCATGCCAAAAATTTGAATAATTTACATAAATTTACAGCGAAAGATTTTTTTTCATCATGTCAAAACATGCACTATGACATGATTTGAAACATCACAATCCCCCTAAAAGCATGTCTAGTCATGGTTCTAGGGGGGTTAAAACCCTTGAAACACAAGCCAATTAACCAATAGCATGATTGTAAATTGTCGTAATAATTGCCGAAAAATTGCTTGCTAATTGTATCTTAACAGATATAATAGTATTAAAGCCAAGGGGCACAAGGCAAAAAGCCCCTACGATACGGCTACTAGATTTTTTTGGAGAGTTTATAAGTGTTAAAAAGTAGAGATTTTGGCAGAGCAACTGCGGTCAGAAGATGGACTCAGACTGCTATAGAGTGTTATAAAAGAGGATGTAATTGCGAAGGGTGTTTTTATACAGATTTTTTCAATAATTCAAATCAAAAATGCCAAATGAAAGCCTCTGTTCTAGAATTAGTAAGAGTTTTAGGAAAACCTGATATTGAATTAAAACAAGTTTTAATTGATGAGTAGTTTAAAAACCTACTCATCAAATTTAAAGCTGTAAGGGAAAATTTCTTCTAAAGTTAAAATAAGAAGTTTTTCATCATCATCTTCTAAAATAATTTTAGAATTTTTCGTTGCAAATTCGCATATCCATTGTCTGCAAGCGCCACAAGGCAAACATTTTTTCTGAACAGGTGAATAAATTGCAATTGCTTCAATTTGAGATGTTTCACCCTCAACAATAGCGCTAGACATAGCATTTCTTTCAGCGCATAAAGATAAGCCATAGCTTGCATTTTCAACGTTACAACCTAAAAATTCTCTGCCGTCATTATATAAAATACAAGCCCCAACAGGAAATTTTGAATATGGTGCATAGGCTCTTTGGCTTGCTTGTTTTGCCTTTTCAAGTAATTCTTTATATTTATCCATTTTTTACCTAACAAATACAATTATTTTTCGTATTTAGAATTATACATCTAAATTTATTTTTCGCAACATCAACTCGTTATTTTTTTCAAAAATCGGGAATTATAAAAATGTAAACACGAAGGGTTTGACGGAAAGTTATGTCTATTAACGCAATAAGCAGTCTTTCAATTTATGAATATTATTATCGGATAGATAAAGATGAGGACAAAAAGAAAAAATCCCCTCTAGCCGATGAAATGAAGAAATACGGCTTAACTCCTACAGAAAATGAAGCCCTAAATGTTTCATTACTTAAAAGAGCAAAAGAACTTGAAAAACAAAATTCTCAAACTCAAGAAAATTCAACAATAGCAAAAGAAGATAGACCTTGGGCAGATTTAATGTATCAGCTCAATATATCTTTTAATGATGACCCCAAAGAAGATATTAACAATATCAAAGAAGAATTAGAAAAATTAACCCGTGGTTTAAATGATGATGAGTTAACAAAAGAAATCAACGACCTTGAAGATTATGTTGAAAATCTTTATGTTAATTTTGTTGAAAACCAATCAGGCTCAATTAATACAAGCCTAAGCCTTGGCGCTCAATTAAATAACATAGCAATTTTAAATCAGGCTAATTTATTTTAACGATACTCCTATTCCCCTATTTATCACACACCTTTCCAATAATCTCACATTCCGTCTAACAGTTCTAATGTTATCAAGGATTGAATACTTGCCCCCTAAAGGCAAGTATTTTTATATTTAGAGATTGATATAATGGTGAATTATCTCAAGAATTTTATCATAATGATTTAAAACTAAAACAACACTAATTGAAACAACAAGCCCGATTATTGCTTTTGTAATGTCTTTAATAACGTGTTTATAAACTTTCTTTTCGGTAATGAAACGTAATCTGTTATAAAGAGCGATTTCTCTACCTGCTAAAACCCCTAAAAATACCCAAGTTGTTGACATCGGGATATTATTTACATTTTGAAAATATAATAAAATTGAAGCGTAAACAATATCAATTATCGTTGCAGAACGAACATCTTGAGTGTTAGTTTTAAGTTTAATTATATTTTGAATTTCGCCCCCTCTTTTATAACAAATTATAAAAAGAAGTCCTAAAAATACAACTAAGCTCAAAGCCATCTGCCACAAAGAAAGTTTCCTTGGCAAGAAAACATATAAAACTGCGCCGTCTTGTAATAACCAAGCGTGCCATAAAAGCGCCGTTGAAATCCATTTTGCAACAATCCAAGGCAAGGGAATGGGTTTATTTTTCATATACAAAAAGATTTTTTCGACTTTTCTTGCAATAAAGAAATATAAAACTAATGAAACAATTAAAGCTGTAACATAGCCAATAAAAGACTTTGCAATCATCATCCCTATAATTGTGTTAGAAGAAAAAATACTAACAATTAAAAATGAAGTTGCAACGGGAATTCCCTTTTTAGTTAAATATAATAAGATTATAGGGGGCAAAACATGCCACCAGTAAAGTTGCTCAGGATATGGAATTCTATCTAATCTTCCAAAAGCCATATCCCCGTCGTTCACAATCCAGCCGATTACAAAGGTTAAAACCATAATCAAACCGGTGTATGCCCAAACAACCCAAACAGAACGGTGTCTTGTTGTAGATAAAAAGGTTCCTAGGGTTTGAATAACATCATTTGAAACACAAGCATATAGGGATAATAAAAACCCTATTATCATAAAAATTGTGCTTGGATTTATATCAAATATGTTCATACTTTCTTTCGTTTATATTATACATCAAGTGAATTCATAATTTCATCACTTGCTTCAAAATTAGAATAAACATTTTGAACGTCGTCGTGTTCATCTAATTTTTCAAGAAGAAGAACGATTTTCTTAGCAGTTGCAGCGTCTGTAATTTCATTAGAATTAGATGGAATTCTTGTTAAATCAGCGCTTTTAATTTTATAACCAAGATTTTCAAGTCCTTTTGCAGTTGAATCAAGAGCGTCTGGTTTTGTTTTAATTTTAAAGTCGTCTTCGTCTTCATCTTCCCAAACATCCATTGGGTCAAATTCCATTGAATCTTCAAAAAGTTTATCAAAATCAAAAACTTTAACTTCTTCTTTTGAACGTTTAGATTGTTCTTGCGGTTTTTCGATTGAAATTAGTCCACAAGGTTCAAAAATCCAACCAACGCAACCTGTTTCACCTAAATTACCGCCGAATTTAGTGAAATAACTTCTAATATCCCCTGCTGTTCTGTTTCTGTTATCTGTTGCAGCTTCAATGAAAACCGCAACTCCGCCTGCGCCATATCCTTCATAAGTAATTTCTTCAAAGTTATCTCCTTGAGAATTACCGCAGCCTTTATCAATCGCACGTTTAATTGTATCATTTGGAAGTCCGCCCGCTTTTGCTTTTTCAACGGCTGTTCTTAAACGAAAGTTTCCGTTTAAATCTCCACCGCCAATTTTAGCAGCGATAATAATTTCTCTTGAAAATTTTGCAAAACTAACCCCTCTTTGAGCGTCTGCTTTTGCTTTTTTATGTTTAATGTTTGCCCACTTTGAATGTCCTGACATGGCTTTTCCTTTATTTTTCTTCTTTTCTTAATTAAATCATGGCAATTGTATATGTCAACTAATTAGATGAGTTTGTTGTTCTATTTTTCTTCAACTTTCACAAAAACTCCAAGATTTGTTTTAAACAATTCAACATTTGTGTTTTTTAGGGTGTAATCATCTAAATATAAGTTTAAAACATAGATACAATAAGGCTTTTGAAGTTTTAGGTTTTTAATTGAAAAAGTATTAATCCCAAGCCCAATTGGTAAATATTGAAAATTAACTTTGTCTTTTTTTAATTGATTTTCAAAAGGGGGATAATTCATAACCGTGTCAGATAAAAAAACATAATTTGTTTTAGTTTTATCAAGGTCATTTTTTATAAAATCTAAAAATAAATTATGATTGCAAAATAAATTTTGATAATTTATCCTTTGAAAAACAGTAAAAAGAATTAATAAAACAAAAGTTAGAAAATAATTTTGCTTTTTAAAAAATTTAAAAGTTGCTAAAAATATAAATAAAATAAAGCAATTAGGATAAACGCTGTAAAAATATCTATAACAAAATATCGGTTTAATTAAATAAGAAAAAAGTGTTGCTAAAACAAAAACAAATAAAATTAAAAAAACATTATAGCTAATTAAGATTTTATCTTGTTTTTTAGCTTTTTTATAGCAAAAGAAAAGTAAACCCAAAAATAACAAGAAAATTAAAATATTTCCCATTAAAGTTTGAATTGCTAAATTAATATCTAAAAAATCGGGCGCTTTTAACCAAGAATTAAAATCTCCAGTTAAAGATTGCCTTTTTAAGATTATTTCAGGAATAAATAAAAGAAAAGAAATTAAATTAACGATAATGAAGTTTTTTAATTGAGATTTTCTTTTAAATAATAAAACACTTCCAAAAATAAAATTAAAAAGAACAATAAAACTAGCCCAATAATGAGTGTATAAGAAACATAATGTAGCTATAAAATAAAATAAAAGCGCTTTTTTCTTTCGTTTTAAAACAAATTGAAAAAGAAAAATTGAACATAAAACATTTAATAAAATTAAAAGCCCATAACATCTTATCTCTTGAGATAAATAAATTAAAGCAAGGTTAATTGATACAACAAAAAAGCCTAAAAGCGCCTTTTGTTTTTTAAAAAACATCTTTAAATAAAAATAAAAAACAATGTTAAATAAAACCCCAAAAACTAAAGCTAAAAGGCGATAAAAACATTCTTTTTTAAAAATAAAACTCCAAACCTTAAACAAAATAAAAAATAATGGTGGGTTTCCTGCGTCTTGAAAAGCCATTTTAAGTGGCACATTAACACAATGAGTTAAAACAAAAATTTCATCATCCCAAAAAGGAATTGTGTTTAATTGAATTAATCTTAAAAAAATCCCCAAAAATAAAATCATAAAAAAGATTGTTTTAAAACTAACCTTAAAAGGCTTTTCTTCTTTAAAAAAGAAATAAAGAAAAAGCACAAGAAAAAAATAAGAAGATAAATAAAATTGAAAATTATAAAAGAAAGATAAAAATATAATTCCAATTTGAGTAAGTTTACTTTTTGAATTGTCGATTTTAAAAAAATTTGTTTTAATTTTTTCCATTTTAAAACCGTTATAAAGATAGATTTTATCAACGTTTTCAAAATTTGAAATTGAAATAGTGTTAATTTTTCTGTTGTCTTTTAAAAAATAAAGATAATGATTTTCATCTATTTTTTGGCTTTTATTTAATTTTTTATTATCAAAATAAATTTCAGATTTTTTAGAAGTTTTATAGCTAACATCAAGCGAAACTTTTTTATTAAGCCCATTAAAATATGGCACATTAATTCTGTTAAAATTTGTTTTAATGTTAAAAAACAAACTAAATAAAAATATTAAAAAGAAAATTAAACAAAATTTTTTATTCATAAAAAGATTATATTTTATTTTCCAGTTCATTTTCAAGATAACTTTTTGCAAAGTTTAATTGTGGGTCAATTCCATTTAAAAAATCGTTATGATTAAAAATAACCTCATAATCTGGTTCAACCCCAATTTTATCTATTTCATTTCCCTTTGGAGATAAATATCTTGCTATTGTTAAATTCATGCCTGTTTTATTGGGAAGTGCAAAGATTTTTTGAACAAGCCCTTTGCCATAAGTTTTTGTGCCGATTAAAATTGCTCTATTATTATCTTTTAGAGCAGCTGCTAAAATTTCAGCCGCAGAAGCAGAATTATTATCAATTAAAACCGCAAGTTTATTATTATAAATACATCCTTCATTTTCAGCTGAATAGGTGTTTTTCTTGTTATGACGGGCAACAACCGTTACAATATTACCTTGATTCATAAATAAATTAGCAATTAAAATTGCATTTTGAACTAATCCGCCTGAATTTCCCCTTAAATCTAGAATTAAGGCTTTTGAAGATTTAAGTTTATTTAAGGCAATAACAAAATCTTGGACACTTTCAAGCCCAATTAAACTTGAAATTCTAATGTAGCCTATATCAGAAGAAATTTTTTTAAATTGAACGGTTTTAACCTTAATTTCTTCTTTTTTAATTGTTTTATTAATTATCTCACTTCCTCTTAAAATTTCTAATTCAACATTCATGTTTTTTGAATTTCTAATCATTTGAGAAATTTGATAAACCGTATAACCTTTAATATCTTCATTATCTATTTTTAAAATAATATCCCCGTTTTGAATACCAGCATGATAAGCAGGGGCATTTTCTAGTACATTTACAACGTAAATTTTTCCTGAAATAGAAGCTGTATTAATCCCAATTCCATATAATTTAGAATTAATTGCATTATTTTGATTTAAAAATTCTTCTTGGCTCATAAATTTTGAATATGGGTCATCTAAACTTAAAAGCATTGAATTAATTGCAATATAAGCGTCTTCTTTTGTTTTAATTTTAGAAAGATAGTGTTTTTTCCATCTAAGCCAATTTTGATTGTTTAAATTTTTCTTGTAATAATTTGTTTTAATTATATACCAGCTATCTAAAAATAATTCCCTAGGAGAAATATTTTCTTCATTAATTTCATTCAAACTTGAAATAGCGTTAATTTTCGCCATTTGTTTAAGTTTTAAGTTATTTAGAAATAATAAAGTCAGAAAAACAATTGCAAAAACAAGGGCTAAAGTTTGTTTAATTTTGTTTTTATTAATTAAAATCTTATCCATTTTCTTCTGAACCATTTGCAACTAATTTATATCCACCGCCATAAATTGTTTTTATATATTTATTTTTTTCAGAAGAAATTTTATTAATTTTTGCTCTTAAATGGGTCATGTGCACCCTTATTGTGTCTATATCGTCGTCACCTTCTGTGTAACCCCATACTTCTTTTAAAAGTTCTTTAGATGAAACCATAGAGCCCTCTTTTTGCATTAGAGTGTTAATAATATCAAATTCAATTGGGGTTAATTGAGCTTTTTTATCTTTAATTTGAACGCTATAGCTTTCAGGAATAAGTGTAATATCGCCCTTTGATAAAATTTCTTTTACTCTTAAAGATGGCATTTCTTGTCCTGAACGATTTAAAAGGGCTAAAACCCTTGCTTTTAATTCTTCTATTTCAAAAGGTTTTGTAATGTAATCATCTACGCCACAATTAAACCCTTCTAATTTATTATTCAATTCTGATAAAGCTGTAAGCATTATTATAGGCGTTTTTTCAATACTTTTTGTTGTTCTAATTTTTTGTGCAACGTCATATCCACTTACTTCACCCATCATTACATCTAAAATAACAAGACTTGGTTCTTCTTGTTTAATTAAGGCAAAACCTTGAATTGGGTTTGTTGAATAAAGACAACTGTAACCTTGTAGTTCAAGGTTGATTTTTATAAGTTCACAAATTGCTATGTCGTCATCTATAATTAATATTTTATTCATAATGAAATTTTATATCTAAAATAAAATTTTTTTAGAAAAAGTTAAAATTTGTAAAACTTTTTTTTACAATTGTAAACTTTACCCCTTGTATGTTTTTTAGTTATATTGTATAGTTGTTTTGCTAACAATTAATAAGTAGAAAACAAAGGGGGAATATGAATTGGCAATAATGACACCTATCCAGAATATAGAACAACAAGAAACACCGCAATATCTTGGCAGACACATACTTGCAGAGTTTTTTGAGTGTGATCCTAATGTATTAAACAATCCAAAATTGGTTGAAAAATATATGCTAGAAGCAGCTCTTGAATGTGGAGCAACAATAGTAAACAAATGTTTTCATTTATTTATGCCACACGGAGTTTCCGGTGTTGTAATTATTTCTGAAAGTCATCTGGCAATTCATACTTGGCCTGAATTTGGTTATGCTGCAGTTGATTTATTCACTTGTGGCGAACAATGTGACCCTAAGATTTCTTATGAATTTTTAAAAGAAAAATTTAACTCTAAAGATGCAAAATATTCTCAATTAAATCGTGGTTTAATTGATTTTGAAGCACATAACATTGAACATAAATCTTTTCAAATGTCTGAATCATTTTAGTTTTTAAATTTTCTGATATCATATAGATATGGAAAATTTTTCAATACGTGAAATGACTCATCAAGACGTTGATGACATAATAAAAATCGAAGAATTATGTTATGGCGAGCACCATTGGTCGAAAGATTCTTTTTATACAGAACTAAGCAATAAAATTTCAACATACCTTACAATAGTTACTTCAACAAATAGACCCGTTGGCTATATCGGTATTTGGAAAATAATTGACGAAGCTCATATCACAAATCTTTCTGTCCACAGCGATTTTCGTAACAGAAAATTAGCTCATAGGTTGCTTTTAGCAGCAATTGAAGAATGTTATAAAGAAAAAATTAAATATATCACTCTTGAAGTTAGAGTTTCTAATCAAAGAGCGATATATTTATATGAAAAATTTGGGTTTAAATCTCTTGGAGTAAGAAAAAAATATTATCAAGATAATAACGAGGACGCTTTAATTATGTGGAGTGAAAATATTTTTGATAAAAATTACAAAGAGTTATATAATAAATTAAAAGATGGACTAAATTAATTTTAAGATGATAAATAAGCGTTTTAAAGACATATTCGACCAATATATTTATAAAGGCGAAAAAACCCCTTTTTCAATTGGAACTTTTGCGGTTTTAGCGATGTGCTTTTTGTTGCTTATTGTGGCGACTTTTAGTCAAATTTCAATTTCTCATCCGTGGTTTAAAATTGATAGTGTTGAGGGTTTTAAAAGCTGTATGAAAACTTTTTCATACACACCACAAATTCCCGTTATGCTTTTTATAATCTATCTTTTAGGGAAGAATTTTTCTTTATTTTTATTTTTTGTTTATTTAATTGTTGGCTTTTTTGTATGGCCAATTTTTGCCTTTGGCGGAGGTTTTAATTATATTCAAAACTATTTATTTGGATATTTTTTAGGCTTTCTTTTTGCAATTTTTTTATCAGGAACAATTTTTCAAATTAATCAAAAAATAAGAACTCGTCTTTTAGCGGGTTTTATCGGTGTTCTTGCAATTCATTTTTGCGGATTTGTTTATTGCTTAATTTTAGCTTGCTTTAAAGTAATTGATTTTAATTTATTAATGCCGATTTTAAACGTTATAAGCGGAAATAAAATTATTTATGACATAATTTTCACTTCTTTAGTTTTACTTATTTCACCTTATATCAAAAATTTCTTCTGGATTTGTATGAAACCAAAACCAGATAAACAAAAATTAAAAGATATTTGCAAAAGAAGTCAAATAGTCGGTAATTATGTTAACGAGCATGGGCAAAATAACGATTAGAATAAATGCACCCATCACAGGTTTAAAAAGAAAGCTCAAAGAAAAAACATTAATTTGAGGGGCAGTTTTAGAAATTATCCCAAGGATTATGTCTTGAGCTAAGGTTGCTAAAAGCACAGGGCTTGCAATATGTAACCCCATAAATAAAATATTTCCTGTGATTTCACTTAAATATTGAACATTGATTATCTTTTCAAAATGAAAATCAACCATATACATAGGAAACAACTGAAAACTTTTTATAAAAGAATTAAAAAGCCAATAAATTCCCCCTGAATACATAAAAATTATTATTGATAATACAGAAAAAAAGTTTGCCATAATGCTGACTTGGCTTTTTGTACTTGGGTCCATAACCATCGCTGAAGATAAACCCATTTGAGTGTTAATCATATCCCCACCTGTTAAAATTGCTGCCATAATGCAATTTGCAATATAGCCGATTAATGCACCAAAAAGAAAATTTAAAATCATACAAAGGAATATTGGAGTATCTGGACTTGGGGGTGCAGGTTTTAAAACTCCAACTAAAATTATTGTTGAAATAAGTGCAAAAGAAAGCCTTACCATAGAGGGAATTTCGCTTTTACTTAACACGGGTGCTAGGCGCATCAAACCAATGAGCCTTAAAAAAACCATAATCCCTGAACCAAGAGCGTTGTTTATTTCAGGGAATAAAATTGAAAATTGTTTTAAAATTTCTTCCAATTTTCCCCCGATTAATTAGAATTTTGTATTTTCATTCTTTCAATTAAATTTGGACCACTTGAAGGTGTTTGTTTTGATTTAACATAAATAGAATGTTTTGTTGCTTTTTTATCCCAAGGAATAGCGCCTTTATTAATTAAGGCTTTGTTTAAGCTTTTATCTGCATTTAATTTATCTTGCATTTCAACGCTAAAAGGACGAGTATATTTATAATAATTATTTGGTAAAACATAAGTATCGTTTTTAGGAACAACCTCAAAAGCCATGTGCGTTCCCTCATAAAGATAGTTTGTTAAAATTTTAATGAAATATCCCCCAAGCATAACAATTGTTAAAAATACAAGAACAATTTTAGGTGCTGCCGCAATTGTTTGCTCTTGAACTTGAGTAACTGCTTGTAAAATACCAACAACAAGCCCAACTGCCGCCGCCACAAGAACACAAGGCATTGAGATTGATAACATCACCATAAAACCTTTTGCAAGGTATTCTACTAATATTTCCATTAATTAAAACTCTCCACAAGACCTTTAACAATTAAACTCCAACCATCAACAGCGATAAATATCAATAATTTAAAAGGAGTTGATACAATTTGAGGAGATAACATAAACATCCCTAAAGCAAGCAAAATGTTTGCCACGACTAAGTCTAAGACTATAAAGGGAACATAAATTATAAAACCTATTTCAAATGCAGTTTTTAATTCTGAAACAATGTACGCTGGTGCAACTTCCCATAATGTAAGGTCATCAGGCGAATTTGGCGCACCACCCCTTGTTTTTTCAACAAAAAATGCAAGGTCTGATTGGCGAGTTTGTTTAAGCATGTATTCTTTTAAAGGTTTAGAAGCAGCATTCAAACTTTCAACAACATTTTGCGTTTTTTGATATGGAATTTGATATTCTTTATACATATTATCAAACACAGGCGCCATAGTATAAAGAGTTAATATTAAAGATAATCCTATTAATGTTATAGCAGGCGGAACAGAATTTGTACCCATCGCCGTTTTCAACATTGAAAACACAATTGTAAACCTTAAAAAAGGTGTCATAGATACAAAAATAAAGGGCAACAGAGAAAAAGTTGCCATAACAATCAAAAGCTGTATAACAGGATTTATATCTTTTAATATGTTATCCATTAATAGTTACTCCCGTTTTTTATGGGTGTGTCATTTAAGTCAGAAAGAAGTTGTTTTATCATCGCTTTTCTTAAAATTGCCTTGTCTTTAACGTTTTCATCAAGCGTTGGCGCTGTTTTTTCATAAAGCTCATTAAATTGTTTTTGCAATTTTTGAAGTCGCATTTTTTCAAAGTCAATGTATTCTTCTTTTTTAGGCTTATTAAAGAAATTAACATTCATCTGATTTTCTTTAGTCATCATATTTGAATTATTTTCTTCATTTAAAATTTTCTTTAATTCATTTCTTGAAATAACTTCTTCTTTTTGCGGATTTTGATTTGTTGTTTTTTGATTATCATCATTCAACTTTGCAAGAAAAGTTGTGTGTTCAAGCCCTGAAGCAATAAGGAACTTTTCATTTTTAATTTTAACTATTAACAAAGTTTTTTTATTTCCAACAGGCAAGCTATCAAGAATTTTAATACTTCCCCTTGTTTCACTTTTCTTTACCATCATAGTATTTTTATAAATTACAAAGCCGATTAGCAAAATGCCTATCATCGCTAGTGTGTAGAATATGAATGCTGTTATATATGTTATCATTTTTATTTCCTTTTACTTTATTTTTCAAAATCTGAATAATCAAACTCCTCATCTTGCGCAGGTTTTGCCTTTGGAGGAACTTGCGCTTGAGGTTTTGGCTGCGGTCTAGCTTGCGCTTGAGGCTGAGGTTGAGGTTTTCTTTGAGGTTGTGGTGGGGGCGGGGTTGCCGTTTTTGGGGCTTGTTGAGGTTTTGCTTGAGGTTGCGCTTGCGCTTGTGGAGTTACTTTTTTATTAGATAAAACCTCATTAATTCTCACAGCGTATCTATCATTAATAATGATTAATTCACCCTTTGCAACCTTTTTATCTTCAACAAAAAGAGAGATTTCATTTTCAAAAATCGAACTTAAATCAACAATTTGACCACGTGAAATTTGTTTTAATTCGCCAATTGTCATTTTAACTTTTTCAAATTCTGCATTTACTTCGACTTGTATATCATCCCAAAGATTTTTGTCCATTATTACCTCATCATAATTGTTTTCTAAATCATCTGTTTCTTGGTCAATGTTTAAAACTAAATCAGGATTTAATTTTATGTTGAATTTTTCTTCTAAATCTCCTGAAATTAGTGTTAAATTTGTTGATTTACTATCTTCTAACAATACAATATCATCTATTGTTAAATTTTTTAGTTCATCAAGAGTTATTTTGGTTTTGCCGGCTCGAATTTTAACATTTGAAGAAGAAGTGAAGAAATCTTCATCTGCAAAAGATTGAGCTTTTTTAAGTATCTCAAGCGGCATTCTATCTTTTGCAAAAGATAACATAATTTGAGATACAGGGAAGTTTTTAGCGTTTTTAATTTCAAGCAAAAATAAAAGATTGATGTATTTTTCGCTTTCTTCGCTTAGTTTAATTTTTTGGGGGAAAATTGGTAGTTCTTTTAATCTTTTATATAAAAATTCGCAAAAATTATTCAAAATTTTTACTTCTAAATTTGTTAATTCTGTTAATTTAAAATTATTTGTTTTCGGCTGCAAAACAGTATCAAAAAAACTGTGGATAAAATCCTTATCCAGCCTGATTATAAAAGGTTTATGCCTATCAACTCTTATTTGACTTGTAAAATAATCTATGTTAAAGCTAAGACGTTCTTCTCTGAAATCTCGAAAATCATTCAACGCTTGGAGAGTTAAGTCGATATCTTGCTCCCAATATTTTTCAATAGCAGCCTTAAGCCCTTTTGTAATTTCATCTACAAAAACGCTAAAATCTTTATTATCAAAACTGTTTTGAGTTTTAATGGTCACAAACTACCTATTGTAAACTATAATTCCCCACAGATATTATATAATTCCAAGTTACAATAAGGCAATTTATTAATTTTTGTTACTAAAGACTTGTTAGTTTTGTTTGCGAGTTTTACGAGCAACTACAAAACGTTATATCGGGACACCGATGTTAGTTTTGTTTGCGAAGAATGAGCAATTACAAAACGTTATGCCAGAATGGTAAACCTTGGTGAAAGTCCCCCTTAGATGATGTAATAATAAATTGAAATTTATTTGTCGATAGGGGGACTTGAACCCCCACGGATTTCTCCACACGCCCCTCAAACGTGCTTGTCTACCAATTCCAACATATCGACAAATAAATATTACTTAGCTAAAATTTTATCAATTCTTTCAACTGCCTCTTTTGTACCTTCAAAAGTACCAAAAGAAGTTAAGCGGAAAAAGCCTTCGCCATTTTTACCAAAACCTGCCCCAGGAGTACCAACAACTTGAGCTTCGTTTAAAAGAAAATCGAAAAATTCCCAACTTGTCATATTATTAGGACATTTTAACCAAATATAAGGTGAATGAACACCACCTGTAAACCAAATATTATGCTTTTTCAAAACGTCGGCAATAATTTTAGCGTTTTCTTTATAATAGTTTATGTTTTCTTTAATTTCTTTTTGACCTTGTTCGCTAAACACAGCCTCTGCGCCCTTTTGAATTATATAAGGTACGCCGTTAAATTTTGTGGTTTGTCTTCTAAGCCACATTTTATTTAAGCTCATACTATCCACTAAAAGCGCATTTGGAACAATTGTATAACCGCAGCGAGTACCTGTAAAACCAGCGGTTTTAGATAACGAACAAAATTCAATTGCACAATTTTTTGCGCCATCTATTTCAAAAATACTTCTTGGGAGATTTTCATCACTGATAAAACATTCATAAGCAGCGTCAAAAAGAATAATAGCCTTGTTTTTAAGCGCCCAATCAACCCAAATTTTCAATTGTTCTTTATTATAAACCGCACCTGTTGGGTTATTTGGTGAACAAAGATAAGCTATATCTGCTTTTAAGTCATCATTTGGCATTGGAAGAAAATTATTTTCTTGATTAGCTTGCGCAAAAATAATTTTTCTACCTTGCATTACATTTGTATCAACATAAACAGGATATACAGGATCTGGAATTAAAACAGTATTTTCAACTGAAAATATGTCTAAAATATTTCCTAAATCAGACTTTGCACCATCTGAAATAAAAATTTCATCAAGTTCTAGTTGAACATTTCTTTTTTCATAATATTTTTGGATTTTTTCTTTTAAAAAGTCATAACCTTGTTCAGGACCATAACCATGAAAGCCCTCTTTTGTGCCCATTTCAGATGAGGCATTTTTAAGCGCTTCAACAACACTTTTACATAATGGCTTTGTAACATCCCCTATTCCAAGACGGATTATTTTTTTATCAGGATTATTTTTTGAATATTCATTTACCTTTTTTGCAATTGTTGAAAAAAGATAACTTGCTTCAAGATTTTTATAATTTTCATTAATTTTCATTTTTATTTCCTTTTTCTATACAAGGATTATAGCTTAAATTTAAAGTTTTTGGCAAGGTAATAAAAAGAAATCCGCTTGGAAAGGTCTGCTTGTGCCCTTCATACAGTTCTAGCGTTTTACTCTACACAAACCGCTTAGGAACTTCAATTGACGCATTCTAGTTAAGATTTACACTCAAAGTTATAACAACTGGTTTAGAAATAATGCCGTGGCTTGGGGGTTTCATGTATGTTAGGGTATCATTAATAACTCTTTTAATTGAATTATCAATATTTTCAGAGCCTGATTGTTTAACCATTTTAATTGCTTCAACTTCACCTGAAGCGGCAATTTTAATATCCACTTTAACATTTTTATTGATAGGAACATCGCTTATTAATAAAAGGTCATTTTGCAAGTTTAATTTGATGTTTTTACCTGTCATTTGTAAAAATTTTGTATAGCTTGCTTTTTTAATTAAACTTTCAGGCGCTTCCCAAGAAACCTCGGTTATAGTTGGGGTATATTGAGGTTTTGTTGAAACAGGTTGATTAATAACAAAATTATCATTTGAATTTTGTTTTAAATTTGGCAATTGAATATCGTTTGAATAATCTTGAGAATAGTTTTCATCAAATTCTTCAAATTCAGACATTTCATTATTTTGTTCAGATATATCAGGTGCGCCTTTAATTGAAATTAAGGCAAAACTTCCTAAAACAAAAAACATCATTACAATTATCATTAAAAATCTTTTTTGCTTAGCGCCGATTATTGTTCTAATTTGCGGAAGTTCAACTTTTGGAATTTCATTAAAAATTGAATCAATAACATTTTTGCTTAGTTGTTTTTTGTCTGTTTTTGAAGCGATATCAAACATTTGAGCTTTTCTATTTGAATCAGATTTATCTGAATAATCATCTTTTTTAGGAGTTTCTTCTTCAAAAACTTCATTTGAAGCAAGATTTTCAACCTTATCTTCATCAAAAGATAAATTATTCAAACCTTCTTCAAAGTCAATAAATCTGCTTTGTTCGCCTTGACCAAGGTCTATATTTTCAACTTTTGTTCTAGCTTCATATTTTTTAATTAAATTAGGATAATGGCGGATGTTGTTTGCTAATTTTTCAAATTCGATTGTGTCTATAAAACGACTTCTGCAAGAATCACAATTCATTAAATGATTAATCAGCTGTCTTTTATAAACAGAAGAAAGGTCGTTATCGATAAATTTTAAAAATAATCCAAGGCAATCTATGTGCTTACCTAATAATGTTTTAGATGGAACAGATTGACGAGTGTAAGAGATAAATTTATCTAAATCAAAGAATAAATCCAAGGTTGGATAATAATATTTTGAATCATGAGAACATCTTGAAACATTCTTAGAATCAATAAAACCAATCATTTTAGCTTCTTTTATTTTTGCGCCGATTTGAACAACAAAATAAAAATGAGGCATAATATCCATATCCACGTGGATTTTAGGGATTTTAACTGTTTTTTCTTTATATAAAGTTATAACATCGATTCTATAGTTGCCAAAATAAATATCTGTTAGTTTGAATTCTTCAAATAAAATTGGGATTTTATAAACACTTCTTTTAGTATCTACACGAACTTTTTTTGCTCTAAGATAATTAACCGCACAAGAAATTCCAAGCATGTCAATCATAGCTCTTTTTCTAATTTGCGGACTGCTCATCGCACTTGCTAAAAGTTTTGCATTTTGCGCCTGCTCGTCGTTTATTTCAATAATATCTACATCAGCAACAGTGTTCATTAATTTTTAAAAAATCCTTTAATATATAATTTGACACATTTTTACTTTTTTTTCAAAATATTCTTTTATTTTTTCATAGTTTTGTTGCATTTTCTTAATATTTCTTAGATTTTTTTCATATTTTTTTGTAACAAATTTTAATTTTTATAATATAATTTACTTATTATGAAAAAAGATTTTTTATTAGAAGTATTGGTTCAAGAGCTTCCATATAAATTTATTCCAAGCGCAATTTCGCAATTAAAAAGCTCTTTTGAAAATTTATTCAAATCAAACGGTTTAAATTTTGAAAAAATCGAGGTTTTAGCAACCCCTAGAAGATTAGCGGTTATTGTTCAAAATCTTGATGAAGTTCAAAACACTGTTTCAAAAGATGTTAAAGGTCCGATTTTATCAATCGCTAAAAAAGAAGACGGCACTTTCAGCCCTGCGGCTTTAGGTTTTGCTAAGAAAAATGGTGTTAGCGTTGATGACCTTTATGAAAAAGATAATTATATTTTTGCAAAAATTGAAATTAAAGGAAAAACTACTCCTGAAATTTTAAAAGAAAATATTGAAAACTTAATTTTAAAACTTCAAGGCTCGCACTTTATGCGCTGGGCAGATAACACAGAAAAATTTTCAAGACCAATTGAAAACATTGTTGCAATTTTTGGAAAAGAAGTTGTTGATTTATCTATTTTAGATGTTAAATCTTCAAACAAAACAAAAGGTCATAGATATTCTAAAATTAAAGAAGTTGTTATTGATGAACCTAAAAATTATGTTGAACTTTTAAGAAAAGCAAACGTTATTGTTAATCAAGAAGAAAGAAAAAATCTTATTGTTTCTTTAGCTGAAAAATGTGCAAAAGAAAACAACTTAACCGTTAAATTTAATGAAATGGAAGAACTTTTAGAAGAAGTTACTTTTATAACAGAATATCCTGTTGCGGTTTTATGTAATTTTGATGAAAAATATCTTCAAATCCCTTCAATTGTTACAACAACAGTTATGACAAGTCATCAAAGATATTTCCCTCTTTGGGATGAAAAATCCAGACTTTCAAACTATTTTATAACAATGGCTAATTATGTTGGAGATGATTTTTCAAACATTCAAGCGGGCAACCAAAGAGTTATCGCCGCAAGACTTGAAGATGGTGTTTTCTTCTATAATGAAGATACAAAAACAAAATTAATTGATAAAATCGATAATCTTAAAGGAATGACTTTCCAAAAAGGTTTAGGAACTTTGTTTGATAAAACAAACAGAATTATTAAACTTAGCGAAAAATTATCTGAAATTTTAAATATTAAAGATACAACCGACATTTTAAGATGTGCAAAATTATCAAAATGCGATTTATCAACAAAACTTGTGTTTGAATTTACAGAACTTCAAGGTTTCATTGGTGAAGATTACGCAAGAAAAGACGGCGAAAAAGAAACCGTTGCAAGGGGTATCGCCGAACACTACTTCCCACTTGGGGCTAATGGCGAACTTCCACAAGAACTTTGCGGACAAATTGTTTCAATAGCAGATAAAATCGACACAATTTGCGCTTTATTTATTTCAACTCAAAAAGACAAAAAGAAAAAACGTCCTACCGGTTCTAATGACCCTCTTGGCGCTCGTCGTGCAGCTATTGGTATTTTAAGAATAGCTCTTGAAAACAATTTATCTGTTAATTTTGAAGAACTTTTGAAGTATTCTCTTGATTTACTTTCAAAAGAATTTTCAATTGAACAAGAAGAAACACTTTTAGATGAATTAAAAGAATTCTTCATCGCTCGTTTGATGTTTATGTATGAAAAAGATTTCAGCGCTAATACAATTAAAGCAATTGAAGGCTTTAATCCTTTAGAAAATCTTTCAGATTTCATCCAAAGAGCAAAAATAATTACAGATTTCCAAAAACAAGAAAACTTCGGCGCTATTAAAGAAAACGCTACAAGAATTCAAAGAATTTTGAAAAATGGTGCGTTTAATGAAGTTAATGAAAATCTTTTTGTTTTAGATGAAGAAAAAGCACTTTATAAAGCAGCAAAAGAACATAAAGCAGACGAAAAAGACTTAAAAGGTTATATTAATTCTCTTGATGTTTTAATTGAGCCTGTTGTTAAATTTTTCGATAAAGTTTTAGTTATGGATAAAGATGAAAAAATTAAAAATAACAGACTTGCTTTGTTGAATATTTTAAAACAAAAATTCGACCTCGTTTGCGACTTTGAAAAGGTGTAGGTATATTAGCGCAAAGTGTAAAGTGAACAAAAACTTTAGTTTTTTATAAACATTTTTTAATTATTTTCGTTGCACACATTCTATTCTCAATTCGTCATCCTGAACTTGTTTCAGGATCTTCCCAAGTATCACTAAAAGAAACAAGGCAAAAACCCTTGTGTACATTGAAACATATCAGATCCTGAAACAAGTTCAGGATGACGGGTTCTATAATGGTGTATGGGTTGCGCCCACAAGCAGTTTCAAAAGTGAACAAAAACTTTAGTTTTTTATAGATAAATTTTTATTATCTTATTAAACTAAATAAATCCAATTTATTAATCATATAAACCAATAGGTGCCAAAAGGCACCTATTTTTTACTTCGTTATTCTACAGAATTTCAATCTTCCGTCCGATATTTCGTATTCTCTTTGAGCTACTTGGTCTGATGTATTACCTTCAATTGTTCTAATCTTGCCACCGGATGTATCTGTTACAATACCGATGTGGTCTTTAGTTCCATCTCCATCCCAATCAAATAGAACTAAGTCACCTGCCTGAGCTTGTGAAGCGTCAACAACGGCATTAGCCGATTGAGCTGTTGCATAAACATCAGGACAATATAATTTGTTATCAACGTTCTTATACCAATCTGCAACTTTATCATAATCGCCACAGTTTTCTAAGATATAATCAACGAAACCTGCGCACCATGGCGTTGCAGAAGTATAGCCATGAGCTTTCATGAATTCATCAGCAGAACCATCTGCTTCATTATAGCCAAGATATTTTTTCGCAAACTCGATAATATCTTCGCTAATATCAGAATTACCATATTCTTTTTGATTTTCACGGTTTTTAGCTTCCGTTAAGGCTTTTTCATAGGTATCAACTTCTTTTTGTGCTGCTTTTACCTCTGTTTTTGCTTTATCAGCTAATTCTGTTCTTTTTGTTTCAAAATCTTCTTTATTTTTTGTCCATTCTTCTTTTAGTTTTTCTAGTTTTTCTTTTTGGTCATCCGTTGCCTTGTCATTCAGCTGTTTTTCAAGTTCTTCCATTTCTTGATTTAGGGTTTCAAGTTCTGTTTCAAGTTCTGTTTTCTTTTCGTTATCTTCTTTAACTTTATTTTCAGCTTCAGTTTTAGATTCTTTTGCTTTTTCTTCGGTTTCTTTTGCTTTTTCAAGCTGCTCTTTAGCTGCTGAAATTTTACTATCAATTTCAGCCGTTTTTGTTAAGTCTTTACTATCACCTTTTGAGGCTTCTAGTTCACTTACTATATTTTCAAAATTTTGCCTTTGAGAAGATGCGTCAGTAACTTTTGTTTCAGCATCTGTTACAGCCTGTTCATCTGTTGCAATTTGAGCTTCTTGGGTTCTAATTGCCTGTTCTTTTGTATCAACTTCTTGTTTTTTAGCGTCGATTTCTTTTGCAAGTTTTTTATCAACTTTTTCCATTTCTTTTTGATAATCTTTATAGGAATCGTCAATTTTATCTTGCATTTTTTGAAGTTCTTCAGATTTACCTTCTAGTGCTTCATTAAGGTCTTTATTTTTAGAATCTAGTGTTTTTCTTTTTCCCTGAAGTTCAGTTTCAATTTCTTTTACTGACATATTATCAAGTGTTTTTTCATCAGTTGTTTGAGTGTTAGCCGCAGCTGTTGCGCCACTTCCACCGCTGCCAGATACTCCGCCGCCGCCACCAACACCGCCACTACCAGAGGCACCAGAAGCACCGGAAGATGAATCAGAAGATTCTGCTTTATCTTTTTCTTCTGCTTTATCTTGTTCTTCTTTTATATCTTCTGTTTTTAATTTGCCATCAGAAATATCACCAGCTGCCGTTAAAATATCATCTAGCGAAATAACTTTATCGTTTTCATCATTACCTTTTATGGTATTAAAAAACGCTTTCATTTCTTCATCATTAATTTCACCGTCGCCATCTGTATCAAGAGTTTTTGTAAATTCTTCATCTTGCATTAAAAGATTGAAAACATCTGCAACAGTATCCCCTGCAGCTTTACTTTCTTTCGTTTTTAAATCTTGCAATAAGTTTTTACCCGTTGTTGTTTGACTGGCGTCATTAAAAACAGAGCCATCTTCAGACTTAGATGAATCAGATGACGAGTTTTCACTTTTTTCAGCGTCATTTTTCTGCTTAACTAAATCGAAAAGCGAAGTGCCATCACTTTCTTTACCTGCTTTTGCGCCACCTCTAACAAGTTTTCCATTCTTCACACTTAAGTTATCTATTTCAGAAGCGGAGATACCCTTGTTAAGGACGTCTGATGTATCTACACCGAGCTCATTTTCAAAATACTGCTTCATCTCTTTTTTATTAGAAAAAAGACTAACGGTAGAATTTAGGTTATATTTCTTACCCGTGATTTCGCTTAGCTCTTTAAGATACTTTTTAAAACCTGAGATAATTGATAGTCCCATACGCACACCTTTTTTACTTTCTTTACTCATGAAATCGGCATTATTTTTTAAAAGTTTAGGAAAATCGGGGATATTTTAACATTTTGTTACATTTATGTTAATATTTATAGTTTTTGGGTTGTTCAAAACTATGTTCAAAAGTGTTTGAAAACTTGTTTAAAACTTTTTTGTTTTGAACAGTTTTTGACATTTTTTATATTTTTATCTTTTTTTCAACATTTCTGTTTATAACCTGTGGAAAAATTCAACAAGTTTTCCACAAGAAAAGTTTTAACAATAGCAAGGGTTTTAGATGGTTTTCAACAAATATTTTGTCTTTATTATGATTATTAATTTCTTATATAAATATATATTATTATATTTATATGCTGTTGAAATTCCAAAAAACAAATAGAAAAGTTTACGTGTTTTATTTTTTATACTATAATTTTAATATATTCAAACTATAGGAGAAGCCGTCAGTGGAAATTATCTTAAACAAAGAAGATTTTTCAAATGGTATAAAAATAGTTGAAAAAATTGCTTCACAAAAAGCCATTCAACCAATATTATCAAATATCTTAATTGAAACAACTTCAAATGATAGAATAAGAATGTGTACAACAGACTTAACTCTTTCAATCAATTGTAAAACTAATGCACAAGTTATTGAACAAGGTGCTATAACATTAACTGCAAAAAAAGTTTCTGAAATCGTTTCTAAAATTTCTTCAACAGAAATTACACTTAAAACAATTGAAGATACTGATAACGTTAAAATTAAAAGTGGCAAAACAGAATTTGATTTAATCGGTTTAGATGCTAATGATTTTCCTGATATTTTAGATGATTTATCTCAGGTTGATTTTCAAAAAATCGTTTTAGATAAAAATGAATTTTTAAAAGCAATTAAACAAGTTATTTTTGCTGTTTCTCAACAAGAAACTCAAGTTGTTCTAACAGGGGTTTGTTTCACAATTGAAAATAACACAATTGAAGTTGCAGCAACAGATGGCAATCGCCTTACAAGAGTTAGAAAAGAATTAAATGAAACTTTTGATATTCCTTTAAGTTTCATTGTTCCGGCAAAAACTTTACAAGAAGTTCAAAGAATTTCTTCACTTGTTGAAGATGAAAATATAACTTTAAAAGTTCATAAAAATAAAATCTTATTTGAATTTGAAAATTTAATTTTCCAATCAAAATTAATTGAAGGTGTTTATCCTAAATATCAACAACTAATTCCTTCTTCAAATGATAAGAAAATTGTTGTTAATAGAGCAGAATTAATTAATTCAATTGACCGTGTATCAATTATGGTTAACGAAAGAACAAACGTAATTCGTTTTGATTTTTCACAAGGTCAGCTTGAAATTATGGCAGATAGACCTGACGCAGGTCGTTCTAAAGATTATATTGACATTGAATATAATCAAGAAGATATGCTTACAGCATTTAACTATAAATATGTTTTAGATGGCTTAAAAAACATGGATTCAAAAAACATTGTTATAGAAATTTCAGATGTTCTTGCGGCTTCAATTTTTAAACCACAAGAAGATGACAGTGATTACATTTGTTTAATTATGCCGGTTAAGGTTCAATAGGGGTAAAATATGAAAGTAAGTGTTAAAACTCCTGCAACAATTGCTAATCTTGGCCCTGGGTTTGATTCTTTTGGGTTAGCTTTACCTTTATATAACGTTATTTCTGTTGAAGAAACAGTACTTCCTGGGAGTGGAATTGAAATCAACATCATCAACGAAAAAAATAACGATGAAAGCAGTCTAGAGGACGTTCCAACAGATAAAAATAACATTGTTTATAAGGCAATTGAACTTTTGTATAACTTTATCGGGCAAGTGCCTAATGAATTAAAAATCACAATCAAAACACAAATTCCTATTTCAAGAGGGCTTGGTTCTTCTTCAAGTGTTGTTGTGGGTGGTTTAATTGCAGCAAACGAACTTCTTGGACGTCCGGCAGATGAAAAAGTTTTAATGTCTATTGCAACAGAAATTGAAGGACATCCAGATAATATCACTCCTGCTTTTAAAGGTGGAGTTAATTTTTCATCTTGGGAAGAAGATGGAAGTGTTATTTTTAAAAGCCTACCTTGGAATGATGAATGGAAATTAATGGTTTGTATTCCAGATTATGAATTAAACACAGAAATTTCTCGTTCTGTTTTACCAAAAGAAGTGCCTCTTAAAGACGCAGTTTATAATCTAAAAAGAAGTGCGATGTTTATCGACGCTCTTTATTCAAGTGATGAAGAACTTTTAAAATTAGCTCTAAAAGATAAACTTCATCAACCATATAGAGAAAAATTAGTCCCTGGGTTAGCGGATATAATTAACAACTTAAAACACGTTAATGGGGTTATTGGAACGGTTTTATGTGGCGCAGGTCCATCTATTCTTATAATTTATAATGGAATAGGTGCAGGTGAAATTAAAGAAACAGTTGCAAATACTTGGAATTATTTTAATGTTAAATGTGACTTTTTAAATCTTCCAATTGAAAAACAAGGCGCTGTTATTTTATAAGAAAATGAGGAAAAAATGAAAAAAATTATATTATCTTTATTTATGTTTTTATTAAGCTATTCAATTGCAAGCGCCCAAGGCGTTGGTTATGTTGATTATAGCGTTATTTATAAAGAATTACCAATTTCAAAACAATTACAAAAACAAATTGACTTAAAAGCGCAAGCAGTAAGAGATTATAACCAAGCAACAAAAACTCAATTAAGCTCTAAAAAAACAGAAGCTGAAAAAGAACAAGTTAGAACTTCAAGAAAAGCGCAACTAATCAAACTTGAAAAAGAATACATTGAATTAAGATATAAACAAGAGGCGGTTGTTAAAGCAAAGGTTAAAACCGCAAGCGATATCGTTCTATCTCAAAAAAAATTGGATATTATTATAGATAAAAAAATGCAAGTTTCAGGCGGAGTTGATTGTACTTCTGATATTTTAAAGGCGATTAAATAAAAATGTTTAATTTTGATTGCATAGTAGTCGGCGCAGGTCATGCTGGAATTGAGGCCTCAATTAGCGCTTCAAGACTTGGACTTAAAACACTTTTAACAACCCTAAATATAGATAACATTGGTTTAATGCCTTGTAACCCTGCTATAGGTGGACCTGCAAAATCTAATCTTGTTAGAGAAATTGACGCTCTTGGGGGTGTTATGGGTGAATTGGCAGATTTAACTTATCTTCAATTAAAAACCCTTAATTCTTCTAAAGGTCCTGCTGTTAGAGCGCTAAGAGCGCAATCAGATAAAGCATTATATAAAGCAACGGCTAGAAAATTTGTTGAAAATGAAGAAAATCTTACCTTAAAACAAATTCAAGTTGTTGATTTAATTGTTGAAAATAACACCGTTAAAGGGGTTGTGGATGAACTTGGAATTAAATATTTTGCCCCTTGCGTTATTTTAACAACAGGTACAAGCCTTGATGGCAGAATATATATAGGTTTAAAATCTTTTCCTATGGGACGTTTAGGGGAAAGAAGTGCGGTTGGTTTATCAGACAAATTAAAAAAACTCGGGCTTGAAGTTAGAAAATTAAAAACAGGAACTCCTGCTCGTGTGGATGGGCGCTCAATTGACTATTCAAAACTTGAATTACACCCTGGGGATGAAGTTATAAACAACATGCCACGCTTTTTTAGCTATAAAAAAAATCGCCCCATAAGACCGCAAATTCCTTGCTATTTAACAAAAACAAATGAATTAACTCATAAAATAATTAAAGAAAATCTGCAATTCTCGCCCCTTTATCGTGGCTTAATTACAGGGCGAGGACCAAGATATTGCCCAAGTATTGAAGATAAAGTTGTTCGTTTTGCGCATAATCCATCTCATCATATTTTTATTGAGCCAGAGGGGAAAGATACTTATGAAGTTTATATTCAGGGCTTTTCAACCTCGCTACCAATTGAAGCGCAATTTCAAATGATTCATTCTTTAGTTGGTTTAGAAAATGCAAAAATAATCAAACCTGCCTATGCTGTTGAATATGATAGCGTTTGCGCTCTTGAACTTGATAATGGCTTGATGACTAAAAAGATTAAAGGGTTATTTTTAGCAGGTCAAATTAACGGGACATCAGGTTATGAAGAAGCAGCTGCCCAAGGGCTTATAGCAGGGATTAACGTTTCAAATTATCTTCAAAATAAACCATATATTAATGTTAACCGCTCAAATTCTTATATAGGAACCCTAATCGACGATTTAATTACAAAAGACATCGATGAACCATATAGAATGTTGACTTCAAGAAGTGAATATAGGCTTATTTTAAGGCAAGATAACGCAGATTTAAGATTAAGTGAATTAGGTTTTGAAGCTGGGCTTGTTAAAGAAGAAGATATTTCAAGAAAAAGATTTAAAGAAAATGAAATTCAAGCTCAATATGAAAAATTGAAAGATTTTAAAATTTCAGCAACACCCAAAAATAAAGAAATCTTAGCAAAATATAATGAAGCTCTTGAAATAGGAACAAATGCTTTTGCTTTAATTAAAAGACCAAATGTTACCTATGAAATTTTAAAAGAGCTTGGATATAATTCCAATATTAATTCTGATGATAATTATTTAATTCGTGATATTGAAGAACAAACAGACGTTTTAATTAAATATGACGGCTATATTAAAAGACAAATTGCTCAAATTGAAAATCAACAAAAAACAGAAAATTTAAAAATTCCTGATGACATTGATTATTCTTCAATTAAACAAATTTCAACCGAATCAAAAGAAAAATTGATTAAAATTCGCCCGAAAACTATCGGTCAAGCCCTTAGAATTGGGGGAGTTAAACCGGCTGATGTTTCAGTTTTAATGGTTTTAATAGAGCAACATCGAGTTAATAAAGTTTTAAATTAGTTTTTGAAAACGAAAAATTTTAAAATAACAAAAGATAACATCGCAACAGGTAAAACCAAAATCGCTTGCGAGATATAATCATTTAAATATTTTGTTAAAAAGTTCAAACAAACACTGTTAACAAAAAATGTGAAAACATAGCATAAAATAAATTTAAAAAGAAGCCCGTTATCTTTATTTTTAAAGACAATCGAACCGGTTGTTTTAAAGTTCCATAAAATCCCTAGAATATATTGGCAAAATAAAGCAATATTAGGAATTAAGCCGATTGTAACAAAAAAGGCATAAAGAATATAGCTTACAATTGTATTCATAAAACCAACAAAAAGGAACTTAAAGAATTTCTCATCAATTCTTTTAAAAGCGCCCCAAAGGAATTTTTTATGAAGATAATGAAAGCAAAAAGAAAGCACAGTTCTAAACTGTTTATAAACTGTGCTTTCAAATATTTTGTTTTTAAAATTAGCCAACATATTCTTTAACTTCAGCAGGTGTATTTTTAGCATCTAATTTGATACCAGGGCCCATTGTAGTTGAAAGATAGATTGATTTTAAATAAGTACCTTTTGCAGTTGAAGGTTTAGCTTTAATAACTGCATCTGCTAAAGTTACGAAGTTTTTCATTAAATCTTCAGTTGTGAATTTCATTTTGCCTAGAGGTACGTGAATCATACCTTGTTTATCAGCACGGAATTCAACTTTACCAGCTTTAGCGTCTTTAACTGCTTTAGCAACATCAACTGTAACTGTACCTGTTTTTGGGTTTGGCATTAAGCCTTTAGGACCTAAAACCCTACCTAATTTACCTAATTTAGGCATCATATCAGGCGTTGCAATTAATGTATCAAATTCAAACCAACCGTCTGAAATTTTGTCGATAATTTCTTCGCTACCTGCTTCATTAGCGCCTGCTTCTTTAGCAGCAGCAACAAGGTCAGCTTTTGCGATAACGCAAACTCTAACTTCTTTACCTAAACCAGCAGGTAAAACGGTTGTTGATCTAATTTGTTGGTCAGCGTGTTTTACATCAATACCTAAACGCATGTGGCATTCAAGTGTTTCATCAAATTTTGATGTTGCGCTTGCAACTTCTTGAAGTTTTTTAATTGCTTCAAGAGCAGTTGAAGGTTGAGCAAAATCTGCTAACAATTCTTGTATTTTCTTTTGTTTTTTGGTTAATTTAGCCATTTAATTTTTTCTCCTATGTGGTGTCTAGCGGTAGATTTAACTACCTCCCATAATTTAATAACTTATTGAGCAACTGTAACGCCCATCGCTCTTGCAGTACCTTTAATCATTTCTACTGCTGCTTCAAGGGTTGTTGCATTTAAGTCATTCATTTTAATTTTTGCGATTTTTTCAAGTTGTTCTTGAGTAATTTGCGCAACTTTTGTTTTATTTGGAACTGCTGAACCTTTTGGTAGGTTTAGTTCTTTTTTAATTAAAACAGCAGCCGGAGGTGATTTGATAACGAAATCAAAGCTTCTGTCTTCATAAACATCAATAACAACAGGGATAATGTAACCTGCTTGAGATGCAGTTCTTTCATTGAACTGTTTGCAGAAATCCATGATGTTAACACCTTTTTGACCTAAAGCAGGACCAACTGGAGGTGATGGATTTGCTTTTCCGGCTTCAATTTGTAATTTAATTTTACCGGTAATTTTTTTGTTTGATTTTGGTGCCATTTTTTTCTCCTTTCGTGGTAATTACGGATTTAAAATCCTTCCACCAGCACAATTTATACTTTTTGGATTTGTTTGTATTCCAATTCTACAGGTGTCTCACGACCAAAAATAGACACCATAGCTCTTAATTTAGATTTATCAGGATAAACTTCTGTAATATCGCCGATAAATTCTGCAAAAGGTCCTGAAATAATTCTAACTTTATCGCCAACTTTAACGTCAAGTTCAATTTTAGCGGCAGTTTGTTGACCTCTGTGTATAATCTTTTTAATTTCTGAATCTTTAGCTGCGATTGGTTTTTTAGCAGTTCCTACGAATTTTGTAACCCCTGCAGTGTGTCTTACAACATACCAAGAGTCATCATCCATAATCATTTCAACTAAAACATACCCTGGAAAGATTTTTTCTTCTTTTTTAGTTTTCTTTCCGCCACGTACTTGTGTCACAGTTTTTTGCGGTACTTCAATTCTGAAAATTTTTTCGCCCATGTTCATGTATTCAATACGTTTTTCAAGATTAACTTTAACTTTGTTTTCATATCCTGAATAAGTATGAACAACATACCATCTTTTTTGCGGGGCTTTTTCAACTTTATGAGTTGCTTCTTTGCTGATATAGATATTTTCTTCTTCTGGAGTTTCTATATTTTCTTGAAGTTCTTCGTTTTGAAGTTCGTTTTCTTTTTCTGACATCTTTTAACCTTTACTTAATTAGACCCAAAATGGCTTTAAAAATAATATCCATAAAATAAACAACAAGAGTGAAAAACGTTACAACTGCAAGGACAATACCTGTTTCAACGATGATTTGTCTGCGTTCTGGCCAAGTTACTTTAGACCATTCGTTTTTAACACCTTTGAAATAAGTTTTTAATGAATCTTTAAAATCGTTTGTTTGAGATTTTTTTTCTGCTGTTGCCATTTTATTCTTTCTTGTAGGTATTAATTTAATTAAATTCGCGCCCTGAAGGACTCGAACCCTCGACATCCGGTTTTGGAGACCGACGTTCTACCAACTGAACTAAGGACGCTTATTTAATTATCAAATTGCTTTTAAGATTTAACTGTCCGCTTGCCAAATTCCGCTCTGGCTCACGCTTTTAGCTCCTGAGGAAATCGAAGATTTCCACGTCGCCATTGTAGTGCTTAATCGCCAAACTCAACGTTTGCCGATTATCGCACCGGCTCACGCTTTTTACTTAGTTTCTTTGTGAGTAGTGTGTTGTTTGCAAGTTGGGCAATATTTTTTAAGTTCTAATCTTTCTTTATTTGTTTTTTTATTTTTTGTAGTTGTGTAGTTTCTTTCTTTGCAATCTTCACAAGCAAGAACCACCATTCTATCGTTTTTACCTTTAATTCCCATTTTAACTACCTTTCTTGGGGTCTAAATCTTAGTAATAGCTTCTTATTAATAGAATGTCCGCTAGTTGGGACATTCTATTAATTAACCTTATAAATCTATTGTATCAAGAAAATTTTTTTTTACAAATATTTATTTTTCTAATTCTTTTAAATGTTAAAAATTCTTAATAATCCTTTAAAATAATGTTTCTAAACTAAAAAATTGCCAAAAATCTTTCATAATAGTATAATACTTATTATGAATTTGCTTCTTATAATAGGATTAGTACTTTTTGGCTGCATGGTTATCTGGGTGTACATTCTTTTTGCGAATGTATCGACTTTGCCTGTTCAAAAACCTATTGAAGAAAAAAAAGAAACTTCTGAAGATGAAGTTATTTCAAGGTGTCATCAACTTTATGACCAAGGGCTTCATGCGGAATTACAACGCTATGCTCAAAGAGAATTATCTAAAAATTATGGAAATGTTGAATTAAGAAAGATTTTAGCAAAATCTTTTATGGCAACAAATAACGAAGAAATGGGGATTAAGCACTTTGAGGCGATTTTAAACATCACCCCTTTTGACATTGAAACCCAAGAACTTCTTGCTTCTTATTATCGTGATAATGGCCCTAAAACTCGTGCTATTGAGCTTTATGAACAAATTTTATTATATGACAACGGAAATGTTAATGCTGTTGAAGAATTATCAAAACTCTATCTTGAAATGAATAATTATGAAAAAGCGATTGAGATTTTTCAAATGATGAAAGATAGCGAAATCGATGAAGCAAGGTTGAATGAAATTAAATACACTTTAGCTGATTTATATATTAAAACCGAAAATTTTGAACAGGCTTTTGAAATGTATCGTGAGATTAATAAAGATGACCCTGAAAACCTTGAAATTTTGGTTTTATTGGCTGATTTAGCTTATAAAAATAAATATTGGCAAGATTGCCTTAAATATTATCAAAAAATTATTTCAATTGTGGGTGACGACTTTGAAATTCTAGAAAAAATCGCCCAACTTCAAATGACTCTTGAAAATTGGTCTGAAGCAGTTGAGGCATATAGAAAAATAATTTCTTTAGAAGATAAAGAAAGCCCTAATTATCTTTATCACCAAAACGAACTTTGTAACGCTATGCTTAAAAATGGGCAGTTTGATGAAGCAATTGACCTTTTAAAAGATTTATTGGTGCAAAATCCGAAAGAAACTTCTTTTGCTTTTACTTTGGCTCAAGCCTACACTTTAATTGGGCAATATCAAATTGGGGTTAATTTATATAACAAACTTCTTGAAGATTTACCTGTTGAACAAAGTGCCATAATAATTAAATATATTTCAAATTTAATTTGTATGTGGGCGCAAGATTTATTTGATAAAGGGGAATATAACCTTGCTTTTGATAAATTTTTTGAAGCTCTAAAATATGATGAAGAAAATGACGAAGTATATTTTAGGCTTGGAAAATGTAACTATTACATTAAAAGTTTTCAAGACGCAATTGCGCACTTTAAAAGAGCTATTTCAATTAAGCCACAAAATTCAATGTATTATTTTGGTTTAGGTTGTGCTTATGATGAACTTGGTGCCGTTAAAAATGCAAAAGTTGCTTTTTATGACGCATTAAATATTGACCCAATGAACATAAAAGCAAGAATTGCTTATGCAATTTCTTTAACAAAAGAGCTTGAATATGCTCAAAGTATTGAACAATTTATGGAAGTATTAAAATATATTCCAGATAACGTTGATACCTTGTATAATCTTGCTTTAGCATATGAACTTGTGGGTGATATTGAAAGAGCAATTAAGTATTATAAAAAAGCGATTGATATTAACCCAGAACACAAAGAAGCTAATCATAACCTTGAACTTATTTTAGGTGAACCATATAAACCTGAAACAGCGCAAAATGAAACTACAGAAGAAATTAATCAATCTGATTATTAAACAATTTTAAAATAATTTTTTCTATTCTATCTTTATAAACTTTTTCATTTTCAAATTCAACATCAACAAAATCAAGTTTTTCAATTGAAAGATATCTTATTTTAACCTTTGGGCTATAAATTTTACTTGCGCAAAAAAGATATACAACACTTTGAAGGTCTGTTTTAGGGTTTTTTGGCAAGTTAAGAGTTTTCCAATCATAAATAATATAATTGTCATTTTCTTGATAAACCGCATCAAAGCGCCCTGTTAAAAAATATACCTGCCCAGATAAATCTAAACTTTCTTTAATTAAAAAAGGATATTCTGTTTCAATAAAGTTATTTTTCTTTTCTTTTAATTTTTCTTCTAATTTTTGCCAAATTTTTATTTCAGCTTCATTTAATTCCATAATAATTTTAGAAACATCAAAACCCTTGATATATTGACAAATTAAGCTGTGGAATTTTTGCCCTAAAATGGCTCTATCATCTTTTTTAAAAATAGAAAGGTTATCAATATATTTTTCTTTATATTCTTCAAGGCTTTTTTCTAAAACCCTTAGAGAGTTTTCGCTAAAAGTGTTTAACATTTTTCAACCTCATCTAACCCATTAAAAATTTCAGAATGTTCAAGTTTTTTTAATTTTCCAAAATATTTATATTCATCTGATGTTGATAAAAAAAGCTTTTTCTTTGCTCTTGTTATTCCAACATAAATTAATCTAAAATTTTCTTCAATTATTTCTCTTTTAAGTTCATCTTCGGTTTTTGGTTCTTTTTTAATTTTTTGAATAAATTTTGTGTTTTCTTTTAATTCAAAACCATTCATACTAAAACAGATGTTATTTTTCGTTAATTCAGGAATGAAAACATAATCAAACTCATCTCCTTTAGATTTATGCAGGGTCATTATTTGAACCTTTTGAACTTTATTTTTATCTTCTTCGCAAGAGAAAAATTTAATGTTAGAAAAATTATTTTTATTTTGAATTTCTCTCATTTTTAAAACTGTGTTTTCAAAAGTTTTTTGGGTTAAGAAAATTTTAGCTGCAATTGTTGCAACAAGGGGAATATTAACTTCGTTTTTAGTGTTTGCAAAATAAAAATTTCCAATTTCATAAACTAAATCGTAAATTGAAATAAAATTTTTAAATAAAAAATAATTCATATCCCATAAAAATTGTTCTTCTAAATCTTCTTGTAAAAATAAAGGTTTATCAAGGTTTTGAACACATTTAACGGTATTATAATCATATAAACCAAGTTCATTTAATTCTAAAACAAGTTTTTTTGTTTGTTCAAAATCAAAAGGATTTTTTATATATTCCATTATCAAAAGACAAGTTTTATAAACAGGATTATTTATTAAGCTATCAGAATTTTTATAGGTTTTAATTGAATTTTCTTTTAAAATTTTATCCCATTTTTCAATAGAAAAATTATTTCTAACTAAAACGGCGCAAGTTGCATTTTCATCTTTTTTTAAAACATCTTTAATTTTATCTAAAATAAATTTTGTTTCATTTTGTTCTAGGGGAAATGTTTGGCTTAAAACAGCCTTTTTATCAACAATATTAACCCCTTCAACAGGTTTCATAATAAGCTCGCTAAAAGGTTCAAAGTTTTCTTTTTTTGCCCATTTAACAACATCATTAGCGCAATCAAGAACACCCGTTGCACATCTTTGACATCTATCCATTACAACATTTTTAGATTTTTGCATAAATTCTCTAAAACCTTTAACATCAGAATTAGTGAATGTTGAAGTAATTGCTTGGTTAATATCTCCACAACGAATAATGTTCTTATATTTTCCCCCTAAAAGAGTGATTAAATTTTGCTGAACAAAACTTGAATCTTGGGCTTCATCTTCAATTATAATTTTAGTTAAATTTTGATAATAAATTAAAACATCAGGATTTTCTTTTAAAAGTTTCAAACTTAATAACAATAAATCATCATAATCAATTAAATTTTGTTCTTTTAATTTTTTCTGATAAGTTTTAAAAACATTTAAAAACAGCTTGTTATTAGGTTCAAAATTTCCCCAGTTTGCAAGTTCATTTTTATATGCACTAATAGCGCTATCATAAAGGCTTGATTTATCTATAGGTAAGCCAAATTCTCTTAAAATTTCTAAAATAATGGCGTTTCTTTTAATTTCATCAATAATTTCAAAATCATAATCAAGCCCAACTTTTGCAAAATTATTGTTTTCTTTAATTATTCTTAAAGCAAGCCCGTGAATTGTTGAAATATTAGGTAATTCCTTTAAATTTGGATAGCGGGCTTTTATTCTTTCTCTGAAGTTTCTTGCGGCTGATTCCATAAAAGTTAAAACAAAAATATTTTTAGGTTCAATTTCAGATAAAATTTCTCCCGATAAAATTTTATCAACCAAAAGAAGCATAATTGTTGTTTTACCTGAACCCGCTGTTGCGCTAACAGACATCAATCCGCCTTTATAATTTAAAACCTCTTTTTGGTCATCTCTTGGGGTGATGGGTTTTACTTCTTGTTTTTTATCTTCTTCATCTTTATAAAGAAAATATTTATCAATTCCTGAAAAATTTTCATTTCCAAGAGAATCATAAACGCTTGAATAAAGATAAAAATTATCTGATAAAAGATAGAGTTTATATAACATTCTTGAAGTTCTATCTTTAGTTAGTTCAATATTATCTTCAAGTTCAAAGGTTTCTTTTTCCCACTTTTTTTGCATAACCCAAGCGTTATAAAGTGGACCTATGTCTTGTTTTAAATAGCTTTCAGAAGAACAATCAATCAAGAATTGATATTTTGTTTTATAAGAATAATCAATTATTTTTTGCATTGAAGAAACAATAATAGCACTGTTATCTATTTCATCATCTGATAAAGGATTTTCTGAAATGATTGTGTTTTCAAGTTGCAAAATTAATTCTTCTTTTGAAACTTCTTCTTTAAAAATTTCTTCAAAGTCATAAATTTGTTTTAAAATTTGATTAATTTTAATAAAATCGTTTTTTAAATCTTTATCTTTTTTAATGAAATTAATAACTATTTCATAAAGTTGAACAGATAATTTTTCAAGGCGGATTTTTTCATAAATTTCTATTAATTTTGAAAACTCGGGGCAAAAATCTTTCTTTTGTTTTTCTTTTATAAAATCAAAAATATTAGCGCCTGTGAAATCTCTTGCAAGTTTATATTCTTGAATTATTTTAATTGTTTCTTTCCAATCAAGATTTAAAAGCTCAATAAAAATCCCTTTTAAAACATAAGAAGAAATATCTCGATTATTATTATCGTTAATTATTTTTAAAAGCTCTAAAATATAGCCAACATATTTATTTTGGTTTAATTTTTCATTTTTTGTTAAAAAGTTAAATTCAAACCCCGAATTTAAAAGATATGTTTTTAAAAAGTCATCACAAAGTGGGGTTATAATTGCTATTTCATTAGGCTTTATCCCGTTACTTATAAGGTTTTTAATTTCTTTTACAACATCATCTATCATTTCATTTCTTTTTAAGAAAGTTTTTGTTTTAATTTCTTCAAGGTCGATTGGTTTTTCTTCTTTAACAGAATTTAAAACAAGATGTGCTTTTTTTGTTTTTTCGTTATCTATAAAGGGTTTAAGCGCTTTTTCATTTAATAATTTTTCAAAGTCGATGTTAATAGCGCCAAGATATCCTAAACGAGATGAGCCAAATTCATCATAGCCAATGAAAAATTCTTTAACTGTTGGTTTAATGTGTTCTAAATAAGCTAAAACAGCGGGGGTTATTTCATCTGCATCATCAACAAAAACATATTTAAAAGTGTTTTTTGTTTGTTTATATAAAAACTGAAAAAGGTTCATTTGCCTGATATAATCAAAAGCTCTTTTTTCAATTGTTTTAATTTTATATTTATTAATTGCAAGATTAACTTCATTTGAATAGCTTTCTTGCAGAATTTCTGCCCTTTTTTCAACTTCAACTTTTGAAAGATTATTCAAATTAATTAAAGAGTTTCTTCTTAAAAGTTGATGTAATAAACTTGTTTTAGAGTTATAGCCTGAAAAATCTGTTTCTTTAATACATTCTTTAAAAAGAAATTGGCTGACTTCTAAACCACATAAATTAGGAATGATTTTTCTATTAAAATCACTTTTAATTGAATTTTCAACTAATGCCCAGTTTTCAAGAATATAATTATAAATTAATCCCCAAAAGCTATAAATTTTTAATGAACCGATTGAGCCATTTGGCATTTTTTCTTTAACAGAATTTAAAAAATCTTTTTTATTTTTAGAATTTTGCACCAAAACAAGTATCTCTTGCGCCTTTACACCTGAGCGCAAAAGTTTTATATATTCATCAATTAATATTTCTTTTCTATTAGTGTTAGAATTAGCGTTAATTATCATCTATAAAATATCCAAAGGGTCAATATCAACAACCATTTTAATATCTTGTGGCAAAGAAATTGATTTTAAAAATCGAAGAATTGACCTGTGACCCAAATCTCCTATTTTATTTTTAATTATAATATTAAAACGATATTCTTCTTTAATTTTGTTAATTACACAAGGTACAGGCCCTAAAACAAGGAGTGTTTCATCTAGTGAAAGTTTTTTAATATAATCTGTTAAATGAAATTCAATTTCTTGAGAGGATTTTTCAGCCCTAAATTCATTTTTTGAAGAAAGAACAATTCTAATCATCTTTGAAAAAGGCGGATAATCAAGCAATTCACGAAGTTCTATTTCATTTTCATAAAACTCATCATAATTTTGCTCTTGTGCGTTTTTTAAAAAGATATTATTAGAATTATAAGTTTGAAAAATAACTTTTCCTTCTTCTTCACCTCTGCCCGAGCGCCCTGCAACTTGGGTTAAAATAGAAAAACCACGTTCAGAACTTCGATAATCAGGTAAGTTAAAACTTAAATCGGCATTAATTACCCCAACAAGGGTTACATTTTTATTATCTAACCCTTTTGCAATCATTTGAGTACCGATTAAAATATCAATGTCGCCCTTTTGAAATCTTTTTAAAATTTCAATGTGTTCATTTTTCTTTGAAAGGCTATCAGAATCAAGTCGCTCTATTTTATATTCTGGGAAAAATTCTTTTGCAACTATTTCAACTTTTTGTGAACCCAAGCCAAAGTTTTCAAGTGCTTCTGAGCCACACTTAGGGCATTTTGGGTTAGTTATTTCATATCCACAATAATGACATTTATAAGAGTTTGTTTGATAGTGATAAATTAAAGGAATGGCGCATTTTTTACATTGTAAAACTTCGCCACATTCCATACATTGTGTGTAAGAGCTAAAACCACGTCTATTAATTAAAAAGATAACCTGATTACCTTTTTCAATTGTTTCTTTAACATTTTTAACTAAAGTTCTTGAAAAAAGAGAGTAGTTTCTTTCTCGGCGCTCTGTTTTCATATCAATAACAACAACCTTGGGCAATTTTGCGTTGTTAAATCTTTCTTTTAGGGTGAATAATGAATTTGTGTTAATTGCTTCATAATAGCTTTCAATTGATGGAGTGGCAGAGCCTAAAATCAGTTTTGCACCTGTAATTTCACAAAGTTTTTTAGCAACATCTTTAGCATGATACCTTGGATTAGGCATTGTTTGTTTATAACTTGAATCGTGTTCTTCATCAATTATTATTAAACCAAGATTTTTAACAGGGGCAAAAACCGCACTTCTTGCGCCAAAAAGGATTTTTATTTCATTATTTTTTAATTTTTTCCAAGTTTCATATTTTTGCGCTTCTGTAATAGAGCTATGCCAAATAGCGCAAGAATCTTGCCCAAAGTGTTCAATGGTTCGCATGGTTAATTGTGAAACAAGAGCTATTTCAGGCGCTAAAAAAAGAACGTTTTTTCCTTCTTTAATTGTATCTTCAATTAATTTAAAATAAATTTCAGTTTTGCCTGAACCTGTAATTCCATATAACAAGGAAGTTTTAGCGCCAACATGCCTGATTTGATTATAAATTTCTTCTTGTTTTAAAGAAAGTTTTGTTTCTTTTTCAATTTTTTTAGTATCAAAAATCAAACTTTTAATTTTAGGGGTTCTATATTTTTTAACATTTTTTTCAAAAAATTTTGACGGTAATGCCGTATTTAAAACAGTTTGGATGTCACAAAAATAATAAGATGAAACCCATTCTAAAAGTTTTAAATATTCAAGAGAAAAAAGCGGTTCTGATTCTAAAATTGAACCTAGTTCTTTTGGTTTAATGCTTTCTTCTAAATAATCGCTAAAACCTACTATAAAGGCTTTTAGTTCTTCTTTTCTTCTTCCAAAAGGAATTGAAACCGCTTGCCCGATTTTAATTTCATCTTTTAAACTTTCAGGAATTAAATAACTGAAAGTTTTTGTGCCTAATTTATTAATATCAACAAGAACCTGAGCGTATTTTGGCATTATCTAACCTGTTCTAAATTTTTAGATAAACTGTTATCAATTAAAGAAAAAACAATTCCAGCAACAATAACTCCTTGGTTTAAGTCATTGTTTTGAGGAAGAATTTTTATTTCTGTTTGATTTTGATATCTTTTAGTTAAAGTAAGAAGATAGTATTTTGAGCCATACAAAAATAAAATATATCCATTTTTAGTTTGAATTTCAGATATATCAAACCTATCATCGCTATTAAGTGCTTTTATAGCGCTCATATAAAGATTATCAGCGTCTTTAGGATAAATTTTATAACAGTTATCCAACGGCTGCGCTAAAGAAAAAGAAAACAATAACAAAAAAACAACAGCTATTATTTTTTTCATTTTTTATTTCTCCATCCAAGTTTTGCCAAAGCCGACCTCAATTTTAAGCGGAACTCTTAAAGGTTGATTTTGTTCCATAGCTTTTAAAGTAAGCTCTTTAACTATTTCTTTTTCATCTTGTGCCACTTCTAAAACAAGTTCGTCGTGGATTTGAAGAATTATTTTAGATTTAAAATCTTTAAGTTTTTGATGAAGTTCAACCATTGCCATTTTAATAATATCGGCACTTGTTCCTTGAAGTGGGGCGTTAATTGCTGCTCTTAGTGCAAACTCACGAATATTTGCATTTCTTGAATTTAATTCAGCCCCTAAATATCTTCTTCTTCCAAAAAGAGTTTCAACCCAGCCATTTGTTTGAGCACATTCAAGGGTTTTATTAATATAAGATGAAATTTTTGGATAAGTTGCAAAATATTTATTAATTAAATCTTGCGCTTCATAAGGCGATATATTAAGGGTTTGCGCTAGTCCATATCTTGTTTGCCCATAAATAATACCAAAATTAACGGTTTTAGCCTTTCTTCTCATATCTTTTGTAACTTCATCACTTGAAACATTAAAGATTTTTGAAGCGGTTAATTTATGAACATCAATTTCATCACAAAAGGCCTTAATTAAGCCCTCATCTTCTGAATAGTGCGCTAAAAGCCTTAATTCAACCTGAGAATAATCTGCACTCATAATTAAGTTATCACTTTCAGGAACAAAGGCTGCTCTAATTCTATTTGAAAATTCTGTTCTAATTGGAATATTTTGAAGATTAGGCTCACTTGAAGATAATCTTCCTGTTGCTGTAACAATTTGATTAAAATGGGTATGAATTTTTCCATCTTTTTTAACAAGTTTTGGTAGTGCGTCAATGTATGTTGTTTTTAATTTCATAAGTTGACGATGTTCTAAGATATCTCTTGCGATTTTATGTTCAAGCGCAAGTTCATCTAAAATTTTAGCGCTTGTTGAATAATTGCCAGATTTTCCTTTTTTCTTTGGTTTAATTTGAAGTTTATCAAATAAAACTTCGGCAACTTGTTTTGGTGAATTAATGTTAAACTTGCAATCTGCTTGTTTATAAATTTCTTCTTCATAAAAAGAAACTTTTTTATCTATTTCATCACCAATTGATTTTAAATAAGCGCAATCTAGCTTTACACCTTGGTTTTCCATATCTTTTAAAACAAAAGTTAAAGGAAGCTCTGTTTCATTTAAAAGTTTAAGTTCTTTTTCATTAAGATTTTTATTATAAAAATCGTATAAATCTTCTAAATAAGCGCAAAGCAAGTAATAATCATCTTCTTTAGGAATTACATTAAAACATTCATTAATTTGAGTAATTAAGTCGTGCTTTCTTGAAGAATCTTTTATATAGCTTGAAAGTTCAACATCTGAAACTATCCCTTTAACATCATATTCAATTGTTTTTGCGCTATATGTAATTTTTTTAAATTCAGGGTCAGATAAATAGCTTTCTATTTCATCAAAAGAGGTTTTAATTACACGATTATTTTGTGAAATATAACAAAAACCACTATCAATAAAATCAACTAAAAAGCCTGTGGGTTTTGTTTTATCAAGTGAAAGAAGAAAATCTTTTAAATTTTTATTGTCTATTTTTTCAATTTTCTTTTCTTCTTTTTTAACTTCTTCAAAAGAAAACAAGCCCATTTGGACATTTTCTTCAACAGGATTAAATTTAACAATTTCACCACAAGAATTTTCAGTATCAAAAGGCGAAAGAAGTTTATCTATGTTTTTTGAAAAAGAATAGAATTGCATTTTTTTGAAGAAAGAATCAACAACTTCTTTATTAGGAATTTTCAGGCATGCGCCCTCAAAATCAAAAGTTATATCAAGATTTCTTACAATTTGCGCTAAAAATTGAGATAAATAAGCATTTTCTTTTCCGTCAATCAATTTTTGTTTAAGAGCTTTTTTAGAGATATTTTCAATGTTTTCATAAATATTATCAAGAGTTTTATATTCATTTAATAATGAAGCGGCACTTTTTGGACCAATTCCTTTTATCCCTGGGATGTTATCTGAAGTATCACCGCAAAGAGCTTTATAGTCAACAATTTGACAAGGATATACTTCCATTTTTTCAAAAACTTCTTGTTTATTATATTGGACAAGTTCACCTTTTGATGGAATTAAAACTGTTGTTAAGGCATTATCATCAACAAGTTGAAAACTATCTCTATCTCCTGTTAGAACATAGGTTTTATGCCCTTTTTCTTCGGCTTGTTTTGTAATAGTTCCGATAACATCATCACCTTCATAACCTTCTTTTGTATAAATTGGGATATCAAGCGCAACTAAGCCTTCTTTAATTAATTCAAGCTGTTGTCTTAAAGAATCCGGCATGGTTAATCTATTTGCTTTATATTCAGAAAATTTTTCAAGACGAAAAGTCGCCTTTGAAACATCAAAAGCAACAGCAATTGAATTTGGTTTAATGTTTAATTTTTTATCTTGAAGTAAGTCGAAAATAGCTTTAAAAAAGCCATAAACTGCCCAAGTGGGAACATGTTGAGTTGTTTGCATGTTTGTTCTTTCAAGTGCGAAGAACATTCTAAAAGCAAGGGCATGACCATCTATTAAAATTAAAGTTTTTTTATCTTCCATTTTTCTATTCTTTTTTATTTTTATTTTACAACATTTTTTTGATTAATTAAAATATAATAACTTTAATATAGAAAAAATAAAACGTTATTAAAAAACAAACGTAAACGATTTGATTTAGAAAATATTTTGGTGAAAAAAGAAAGAAAACATACCCAAAAAATAATAGTATTGCCTCTAAAGACATCCAAATATAGTATGATAAAGTTGTTTTAAAGAAAACATTTCTAACAAAAAATGGCAAAAACGTTACACACAAAATTGCTAAAAAGGTTAAAATTATTCCTAAAATAAAAAATTTTTTTTGTCTTTTCATTTTTCCTCTTTGATTATATTATTATCAAATTTATCAAGATTATCAAGAGATTTTTTAATTAAATTTGAAAATTTTTCAGCGTCTGACTTTGGAAAAATTATTTTAGCTAAAGTGTCATATTTTAAAAGCCTTTTAAACAATAAATTTTTATCTTGTCCATAGTTTGAAACAACAATTTTATCTTTAAAAGAATCAATTAAAATTTCATCGTTTTTAAGAAGATAGGTGTCTTTTAAACGTCCATATATTTCAAAGATTGTTTCTTGTGTGCTATCAAAAAGATGAAAGTCATTCAAGGGGAAAATCCTTGCTATATTATCAATTGGAATACTTATGAATTTTTTATTCATGTTATCTAAAAAAATAGCGTTTATTTTATCTTTTTCAAATTCAAAACTCTTTGGAGTTAATTCAAGAATTTTTTTATTAAGAGTTGTAATTTCAAGTATTCTTTCTTCTTCAATATATTTTTCAAGAATTTTGATTTTCTTTTGAAATTTGTTATTCAATTGCTTTTTTAGATATTTTTTTAAATATTTTAAGGTTTCTTGGAAATTTTCTTTTGAATTTAATTCAGATAATTTTCCATAAATTTTAAAAAGCGCTTGGAATTTTTCTTTTGAAAGCATTGTTTTAGAAAGACCAAGAACATAAGCAAGAAAACAATTTTCAAAATGACTTAGGTTAATTTGATTTGAATAAGATTTAATTCGATATTTTCTATCTTTTTTTATGATATTAAAACCGACTTTTTTCAATTGGGTTAAATATTTTGAAAAAACGGCTTCTTTAATATCTAAAGTCGCTAAAATAACATCTTTATGAACAAAATCATTCATTAAGAGTTTTGCAAGTTTTATTTGTTTTTTGGTGATAAGTAGGTTTTCAATCATAGCTTGCTTTTAGGATTTCCAGTTTTTCTTTTAAGGCATTTTTTATGTTTTCATCTGAAACATAATATAAATCAGGACAATATGAAAAAAGTTTTTGTAAAATAGAAAAAGTGTCTGTTATTGGGGTTTCAAGGGTTATATAACTTTCATCTTCTTTTAAAATTTTTTCTTGTTCACCCATTTTATTTTTATCAAAAACTTCTTTTGAAATAATATATTTTAATAAAGGGGTTCTAAAGTTAAAAGGAACGCACTTTTGCTCAACTTTTTTAACTCGATAAATTTTATCTAAGGGCAGATGAGAAAATTCAAAACCATTTTCTAAAATTCCATGGATATAAAGTTTGTTTGATAAATTGCCGATTTTAAGACAATCAAGATGAAGTGTTATGTCTTTTGTATCTCCACTTGGTAAAATATATTCAATTGTAACAATATCTTTTGTTTTGGCTAATTCTTCAAGTTTTAAAACAACATGCCAATTAAGAGTTGAATAATATCCAAAATTCATTAAATCATCCACAACTTCTTGATTTTTAATGAATTTAGAATATTTATATAAAATCCTCATAAATCTTCTTATGTTTTTATAATCTTTTTGAGCAATTAAAAGCCTTTTAACTTGGGAAATGATTAAAAGTTCTTCTTTATTTAGGTTAATTTCAAGTTCTTTTTGAGGAATTTTATAATAGTTTTCGTTGTTTTCTTTTCTTGTTAAAATATTAATTCCCGAAGATTTTAAAATAGAAATATATTTATTAATCGAAACTTTATTAAATTGAATATCAGAATTGTTAAATTCTTCCACAATTTCATTTTTATTAAGTTCTTTTCCTAAAAGCATGCCCAAAAGAAAAAGAAGTTTAAAAGTGCTTGATTTTTTTGAAGAATTATTCATTAAAATTTATTATAGCTTAAATTTAATTTTTAAAAAATAATTTGTTTTAAAGAAAAAGTGGTGTAAAATAGTAAATATATGAATAATAGATGAACTAAAATAACAAAATTTGAATTTATGTTAAATTTAGGACATACTTATATTAGAAATTCTTTACATATTCTTACTTTTAAAATATAGTAAAATAAAAGACAAATTAAGAGGGCTTATAAGTGGACAAGTTCAAATTAGATAATTATGACAGACAACCAAGCGAATATCCTAGATATTCATCTAACGCTAATATTAAAGTAGTTGGTGTTGGCGGTGGCGGTGGTAATGCCGTTAATAGAATGATTGCATCAGGATTAAGTGGTGTTGAATTTTGGGCAATGAACACTGACGCTCAAGTTTTAGAATTATCAAGCGCACCAAGAAAAGTTCAACTTGGTACAAAACTTACAAATGGTTTAGGCGCAGGCGGAAATCCATCTGTTGGTGAAAAAGCAGCTGAAGAATCAAGAGAAGATATCACAGTTGCACTAGATAGCGCCGATATGGTTTTCGTTACAGCCGGCATGGGCGGTGGTACTGGTACTGGTGCTGCTCCTGTTGTTGCTAAAATTGCAAAAGAAATGGGCGCATTAACCATTGGTGTTGTTACAAAACCTTTCAAATTTGAAGGTAAAAAAAGATTAGCTCAAGCACTTCAAGGTCTTGAAAAATTAAAAGAAAACGTTGACGCTCTTATCGTAATTCCAAACGATAAATTAATGGAAGTTGTTGAAAGAAGAACAACATTCAAAGACGCTTTTGCTGTAGTTGATGAAGTTCTATTATGTGGTATTAAAGGTATTTCAGATATCATCCTTGTTGGTGGTTTAATCAACGTTGACTTTGCCGATGTTAAAACTATTATGCAATCATCCGGTTCTGCATTAATGGGTATCGGTAGATCATCAGGCGAAGGCAGAGCAATGGAAGCTGCTAAATTAGCAATTGATTCAAAACTTCTTGAAACATCAATTAATGGTGCAACAGGTATCATCATGAATGTTACAGGTGGTCCTGATATGACATTATTTGAAGTTAATGAAGCAGCAAACGTTATCCACGACGCAGTTGCAGATGACGCAGATGTTATCTTCGGTGCAGTTGTTGATGATAGCATTCAAAACGATATTCAAATTACAATTATCGCAACAGGTTTTGAATTAAAAAACGGCGAAGTTTCAATTCCAACCGCACAAGATAATAAATTATCCGCAGCCGGTTTATTTGGCGGATTTAACACACCGACATTAGGTTCAGGCTCATCTTCATTCCCATTTGGCATGCCATCTACACAAAATGAAGAAAAACCAAGAGAACAATCAGCACCTTCAACAGGTTCAAGCTCTTTAGACATCCCTGAATTTCTTAATCCGAAAAACAGACTATAAGACGTAAATAATGAATAGTTGGAATTAAGCGGCGCAAGCCGCTTTTTATATGGGAAAATTTGTAAGCGAAAAACTTTAGTTTTTTATAGATAAATTTTAATTGTTGTTATCAGGCTATAAACCCAATTTACCCGCATTACCCACATGTCTAATATACAAAATAATATTACTGTCGTATTATATAATTAAATAAAACATAAGGGGAATGGCAGTAATGGAAGATTTAAAGGACAAGTTACTTCTAAAGGCTCTAAGTAAATTAAATAGTGTGCGTTGCGCTTTGGCGCATGATATCAAAACGCCGATTGCTGCGCAAAAACAGGCGGTTGATTTTCTTTTAACTTCTTTTGAGCATGCTTCAAAAGACATGGCACAAGAGCTTTTAAATCATATTAATGTTTCAAGCACTTTTGTAAGAAATTCAATTGAAAATGCTTTACATATAATTGATTTTGATGAAGATAATTCAAAATTTTCATCTGAATTTATAACAGCGTATAAAAAAATTCAAGAAAGAATTTCTCAAACTGAAATTTATGCGAAAGATAGAAATCAAAAATTCAAATTAAATCTGCAAAAAGATGTCTTAATAATTGGCAGCGAATTATTCTTTCAAAAGATAATTGATAATCTTTTAATTTGCGCTTGTGGCATTTCTTTTGAAAATAAAAACATCAATATTTCCTTAAAAGAAAAAGATGACAGGCTTTTTTTCTTAATTAAATGTCATGCGTATTATATTTCAAAAGAAAAAATCCAAGCACTTTTTTCAAAATATAAAGAAAATTCTGTTGATTTTAACGCTCTTGGCACTTCTACTAATATAAACATAGCAAAAACTTTAATTGAAACCCTAAATTGGGAATTTATTTTTAAATCTTCTAAGAAAAACCTTTGCACTTTTGGTTTTAGCGTTAAGAGAGAGGGTTATTTAAAGATTCCGGATGATTGGAGTTAGAAAGGATAATTTCTTTATATTCATTTTTATCGAAATCAATGCCCCAATTTTTGGTGTTCAAAATTTCAGATAAGGTTTTCTTTTTCTTTTTGATGAAACTGAATTCCTTTTTGTTTTCAGACATTAAATCACCACTTCCAGTTTCATTGATTTATTAGTAACTGTAACATAAAATTTTGTGTTCATAACTTTAACAATGAAACTTGCGCTTTTGTCATCTTTAGCAGTTAAGCGATATTTAATTTCATAGTTTTCAAGTTTTGGTAATTTGAAATTATAAAGCGCAAAAACATCATCAAAAATATAACCAACAAGATTTATGCTGTTGTTATATGAAACACACATAAACCCACGTTCTGGCGCTATTTCAACACTAGATAAAACAACAGGCTCTTTAATTTCTTCTTTTTGTTGAACTTGTTGTTGCGCTTTTATTTGTGGTTTTGGTTTTTCTTCAAAATTATCCTGAAAATCAGGTGTTGTAATATTATCAAAAGCAACTTTATTTTGATTAAAGTTAATTTCATCTTGAGAATAATCAATAAAGCTATCTTCTTTTAAGATTTTTTGAATGATATCATATTCGCTATCAGGATGATAATCTTTCTTAGAAACAGTTTTATAGTTTCTTATATCAGGGTCATAGCTTGAAAGCTCATAGTTTCTATGAGTTGAAGATGTTGCAGGGCTGATGAAACCTGTTTGTTTAACATTATTATCAAAAACAAAATATTGTCCTGAATTTGTTTTAGATTGACCGCCGTTATTTTTTCTTTTAAGCGGTGTTTTATCTTGTTTTGAAACAAGGTCTGATTTTAATTTTAATTTTGGTTCAGAATTTGATTTTCTTGTTAAGAAGAAAATCATTATAATGAAAGTAACAATTGCCGCAAAGAACATAATAATAAGGTCTTTAAGCTCTAAACCATAAAAATAAAGACTTTCTTCAAGTTTATTTTTATAATAGCTTAATTTTTCTTTTGCTTTTGAAAAGAAAGCGCTAACGCTGTTTTCTTCATTTTCAACAAAAGATGTATCTTGTTCAAATGGTTGATTTTCAAAAGTTTCTTCTTGTTGCTCATTTTGCGCTATATCTTGCTCTAGCCCTTGTTCAACATCTTGAATTTCTTGTTGCACGGGTTCTTGCGCATGTTCTTGCGCAACTTCTTTAATTGGTTCTTCAACTTTTTTAGGAGTAACAATTTCTTTTTGCGCTGGTTTTTGAATTGGTTTTTGTGTTATTTTTTGAGCGGGTTTTTGCGTATTTTTTTGCACAGGGGTTTTTTCAACTTTTTTTGGTTGAAGTTGTTTTTGTTGTGTTTGAGGGATGTTTTTTTGTTCTTGATATTTTTTTGTTGTTGAATTAACGCTAACTTTCGGAATTAAATTTTTTATTTCCTTTGAAACCAAATTTTTTTTTTGAGATTTATCCTCTTGAATAATCTCTTTTTGGGGCTGTTTAGTTGTTTCTTTTTGAACCTGTGGCGCACTTGCAACTTTTGAAGCTGCTGCTTGTTTTGTTGGTTGCGAAGTTGTTTTTACAGCTAAAGAAAAGTTAAGCGGTTTTGTTGTATTAATATTAATTTTTGTATAACCATTTTTAACATCGGCCCCAGCATAAGAATACATTGAAGCCGAAACATCTTTAATATCTTCTTTTTGAGAAGAAATAACAGAAGCAGAATTTTTTGTTTCAGGAAGTAAAATATAATAGTTTAAATCGTTCTTTTTAATTATTTTAACAGGTTCATTAAAGGTTTTTTGAGTGTATAAATTAACAGAATATGAGCCATCTTTTGTTTTTGTTAATTCAACTTTATCTAATGAATTTTTATATTCTGAGCTAAGCGCAAAAACAGCCTCTGTAAAAATAAATAAACCGAAAAATATATTTATAGCTTTTGCAAAAACTCTATTCACGTTTTACTATCCTTTTAAAAATGTTTTAGTTATTATTAATATTATAATATAAATATACTACATTGTGCAATTTGTGAACAAAATGAAAAATACTGAAAACAAAGAAGAAAATTTTAAATCTGGAATTATTACCCTAATCGCTCGACCAAACGTTGGAAAATCAACCCTTTTAAATAAAATTCTTGGTCAAAAGATTGCAATAGCAACCCCTCTAAAACAAACTACAAGAAAAAATTTAAAAGGTGTTTATACAGATAATAACTCTCAATTTATAATAATTGATACCCCAGGGGTGCATAAACCCTTGAATGAACTTGGAAAATATCTTTCTAATCAATCTAAAGAAGCGCTTGATGATACTGATTTAATTTTGTTTTTGGTTGATGCTAATGAGCCTTGCGGTTTAGGGGATAAATGGATTTGGGAAAATTATCTTAAAAACGCAAAAGCGCCGATTATCCTTGTTTTAAATAAGGTTGATTTAATTAAAAATCTTGAAAAAAGAGAACTTAATCTTTTTAGTTATAAAAAGATGTTTGAAAAAAATATAGATACAGTGAAAATTAGCGCTAAAACAGGACGCAATATCGATGATTTAATTAAAAAAATTAAAACATATCTTCCTTACGGCGAAAAATTTTATGATGAGGATGTTGTTACAGATAGCTCTATGCGTGAAATCGCCTGTGAAATAATTAGAGAAAACATCATTTTAAATACAAAAGATGAAGTTCCTCATAGCGTTGCGGTTTTAGTTGAAGAATATAAAGAAGAAGAAAAAATTGATAAAATAAAAGCAAAAATAATCGTGAATAATGAAAGCCAAAAAGGTATTATCATTGGTAAACAAGGTTCTATGCTTAAAAAAATCGGCTCTGGCGCAAGATTAGAACTTGAAAAAATCCTAGAAAAGAAAGTTTTTCTTGAACTTTTTGTTAAGGTTCAAAAAAATTGGCTTAAAGATAAGAATACTATAAAGCAACTCGGTTTCGAGTAGAAAGCGTGAGCCGGTGCGATGAATGGCAATGCGTTGCGCATTGACATTCAAGCAGTCGATAGGCGACGTAGGACAATTGAGGCTGTTTTTGCAGATTTTGCAAAAACAGAGCCGAAATGCCCACAGGAGCCCAAAGTGTAAGCTAATCCGCATTAAACATACTCTTTTAAACAAACATTTTTCAAGGTGTGTCTTAAATTATCATCTTTTTCATTTAGCTTAATTTTAATATAATTTCTTGTTGTGGCGCTATATAGCCCAGTTTTAGGCGATTTTTTCTCAATAAGAATTTCTTGAACTGTATTTTTATTTTTTTCTAAAAATTCTTTATATAATTCTTTAGATAACTCCATAACCTTTTTAACACGGGCAGTTTTTATGCTATCTTGCACTTGTGGCATTGAAAAAGCGGGTGTGTTTTCTCTTTTTGAATAAGGAAAACAATGAATTGAAGAAAGTTTCGCCTTTTTAAGATTTTCATAAGTAATATTAAAATCTTCATCTGTTTCATAAGGAAAACCAACAATTATATCAGAGCCTAAATAAGGTAAGTTAAAGTTTTTGTGCAGTTTTTCAATTGTTTCAAAGGCTTCTTTTGTTGTATAGTTTCTGTTCATATTTTTCAAGGTTTTATCGCACATTGATTGTAAGGATAAATGAAAATGAGGGCAGAATTTTTTAGAATGAGCCAAAAAATCAATTAATTCATCATCTATTTCATTAACATATAGTGAGCCAAGGCGATATCTTGGAATTGAGGTTGTTTCAATTGCCTTTAGAACATCAATAAATTTTTTATTAAATTCTAAACCCCATTGTCCAATGTGAATTCCCGTTAAAACAATTTCTTTAATACCTTTTTCAATGGTTAAATTAACTTGAGTTAAAATATTTTCAATTGAATTAGAACGAGAATTTCCCCTTGCGTAAGGGATTATGCAATAGCTGCAACGATTATTACAGCCATCTTGAATTTTGATGTTAACCCTTGTTGAATTTGGGTTGATTAAGAATTTATTTTCAAATTCTTTTTGATTAAAAATATCTTCAACAAAAAAAGCGTTTTCTTTTTCATAAATTTCTTGAATATATTTTTCAATATTCATTTTTTCAGAATTTCCTAAAATTAAATCTATTTTAGAATAGTTAAAATCCTTGTGCTGCTTATATGTTTGAGCGCAACACCCTGTTAAAACAGTTTTTATTTTAGGATTAGTTTTTTTAGCATGGTTTAAAAGATAATTTGAAGTTGAATCGCTGTGAGATGTAACTGAACAAGAATTTAAAATGAAAATGTCACATTCTTCAAGGGTTTCAACCTTTTTTAAACCTATTTCAATAAGTTCATTTTCAATTATTTGTCCTTCAAGTTGATTTTGTTTACAACCTAAAGACTTTAAATAAAATTTTTTATTTTTTAACATCTTTCAATTAATTCTTGGAGTTCTTCTTCTATAATTCGCATAGCTTTGTTTGATTTTAAATCTTCTTTTAATTTATCAAACTGATACATAATTGTTGTATGATTTTTTTTGAATTCTTTTGCTAAAACAGGATAGCTTAAGTCTAATAGTTTTCTTGAAAAATAGATAGCATATTTTCTTGCGTTAACAACTTCTTTGGCTCTTGCGCTAGATAAAATTTCATCTTTTTCAACAGAAAAATATTTTGCGCAGGTTTCAATTATATCTTTTGTGGTGATTTTTTTTCTTTTTTCTTCAAGATTTAAAAACTCTTTTGCGTTTTCAATTGTAAGTTCAACCCCTTCAATTGAAGCCATAGCGCTTGCTTTATTATATGCGCCTTCTAGTTCTCTTATGTTTGTATTAAATTCTTGGGCTAGAAAAATTGCAACTTCTTCACTTATTGGAAAATTTGAAGTAATAGAATGTTTTTTAACAATTTCTGTTCTTGTTTTAAGGTCTGGAATAGTGATTTTAGCTTCAATTCCCCATTCAAAACGACTTCTTAATCTATCTGGGATTAATTCAAAAGCAGATAGGGGTCTATCTGATGCAAAAACAATTTGTTTACCAGCATGATATAGTGCGTCAAAAGTGTTAAAAATTTCTTCTTCTGTTCTTTTTTTGCCGTCAATCCATTGAATATCGTCAATTAAAAGAACATCAACATTTCTGTGCATATCTCTAAATTTGCGCATTTTTTCGTTTAAATCGCCTGTGTTTTTACAACCATTAAGGGATTCAATCAATTTATTTCCAAATTCTTCAGCTTTTGTGTATCTAACTTTTAAATTAGGAAAATTCTTTAAAATTTTATGCCCAATAGCTTGCATTAAGTGGGTTTTACCTAATCCAACAGAGCCTGAAATAAAAAGCGGATTGTATTTTTGCCCTGGGGCTTCTGAAATCATTTTGGCGATATTAAAAGCAAAATGAGAATTATCCCCCTCAACAAAATTTTCAAAAGTATATTTTAAATTTAAACCGCAAAAAGAGTGCATTTGAGCAAGGTTTTCCATTTTTTTAACGGTTTGCTCGTGTTCTTTTTCAATTGGAGATGAGGCTGGTTTTGGCTTTTTCTTTTTAATTGTTTCATCTAAAACAAAGCGCACGGCTCTTTTGATGTTTGTTGCGTTATAAAGTTCTTCTTCAATTTCTTTTAAGTGTTTTTGTTGTAAAACTTGAATACCAAAACTTTGAGAACTTTTTATAAGGAAAATTTCGTTTTCACTTTGTTCTAATAAAGGCAAGGCAGGCTCAAGCGATGTTATCCAAGGACGGACAACAATTGGGAGCTTGGCTTCTAAACTCGAGATAAATCCATCCCAAATTTCCATTTCTTTTTTATCAATAATAGTCAAAACAAAACTTTCCTAAATAATTATCCATGCTTTTTAGGGCATGACTTTTTCTTATTTTACTACAAAAATCATTGAGGGTAAAATTAGATTTTTAAAAGTTCTTCAAAATTATCTATTTTTTCTTGGGTTCCGTTTTCAAGATTTTTAACGCTAAAGTATCCTTTTTCAAGCTCATCTTCCCCTAAAATAAGGGCATAGCGGGCAACTTTTGATGCTTTTTCAAGTTGTTTTGAGAACTTTCTTGCGCTAAAATCAAAGTCAACTTTTTTGGAATTTTGTCTTAATTTTTGAGTTAGTTTAAGAGTTTCTTTTTGATTTGTTGAAACAACAAAGAAATCAATTTTTTCTTTTTCGATTTTTGAAACTAAGGTATATAAGCGCTCTACACCCATCGCAAAACCAACGGCAGGAGTAGGTGTGCCACCTAACATTTCAACAAGTCCATCGTATCTTCCACCGCCACAAACGGCACTTTGAGAGCCAAGAGCTTCGCTTTTAATTTCAAAAACGGTTCTATTATAATAATCAAGCCCTCTTACAAGAAGTTTATTTAATTTATATTTTATGTTTAAAACATCTAAATATTCTTTTAATTCTTCAAAATGATTTTTGCAATCGTCACAAATATAGTCGCTAAAAATAACTTTTTTAACTTCTTCTTTTTCAAAGATTTTTTGACAATCTTCATTTTTGCAATCTAAAATTCTTAAAGGATTTTTTTCATAACGCATTTTGCAATCGTCGCAAAGTGAGTCTAAATAAGGCGCTAGAACTTCTTTAATAGAATTTCTATAATCTGTTTTACATTTTGAACAACCAAGAGAGTTAAGTTCAACTTCAAGATTATCTAAACCTAAAGATTTTAAGAAATTAACCGCAGCTAAAATAACTTCTGCGTCCGCAGTTGCTTCCTTAACTCCAAACATTTCAACCCCAATTTGATGAAATTGTCTTTGTCTGCCTGCTTGTGGGCGTTCATAACGAAACATCGGTCCAAAATACCAAAATTTTTGTGGCGGACTTTGGCGGTTTAAGTTGTGTTCAATGTATGCTCTTACAACACCTGCTGTGTTTTCAGGGCGAAGTGTAATTGAATCAGAATTTTTATCTTTGCCCCCAACACAAAAAGTGTACATTTCTTTATTTACGATATCTGTGGAATCTCCAACTCCTCTTTGAAAAAGGTTTGTTGCTTCAAAAATTGGGGTTTTAATTTCTTCAAAACAAGCGCTTTGAAAGGTATCTTGGGCATTAGCTAAAATCCACTGCCAAGTTAAAATTTCATCTCCAAATATATCTTTTGTTCCACGTTGAGCTTTTATCATAGTTTTTCCTTTAATTTTTTAGTTATAGGTTAATTTTACCATAAAATTTTTCTACATTTTTGATAAATTTATAAGCTCATTTTTTGTAACTTCAAAATCGCTTTTTTCATTTGTTTTTTGGGTTAAGTATGCTTCTATTTTATCATTTAATAAAATCGCTTTATCTGTCATTGGGTCAGAACCTTTTACATAAGCTCCTATATTAATCAAATCTTCATTTTTTTTGTAACTTGCCATTAAATTTCTAATAATTCCCGAGGCTTCTTTTTGTTCATCTGAAACAATATTATTCATAACACGTGAAATACTAGCTAGAACATCAATAGCAGGATAATGATTTTTATGAGCCAAAGCACGTGATAAAACAATATGACCATCTAAAATACTTCTTGCTGCGTCTGCAATAGGTTCATTCATATCGTCACCTTCAACTAAAACAGTATAAAGACCTGTTATAGTACCAAATTTATTTGCGCCGGCTCGTTCTAAAAAGCGTGGTAAAAGCGCAAAAACAGATGGCGTATAGCCACGAGTTGCAGGAGGTTCACCAACTGCAAGCCCGACTTCTCTTTGAGCTAGGGCTATACGAGTAACGCTATCTAGCATAAATAAAACATCTTTTCCTTTATCTCTAAAATATTCAGCAATAGCGCATGCCACAAAAGAGGCTTTAATTTTAACTAATGCCGGTTGCTCAGATGTTGCACAAACAACAATAGAGCGTTTCATGCCCTCACTACCCATTGTGTGTTCAATAAATTCTCTAACCTCTCTGCCACGTTCACCAATTAGGGCTATAACATTAATATCAGCAGATGTATTTTTAGCAATCATCGCTAAGGTTGTTGATTTACCAACACCTGAACCTGCAAAAATCCCAACCCTTTGCCCTTTACCAATTGTATTAAGTCCGTCAATTGCCCTTAAACCAAGGGGCAACACCTCATCAATCGGCTTTCTTTCCATTGGGTTAATTATTTTAGCATTAATCGGATAATATTCATCGGCAATTATTTCCCCTTTTAAATCGATAGGGTTACCTAATCCGTCTAAAACCCTGCCTAAAAGAGATTGTGAAACCTTTACTTTCATAGATGAACCTGTGTTAATCACCTTAGCACCGGCACAGAGCCTATCAATTGACCCTAAGGGCATTAAAAGAATTCTATCTTGTCTAAAACCAACAACTTCGGCATAAATAATTTCTTCTTCATTTCCGTTTTGAGAAATAATATGACAAAAATCGCCAATAGAAGACTCAGGACCGTCTGCCACAAGAGTTAGCCCGATTATTTCAACAATTTTTCCGATTTTTGAAATTGTTTTAGAATTATTTATGGTTTCATTTAATTCATTCAGCTTCATTTGTTTCAGATTTTTCTTGATATTCTTCTAGGTTGATGTTTCCGTTTTCAAAATTTTGATAGATATCTCTAATTAAAATATCTAATTGAGAATTAATTGAAGCGTCATATCTTTCTTTTAAATTTTCAATAATAATTGTATCGGGCGCAAACTTAGAATTATAAACAACCTCAAAACCTTGATATTGCTTAAAGTTTTCAAAGTTGATTTTTTCTTCATTATCTAAATTTTTATTTTGAAAATCTAAAAGAAGTTTTGCATAATCCTCACTTAAAATAATTGTTATATCTTCTTTTTTTTCAAAAAGAGTTATTGTTTTTTTGATAATATTATCAATAATTTCTGGGCTAATTTCTTTTAAAATAACCTTTTTTGCTATGTTTGAAATAATTGAAGCTATATCAAAAGAGGCAGATTTGATTATTTTTTCTTTTATTTCAAATTGATGACTTATAAATTTTTCAAATTTTTTGATTTTTTCTTCATTTTCTTCAATAAATTTTAAACCTGCGTCTTGATAACCCTCATCATACCCTTTTTTTGCTTGCTCAACTCTTTCTTGTTCAATTTGTGCTTGTGCTTCATTAATTAATTTTTCTTTTTCAAGTTCAAGATTTTCTTCTTTTTGTTTAATTTCATTTTGCGCTTGTTCAAGAATTTCTTGGGCTTTTAATTTTGCCTCATCAATGATTTTTTCTTTTTCAAGTTCAAGATTTTCTTCTTTTTTCTTAATTTCATTTTGTGCCTGTTCAAGAATTTCTTGGGCTTTTAATTTTGCCTCATCAATGATTTTTTGTTCAATTTCATCAATCAAAGTTTCAGAATTATGTTCTTCAAGAGGTTTTATTTCTTCTTCATTTGAAACATTAGAAGAATGATGATGAGAAGTTTCATCATCAAGTTTTACAACAAAATCGTCGTTATCAAAATTTATGTTATCAAGTTTTATCTTACTCAATTAATTCATCCTCTTGACCGCCACGGTAAATTGTAACTTCCCCAACGGCTTCAAGTGCTTTTATGACACCAACAATCTTAGATTGCGCCTTTTGAACTTCTTTTGTTCTAACAGGGCCCATATATTCAATATCTTCTAATAAAACGCCTTGGGCACGTTCTGAAAGGTTTTTAAGGATTTTATTTTTAACTTCATCTTTAGCACCTTTTAGTGATGTTGCTAAATCTCTTTGATCAACCTCTCTTAAAACTCTTTGAATTGAGGCGTCATCGAGTTGAATGATATCTTCAAACACAAACATAAGACTTCTTACGTCTTCAGCTAGTTCCGGTGTTTCCATTTCCATCATTTCTATAACATTTTTTTCTGTAGCTCTATCTGTGCTATTTAAAATGCTTGCAAGAGTTTTCGTTCCGCCAGCTTTTGAAAAATCGGAAGCAACAACATTTGAAAATCTTGATTCAACAATTTTTTCAACTTCTGAAATAACTTCTGGGTTGGTTGTTTCCATTTGTGCGATTTTTAGTGCAACTTTGTGTTGAATATTAGGTGCTAAGCAATTTAAAACTTTTGCAGATTGTTCAGGTTTTAAATAAGCTAAAATCAAAGCAATAAGTTGCGGATTTTCATTTTGAAAAGAGGTTGCAAGCTGCACAGGGTCTGCCTCATTAAAAAATTGAAAAGGATTAGAATTTAAGATTGTAACTAATCTATTTAAAATATCATTAGCTTCAGAAGCCCCATAAGCCTTTTCTAAAAGTTCACGAGCATAAGCCATACCGCCCGAGGCTAACATAGATGAAGCCTGAAAAACGGCATGAAATTCATCTACAATTGCTTCAATAACTTCTTGTGGCAATTTTGACATGCCTGCAATTTCAATCGTGATTTGTTCAAGGGCTGAATCATCTTCGATATTTTTCATGATTTCAGAAGCAGCACTTGGACCTAGGGTGATTAACAGTGCTGCAACTTTTTGCGTTGCTGTCATTTGTTCTAAACGAATATTTGCCATTTTATTTTGTTTACTTTCTTATTCCTTAATATATGAAGTTAGTATCCTTGCTGCTTCTTCTGGGTTTCCTAAAATTGTATTAATAATTTCACTTTTCTTTTTATCAACCGCAGAGGTAAATTGAACATCTTGTTGATAAAAATCTTCTGTGTTTGGGTTTTGTTGTTGTAACATTAAATAAGGGTCAAAAGATGGTGTGTTATCTTCTGTTTCTTCAACTTCTTCATCTTCTTCTTTTGGTTGTGGTCCTTTAAGAACATTTCCAAAGTTATGAAGTGCAATTAGACCCAAAATTAAAATTATAAACACAGGTGAAACATTTTTAAATATAAAGGTCAAAATTTCCATTGTGAACTTTTGTTGTTCAAGTTTATTTTGTTCTTCTTCAAGAGAATTGTCAATACCTGTGAATTTTAAACTTGTTACATTAACAACATCACCCCTAGAGCTATCCATGCCTGTTGCTGCTATAACAAGATTTTCAATTTCTTCTTTTTCTGTGTCTGTTAAAATTTTATTAACTGCAACCGCTACACTCATTCTAACAACTGACCCTGGGGCATAAACAACCTGTTTAACCTCTTTTGTAACGGCATAAGTTGTTGCAGATTTTTCTTTTTCATAGCTTAATTTTCTAACATCTTTATCAGAAGATCCACCTTGATTTTCATTATAGTTTGTTGTTTTTGCTGCTGTTTGATTTAATGGTAATTCAGATGGATTATCTACCTGTGCTTCAAGGGCTTGAGTTTGTTCATCTTGAGGCAAAGGGTTTGATGTTTGTTCTGTTGGTTCTTTAGAATTTGAATTTTGATTAGAAGGTAAACCTTGCGGATTAGAATATACTTCTTTTTCACCTTGTTGAGAAACAACAATTCCTGTTTGAGAATCTTTATTTGGAGTGTAGCTTTCAATTGTTGCTCTTGTTTGATTAAAGTCCATTACTGTTGAAACTTGAACAGAAACATTATCTTTTCCCATTATTGTTTCAAGAGTATCTTTAATTTTTTTCGCTGCTTCTTTTTCAAAATTAATTCTATATGTTTGCATATCTGAAGAATTTTTTGAAACATCTTCAGATAAAACATTTCCAAATTGGTCTGTTATAAAAACTCTGTCGTTTGTTAATCTTGGAATTGAATATGCAACAAGGTTTTTAATTGCAAGAATTTGGCTTGGTTTTAATTTAACAGAGGGTTCTAAAATTAAAACAACACTAGCAGAGGGTTCTTCGTCATTATCTGAAAAAATAGAGCGTTCAGGTTCTGCTAATTGAACTCTTGCTTTTGAAACGCCGTTAATTTTTTCAATAGAGCGAGTTAATTCCCCTTGAAAAATTCTTTGTTTTGTAAGTTTATTTTTAAAATCGGTTGAACCAAGTTGTAAGTCATCTAAAAGTTCAAAACCGCCCGAGGTATCTTTAATTAAATCGTTTTCAGCAACAAAAAGCTGTAAATCTTCTTTATCTTGATTTCTTACTAAAATTGCGGTTTTATCATCTGAAACTTTAAAAGCATAACCGCTTTTTTTAAGACTTTCAGTAATTGAAGCAACGTCTGTTTTAGATAAATCAGAATATAAAACAGTCCAATTAGGCTCTGTTGCTTTTACAATGAAAAATACGCCGACCACTATCATCGCAACTAACAATGCGGCAATAGAAAATTTTTGATTGACATCAAGTTTTAACCAAAGTTTTTTAATATCTTCTATTAAAAGTTTTAAATGTTCATTCACTTATTCTTATCCATTTAATTAGCTAATTTTATCCGAATTGGGGGCATAATTCCTCCCAATAATATAATATATTACTTCTATACTATTTCAATGTTGTTAAGATTTTGCAACAAATTTTTATTATTTTATTGTAGAATATTGTTGAAGATTTAAAGGAAAATAAGATGGAAAACAAAAAAGCATATTTAAGTATTTTTAATAAAGAAAACCTAGAAATTCTTGCTAAAAATTTAATTGATAAAAAATATAAATTAATTGCAACAAAAAATACAGCTCTTTATTTAAAAGATAAAGGTTTTGAAGTGGAAGAAAGTTCTGGTTTAACGGGGTTTGATGAACTTTTAGGGGGTAAGGTTAAATCACTTCATCCTAGAATTTTTGCTGAAATTTTAGCAACAAAAGAAGAAAAGCAAAAAGAAAATATTGAAGGCTTTGACCTTGTGGCAGTTGACCTTTATCCTTTTGAAGAATATATAAATAAAAATATTGAAACAGAAACTCTTTTATCAAACATTGATATCGGGGGCGTTAGCCTTTTAAGAGCGGCTGCAAAAAACTATCAAAATGTTATAGTTATTTCTTCAAGTGATGACTATTCAATTGATTTAGATGAAATTGATGAAAAGAAAAGAGAAGAACTTGCCCTTAAGGCATTTTTAAAAACTTCAAAATACGATTTTCTAATTGAAAAAAAATTATCTAATCAATTTAAACAAGAAGAAAATTCAAAAGCGCTTTATTTTAATAAACTTCAAAATTTAAGATATGGCGAAAACCCTCATCAAAAGGCTTCTTTATATAGCTACGATAAAGAGCTCGATTGGGTTTTATTAAATGGTAAAGAAATGTCTTATAACAATATCTTAGATTCAACAGCAGGGCTTGAACTTGCAGCAGAATTTTTTGATGTTTGTGCTTGTGTAATTATAAAACACACAACCCCTTGTGCGGTTGCTCTTTCATCAAATCTTGAAAGCGCTTGGGATAAAGCTCTTGATTCAGACCCAATTAGCCCTTTTGGCGGAGTTGTTGTTTTCACTAAAGAAGTTGAACTTCCACTAGCTAAAAAATTAACTCAAATGTTTCTTGAAGTAATTATTGCGCCAAGTTACAGCGCTGAAGCGCTTTTAGAACTTCAAAAGAAGAAAAATTTAAGAGTAATTAAAATTAACACTCCATATAAAAATATTTTAAGTTTTTGTGATGAAGAAATTAAACTGACTCCTTTTGGCGCTTTAATTCAAGAAAAAGACACAAAAGAGCTTGATGTTAAAACTTTTAAAGTAATTACAAAGAAAAAGCCCGAGCAAAGAGAAGTTGAAGATATGATTTTTGCTTTTAAGGTTGTAAAACATGTTAAATCTAATGCTATTGTTGTAGCAAAAGATTTAAGAACCTTAGGAATTTGTGGCGGTCAAACAAGCAGGGTTTCAAGTGTTGAAATAGCGCTTTCAAAGGTTTGTGATTCACCTAAAGATAGCGTTATAGCAAGTGATGGCTTTTTCCCTGCTATTGATAACATCCAAGTTGCCGCTCAAAATAGAGTTAGCGCTATAATTCAGCCGGCTGGTTCAATTAAAGATAAAGATGTTATTGAAACAGCAGATAAATTAAATATTTCTATGATTGCAACAGGTATTAGACATTTTAAACATTAAAACTATGAAAAATATATTTTCTAAAACAACAAGAGCAATTTTTGGGCTCAGCTTTGGACATTTTAATATAGATTTATACGCTGCACTCTTAGTCCCTTTATATCCTTTAATTACAACAAAATTAGGGATTAATTTAGCGTATATTAGTTTAATAATTGCTCTAGGACACCTTGTTTCATCAATGCTTCAACCTGTTTTTGGTTTTATAGCAGATAAACTTCGCCACAGAATTTTTATGGTTTGGGGCTTGGTTTTAACTTCTATTTTCATTCCTTTAGCAATAAAAGCAAACACAGTTTCTTTCTTTTTAACCTGCTTACTTTTAGGGATGATTGGAAATGCCTTTTTTCATCCGCAAGTTAGCGCCTTAATTAAAGATTTTAATAAAAATAATCCTAATTTATCTCGTGCTATGGGAATATTTTTAGGTTTAGGTACAATTGGTTATGCAATAGGACCTTATCTTTCAACTTTTACAGTTGAACATTTTGGGCAAAATGCCTTGTTGTTTTTAAGTTTATTAGGGTTAAGTTCAGCGATATTTTTATATTTCTTTGTTCCTAAAATGCCTTCAAAAGATTGTTACACAAAAGATAATTTCTTTTTAGTTATGAAAGAAATTATGAAGAATAAAACCTGTGTCTTTTTAACTTTGATTTCAACTGTAAAATCCGCAGTTAGCATTTCTTTTGGAACATATATTCCGTTTTTATTACAAAAACAAGGTTTTAGCCTTGAAACAACGGGCTTAATTGTAACTTTGTTTTTTATAACAGGGGGCTTAGCGGCTATAATAAGCTCTAAAATTGAAAAGAAAATAACTTCTAATGGTGTTATTGCTCTTTCATTTTTAAGCATATTGCCTTTAATTTTGATATTTTTATATATTTTAAATAGCTATAAGTATCTTGCTTGTATATTATTCATCTCAACGGGCTTTTTTATTATGTTATCTGTTGGGATTATTCTTGTTCGAGCTCAAAAGGCGATGCCTCAAAATACAGGGGTTGTAAGTGGGGTTATGCAAGGCTTTAGTTGGGGTTTAGGCGCATTGTTTTTAGCGCCTTTAGGTGTAATTGGTCAAAATTTTGGAGTAGATAAAATTTTAATTTTGATGAGCTTAATTGCCTTTTTGTGCGGATTATGGGCGCTAAAATATAAATTTTTAGAAGATTAATTATTATGACTTTAATTATTTTTCTTGTAATTTTAAGGATATTATCTAATTCATTTTCTAGTGTATTTCAAAAGAAACTTGCGCTAAGGCTGAATGCTAATTATATTAACTTTTTAGCTTATTTAATTTTAGCTATCTTTTGCCTTATTTTTTATAAATTTTTTAATTTTTCAAACACAAATGTTTTTCTTTTCGCTTTAATTTCAGGGCTCTTTGGGGCAATTGGTAATGCTTTTCAAATAAAAGCCCTAAAAGATGGTGAATTATCAATTCTTGTTCCAATTAATTCATATAAAATTATCTTTAGCTTGATTTTTGGGTTTTTCTTTTTAAAAGAAATCCCCTCAACAAGGGCTTTTTTAGGGGTCATTTTGATAATATTTGGTTCTTATTTTATTTTTAACACAACAAAAGAGGGTTTTAGCCTTAAATTTTTTAAAAGAAAAGATGTAATTTATCGCCTTGTTGCGGTTTTATTTACATCTTTAGAAGCGATTTTTATTAAAAAGATAATTGTTCTATCTTCTTCAATTACTGCTTTATTTTTGTGGGCAGGGTTTTCAATGTTATTTTCATTGTTATTTATGAAAATAAGAAACTATAAATTTGAAAAAGTTGAAAAGAATTTTTTGGGTTTAATTTTACTTTTATCAAGCACCATGGGGCTTATGCAGCTTTGTACAAACTATTTATTTAAGATAATGGAAGTTGGGCTTGTTTTAAGTTTGTTTCAGCTTTCAAGCATTCTAAGCGTGTTTTTAGGGTATAAGTATTTTAAAGAAAAGAACATTTTTAAAAAACTTATAGGGTGCTTGATTATGATTTTTGGTGCGGTTTTAATTGTTTATGTAAAATAAAACCTTAATTTCCGCCCTCTAATAATTTTTCAACAACTCCTTTAAGCGCAATTTTAACGTGGAAATAGCTTAATCCCCCTTGCATATAAATTGCCCAAGGTGCTCTTGTAGGTCCATCAGCTGAAAGTTCAATTGTTGAACCCTCTATAAAACTTCCCCCTGCCATTAATAAATTACAATCATACCCAGGGACAGTATCAGGAATTGGTGTTAAATAGCTTTCAACGGGAGAATATCTTTGAACCATAGCACAAAAGGCTTGTTGTTCTTTTTCATTATTAAATTGAATTGTTTGAATTAAATCTGTTCTTTTTGTGTTTGAAGAAGGGAAAGTTACAAAGCCCATATCTTCAAAAACTTTTGCTGCTAAAATTGCCCCTTTATGCGCACCTGATGTAATAGAGGGCGCCATAAAGAACCCTTGTAACATAACTCTTGTTTGATTGTGCATAGCGCCACCTTCGGCACCTATCCCAGGGGCAGTTAAACGACGAGCCGCAAGGTCAACATATTTTTTCTTACCTGCAATATATCCCCCTGCTTCAACAATGCCGCCCCCTGGGTTTTTAATTAAACTACCTGCAATTAAATCAGCCCCAACTTCAATTGGCTCTTTTTCTTCCATAAATTCGCCATAGCAATTATCCACAAAGCAACAAATTTCAGGATTTTTGTTTTTAACAATTTTAACGATTTTTTCAATATCACTTATAGATAAAGGTTTTCTTAATGAATATCCACGAGAACGTTGAATTAGAACCATTTTTGTATCGGGTTCAAGATATTTTTCAATGTTTTCATAATCAACTTCTAAGCCACCTTTAAGAGGAACTTCGCTATATTTAACTCCATGCCCCATTAAACTTGTTTCAAAGTCATCGCAATTTGGTCTTGAACCGATTATCTGCTGCATTGTGTCATAAGGTTCACCTGCAATTGAAACTAATCTATCGCCATATCTTAAAACTCCAAATAAAGCACAGGCGATTGTGTGCGAGCCTGAAACAAAATGAGGACGAACAATCGCAGCTTCTGCCTTAAAGGTATCTTTAAAAACGTTATCAAGCGCTTCACGCCCAATGTCATCGTGCCCGTAACCTGTTACAGTATAAAAATGTTCTTCACCAATTTTATTTTTATAAAAAGCGTCTAAAACTTTTGCTTGGTTAAATTCTGTTATTTCATCAATCTTTTCAAAAGTTTCTTTTAAACTTTTATGAGCGTTATCAACAATATTTTTAGCTTTTAATTTTAAATCTTCCATTATTTCTTCCTTGATTTAAATTTTTAAAATAATTCTATCTTAAACATAAAATTTAATACACCCTAAACGCTTAAAAATATGCGTAATTAGGGGGATTTTCAAATATAAAAAATTTATGTTATGATGAAGTTTGCAAAACGGGGAGATTTTGAGGAAAAATGAAAAAAATTCTTATAATAACATCTATTGTAATATTGTCTTTAATTTTAGTAAGATTTTCAATAACAAAATATGGTGAAAACCAAAGGGCTAAAGCGCTTGCACTAAGCTCTGTTCCAAGCGTTGAGCTTCAACAACCGATTGAAAAAGATATCTATAAATCAATTGAAATCCCTGGGAGAATTCAATCTAAAAATAAAGTTGATTTAGTAGCCAGAATTGACGGCTATCTTCAAAAAAAACACTTCCAAGAGGGTGATTTTGTTAGAAAAGGACAAGTTTTATTCACAATTGAACAAACTCAATATTTAAACGCATTAAACAAAGCAAAAGCAGACCTTCAAACTGCAAAAGCACAACTATATAAAGCACAAAGAGATTATGCTCGTGGCGAAGAATTAGTTAAAAAAGATTATATTTCAAAATCAACTTATGACGGTCTTTTTTCTGACAAACAAGCTGCCCAAGCTGCTGTTAAATCTGCAAGTGCACAGTTAGCAGAAGCACAAAGAAACTATAGCTATACTTTAATTAAAGCGCCTGTAGATGGTAAAATCGGCTCTTTACAAATTCAAGAAGGAAATTATGTTTCAATTAGCTCTGGTCCTTTAGCTACAATTACAAAAACAAATCCAATTTATGTAAAATATAGCGTTGATTCAAAACAATTTGAAGAATTAAGAAAGCTTGATTTTCTTCCTAAAAAAGGTTCAAAACCCGTTTTAGTGGATGTTATTTTACCTGATAACACAATTTATCCTAGAAAAGGTGTTCAAGATTTTCTTGATAATCAAATTTCAACTTCAACAGGCACAATTGATTTTCGTGCAACATTTGAAAACCCTGATAATACCTTAATCCCTGGGGATTTTGTGAAAGTAAAAGTATATTCTAATCAAGTTACAAGAGCTTTACTTGTGCCTCAAGAACTTACTTTACAAGATAACAAAGGAAGATATGTTTACACTGTTGACGATAAAAACTTAGTAAGTCAAAAATATTTTACAGATAACGGTCAATATGAAAACTATTGGATAATTAAAGACGGTTTAACTAAAGAAGATAAATTTATTTCAACAAATTTAACAAAATTAATGTTAAAAATTCCTGTGAAAATAGTTTCACAACAAGAAAAACAAGAACAACAACAATAATAATAACGGAGTTAATAAAAGATGTTTTCATCTAAATTTTTTATAGATAGACCAAGGTTCGCCTTTGTAATTTCAATTGTAATAATGCTTGTTGGTTTTATTGCGATGAAAAACCTTGCTCTTGAAGAATATCCTACAATTACACCCCCACAGGTTACAGTTAGTGCAACTTATATGGGTGCGAGTTCAGATGTAATTGAATCAACTGTTGCAGCGCCAATTGAATCAGCAGTAAATGGTGTTGAACGTATGTTATATATGTCATCAGATTCTAAAGACGGGCAATACCGTCTTACTATTTATTTTGAGGTTGGTTCAGACCCCGATATGAATGTTGTTAATGTTCAAAATAAAGTTTCTTTGGTAACTTCTCGTCTGCCCTCTGATGTATCAAGATATGGTTTAACCGTTAAACAAAACACAGGTGGCGGCGGATTATTATATTATGGTATTTATTCACCTGATAACTCGGTTGACCTTGTAACTTTATCAAACTATGCTTCTATCTATTTAAAAGATGAACTTGCTCGTATTTATGGGGTTGCAGAGGTTCAAGTTTTTGGTGGAAAAGATTACTCTATGAGAGTTTGGCTTGATAGCCAAAAAATGGCAGCCTTAAATGTTTCACCATCAGAAGTAGCTAGTGCAATAACTGCTCAAAATGCACAAGTTTCAGCAGGTTCATTAGGTAATGAACCACTTGTTAACAAGCCCGATATGGCAATTACTTTAAGAACTTCCGGACGTTTAAAAACAAAAGAAGAATTTGAAAACATCGTTGTTAAATCAGAAGTAAACGGACAAAGCATTAGATTATCTGACGTTGCAAGGGTTGAACTTGCAGGTGAAAACTATGTAACAGACGGTAAAGTGGATAATAAATCTGTTGCAGTTATGTCTGTTAGCCAATTATCTTACGCAAATTCAATTGATGTTGCGCAAAAATGTAACAAAAGAATGGAAGAATTATCTAAATCTTTTCCTGACGGCATAAAATATTCAATTTTTTATAACGCAACAGATTCAGTTAAAGACTCTTTGCACGAAGTTATTATGGCAATTGTTTTAGCTGTATTTATCGTTGTAGCAACGGTATATTTATTCTTAGGAGATTGGCGAGCTTCAATTGTTCCGTTTTGCGCTATTCCTGTGTCTTTAATCGGTACTTTTGCTGCGTTTGCGGTTTTTGGTTTTTCAATTAATACCTTAACGCTTTTTGGCTTGGTTCTGGCAGTTGGTACGGTTGTAGATGACGCTATTGTTGTTGTTGAAAACGTACAAAGGCACATTGAGCTTGGCTTAAAACCAAAAGAGGCGGCAATTATCTCAATGGAAGAAGTTTCAGGTGCTGTTATTGCAACCTCTCTTGTATTAATGGCGGTATTTGTTCCGGTTGCATTTATCCCTGGGATTACAGGTAAAATGTATCAACAATTCGCCCTAACAATTGCTGTTTCAGTTGGTATTTCAACAGTTATGGCGCTAACATTAGCACCGGCTTTATGTTCAATTTTCTTAAGAACAAAAGAAGAAATGCCACAAAGAAGTTTTTATGAAAAATATAGAGAACTATATCGAGATTATTGGAAAGATAAAGAAAATCTTCAAGGCTTTGCAAAAGCTAAGGCTTGGGGAGAATTTTTAGCTTATGGATGGGATGTATCTCTTAAAAAATTCGATAGAGCTTTTGAAAGAACTAAAGATAGCTATATGCACGGTTCAAGATATTTTATTGAAGTTCCAAAAAGAACAATAATTACATATTTAGTTCTTGTTGTTGGCTTGTTGGCTATGTTTAAATTAATTCCATCGGGCTTTTTACCTACTGAAGATTCAGGCTCTATGTTTACAACAATTCAACTTAAAGACGGTTCTTCTTTAGCTAAAACCGGTGAATTAACAAAAAATGTTACCGAGGATTTTCTTAATATCCCAGGGGTGCGCTCGGTTTTATCCTTAAATGGTTTCCAAGGGCAAAATACAGCAATTTTAATCACCAATTTAACAGATTGGAGAACAAGATTAAAACCATCTTTTGTTAAATCTTTATTTATGTCTAAAGAACAAAAATATAATTCAAAACAAACAATTGAAGATATTATGTCTAGAGCTAATGCACTAAGCGCAAAATATCCTAATATAACCATGTATTCATTTGTTCCGCCTGCAATTTCAGGTTTATCTATGTTTGGTGGTTTTGAATATCAATTGTTAGATAAAGGGGAAAGAACTCCGCAAGAACTTCACCAAGAAGCCAAAAAATTAATTGCAAAAGCTAATCAAGACCCTAAATTAACAAGTGTTTTCACTCAATATAACTCACAAACTCCACAATTACTTGTGAAAATTGACTATGAAAAAATCATGGCTCAAGGTATTAACATTCAAGATGTTTATACCGCTCTATCAAGCCAATTTGGTACATATTATGTTAACGACTTTAACCTTTATGGGCGTGTATTTAGGGTTATGATGTCGGCTGATGAAGTTTATCGTTCTACGATTAATTCAATTGATAAAGTTTATGTTAAAACCGCTTCAAATTCATCAGCACCACTTTCAACTCTTGTTAAAATAGAACCTGTTGTTGGTCCTTATGACATAACAAGATTTAATATGTATAAATCTATTCAAATTCAAGGTAGCCCTGCAAAAGGTCAATCTTCAGGGGACGCCATTAAAGAAATGGAAAAACTATCAAAAGAAAATTTACCAGATGATATGACTTTTGCTTGGAGTGGTACATCTTTACAAGAAAATGAATCTCAAGGACAAACAACAATTGTTTTAATGATGGCTTTGGTATTTGTTTATTTATTCTTGGTTGCTTTATATGAAAGCTGGATGTTACCTGTTGGGGTAATGTTAATTGCGCCGATTGCGATGTTGGGCGCTATATTATTTCAATATTTATGGGGTCAATCTTTAGACTTATATGCTCAAATCGGGCTTATTATGTTAATTGGTTTGGCTGCAAAACAAGCGATTTTGATTATTGAGTTTGCAAAAACAGAACACGAAGAAAACGGCTTATCTATAATAGATGCTGCATATAAAGCTGCAACAACAAGATTTAGAGCGGTTATGATGACAGTACTAGCGTTTATTTTCGGTATTTTACCTCTTGTTTTTGCAGTTGGCCCTGGGTCAAACTCAAGACAATCTCTTGGTGTAACTGTTTTTGGTGGCATGGTAGCAGCAGCTGTAGTTGGTACAATTTTAGTACCTGCATTTTATGTAATAATTCAGCAATTAAGGGAAGATACTAAAAAAAGATGTCATAATAAAAATAAAGAAGATAGAGGTAATAATGAACAAGAAAATTAAAGTTTCATTAGTGGCTTTTTGTCTTTTAACTTTGACACTTAGTGCGTTTTCTAATGAAGAAAATAAAGATTTAGATATCGGAAAGAAAATATTTAAAAAAGACCAAAAGGTTAAGAAAATTAAAGTTAAGCCTGAAAAACAAAAAAGGCAATATAAAATAACTGATAAAGTTAAAAAAGAATATTCAATTCCGACTGATGTTTATATGAATGTTGGTGAAACTTCAGATAAAGCAGTTAAACTAGAGGGCGGAGTTTCAAAATCAATCGAACTCAACTTAGCAGATTGTATTGAGCTTGCATTAATTAACAACCCAAAAATCCGCTCTAGCTATGCTCAATCTGAAATAGCAAAATATAAAAAATATGAAACCTTAGCAGGCTATACCCCAAGGCTTGATTGGACATCTTCAATGACCCATAATATGCCCGATTTAAGTATGATTAAAAACATGAAAGGTTCAGCTTATAATAAATATACCTTAGGTCAAATCAACATTAAACAGCTTGTTTGGGATTTTGGTTACACTCAAAATCAATATACTATTGATAAAATTTCTTATGAAAAATCAAAAGCAGATATTGATAAAACGGTTAATGAAGTGGTTTGTGCGGTTAAAGACGCATATTATAACCTTATGTTTGCTTATGATAAGAAAAAAGTTGCAAAAGATACACTAGATAGCTACACAAAAACTTATCATCAAGCGATGGCTTTTTGGGAAGTTGGCACAAAAACAAAAGTTGATGTGCTTTTTGCTCAAACAAACCTAGAAGACGCAAAAGCGCAACTTATTTCAGCAGAAAATAACCTTGATATCGCTTATTCACAATTGAATAATGCAATTGGTTTACCTTTTGTTGATCCATATATGATAGATACTTCTATAAAATATGAACCTGTTTCAATTACTATGAAAGAGGCGGTTGAAATAGCGAACGAAGCTCGCCCTGATATGAAAAGCGCTATGTTAAATGTTGATATGGCAAATCAAGGGGTTAAGTTATCTTGGAAAACCTTTTTACCAAGTCTTGAATTTCAAGCAGGATATGGAAAAGGTGGCGTTGATAGCTTTACAGATAGAAATTGGTATAATTATGGCGGATATTTAACTTTTCCAACAGTTAACCCTGTTTTAATTGCTACTCAAATTAAAGAAGCAAAAGCAACATATAAACAAGTTCAATTTGATACAAAAGCGCAGATTAACGATATTTATTATGAAATTCAAAGTGTTTATACAAAATTAAAAGACGCAAAAGCAAGAATACCCGTTGCAAAAACCGCTATGGATAAGGCTTTAGAAAACTATGAATTAACATCAGGCAGATATAAAGTCGGTTATGGCGATGTTATTGAATTAAAAGACTCTCAAGTTGCACTTTCTCAAGCAAAATTAAATTATTTTCAAACTATATACGACTATAATAGCGCTCGAGCTAACCTTGAAAAAGCAATCGGTCAAACCTTAAAAACAGACACATCCGAAAGCATTGAGAACTTTCAGGATATATAACCTGAAACGAGTGAACCTTAGTTCGCAGGGCGAACTTGGTGAACGAAGTTGAGGGCAATAGGTGTGCGAAGCTCGTGACGACAATGCGTTGAGCATTGGCGGACAGAGCGGAGTCCTTACCATGGTTTGCAGGCACAGCCCGATTGGGCTTAACGAACGCAGACGAGGGCAATAGGTGTGTGAAGCCAATACACCATTATAGGACTCGTCATCCCGAACCTTGTTTCGGGATCTTACCAAGTTTCATTGATAGAAACAGGGCAAAACCCTTGTAAACACTGAAACATACCAGATCCTGAAACGAGTTCAGGATGACATATTGTAGAATGGTGTGTGAGATAGGATAGATTATACTTGCCCAACAAAAACACAGAAAACTAAAACCCCCTGAAAGTCAGGGGGTTTTTAAAATCTAAACTTATAAACTAAAATTGAATTTGTGCCATTTCATCTAGTGAAGCAAAAACTTCGCTAGCGCCGCAATCAACAAATTGAACTTGAGCAGTTACACCTGAAGATAAGTCAGAAAGTAGATATAGTGCAGCTTTACCAACTTCTTCAACATGTGGTGGACGTTTTAGAGGTGCTTTTAGAGCGTTTGCTTTTAACATTCTATCAAATCCGCCAATGCCTTTTGCTGCCATAGTTTTGATTGGTCCTGCTGATAAACAGTTACATCTGATGTTATATTTACCAAGGTCGGCGGCAATAAATCTCATTGAAGATTCAAGCGCAGCTTTTGCAACACCCATAATATTATAGTTAGCAACAACTTTTGTAGCACCAAGATAAGTTAGGGCTAAAATAGAACCGCCGCCAGAAGCTTCCATTTGAGGTTTAGCATATTTTGAAATTGTAACAAGTGAATATGCACTTACATGCATAGCTAAATCCCAACCTTCACGAGAAACTGTGTAAAATTCGCCAACTAAATCATCTTTATTAGCAAAAGCCACAGCGTGAACTACGAAGTCAAGTTTATCGTATATTTTTTGGTATTCTTCAAAAACTTTTTTTACATCTTCATCTTTTGTAACGTCACATTCAAGACAAAGTTTTGCGTTCATTGATTCTGCAATTGGGCGAACTCTTTTTTCCATAGCTTCATTAGCGTATGTAAAAGCAATTTCAGCGCCTTGAGCGTGTAGTTGCTCTGCTATTGCGTTTGCAATACCAAATTTATTTGAAACGCCAAAAATAATACCCTTTTTACCGTCCATTAAACCCATAAATTTCTCTCCTTTTTTGTATTGCTGTAATTATAATACAAACACAGAAATGTTGCAAAAAAGGTTTTTAGGGTTGTTGGTTTAGATTTTATACCCCCTGATTTTAGGGGTTTTTAATTTTAATATATTGAGTTACTGTATTAAAACGTCTTTTAGAACGGTGTATAGGCTGTGTCCACAAGCAGTTTC
>CAKUXO010000008.1 GCA_934700385.1 uncultured Candidatus Melainabacteria bacterium
CGACTGTTTGAATGTCAATGCTCAACGCATTAACATTCATCGCACCGGCTTGCGCTTTAAAAAAAGGGGACGAGAGGGTGTCCCCAAAAATACACAAAATAACATGAAGTTTATAAATCACTTATACAACGAACACCTTTAGCAGAGCTTTCTTGAAGTTTTGATTCAGATTTAGACCAAGTGGCACTGAAAAATGCAAAGAATCTCACTTCTCCCCAAACTTCATTAGGGCGACATTCATTTAACAATGAACCCTTACAATCTGTTGTTTTGTAACATTTAGAAGTATTATATCCTTCTGTACAACACATCATGAAGCCATCATTACCTAAACCAATTGTATATTTATAAAATGTGTTTAAAATATAATCATTTGGCAATTTCCAAGTTTTACCCTCATAGTTAAATTTTGAACAAATTTCTTTAGCAGCAGCGTAATTACAAACTGTTCTATTACAAGCTGAATAATCACCATTTGTTGTTTTACAAGTATAGCTTGCAGTTTGACCCTTCCAGCAACATTTTCCCGTTGAACTGTAACAATTTTCACCAACATTTACAATTGTAACGGTTGAAGGAATTGATAAAAGAGAGGCGTCACCCATGTTTTTTCTTGTAACGCAATAGTTATTAATTTGCATAAAGTTTTCATCGCTACAGTTTGCAGTTTCACCGTTTTTTAAGCAACTTTTTTTATCATCAGATAAATGATAACCCTGCTTACAAGATACGCAAGTTACGCCATTAGAACAACCTGCGCAGTTTTCATCAATATTTGTACAAGGTTTACAAATATTATTTTCAAGATACTTATCACCAGTACATGTTGTGCATTGTGGACTTGAAACGTTATTTTTACACGTAATACATCCATCAATAGAGCATTCTTGACATTTTTTAGAGAGATTTAAAAAATTACCGTTTCCACATTCTCTACATTCATTTTTATTTTCACAACTTGTGCAATTAGGAATAAAAGAAGAACACCACGAACAGATTTTATTTCCGGATGAATCGGTATCAAAAATTGCACCACCACCGCAGCTTATACAGTCATCAGCACGCTCTGATGTACAAGCGTCACAATTTTTAGCTTCATTATAAGTTCTACAATATAAACAAGAACCGTCTTTTAAAAAGTAACTCCATTTACAAGAAGTACACATATTTACATTACAAGTTGCGCAATTTACCCCAAATTTTGCTGAGCATGGTTTACATGCGTTATTTTGGATGTAATTACCAATATCACATGAATCATTTTGAGTTATGCCATCACAAAAACAAGTTTTACCAGCAGGGCATCCAACGGAACATTCTGCGCAAGCGCCATTTTTAATATAATAACCTTCTTCACAAAGCGTACATCTATCTTTATTACAAGTTTTACAAGCGCCATATTTATCTTTACAATTTTCACATTCACATTTAAGGGATTTATATTTGCCGTCCAAGCAATTTTTAGAACACATTATACATTCATATTCAGTACATAATGAACAATCTTCTGAAAATTTATCAGAACATTCTGTTGTTAAACCGCTTGTTGTATGAACGGTTATTTTAGAAACTTTTTTAGTTAAAATCGGAATAAAAGCAGCTGTAATTAAAGAAATTATTATTAAAGCGATTAAAATTTCAATCAAAGAAAACCCCGCCAAAAACTTGGCAAGATTATATTTATAAATCTTTTCCATTTAAAATTAACCTATTTTTCCATGTATTTTTTGCATGACAAAAATTTTAGACAAAAGCCCTTATGAATTATTTTGTCAAATATAGTTTGTATATGGTATATTAATATAAAGTGATTAAGTATATTAATAGTTTTATTATATACATAAATTACAATACTTGTCAATACATGTAAATACAAAGTGGTAATTTATGACAACACAAGGACAAAGATTAAAAAAAATCAGACAAGCCCTTAACTTAACGCAAGAGCAGATGGGAGAGAGCTTGGGGATTTCAAAGCAATTTTATTCTAATATTGAAACAAATAGAACTTTGTTGAATAATGAAAAATTAGTATTGTTATTAAAAGATTATGATGTAAATCTAAATTATCTTCTAGCAGGGTTATTACCTATGTTTAATTCTAGCGAAAATGAAGATGACTTTGAATTAAGAGTTAAAAATGTGCTAATTAAAGAAGGATTAATTAAGGTTTAATTTTATATTTAAAAAGCCCTCTTTTGAGGGCTTTTTTATTAAACTTCAACATATTCTTTTAAACGTTTAGAGCGGTTTGGATGTCTTAATTTTCTTAAGGCTTTTGCTTCAATTTGTCTAATACGTTCACGAGTAACACCGAATAATTGACCAACTTCTTCAAGAGTTCTTTGGCGGCCGTCGTCCATGCCAAAACGAAGTCTTAAAACATCTCTTTCACGAGGAGATAGAGAACCAAGCACTTCTGCTAAATCTTCTCTTAAAAGTTCATGGGCAACCGTTTTAACAGGTGCATCAGCGTCTTTATCTTCAATGAAATCGCCAAGGCGAGAATCTTCTTCTTTACCGATTGGTGTTTCAAGAGATAGAGGTTCTTGAGCTACTTTAATTATTTCTCTTAATTTATTAATTGAAATACCCATTTCTTGGCTTAATTCTTCTTCAGATGGTTTTCTTGCAAGTTCTTGGGCTAATTTTCTTGTAACTTTTTTAAGTTTATTAATTGTTTCAACCATGTGAACAGGGATTCTGATTGTTCTAGCTTGGTCAGCAATTGCACGAGTGATTGCTTGTCTAATCCACCAAGTTGCATAAGTTGAAAATTTATATCCTCTTTCGTGGTCGAATTTTTCAGCAGCTCTTATTAAACCAAGGTTTCCTTCTTGGATTAAATCAAGAAATAACATTCCACGACCAACATATTTTTTAGCAATTGAAACTACTAAACGCAAGTTAGCTTGAACAAGTTTTCTTTTAGCAACAGCGCCGCTGTTACCCCCTGCAACGATTTTTCTTGCTAAATCGATTTCTTCATCAGCAGTTAAAAGTTTAATTCTGCCGATTTCTCTTAAGTACATTCTAACAGGGTCATCTACAGAAATTCCTTTAGGGGGAGTAATATCATTTTCGGATTGATCTTCTTCATCATGTTGATCAAAAAATCCTGAAACGCTATTAGTTTCAACTGTGTTAACGCCTTGGGTTCTCATTATGTTTGAAATATTATCTGTTTCAAGACCAGTACTTTCAAAATACTCATCTTCTTCAATCATTTCAGACTTATCTAAAACGTTAATTACAGAACTATCAGAATTTCTTTTTCTGCTCATTAATTATTCTCCAATCTGTTTGTTGTCATTTTTAAAATCTTGAAAGATTTGTGTTGAAATTTTCAATTTTTCTTCTTCTGATAAAGAGTTGTCTTTAAGAAGTTTTTTCAATTCATCTTTCTTGTTTTGGATTTTAAGTTTTTCTAATCTGAATATTGTTTCGTCTATCGCCTTAATGTAATCTTCGGTAGTTAGATTATTGAATTGTTGCGAAGAAAAAATATTATCGGATATCTTTTTTTGAATGTTCTGTTCATTATAAAACCCGAGAAAAAGTTTTTTTGCTAGTTCATCAACATTATTTACTTCAGCGAAACATTTTTCAATTTCTTCAAAAATCATTTTGTTGTCTTGCGCTTCTGGGTTATAACTTTGAATTTTATTCAAAAAATAAGATTTTTTATCTTCATCACTTGCCGCAAAAGCAAGTTTGATAAGGTTTTCTTCAATAAGTTCATATTGAGTTTTGCTATCAGTATGAATTAAAGATTTTAAATTTAATATTTCTTCATTGTTTTCAACTTTCAAAATGCCAAATTCATCTGCTTGTTTATTTTGAATTTGAGTTTTTAAAACGGTTTCAGATACATTTAATTTAAAAGCCGCTACTTTTATATAATCGTCCAAAATTACGGGATTTTTAATTTGATACAAAATATCGGCAATTTGTACGACATAAAAACTTTTTTGTTGAGGAGATAAATCTTGTGGAATATCTTTATAAATTTGATTAAGTTGATAATCTAAAAGCAAGGGAGCTTGTTCAACTTTTTTAAGGTATTCTTCGCCACCAAATTCACGGATAAATTCATCAGGGTCTTTTCCTTCAATTTCTTGAACAACCCTTATTTCACAAACATTTGAGCCTTCATTTTGAAAATTTGAATCATATTGCTTGATATCACCTAATGCACTAAAGATATTTTTAATTACTTCAGCACCATGGACAATTGCTTTTTTACCTGCGCTATCAGTATCAAAAGCAAGATAAATTCTTCTGTGGGGGCAAAATCTGCTTATTAATTTAATATGTTGAGGAGTTAGGGCAGTTCCACAAGTAGCAACGGCATTTTCCACCCCGCCAAGATGAGCAGAAATTACATCAAAATATCCTTCCATAAAAATAACGCTATCACGTTTTTGAATTTCATCTTTAGCACGATTTAGCCCAAAAAGTACAGAACTTTTATTATAAATCATACTTTCAGGAGAGTTGATATATTTTGGCATTTGCCCATCTATAATTGCTCTTGCGCCAAAGGCAATAACGTCAGAATTGGCATTTTTAATAGGAATTATTATTCTATTTTTAAATCTGTCATAAAAAATTGCGTCTTTTTCATAAACCAAGCCTGCTTTTGAAAGTTCATCAATAGTGAAACCAAGGTTTGATAAATAGTTTTTAAGTTCAAAATTTCCTTTTGGCGCTAAGCCAAGGTCAAATTTTCCAATTGCAACTTCGTTTATTCCTCTTTTTTCAAGATATTCTAAAGCCTTTTGATTAGATAAAAGATTTTTCTTGAAAAATTTTAAAGCTAAATCCATAACATCATAAAGACGTTCTTTTTCAGCCTTGTGCATTTGAGAATTTTTTAAGTTATGTTTTGGAAGTTCTATTCCAAGGTTAAGGGCTTGTTCTTCAATTACTTCGGCAAAAGTTTGATTATTTATTTTCATTAAAAAAGTAAGAACGTCGCCACCTTCGCCGCAGCCAAAACATTTAAAAATTTGTTTATCAGGAGTAACAACAAAAGAGGGAGTTTTTTCATTATGAAAAGGACAAAGTCCTTGATAATTTCTTCCTGCTTTTTTCAGCACAACATATTTAGATACAACATCCACTATATCTAAACTGTTTTTTATTTGTTCGACTGCTTGTTGATAAGATATTTCTGACATTATCAGTGTTTAAACTTCCTCATTCTGTCATGTTTTAACACCAAAACGAAAGAGTTTAAAGAGTGTTTTTACAACAATTTAAAAAAAGTTTACAAGAATTTATCTTTATGGTTAAATTTTTCATATTAGCTTAGGGGTTAAAATGAAAGATATTAAAGAAATTACTTCTTATATCGATTTCAAATTATCTTATTTGAAACAAAACCCGTCTTCTTCTTTGAAAGATTTTTTTGAAGAAATGAAACACAATCTTTCAAATGAAGAACTTGCAAACGCTTATAATTACATTCTTTTAAATGAAAAAGATTTTAAGATTTTAAATCAAACAATTAGAGAGATAAATGAGAAAAAATTTAGCACTAATTTTTCAAATTTAATTGATTTCATTTTAAAACCAATTCAAGATAATTCTTTTTATGACCTTAAAGTTTTAGCTATTAAAACAATTTCTAATTATAAAGATAAATCTGCCTTGCAAGCGCTTTTATTTTGTTTAAATGATAAGCAATCTAATTATAAAATAAGGCTTGCAGCAGCCGAAGCCCTTGGTAAAATTGGGGATAAAAACGCTTTTGATTCATTAACAAAAGTTGTGACAGATGAAAAAGAAAATTCTGCTTATATTAAAGAATCAGCTGTTGTTGCACTAGGGCTTTTAGGAGATAGTCGAGCGCTTGATGTTTTTGATACAATTATTAATACAAAGCAGATGTTTTTAGATAAGTTTTCTTATTTAAAAGAAAGAATTTTAGAAGCTATTTCAAAACTTGATATTTCAAACGACAAAAAAGCTCTTGATATTTTAAAAAAATCTTTAATGGATAAATCTCAAAGGGTTAGAATAAGCGCTATTGAGGCTTTGATGAATTCAGATAATAAAGAGGCTTTTAATTTAATTTATGAAAGATTAAAGTTTGATTGTGACCTTGAAGTTAAGAAAAATGCGCTTGTAGCTTTATATAATATTTCTGACGAAAGAATTTTAAACGAAGTTTTAGAAGGAAATTTTGAAGAAGAACTTAAAAATTATGCAAAAGAAATTTTAGAAGAAATCGGAGAAGATTAAATGTTAAAAAAAGGAATAATACTTCTTTCTGGCGGATTAGACAGCTTGGTTTCACTTGACCTTGCGAAAAAAAATTATGAAATTAATTATGGATTATTTTTTAATTATGGTCAAAAGGCTTTTTTAGAAGAAAAAAAAGCAGCGCAAGAAATATCTGATTTTTATAAATTAAATTTAATCTTAATTGATTTACCTTTTTTAAAAGATTTATCAAATAATGCTTTAACAAATGAAGAAATTAAAGATTTTAACGATTTGAAATCTGTTTGGATTCCAAATAGAAACGGATTATTTTTAAATATTGCCGCTTCATATTGCGATAAGTTAAATATTAATGCAATTATTTTTGGCGCAAACAAAGAAGAAGGAGTCGATTTTCCTGATAATACAGAAGATTTTACAAAAACAGCCGATGAATTTTTTAAATTTTCAACTTTAAATCATCCAAATGTTATAGCACCTTGTCTTGGCATGGATAAAATTGATATAATAAATTATGCTATAGATAACAATGTGCCATTAAATTTAATTAAAAGCTGCTATAACTCTTTTAAAAACACAAATAAAAAGCACTGTGGCGAATGTATGTCTTGTAAGCTATTAAAAAATGCAATTTTAAAAAGCAAAAAACCAAAACTGATAGAGGAAATTTTTTAAATGAATACACTTTTTATAGATAAAGAAATTAAATATACAGGTAGCGAGCTTTCACCTCATTGGATTTATAAAAATTTTAAATTAAGAGGAGATTCAATTGTTGCTTTTATAGGTGAAGTTGAAGTTAAACTAAGTGAAATGGTTGATATTGAAGATGTTATCAACAATGAACCGATTTATTCTAAAAAAATGTTGAATTTCATAATTGAACAATATGACATTTCTTTAATTGGAATGGTTTATGCGCAAAGGCTTTTTGTTTCAATTATTAAAGAGGTTTTAGAAGAACACAACATCAAAGTTCAAAGAGATGGCGACGATTTATTCTATAATAATCGTAAACTTTCTGTTTCAATTGCTACAAAATCAATCACTTCTTGTTTAATTCACACAGCTCTTAACATAATTAAAGAGGGTGCGCCGATTGAAGTATCTGATTTAAGTGAAATGGGAATTGAAAACGTTGAAAATTTCGCAAAAAGAGTTATGGAAAAATTCCAAGAAGAAACACAAAGCATTAAATTAGCAACATACAAAGTAAGAGGGGTAGTTGAATAATGAATTTTAATTCATCAGATTATTTTTCTTATAAAAGAAGTAAAATTCAGATGGGAATTGAAAAACCCAAAAAGAAAATTTCAAAATTTAACTTTTTATTTCAATTGTTTATCGCAACTTTCATAATAATGTTTATTATTATCGTTGTGGCAATTATGAAGTATTCTTCAAAAGTTGATATTGAATATGCAAAAGGCGATTTCTCTTTAAATAATCCTAATTCTGTTTCAAACATAAGTGAATACACTAACACAACAGAAGATGAGCAAAGAAAAATTGACAAAAGACTTATTTTAATTCAACAAGAAGATAATGCACCAAGTGAAGCAAAAATCATCACAAATGGCAAGCAAAAAGAAGATGTTATAGACCCTGTTCATCTTGAAGACAATAAAAAACTTGAAAAAAAAGAAAAATTTGAAAAAGCAAAAGAAATTGAAGTTCAAGAAACAAAACCAAAAATTGCCGAAGTTTTAAATGAAATTAAAAACACTAAAAAGCAAGAAGAACCAACTGTTCAAGAAAAAAATGTGACCATTTTATCAAAAGTTTTAGTTGGAAGATACTCAACTTTTGAAGAAGCGCAAAAAGCTCAAAGTGAAATTAAAGAAAAACTTCCTTCTTCAACACCGTTCGTTAGAAAAACAGGCGATGTTTTTTGCGTTCAAATGGGTTCATATCAAGATTTTTCAGTTGCTAAAAATCAAGCTCAAACTCTTAAATCTAAAGGTTTTGATGTTTGGATTTACCAACAATAAAATAAAATCAAGTTTTACAAAAAAGCGCCAAACGAAACTTTGGCGCTTTTCTTTTGTTTATTTATTTTGATTAATATTTCCATAAGAAAATCCCCAAACTTTCGTTTGAGGATTTTCTATTAAAGAATTTTAATTATTTAATTATTATTCTTTTTCTTCATCTCTTTGAGTGCCAGCGTCAGAATTAGCACCATCAGCAGATAAGTCAACTTTTGCAGCTGCAGACATTATGTTAGAAGTTTGATCCATTGTATTGTCTGAAACTTTTGATGTTTTAGAGATTTCAACTTGTTCTCTAGGAATTTTGATTTGATTAATCATTGAATCTACAACATCATCAACTGTATCATCTGAAGGTCTTACATCTGGAAGATCTGGGCAGTCACCTGTTGGTCTTTGGTAAACTAAGATGAAGTCTTCATCTGTATCACCGAAGTTAATTGTATGTTTTTCATTAACATCAATTGGACCATCAGGACCATTATAAGTTCCTGGAACATAACTTCCTGTGTAATCAAAGTCTGATGGGTTTTTAGTGAAGTCATTATCTTGGTTAAAGCCCATATAATCTCTTACTTCGATATAACCTTTAGAAGGAGTACCTTCTGGTAAACCAGCGATTTGTTCAGGAGTAAGAACTACATCAGCTGCATACATTTTATCATTTGCATCTGTGAATAATTTATCTGTAACGATTTTTGAAACAGCTAATTTATCATCTACAGCATTGATATGTACTTCAGGTCCTTCGTTAGCTTTAACTTGACCATCCCATTTTTCATTTTCAGCAGTTAATTCAATACCTGCGTCTTTATTAAATGCGTTTTTGATATCAAGAGTAATGCTACCATTTGTATTGTTTTTAGGAGTTGTTAATTTAGTTTTTGTGTTAACAACTAATTTTGTTTGATTAATGTCAAGAACTTGATCATTTGAAGCTGTGCCATTTTCTTTCACTTCAACATCTTGAGGGAATTTATGGGCAGTTTGAGCTAAATCTGAAGCAACTGATTTTGTAACATCTTTAGTTGTTACGTTACCTTTTGCTTTAATTGTTGTGATTGTATCTTTAGCGTTTACTGTTGCTTGTTTGATTGTCAAGTTATTCATAATAACATCGCCACCTTCTTCAGTTGTTGTGATGTTATTTTTTGGTGCTTTCAATGATGAATTAACAAATTGGATATCACCTTTTGTTGTAAAGTTATTTGATTTACCAGCAATATAATCAACGTTAACTGATTTTAAGCTATCTTCACTTGTGAAGTTATTATCGCCTTTAGCGTTGAAAGTTAATCTTTCGCCATAAGTTAAAGTTGGCATTGTTGTTTTTTCAGCATTGATATCACCATTTGTTGAAGTGATATAAATGTTTTTACCTGCTGTGATACCTGCAGTTTTGTCGATGTTAACATTTGCAGCACCTTGAGGACCAAATGTGATTGTTTCAAAAGATTTTAATGTTACATCGTTATTAGCATTAACAATAGCGTTATCTTTAACAAATAATGCGCCTTTTGTAGCTTCGCCATTGATGTTATGATCAGCTTTTAAGGTTGAATTGTTAATTGTTAAATTGCCTTCTTTAGCTAATAAGTTAATGTCATTTTTAGTATGAACATTAGATTTGTTAATAACATTTACATCACCTTTTGTTGAAGTAACGTTTAAGTTATTAGCGTCTGCAGTTTTAACAGTTTTTGTATATTTAACAGCTTTTGCAGTACCATCATCTACTAATGTGTCATCTGCATTTCTATCAAATTTTAATGTATAAGCTGCACGTTTCATTGTTGCGTTATCTAAAGTGAAATTACCATTTGTTTCAAGGTTGATATCACCACCAACTTTACCTTCAGAAGTTATAGGAGAGAAAGTTGTATTATTTGCGATTGTAACATTGTTTGTACCAGTTGTTCCATCGTTATAGAAATGAATTTCATCATAAACTAAGTTAGCGTTATCAATTTTTGTGTCTGTACCTTGAATAGATAATTTATCACCAGCAACAATTAAAGAAGAACCGCCATTTGCAGTTTTAATGTTAACTTTACCAGTTAAATTATTGTTAGAATCAGCTGCTTTAACGTTAACATTACCAGAAGCGTCGATATCAGCATTTGTTAAATCTACGCCATTTTTAGCTGATAATAAAACATTTTTAGCTTGACCGCTTACTAATGTGTTTGATGCTTGAATTATAGAATTATTAACATCAACTTTGTTATCAGAAGTAACTTTTACGTCATTTTTAGCAATAATTTTAGAATTTTCAACTTTTGAAGTGCCTGAACCAGACATAATTCTAACAGCGCCAGCATTAGCAGCGTTAGCAGCAGTTGAAGTAGTACCAGCTGTCATAATTAAAGAATTTTTAACTGTTGCATTTTTACCAGCTGAAATATAAACTTCACCACCATTTTGATTTTCAGTGTTGAAATTAGTTTTTGAAGCTACACTGCCGTCTTTGTTGTAAACAGTACGTGTTCCTTCAATGTTGATTGTTTCAAGACGAGAATTGTCAACCAATACGTCATTTGAACCAACAATCATAATATCGCCATTTTCTTTGTTAACAAGTTTTGTACCTTTGATAACAGAATTAGCGATTTTAATATTTGAGTTTGCTGCGTTAGATTTATTAACGATATGAACATCACCTGAACGAATTGCTTGGGCGTCAGCAGCTAAGCCACTGTTGTTGATATCGATATTTCTAACAGCATTTGTTTTTGTATCATCTGCAACTTTATAACTATCTGAATAGCCATTTGCTAAGTAACCAAATGTTACACCGTCAGCAGTAATTAATTTTACGTTAGAGAATGAACTTCCGCCATAGTTATAATTACCACCTGTTCTTAATAAAGAATCTTTATATTTGATGTTATCAGATAAGATTGAGATTGATTTATTAGGGTTGTTGTCGATAATGTTTCCGTTATTATCAAAATGAGCAAAAGTAGCGCCATCAAGAGAAATTGATGTTTTACCTTTTGCAACATTAATACCTGCTTTTTCAAAAGCTTCTGTGTAATTTGAATCAAAAGTGATATTACCATAGTTTCTGTTTTCACCATTGATTTTAGCAACAGGAGAGAATTTATTTAATACACCTGTTTGATAATTATTTAATTCAGATTCAGACATTCCTTTAAGGTTTTTAGCGCCTTTAATATCAAATGTTGAAGCTGTAAAAGAATTTAAATCAACCATTGAACCAGCACCAAATACGATACCAGCAGGGTTGATTAAAATAACTTTACTTGTTTGAGCATAAGAATCACAATTTCCGTTCATACAAGAATTTGTAAGTTTACCAAGAATTTCTGATGCTTGACCGCCCAAAACACGGTTTATAATTGTTTGTGATAATCCTGAAAATCCGAAATTAACATGTTCATTAGCGCCTACGTTAAATCTGCTCCAATCAACTTGTCCAACTGAACCGGCAACACCAGAATTAACATTAACATCTAGTCTTGTACCATCTTCTTTGAAACCAACGTTATTTGTATTACCAATAACATCGCTTACAGAAGCAGCAAAAGTTGCAGCTGAAGATAATGATAGAAAAGCTAACATAGCGGTAAACGCTGTTAATTTTCTTTTAAATTGACTCATTATATGGTTCCCTTTCATAAACTTTCATCAATCCATATGCTTTTATATTAAATAAAAACCACGTGAACCCAAAAAGTTTTCAAAAATAATACTCATTTTTACAAAAATTAACAATCTTTTTTTATAATACAGAAATATTTTTATTTTGACAAGGATTTTTTTTCAAAAAAGTATATACTGAAGTATATACAAAATTAATTTTTCTTAATAATATAGCAAAAAATATTTTTCAGGATTCTTATAATAACATTAGAAAAATCATCAATTTAATTTATTGTGTGGATTTTTTATATGTTCTATAATTTATTTACGCACAGTGAAGAAAAGTGCCCCGATAGCTAGTTAAAGGAATTTGAAAAAAGTGTATAAAACTATCTTTACAAAAAAAGCAAAAATAAATACCATCGCTCTAGCTGCATGTCTTGTATTAACAACTTCAACCGTGTTTGCAGGTCCCGAGGCAGGTATGCCGATGATACCAAACAGCATTGGTAACTTTGACGCCGGTGTTGTTGACCAAACTAACTTACGTCAAATTAAAGACTACGAACAAAAAGTTCGTGACGATAGAGAAAAAGAACACGTTGACGAAAAAATCGAAATGAACCGTGAAATGAAAGATAGAATGCAAGATTTACCTAATAAAGAGGTATCTTTTAAACTTAATTCTATCCACATCACAGGTAACACAGAATACACAGAAGAACAGCTTATGAACCTTGTTTGTCAAAAAGTTGGCAACGAGGTTACAATTAATGACTTAATCGGTATGGCAAACGCTATCACCGAACACTACCAAAAGAATGGTTATATTTCAACAACAGCCTATTTACCACCTCAAAAAGTTGAAGATGGTAACGTTGAAATTGTTGTTTTAGAAGGTAAATATGGAAATATTAAAATCGAAGGCAACAAATGGGCAAGACAAAGATTTTTAAACGCAACATATTTAAAAGATAAAAACATTCAAGAAGATAAAGTTTTAAACGTTGCAGACATTCAAGAATCACTTCGTGAAATAAACGCTCTTGACTATATTAAAGGTGCGGTTTCATTACAAGACAACGAAGATTCTGAACAATATACAGATTTAACATTAAATGTTAAAGATAGATTTCCAATCGACTTCGACTTTCGTTTTGATAACCAAGGTCGTTCTTCAGTTGGTTTAAACCGTTATGTAATCTTTGCCGGTATGAGCAACTTAACAGGTTTTGGCGATCAATTATTATCAACAACTTCTTTAGCTAGAAGTTCATTTGGTCAAGGTGTATTTTATTCAGTACCAATCGGCAGACACGAAACAAAATTAAATGTCGGCTATTCATATTCAGGTACAAGACTTGACAAAGGTCTTAAAGACCTTGATATCAAAGGTAAATCACACAGTTTCTATATTGATTTATCAAGACGTTTAGTTAAAACCGAAAACTATAAATTATATGGCGACGTTGCATTTGATATGAGAAACACAAATACAACTTTAAAAGGCTATGATTTATATGGTTATAGAACACGTTCAATCAAACTTAACTTAACCAACGTTAAAGATGACCTTTATGGTAAATGGTTTGCAAACGTAGGTGTTGCAAAAGGTATCGATATTTTTGGTGCTTCAAACAACGCTTATGGTTCAAGAAAAATGCCTACAAACAGAATGTTTAAAGTTCAAGCGTCTATAACAAGACTTCAAGTTCTTCCTTGGAGAATGATGGGTATTTTAACCGCAAATGGTCAATGGACAAACAGAGATGTTTGGTATTCAGATAAAATGCAAATAGGTGGTATTTCAAGTGTAAGAGGTTTTGAAGAAGGTTACTTCTTAAGAGATTATGGTGTTAACGCTTCTGCTGAACTTAGAGCGCCAATACCATTTTTAAATCACTTACCAGATAAACTTAGATTTATTGATGATTCAATCAGATTAGCAGCTTTCTGCGATTTAGGTTGGTTTGGTGATTACTCCTATGACTTGCCAAGTTCTCAATTTGTAATGAGTGTCGGCGGTGGTTTAATCTTAAAAATGACAAGATATTTATCAGGTAACGTTTACTTCGGTGTTCCGGTTGTAAATAGACCAGATAATGCTTCAAGTTTCAGAGTTCACTTTATGATTACATCAAACATTCTATAGTGTAAAAATATATTTAAAAAGAACCCTAGAAAATAGGGTTCTTTTTTTATGGCAATTTTTTGTATTCAGATGTTTTAAAAAAGTATGCAACAAATTTTATTTAAGCCATTCACCAATTCCCCAACTAAAATATTTAAAAATAACAACATAGATAATTCATCCACCCCTTTGAATTATCTTAAAAAAGATGAATTTAAAAAATCAAACGCAATTATTTTACCTAAAGACACGATAAATTTTACATCATCTAATATTAAACTAAAACAAAACTTATCTTTTAAAGATATTAATGACCAAGAGCTTGAAATAACTAAAATAGGTAAAAACGGCATTATAAAAGCAAAAATGCCAAAATATTTATATCATTTAACTTCAAGAGAATCGTTCAATGAAATTTTAAAATCAAGAACAATTTTGCCATCTAAAAGAGAACAACTAAAAGGAGTTTATCTTTTTGATAGAGATAATTTTATCGATTTTTATCCTAATACAGAAATTGGCGGAAAAAAATATGATTTAATAAGTTCAATGCTATTGCAAGCTCGAGCAAATAGAGATGGCAAACTTGAAGCATCAGATGGAAGATATGTTTTAATTAAACTTCCAACAAAAGAGCTTTTAGAAAAAGATGATATCAGAATAAGAAAACAAGAAGAATATTTTAATTTTGCTCAAAAACTTGAAGAAATAAGATATAAATTAAATGATTATGAAAAATATTTTATAAACACAATGGATAAAGAAGATTTAGAAAATCTTAAAAAAGAAATCAAAGAAAAGAATTTAATGGATGACAATGAAATAGAACAATTTTTTAAAGATTTTAAAAAACAAATCAAAAAAGGGTATTCTATTTTTGAAGCGTCAGATGGGGATTTTAAAAACAAAATCTCAATTGAATATGCTTTTAAATCTCCAATTAATCTTGATGAATTACAAGAAAAAAATGTAATTTATTTTGATGAATATGAATTATTTACCTGTTTTACTTATGATTTTGAAAAAATCAGAAGAATTTTTAGCGGCGTATTTGATGAAGCCTATTGTTGATACGCTTGGAATAATGGAAGATATAAAGCTAAACCTAAAATACCAACAATAACCCCAATTAAAATCATCAAAACAGGTTCAATGATTTTTGTAAAACCATCAATTACAGCATCTAGCTTTTTATCAATAAAATTAACACAATGATATAATGAATCGCCCAAACGACCAGATTGTTCGCCTGTTGCAATCATAAATGTAAGCATTTTTGGAACTTGCTCAACTTTTTTTAGGGCAACAGAAAGGTGTTGACCTTGTTGAACTTTTGCTGCAACTTGTAAAATAGCATTTTTCAATAAGAAATTATCCATTGTTAAATTAGCAAGAGAAAGACAGTTAACAATCGGAATACCTGCTTCATAAGAAACTTGTAATACAGCGATAAAGTTTGAAAAATTTGAAAACTTCATCATTTCAGATAACATCGGAATATGAAGAACAAATTTATCTAACATCTTTCTAAAAGATGGCGTTTTATATGCTTGATTAAGGGCAATTATACCAGAACCCACGACAATTATACAAACAATCCAATATTGTTTCATAAATAAGCCTGCGTCCATACAAGCCCTTGTAATCCAAGGTAATTCTTTACCTAAGTTATTAAACATTTCATCAAATGCCGGAAATACAAAAACAAGCATAATGATAACCGCAACAATTGCAAGTAAAACAACGATACTAGGATAAATCAATGCACCGATTACTTTACCTTTAACATTATCTTGTTTCTTTAAAAGTTCTAACATACGAACCAAGGTTTTATCAAGTTCCCCTGAATCTTCACCTGCTTTTACAAGACCAATATAAACTTTTCCAAAAATATTTCTATATTTTTCTAAAGTTTCACCTAAGGTTGCACCACCGATAATTTGTTTTCTAAATTCGCCCGTAATGTTTCTAATTTTAGCTGAATCAGAATTTTGTTCAATAAACATTAAGGCTTCAATAATTGGAATACCGGTTGAAGTAAGAATTTCTAGGGTTGAAGTAAAATCAATTTTTTCTCTTAAACTTAGAGCTTGAACAAGTCCTTTATTTGATTTTTTGCCACCTTTTTTGCTTTGAGTGCTATCAACAATTGATGTAGGAGTTAAGCTCATATCTCTCAATTTTCTTCTTGCTTGAGAGGCATCTTGAGCTTCAATGTTTCCTTTTACAACTGTTTTATTATTTTTTAATGCAGTATATGAAAATATCGCCATTACTGTTCACCCGCTAAACCTAATATTCTAACTTGTTCTTCAATTGATGTGTTGCCTTCTAAAATATGTCTTAAACAAGACATCTTCAAGGTTTTCATACCTCTTTTAACCGCATAATCTTCAAGTTCAACGTCATGCGCACGTTGGGCAATCATTTTTCTTATTTCATTATTAATAACTAAAATTTCAAGAACCGCTAAACGACCAAGATAACCGGTATTTTTACAGTTTGGACAACCATGCGGCTTATAGATTTTTGTTTGCGTAAGTTTTTGAATTTCAACAGGATCGGTTAAAATTTGTCTTGCTTCTTCGATTGATGGGTAATATTCTTCTTTGCACATTGGACAAAGTTTTTTAACAAGACGTTGAGCAATAATACCAGATATTGTTGAAGAAATTAAATAATCTTTTGCGCCCATTTCAATTAAACGAGTAATTGTTGCAGCCGCTGAATTTGTGTGGACAGTTGATAATACTAAGTGACCTGTCAAAGAAGCTGAAATTGCTACTTCTAGCGTTTCATAGTCACGAATTTCACCAATTAAGATAGTATCAGGGTCTTGTCTTAAAATTGCACGCAAAGAATTAGCAAAAGTAATTCCCGCTTTTGTATTAATTGAAGATTGATTTACACCCTCTAATTTAATTTCAACAGGGTCCTCGATTGTTGTGATATTAACACTATCAGAATTCATATATCTTAATAAGGCATACAATGTTGTTGTTTTACCTGAACCAGTTGGACCAGCTGTTAAAACAATGCCGTTTGGAGAAGAAACCAAATATCTGATTTTTTTGATATCTTCTTCTGAAGCCCCAACAATTTCAATTTTATCTGCTTTTGCTTGTTTTGAATCCATTTGAGGCGCAAGAACACGAATAACCATTTTTTCTTTCCCTGCAACAGGTAATGTGTTAACACGGAAATCTTGCGCACGGTTTTTATATTTTAAGGTGAATGAACCATCTTGTGCACGTCTGTGTTCAGCGATATTCATTCTTGATAATACTTTAAATCTTGAAATTACAGAAGAATCAACCTTAGCAGGAATTTTTAAGGCTTCTTGTAGGGAGCCATCTATTCTAAGACGAACACGATAACCAACACTCATAGGTTCAATGTGGATGTCTGAAGCACGTCTATCAATTGCCATTGTAATAATTTTGTTAGCCAATTGAGAAACTGCGCCGCTTGAATCTTGAATTTCTTGTTCAACTTGTTCCCAAAGTTCGCCAGAATTAGATTCAATTTTTTCATCTTCATCAATTTGTTGTAAAAGTTCTTCGGTGTCTGATTTATCAACGTTATAATAAGTATTTAAAAAGTTTTCAAATTCAACGTGTGTTACCAACATAATTGTTGGTTTTAAACCCGTTTGATAAACAATTTCATTGATAACTTTTGTATCGTTTGGATTTACCATCCCAACTACAAGAGATTTTTCAGTCATACTTAAAGGTATAACTTTATTAATTTTAACAAAATCCTCTGGCAAAATTGAAATAGCAGTAGGTAATGCTTTTAATTGTTCAGCTGTTGCATATTTTAAACCCATTTGAGCACCAAGTGCTTCTTTAAGGTCTTTAATTGTTACAAAGCCCATTTTAACCAAAACAGAACCTAGTGGAATTTTTTGAACTTTACTTTCAGCAAGTGCTATTTCAAGTTGTTCTTCATTAATTAAATTTTCTTCGATTAATATTTCACCAAGTTTTTTAGTTTGAGGGGCTTTTACTTTTGAAATATCGGCTTTTGCAACACCTTCATTTTCAAAATCAATTATGTTTTCTTTTTTTTCAGATTTTTCTTCTGGTTTTGAAGATTGCTCATCTTGAGTTTTATCATCTTCATCAAAAAGATCATCTTTATCATCAAAGTTATCATCAAAATCAGCGTCAATATCACCATCATCAGATGACTCAACATCATCAGAATCATCAGCTATATCAAGGCTATCAGAATCAGCTTCATCAGAAATATCTAAATCTTCTTGATCATCAAGGCTAAAATCTTCATCAAGTTCAAGGTCACCTGAGTAATAATCAACATCTTCTTCATCTTCTTTAGAAGGTTCTTCAGATGGTAGGGTTGTACCATATTTTGCTGAAAATTTCTTTAAAAATGCGTCAAAGAGCATATCAAATTTATCTTTATTTAAGTAGATAAATTCAAGTTTATTGTTTAATACAGAGTTAACATATTTTGTAATTTCAGCTTTATTGGACTTTGAATGTATCGCAACAAAAAACACATCATTTTGCATATTTATAGGTACAAATGATAAGTCTTTTGCTACGGATAATTCAAATTTATCTGCTAGATCAAAATTTATTTTTTTAATTAATCTTGAAATTAAGCTGTTGTCCATTGTTTACTTCTTATAGGTCGTATGTTTTACTATCAGGTTGGCTATCATCTTTTACAATGTGAGGTGTAACAACAATAACCATTTCTTCTCTTGTTTTATTGCTTGTGTTAGATCTGAAGAATGCACCTATGAAAGGTAGGTCAGATATAAGAGGCATTTTCTTAGTTGTTTGAGTTTCGTTTTCTTTAATTAAACCAGCTAAAACAAGAGTTTCGCCATCTCTTATTCTGATATTTTTCAATTCAAGGTCACGTCTTTGAAGTAATGTTGCTGCAAGTTCTTCAACCCCTTGGTCGTTTGCTGCATAAACTTGGCTCTTAATTGTTGCAAACTCTGGAGTGATGTTCATTGAAACATATCCATCAGGAGAGATGAAAGGAACTATCTCAATTTTCAAACCTTCATCTGAACCGATATCATAAGTTTTTTGGCTTGCACTTGTAACTGTTGTAGAACCTTGTAAAATTTGGCTTGTTACAGATTTTACATAGTCAGAAGTCATATCGATTGTTGCTTTTCTACCATTTGTAACCATGATTTTAGGATTTGTTAAAACACGTCCGTTACCGTTATCAACTAAGTATTTCAATCTATAAACAAGAGCTGAATTATTTGATTTAGTAATCATACTTGTTTGAGTTGTTGAATTACCATCAGAGTCTTTTGTTGTAACAGTTGTTGGCATGCTGTTTCCCCAAATAAAGAAAGGAGAAATTGAGCTTGTAGATAAACCGTTTGAACCATCAAAACCTAATGAAATAAATGGTGTCCATAAATTCCATTCATTTGAAAATTCTTTTGAACCTGTTTCGTTTAATTCAATAACAGATAGCTCAACATAAGCCATAAGTTGTTTTTTATCGTGTTCTTTAATAAATTCTTTAATTACTTCAACTTGTTCAGGTGAACCGCCATAAGTTGAAATTCTTCCAAGTTCAGGGAAGTATGTAACAGTTAGGGCATTTGTTTTAAATGCAGATAAGCCTGTTGTAGATGATGATGAGCTTGAAGAATTTTCACCGCCATCACGGCAAGCCACATAACCACCGCCTAAAACAATTTTATCATCAGAAGCGCTTGATTCAGATGATGATGAAGAATTAGAGCTATCTGAATAGAATAAAGAATCACAAATTAAAGAAGCCATTTCTTTTGGAGTTGTGTGATTAACTTTAAAGCTATTTACCATAGGTTTTGTATCTAATACAGGTAAAACTCTTTTAATTGCTGCGATATCGGCATTTGTACCAAATACAACAATTTGATTTGTTCTAGGATTTGAAGTTACAATCGGTTGATTTGATAAACCGAAAATATTTGAGCTAAATAAATTATCATTTAAAAATTCTGCAACACTATCAGCATTTACATATTGAACAGGTAAAACTGTCATGTTTTTTCTTATGTATGCAAGGTCTTTTGCAGCTTCAAGAGTCATAACAGAAATTGTGTTGCCATCAAGAACATAAGTAAGTTGGCAAGATTTAAAAATTACCATAAACGCATCGTTTATATTGATATTGTTTAAATCAAGTGTAATTTTACCATCTACTGATTGATCAAACACAATGTTTAATTTTGCTTTATCAGCTAACATTCTAAGTGTTTGTTTTAAGTCAGACTCTCTTAAAGAAAGATTAATTTTAGCGTTTAAATGAGTGATAACAGGGCTTGAATCAAGTTTTAGGGTTGTTTCAACAGCCTTTGAATCAGGTGAATTAATGTTCATTAAATTAGAACCTGATACTTGGTTTAAATATGAGGTTGAAACACTATCTAAATATGAAACTCTATTGTTATCATATCCAAAAACCGTACTAGTTAGCATTGTTAAACTCAAAAGAGCTAAACAAGCTTTACTTATCCTTCCCGTCGGTCTAAATTTTTGCATATTACTTATCTCCTAGACTTATTTTTAAATTTATTTTTTAGGTCTAATCACAACATCATTTTCAGAAGTATAGACTGAGCTTTTTGTAACTCTGCCTGAATCTGAATCAGGACCATATTGTCTGTTATTTGAGTTGTTTTCGCTACCCACCGATTGATACTGTCTGCCACCACCTTGTTTTGATGGAAGATATTGAGCACTTCCATAGAAATCAGAGGTGATTTTAAATTCTTCGCCAACATTGGCTTTGTATATGTTTTTACCTAAAGCAATTGCAACGTAATTTTTTCCGATTGCAACAACTCTATAGTCATCAATTCTGTCACCTTTTTGAACAAAATAATCATTATTATCAAATGTTATAATTGCAGAAGATTTTTCACCGTCATACATAATACCTGAAACTGCAATTTGCATAAGTTTTGTAGTTGTGTCTTCTAGTTGACCATATTCTTCTGGAGGCATTGGAATACCTGTTTTGTCATATTTTATGATTTTTTCAGGAATTTCAACTGCGATATATTTTTGAATAGGCATAAAGGGGTTTGATCTTCCTGTTGGAACAATGTTTACAACCTCTTTTTTCTCTGCTTCTTCTTTTTGAGCCTCATCAGGCTTAATTTCATTAACTTCATCTTCATTAACAACAGGGATATTTTCTTGTGTTCTTTGAGCTAATTTTTCCTGATCAAGATTATCCATTAATTCTTGTTGAGTTTGAGGAACCAAGGCTTCATCGTTAACATTTTTATCTTTTGTATAATCTAAGATAAAATAAACTCCGCCTGCAACTAAAACCGCAAACAACAACGCCAATAATAATGTCATTGGGTTTGGAGATTTTTTAGCTGTAGCTTTTTGAGCTTGGTTTTGCGCTTGAATTTCGCCTAAATCAATATCATTATTAGAAGTTTCATTGTTAAATGAATTTTCATCTGAAGATAATTCAAAGTCTTCGCCTAAATCAATGTTGTTGATCTCATCTTCAGAATAAGCCGAATCATCTATTGAATCAATTGAAGAATCTTTTGTTCCAAAGGCATCAAAAGCTTTTTTTGCCATTGGTTCTCTTTTTGTATCTTCACTTAAAATTTTAGCAAGTTCTTCATCGTTAACATCGTCATCATCTACATCTGGAATTAACTCTAATTCATCTCCAAGATTGATTGAAGATGTTTCTTTTGGGGCTGAAGTTTTATCAGGATTTGATTTTGAAGCTTCTTCTTTAATAGAAACTAAATCATCACTATCAGCTAAAACATCTTCCCAATTAACAGAACCGTCTTCTGAAATATTTAATTCGTTAACATCTTCGATATTATCTTTTTCGTTTTCAAATAACATTTACTATAAACTCTTAATCTAATACTAATTTCTTCGTGAATACTATAAACTTAATTTTAGTTTACTATGACTTTTGCATTTGTCAAAATGTAACTTTTTAGTAATAATTCTCATCGTATTCTAGTTCTATCCCAGATACAACAATAGTATCACCGTTTTTTACTCCGCAATTTCTTAATTCATCAAATATCCCCATTGAATCCATAATATTTGTAAATCTTTTAATTTGCATTGTGTTCCTAATATCCGTAACAGAAGCAAGTCTTTTAAGTTTTCCGCCGTTTATTATGAACGTATTTTTGTTTATTTTTTCGATTTCAAAGTCTGAATCGTCGTTGTTTGTTGAGTCAAAATCTTCTTCTATATCAAGCTCGATTTTAACATCTTCTATAGTATCAAGTTTAACATAAATTTCATTTAAAAGCTCATTAATTCCATCTTTTGTAGCAGATGAAATTATATAAACGTTATTTTTTATGTTAAATTTCTCTATAAATTCTTTTTTAATTTCTTGAGCATGCTCTAAATCAACTAAGTCTGATTTGTTTAAAACCAAGATTTGTTCACGCTTTGCAAGGTTTTCATCAAACCTTTTTAATTCTTGATTTATCTTCTCATAATTTTCAAAACTATCTTCTTTTGAAATATCAACTATATGGAGTAATAATTTACATCTTTGAACATGACGCAAAAATTCATGCCCTAAACCAAGTCCATCTGAAGCGCCTTCAATTAACCCTGGGATATCTGCAATAACAAAGCCATCGCCACTTGGTTTTTTAACAACGCCAAGGTTTGGAACTAAAGTTGTAAAAGGATAATCGGCAATTTTTGGTTTTGCTGCACTTACTGTACTAATAAAACTTGATTTACCCGCGTTTGGCATGCCAACAAGACCAACGTCAGCTATTAATTTAAGCTCTAAACCAAGCTCACGTTCAATTGAAGGTTCCCCAGGTTCACAAAATTGTGGTGCTCTTTTTTGAGCGGTTGCAAAACGGGCGTTACCCCTTCCGCCACGGCCACCTTTAGCAATTAAAACGGTTTTACCGTCATGATTTAAGTCGGCAATTAATTTATCTGTTTTAAGGTCTTTAACTACAACTCCAACAGGCATTTTAATATAAAGGTCTTCGCCATTTTTACCGTGGCAATTTTTACTTCTTCCATTTTCACCACGCTGCGCTTTATAAACTGATTTTAAGGTAAAATCAAGTAAAGTTGACATATCTTGAGTGGCGATAAAATAAACATCACCGCCATGACCCCCATCACCACCGGCGGGTCCACCTTTATCAACATATTTTTCCCTTCTCCATGCTAAAGCGCCATTTCCGCCAGCACCAGAAACTACCTTGATTTTAACTTTATCAACAAAAGCTGCCATATTTTAGCTTATCAACCTTTCATATTCCATTGAATTTTTAGAAATAATGCTATTTATCAATTGTTCAATCTCTAAAAAGCTTAAAGGTAAAGCGTTTTCAAGTTCAAATCTTTGAATAACATTATCTGACAATAATTTTACCACTCTCAAAAAAGTATTTCCATCAATTTTTTTACAATAGTAATAGTCATCAAAAAGTTTTATGACAGATGGAAAATATTCCATTGAAAAGCAAGAATTAATTACACAAATTAAATTCAAGCAAAATTCGTTGTCAGATTCTTCAAAAACAAGCATAAGGTAATATTTTGAATATCTTAAAATTTCATCTATGATTTCATTTTTATCTTTTTGCTTTTCAAAAAACATAATAAATTCATCATAAATTTCATTATCATCAGGAACAAAACCAGATGTTTTAATTATAAGATAATCTTTAATAAAACAGCCTAAAAGGTTTAAGTCGTTGCTAAATTTTCTTTTTAATTTGTTTAAAACAAGAAGTTTTTCAGTTTCAAGATTAAACTCCAAGAATTTAAACATTTTTTCCATTTGTAATATATAATCCATAGTTACATTTTACATTTGATTTTTGAAATATCAAAAAATTAATAAAAGTTAATTTCTGTATCCAACTCCTGTTTTATAACCTGAAACACTATATAATATTGGTAAAGCCGGTTCAATCCATTTTAAACCAGATAACAATGAAACAGTTGCAATATCATCAGTATGTAAGCATAAATCCATTGGCTCTGTTTTTCTTTCTTCCATTTTTTTCTTTGGTGAAAAGATAGGATTAATTACTTTTTGAGAAATAAAATTAGCAATTTTAGCACCACCTAAAACCCCTGTAATAATAATACCTGTTGTCATGCCTATAGCACGAGCGGTTTTTGAGGTTATTTTCATTTTTTCTAAAACCCCTAAAGCAGCACCAGCGCCTATGTTACACATAAAGATGTTTGCTAAATATTGAAAAATTCCTTCGTTAATTTTATCGTTAATGTTACTTTTATAATCATCTCCAACTGCTTTATCAGCAGCAACTCCACCAACAACACCACCTAGAACAGGAACAGCGCCATATAAAGATAAAAAGCCGATTTCTTGGAAAATATCACTTGCTTTAATATTTTGAGGATCAGGAATTAATTTTTCCATAAATTCATTCCCCTCTTTAAATTTAAGGTTTTTAGAAAGTTTGTTAACTTCCTTAAAAGAAAGAACTTTTTCTTTTGCTTTATTTAAAATTTGAACGGTATCTTCTTTAAGTTCATTATTTTTTACAAAATTATCAACTAAATTTTTATTTTTTTCTTTTACAGTTGCAATTGAGTCAATTGGAGTTCTATTAAAGGCTTTTCCTGCAATATGAGGCGCTAAAAGAGCGCTTGCAACAGAAGTTGCCAGAATAATTCCTTTTTTAATAACATCTTTTTTAACTTCTTCTTTTGGAGTGTTTTCTTCTTTTCCTTTTTGAAAAGTATCTTTTGCAATTTTAGAATATGCAACAAGTCCGCCTGTTGCCATAATTAAAGGCATGGCTTTATCTAATTTTGAAATAAGCATTGGTTGATCTAAAAATTTACCAAATGTCTTAACTTTGTCTATCATTTTTTAAAAATCCTTCGGCAATATTGTTTTCTTCTGCGTAAAAATAGAATTTATCTAACTTTGAAAGGAGTTCTCCATCAATTACGTGTTCAATTTTACAAGCATTTTTATCTGCAAGCTCATCTTCCACCCCTAAAACCTCTTTAAAAAAGCGGCATAAAATGTTGTGCTTATTAATAATTTTTTTAGCTTCAACAATTCCCTTAGGGGTGATTTTTATTCCTTTTCTACCTTCATAGATAATTAAATCCATATCCATCAAGCGAATAAGAGCTTCTGAAACAGCAGGCCTTGAAATATTAAAAGCATGGGAGATATCAATTGCTTTGATTTCTTTGTTGTTTGAAATTGAGTTATAGATTAATTCTATATAATCTTCAAGACCTGATGTAATCAATGTTAGGTTTCCTTAACTTTCTACTTGAAATTATAGTAAGGTAAACCTAACAAAATGTCAACAATATTTTTTTTGTTTTGCAAAAAGTTAAGAAAAAAGCACAATTATTTGCATTTAAAATATGTTTTAAATAAAATTATAATTGTATTATTAGATTACCTTTTCGGTCATTATTTCCAAATGGCGCTTTAGCCAGCCCAAGCCAAGGGGTCAGGATTAAACCGAAAAAAGAAAGGACAAGAAACTATGGCAGTAGCTACATTAGTAGAATTATTAGATGCAGGTGTACATTTTGGTCACCAAACTCAAAAATGGAATCCGAAAATGAAACAATATATTTTCGGTGCTAAAAACGGTATTTACATTATCGATTTAAGAAAAACTTCAGATTTATTAGATAAAGCTTATGAAGTTGTTAGAAAATATGCTTCTCAAGGCAAAAACGTACTTTTTGTTGGTACTAAAAAACAAGCTGTTGACGTTATCGCTCAAGAAGCAACTCGTTGCGGTGGATACTATATCAACCGTCGTTGGTTAGGCGGCATGATGACTAACTTTGAAACAATCCGTGGCAGAGTTAACAAACTAAGAGAACTTGAATCTTTCCTAGAATCAGGTGCTGCTAACAAACTTCCTAAAAAAGAAATCGCACAATTAAATCGTCAATTATCAAAATTATCTAAAACCCTAGGCGGTATTAAAGAAATGAAAGGTATGCCTGACATTTTAGTTGTAATTGACCAAAAGAAAGAATTAATCGCTATTAAAGAAGCAAACAAACTTGGTATTCCTGTTGTTTGTTTAGCTGATACAAACGCTGATACAGATGGTATTGATTACATTATCCCAGGTAACGATGACGCACTTCGTTCAATCAAATTAATCTCTTCAAAAATGGCTGACGCTGTTTTAGAAGGTAAAGAACTTAGAGCTAATAACGCTAAAACAAACGGCAAAATCGAAAAAATCGAAGCTGCTGACGCTAATGTTACCGCTGAAGTTTAATTAATCAAAAGAATTGGAGAAAAAATTATGGAAATTAAAGCATCAATGGTTAAAGAATTAAGAGATAAAACCGGCGCCGGCATGATGGACGCTAAAAAAGCTCTTATTGAAACCGAAGGTGATATGGAAAAAGCAATTGAATTCTTAAGACAAAAAGGCATGGCTTCTGCTGATAAAAAAATGGGCAGAATTGCTGCTGAAGGTACAATTGCTTCTATTATTGAAGGCAAAAAAGGTGTAATGGTTGAAATCAACTGTGAAACTGACTTCGTTGCTAAAAATGAAGACTTCAAAGCATTTGCTCAAGATATGGCAAAAGCAATTCTTGAAATGAACCCAGCTTCAGTTGAAGAATTCCTTACAATGACTTGCCCAAAATGCAACAAAAAAATTGAAGATATCGTTAAAGAAAAAATCGCTAAAATCGGCGAAAAAATCACTATCAGAAGATTTGTTAGATATGACGCAAACTGCTGCGTAAACACTTACATCCACAACGGAAAAATTGGTGTTTTACTTGAAGCAAAATGCGAAACATGTGACGAAACTCTTACAAAAGATATCTGCCTACACATCGCTTCAAATGCGCCTGAATTCGTTTCAAGAGAAGAAATTCCTGCTTCTGTAATCGAAGAAGAAAGAAGAATTGAAATGGGTAAAGAAGATTTAGCGAAAAAACCTGAAAACATCAGAGAAAAAATCGTTGAAGGCAGAGTTAACAAATTAATGGCTGAAAGATGTCTTTTAGAACAACCTTTCGTTAAAAATCCTGATTTAACAATTGCAAAACTTATCGAAGGAAAATGTGAAATTGTTAAATTTGAAAGATATGTTCTAGGCGAAGGTCTTGAAAAAAGACAAGACGACTTTGCAGCTGAAGTTATGAACCAAATTAAAGGTTAATAAATAACTTTTAAAATAAAAAGAGGCTTAGTTTTAAGCCTCTTTTTTACCCCAAAATTATTTATGTCATCATCAAATTATTGAAAGGAATTAAAAATGTACACTATTCTTCCTATAATGGTAAACACTGTTTCAGAATACACAGGTCGTCAATTAAAAATCAACGCATCTATGATTAAATCAATTGAAGAAACTCAAAATATGAACAGAACAAAAATTAACTTTATCGACAACACAAGCGCATTAGTTTTTGATGAACCAGATCAACTAGGTGCAAAAATAAACAAAAAAACAAGTGACATTTACTCAAATAAATTAGATGTTCAAGCGTAAATGATATTAGCATCTAATTCACCAAGAAGAAAAGAAATTTTATTAAAAGCAGGGTACGATTTTAAAATAGTACCCTCAAATTATGATGAAAAGATTTCTAATTTAGCATATAACCAAAATCTTGTTGAAAATTGCGCCCTTCAAAAAGCTCTTGAAGTTCAAAAAAGATTAAAAACATCTGATTTAATAATTTCTTCTGACACAGTTGTTGTTTTAAATAACAAAATTTTAGGCAAACCAAAAGATGAAAAAGAAGCGTTTTCAATGTTAAGCAATCTTTCGGATAACACCCATTTTGTTGCAACTTCGATTTGTTTAGTTAAAGAAAATAAAATTTTAAAAGATACACAAAAAACTTTTGTGACTTTCAGAAAGCTAGAAGATGAAGAAATAATCAACTATATAAAAACAAAACATCCCCTTGATAAAGCCGGAAGTTATGGAATTCAAGATGAAAATTTTGATTTTAATACAAATCTTGATGGCGAACTTGATAACGTTATTGGTTTTCCATTAAAACTTTTTAAAAAACTTCTAAGCCTTATATAACCAACAAGAAACACTACCAAAGCAATTAGATATTGTTTTAGGTTTTTGGGTTTCACAAATTTCCATGCAATTTTTACATCTAGGATGAAACTTACACCCTTGAATTATTGTTGTTATGGGTGAAATTTGACCTTTAATGTTTTCAAGTTTTTTACCTCTAACGCTTGGCAGCGCCCCTAAAAGCGCTTTTGTATAAGGATGTTTTGGGTTTTTAAAAAGGTTTTTACTTTCAGATTTTTCAACAACATCACCTAAATACATAATCGAAGCGCTATCAGTGTAATTTGAAACAATTGAAAGGTCATGAGTAATTAAAATAATAGTTTTACCTTTATTTTTCAATTCAACCAACAAATTTAAAATTGAATTTGAAACAGAAACATCAAGCGCTGTTGTTGGTTCGTCTGCTAAAATCAAATCTGAATTTGAAATTAGGCTCATAGCAATAATCACTCTTTGTTTCATGCCGCCAGAAAGTTCATGCGGATAAGATTTTAAAACAGAATCAATGTTTTTAATTTTAACTTCATCAAGCGCATTTTTAATTATTTCAAGACGAAGTTTTTTATCTGTTTTATTAACCTTACAAACTTCTAAAAGCTGGTTTTCAATCGTAAATAAAGGATTTAAAGACATAAAAGGATCTTGTGGAATTAAAGAAATTTTCCTTCCTCTTATTTTTCTTATTTCATTTTCTTTCAAATTTAAAAGATTTTCATTGTTAAAAAGAATTTCACCCGAAGAAATTCTTGCATTTTTTGGAAGTAATCTTAAAATTGTATTAATAAAAACAGATTTACCGCAGCCTGATTCTCCGGCAATTGCGTGAATTTTGCCTTTTTCAAAAGATAAATTTATATTATTTAAAACATAATAAAATTCATCTTCAATATTAAAACCGACTGATAAATTATTAACTTCTAAAATATTTTCTGCCACAAAAACTCCTTAATATAAGGATTATAGCACAATTTTAAAATTAATCATTAGACTTTTTGGGCTTCTTTTTGAGCTTGATTGTTAATCTTAGCTTTCATTTTCTTTCTTCTCATTAAATCAACAAAAGCTTCAAGACGAGTGATATAACCAGCTCTACCTGTTTGTTCATCCATAATTAAAGATAAAATCGGAAGATTAACGTCTTCTCTCATTTTTGGAAAAATATTTTGGCTCATAATTTCAGGCATGCAAGTAAAAGGTGAAACATGGATTAAGCCATCAACATTTCTTTCTTTTGCATATAAAACATCTGAAATACATTCTAAGGCATCGCCCCCGATATCGCGCATTAAGTATGGTTTTGCTAATCTATATGCACGCTCTAGGTGGGTTTCACCTTTTTTAAACATTTTTGGAATAATTGCATCTTTAAGAAAAGATGAAATTGTTAAAGAACGTCTAACTTGAACACCCATAGCGCCTAATTCACGTTCTAAATTTTGATTTGAAAATTCATCATTAACAATATAAATTTCACCTGTTAAATCAACTCTAATTATATCTCTATTTTTATCAATTTGAACATTAGAAATTTCTTTTAAGCCATTTTTCAAGGCTTTGTTTAATTCTTTAAAGTTGTTTGCTTTTCTAATTTCTTTAATCGCCTTGTTAAAAGCCTTTTCACTATCTCCTTTGTGAATTTCACGGGCTCTATGATAAGATAAGAAATTTTGCAATTCATCAACAGCAAAAACTGTTTTTACAGCCAATAAAATCGCATAAAGCATTTTTAGATAATTTTTTGAACCGGTTAAGCGAGATAAATAATCAATCATCCCCTTAAAACCGTCATATAGGCTTAGTTCAATGTAATTAGCATTATAACCTAGTTCTTTTAAAACTTGTTCAATACTTCTTCCATATTCACCTAATCGGCAAATCCCAGGAGAAGTAATCATAGAAACATAATCAGCACCATTTTCAATTGCTTCAATAAAGTTACCTAAAATTAATTTATAAGGTAAACAAATTGCCTCTGGTGAATTTTTTGTTCCCAATGAAAGGGTTTTTTTACTTGTATAAGGAGGAATAAAAGCCTCTACCCCAATTGCATTTAATGCTTTTTCCCAAGCTACAAAAATAGTACCCATGTGAGGAAAAGCAACTTTAATTTTCTTATTTTCGTTTGTCATAAATTAATTATACAACAAAAACTTTTAAAAAAAGGCAATTTTTTTTCGCTAATTGTTTTTATAAATATATACGCTAAATATAACCTAACAATACAAGGAGAAAAAATGGAGTCATCATCAAACATTTCGTCTGCAAATCAAGCATATCTTAGCAAAGTTCAAACAAACAATGAAATAAAGCAAACTCAAAATACTACAACAAATCCCGTTAAAAAAGAAGAAATTAAAGATGGCGATAAAAAATCGATGAATGCTTTAAAATGGGCAGGTATAATTGCAGCAGGTACCCTACTTGTTGGCGGAACAATTTATGCCGTTAAAAAAGGTAAAACTGCAAAATTAGATGACATCAAATTTGAAAAAGGAACAGCAACCTTAAAAGAAGGTGGCGAAAAATTTAGCGGTACAATTTCTGATACCACAAAAGGTGGCAAAAAAATTAAAATGACTTATAAAGATGGCGTTCTTCAAAGTAGCACATATAAAGGCGAAAATAAAATCAAAAAGGCCTATGATTACGCTGAAAACGGTGAATTATCAAAAGTTGTTAAAAATGGAAATGAAATCGATATTTCAAAAGCAAAGCAAGAAGCAGCTGAAAAACTTGACTAAAGAAAGGAAATTATGGACTCAGCCAAAATTTCGCAAACAAACAATGTTCAAATTAACAATGTAAATAATAAAGAAAAAGCAACATCGCCCATTAAAAATGACGCAAAAAATGAAATTAAAGATGGCAATAAAAAGTCGATGAATGTGCTTAAATGGGCAGGATTAATTGCCTTAGGAAGTGTACTTTTAGGTGGAACAATTTATGCTGCCCAAAAAGGAAAAACCGTTAAATTAAGCGATGTAAATTTTGACAAAGGAATTGCCTCTCTTAAAGAATCCGGTGAAAAATTCAGCGGAACAATTTCAGATACCACTAAAGGTGGCAATAAAATTAAAATGACTTATAAAGATGGCGTTCTTCAAAAATCTGTTAAGGTTGGCGAAAATGGCTGTACAAAATTATATAATTATAATGATAAGGGCAGAATTTCAACCTTAAGCAGAAATGGTGAAATAAGAAACGTTGAAGAAAAATATCAAAAAGGCTTGGAAAAACTTAAAAATTTAAAATTTTCAGAGGATGATGTTGAAAAAATTAAAGAAGAAGTTATAAAAGATACCGGAACTATTTTAAAATCCAATGGGTCAAAACTTGATGAAAAGGTAAAGAAATTTAAAGCCGAATCCCAAGAAGAAACAACTAATTCATCAATTACATAAAAAAATTTGAACTAAAATTAAAAAACTCCCGCATTTTCATACGGGAGTTTAAATTTATAGTTAAATTAACTATTTGATTTCTACAGTTGCGCCAGCTTCTTCTAATTTAGCTTTGATGTCTTTAGCTTCTTCAGGTTTAACGCCTTCTTTAATAGCTTTTGGAGCGCCATCAACTAAATCTTTAGCTTCTTTTAAGCCTAAGCCAGTGATTTCACGAACTAGTTTAAGAACTGGAATTTTGTTAGCGCCAGCAGAAGCAAGAATTACATTAACTTCTGATGGAGCGTCAGCAGCAGCTTCAGCAGCAGCTGCAGGAGCAGCAGCAACAGCAACAGGTGCAGCAGCAGATACGCCGAATTTTTCTTCCATAGCTTTTACTAATTCAGCAGCTTCTAATAATGTTAATTTTTCAATTGATTCTAAAATTGTTTCTACGTTAGACATTGTTATTTTACCTTTCATAAATTAATTTGTATTTTATATTATTAAGCAGATTTTTGAGCACGAACTGCGTCAATTGCTCTAACAAGGGCAGACATAACTCCATTTACAGAGTATACTAAGCCGCTTGCTGGTGAGTTGATAGAACCAAGCATTTTTGCGTAAAGTTCTTCTTTTGAAGGCATAGAAGCAAGTTTTTTAGCTTCATCAGCAGATAAAACTTTTCCTTCAAGAACAGCACCAAGGATTTCGCCTTTTTTATTTTCTTTAATAAATTTAGCTAAGATTTTAGCTGAAGCAACTTCATCGCCAAAACCAAAAGCAATAGCAGTAGGACCTTCCATTAATTCTGAAATAACTTCAAAATTTGTTCCTTTTGCAGCAACTTTACAAAGAGTATTTTTAGTAACTGTTAAATCAGCTTCTGCATTTTGTAAATTACGTCTTAATTCAGTAATTTCTTCAACAGTAAGACCACGATAATCAGCAACTACAGCAACTTTAGCTTTTTCAAATTGTTCTTTGTAATGTGCAATTTTTTCTTGTTTAAATTCTTTTGTTGCCATTTTGGACATATCTCCTTTCTTCAAGACTTCACAAAACCTTTTAAACAAAAAAGTTTTGCGAGTATAGTACGCAAAACAGCTCAATAAAGTAGATTAACTTTTCGAACCTAGATTGGAAATTAAGGCTGAAAGCCACCAACCGTCTTTGGTACCTTATAAATCATATTATAACAAGATTTTTTGTCAATAATTTGTTAATAATTCTTAATATTTTGAAAAAATTAGGCAATTTTATTTTTCAGTTAATTTTATTAAAACAACAAGAACAGTTATTAATTTTTGTAATAATTGTTAACTTGTACTTTATTTCAGACCTAAATCATGATAATATAACATCTCTAATTGAAGTAAGTGTATGCAAAGTATTAAAGAAAAAATTTCAAAAGACATCTATTTAAAGAAATATTCCGACTTAATCAACAAAATTGCAAAAGTCGAATATCATTCTATAACTTCAAAACATTTAATCGAATTTGAAGAATTAATTAATATCGGGCTTCAAACGATAAACATCCTTTGTGAACACGGAAACCCCGAAAAATATACAGAATCCTATCTTGCAACTGCTATCAAATGGGCAATTAGAAACGAATTAAGAAACAGATACAGGTGGTATGGTGTTCGTCGCCAAGATATGAGCGAAGAAGAAGCACTTCAATTAAAAAATGCAGTTTATAAAACAATTTTATCGACGGATGAGCTTTTTGATTCTGAAAAAACTTATGAAGTTAAAGATTCAAGAAGAAATCCTGAAGAAAGTTGCGAATATTCTATGATTACTTCAAGCATTAAATCTGCTGTGATGACTTTACCTAAAAGGGAAAGAGAACTTATTGAGTCTAAATTTTTCCAAGAGAAAAAACTTTGCGAACTTTCAAATGAATTTTCAATTTCGCCAAGCAGAATTTCAAGAATTATTAAAACTGGGCTTGATAAAATTAAAGAAGAACTTGTTAAAAACGAAGTAATTTAATAATTATAACATTGATTTTAAAAGATTATTCACCAACAGAAGTTTGTTTCTGTTGTTTTTAATTACATCTAAATTTTTTAAAATGTTAAGATAAATTTCTTCGTCAGATTTTATTCCGCCAAAACAAAAAAGCTCATCAGGCTCTATGTTAAGTTTAATTAAAATTTTTTCTAAGGTGTCAGATGTTAAAAAGCCGTTACCTGTTTCAATAACACTTAAGGCATTTGTTGAAATGCCTAAAAGCTCTGCAAATTGAATTTGAGAGTAGCCTCTTTCTTTTCTTATACTGCTTATTTTAGCACCTAATAATTTTTTTATGTCCACCACTATCACCTTATATTAATTAAATGGTATAAGGTTTAAATAATATTTTGAACCAAATTAAATTGTTGACACACACAATTTAATTTGATATTATACATTTGATTTTTGGAGAAAACAAATGTTTTTTGCAAAAATATTTAAAATCCTATAAATTTATTTTACACAAAAAATACACTTTTTACACACATTATTTCACGAAAAAATATACAAAAAATAACAATGGAGAAAAATGAAAAAGACTATCCTAACAGGCTTTTCGCTTATTGAAATACTTGTTTCATTAATAATTATTTCACTTATAACAGCAGCTTTTGCACCTATAATAACTAAGAAATTATCTATTTCGAGCATGGTTTTAAATGGTTCAATTTCTGGTGGAAATTCAGGGAATAATTCAGGCGGAAATCACACAGGAAATAACACCTTGCCCAGCTTAATTAAATCTCAAGAAGATTGTGACAAAATCGCAAACAGCCTTGTATTTTTAAGCCAAGAGCAAAATGGCGGAAAAGCGGCATGCGTTACAAAAGCAAACGTTGGAGATACATATCGCTATGGACCTGAAATTTCAAGCGCAACAGGAGTTACAATAGTTAACTCGGGCGCAAGTTGCGGCTCTGGGGATGATAGCAAGTGTTGCTGGCTTGGAAATAACGGCGAAAGTACTTCAAATTATTGTGAAGATAGTGGAAATGGCGATAGCACATATTCAGGCTGCAAAAGAACAGTTTGCACATGGGCTGCGGCTAAATCAGTTTGTGAAAATTGGGAACCTGTTGAAGGCACAAAAGGCAAATGGCGCCTGCCAAAAAACGAAGAACTTGCCGCATGGGGTAGATCAATTAGCACTATTAATAGAAACCAAGGCTTTGCGGGACTTCAACTTTGTGATAGATATTCTGGCTATGGCTCGGTTCAATGTATGGGCTATAAAGCATGCTTAGGTACTACTGATGGAATGTGTAACCCTTTATATGTTTGGTCTGGAACAGAAGCAAGCTCAAATCAAGCACGCTATTATTATCTTCAAAGCGGAAATTTTAGCGCCGATTATGATTCAATAAATAGAGCCTTTTCAGCTCGCTGTGTTTTAGATGAAGATTCTTGGAAAGAAACAACAGGCGCAACTGAACCAAAAGACCCTGACCAAGAAATTCCTGATTCGAATAAACCTTTTTATGGTTCACTTCCAACCGATATAACTTCTCAAAGTGATTGCGATAAATTGGCAAGAAACCTTTATTTTATCTCTGCTGAAAATAATGGCGGTGTCGCTGCATGTGTTACTAAGGCTAATGTTGGAGATACTTATATGTATGGACCAGAAATAAGTGTCGCAGCAGATGTATCTGTGGTGAATAAAAGAGAAGATTGTACCACAAGCGACTATGGCGACAAATGCTGTTGGGTGGGGAATAATATAAATCAAACAGCTCAAACATGCGACGATAACAACGGCGGTTATTCAGGTTGTAAAAGAACGACTTGCAATTGGGCAGCAGCAGACGCTATTTGTAACGCTTGGGCTCCAGTTGCAGAAACAAAAGGATATTGGAGACTACCAAGACATGATGAGCTTGAAAACTGGAAAGTTGACGTAATTTCAGATAACAAAGGAACAGACGGGCTACAATTATGTAAATATGCAAATTCAACAGTTTTTGCACAATGTTACTCCAATTACAGCAGTCCATATAACTACCCATATGCTATTTGGAGCCAAACTCAATCCCCAAGACGAGGCTATATGCATAATTACTATAGCGACAATTCATCATATAGTAGTTACAATTCGTCAACTCTCTCAGCAAGATGTATGATTGACGCAACAACAATACAAAACATTAATAAAAAATTAAATAATAATTTTATCCTACCCGATGGAATAAATTCTCAAAAAGATTGCGATAAAATGGGAGTAAATTTACTTTATATAGAGCCGTCTTATTATGATGAAAAATCAGCTTGCATTACAACTGTAAACATAGGCGATACTTTTGCTCTTGGTTACGATATACCATCAAGTGCAGGAGTGACTACTGTTAAAACTGGTAAAACTTGTGGTAGCGAAAACGACTACTCTACAAAATGTTGTTGGACAGGAAGTACAACAGGAGGAATGAGCGGCGGAAATGATACCCAAAAAGGTTCAAATTATTCAGGCAGAGACAGAACTGTTTGCAATTGGGCTGCAGCTAAAGCAATTTGTAATAATTTTGAGCCATTAGCAAAGACCAAAGGAAGATGGGTTTTACCTGAACACTATCTATACTATGAAGGTACAAATATAAAACTACAAGTTTGCAGTAGCAGTTCCCCATCAGATTCTGACAATTATTATAGGATATCAAATTGCGCAGGTGTCAACACTTGCCTAGGTGCATCTGGAAATAGGTGCAGACCGGCATTTATTTGGCATAACGCCTCTACCGATTCTACAACAAGTAGATATCTAGAAGTAACAAATTGCAATGATGGAGGCTCACACTGCACTGAATCCAACACAACAGGCTCAAAAACAATTGCCGCTTCTGTAAGATGTGTGATTACAGATTCAATGGTAAGAGCGATAAATAATGTTGATAATCTGCCCGATACAATTTCATCTCAAGCAGATTGTAATAAGCTTGGAAAAAATTTAATGTATTTAACCGCTGAACAAAATGGCGGGACAGCAGCTTGTGTAACAAAAATTAATGTTGGTGATACATATATGAACGGACCCGAAGTTACATCAAGAAATTTAACTTTCTATAAAATAAGTGAAGCAGGTTCAGGTTGTTATTATGGTAACAACTTATTACAAACAGCAGGAAACAATGATTGTACAATATCAGGCAATGGGAATTCAACTTATTCAGGTTGCAAAAGAAGTTTATGTAGTCGCAGCTATGGTTCTATAGCATGTCAAAATTGGGAATCAGTTGCAGGAACGAAAGGCTATTGGCGATTACCCACATTAAACGAAGCAACAACTTGGGCAAAAAAAATAAACGAAATATCAAATAGCCAAGGTTCAAACGGTTTACAGTTTTGCGACGAAAACGACGACACCAAGGGTGCAGTAAAATGCCCATCAGATTCAAGTTGGAGATATAATGCTGAACCATATAGAATGGCATTCCCATCATATATTTGGGTTGGCGCAAGCAAAACAGCCTTAAAGTTATCAGATGGCAAAGCAACAATTGAAACTGATTTAAATGATTATCAACACAGCTCGTATGGCGATAGAGTTTACATAGGCTCTACCCGTTGCGTTCTTGACCAAACAGCTCTAACCAAGCTAAAGAACTGGGAAGCGCCGTAAAGTTTTCATGTTATTTTTGTGTTAGTTCACATTATGAGCCGATTTGATTGGCTCTTTTTTTAATTCTAATCCACATTTACAGGTTCAACATTAATTAAACCGATTGCAATTCTAGCATTTGTTTTAAGATTATCTGAAACACCCTCTAGGATTGTAATTTGTCTTAAAACGTCAATTGTTCTTTTAAATGTTCTAACAACATCCCCTTGAGAAAATTCTGTTTCAGAAAACATTTCTTCCCAAGTTTTCATTGTGTCGTTAGATGGGTCTTGATTAGCGCCTGTCCAATATTCAATAAACCAACAAAAATGAGAATTTAAGTTCATTTGATTTTCAATGTTGTTATCTCTTTCAAGAATGAAAATTTTTCTTTTAATATCTTTAATTTGATTTAAAACTTTTCTAACAGATTTTGAGCAAGGTTTAGATAAGCCCTCGTCGTGGTTTCTTATTTCTTCACTTACAAGCGCACAAATTACAGAAGATAATTCAACGGGGGATAAATTATCTAATAGGTTAGACAAGATTACTTCACTTAAGAAAAGTTCATTTTCGCACCTTAGCGCCATTGTTACCTTACCTTTTTCGGTTGGGTAATCATCTTTTAAATTGTTTGTTTGTTCTAAAATTGCTCTATGAGCCAAGAATTTTTGCCAATAGACATCTTTTTGAAATTCAATTTCTTCATCAAGCTGCCTTAAATCTTTTGAATAGCGCTCTTTTAATTCTAGGGATTTTTTATGTTTTTTATACATTTTACAAGAATTACAGCCATAGTTTAAAACTTGTTGTTGTAATTTTTTAGATTTTTTTTGAAACTCAATTACTTCAGGCGCTAAATTAGGATTTTTATGTTTTCCTTTTGCTTGTTTTTTAAGAGTTTTATAAAGAGTTCTCATTTCAACAAATTGATTTTTAAGTTTTAGATATTTTGCAAGGTCGCCTGATGATAAATTCCAATCGCAAGGGAAATTTTCTATTTCATTAATTTCAGAAATTCTTTTTTCTTTCTTTTCTAAAAGAGGAGTTAATCTATCTGTTGAAGAAAAATAGCCAAATGTTTTAAAAATTAATTCTTTTGCAACATCTAAAGAAAATCTTTGTAATAAATTTAAAACCATTGAATAACAAGGTGAAAACTTACTTTCTAGTGGATTTGAATCAGACAAAGCTAACGCTGCAACTTCTTGTGGAGTTTGAAAAGGAGTACCTATTATAACTACATAGCCGATTTTATCCATTCCACGACGGCCTGCTCTGCCTGACATTTGAAGAAATTCATTAGCAGATAAAAGCCTATGACCCGAATCTGTCCTTTTTGAAATTGAGCTAATTATTGTTGTTCTAGCAGGCATGTTAATTCCTGCAGCAAGGGTTTCAGTTGCAAAAACAACTTTAATTAATCCTTTTTGAAAAAGTTTTTCAACAAGCGCTTTCCACCCCGGAAGAAGTCCGGCGTGATGAGAGGCTATACCTGATTTAATTAAATCTATTTGAGGATTATTTTCAAGATATTGATTTTCTTTAATATATTCATCAACAAGTTTTTCAACTTCTTGTTTTTCTTCTTTTGAAAGTAAATCCAGTTTTTGGCATTTTCTTGCGTTTTCATCGCATTTTTTTCTTGAAAAACAAAAATAAATCGCAGGGAGCATTTCTTTTTCATTTAAAACAGAAACAACATTCAAAATCGGATTTTTTTGAACATCTTTTTTATTAAAATATTTATATCTGCTTTCGGGGCGAATTTTTTTGTTTAATTTTTTTTCAGGTGTTAAAAGCGGAAGAATTTGATTAGGCTTAGATGAATCATAATAGAAAAATCTTAAAGGCACAGGGCGAAAATCTGTGTAAACAAGTTCTGTTTTAGAATGAACGGTGTTAATCCAATCTGTTAATTGGCGAGAGTTTTGAACAGTTGCTGAAAGTGCAATTAATTGAATATTGACAGGGCAATAAATTATGCTTTCTTCCCAAACTGTTCCACGAGATTCATCATTCATGTAATGAACTTCATCTAAAACAACATATTTAACATCTTTTAAGTTATCTTTAACAGAGCCGAAAGTTGTTCCATAAAGCATATTTCTAAAAACTTCTGTTGTCATTACAACAATTTGCGCGTCACGGTTGATTGTTGTATCTCCTGTTAAAAGACCAACTAAATCTGAACCATAAGTTGCGCTGAAATCATTGTATTTTTGATTTGATAAGGCTTTTAGAGGAGTTGTGTAGAATATTCTTTCGCCATTTTCAAGCGCAAAATTAATTGCACTTTGAGCAATACAAGTTTTCCCTGCACCCGTTGGCGCACAAACGACAACGCTTTTGCCATTTTTAATGTGTTCAATTGCTTCTATTTGAAAGTCATCTAATTTAAAATTAAAGCCATACATCTTATTATTTAATTCCACAAAACTATTTATTTAACGCCCGTTGAGCCAAAACCGCCGTCTGCTCTTTGAGTTTCTGAAAGCTCGTCTAAAACTTCTATTTGAGGTTTTAAAACTTCCATAATTGCCATTTGAGCAATTCTATCTCCTCTTTGGATTGTAAAATCTTCTTTTGAAAGATTAATCAAACCAACACAGATTTCGCCTCTATAATCTTCATCAATTGTTCCTATGCCATTTACAACGGCAATTCCTTTTTTAATTGCTAAACCAGAACGAGAACGGACTTGGGCTTCTGTGTTATGAGGTAGCTCGATTGCAATTCCCGTTGGGATAATTTTAATTTCACCAGAGGGGATGACTATATCTTCATCTATTGCTGCAACTAAATCCATAGCAGAAGCGCCCGAAGTTTTATATTGGGGCATTGAAACAAAATTTTCAAGTTTTTTAATTTTTAGAGTTAACATTTTAATCCTCTTTATTAATATTATACAATTCTTTTAAGCCAAATAAAGTTAAGTCTTTATCTATATAATTTAAAGTGTTTTCCATATTTTCAAATAAAACAGGGGAATAGCCGCCTGTTGCAATTATTGTGGCTTTTTCGCCTAATTCTTTTTCACAACGAGATATCATTCCTTCAATCATCGCACAATGACCATAAACAATTCCTGATAACATCGCTGAAATTGTATCTTTACCAATGGCATTTTCGGGTGCTTCGATTTTTAATTTTGGTAATTTAGATGTGAATTTAGATAAAGATTGAGCTTGAATTTTAAGCCCTGGGGCAATTATCCCCCCAACAAAATTAAAATTTTTATCTACAATATCAAAAGTTGTTGCCGTACCAAAATCAATTACTATTGCAGGAAGTTTATATTTAATAGCGGCAGCGCTGGCGTTTGCTATTCTATCTGCACCGATTTCTTTGTTATTTTTTAAGTTTAAAACAATCGGCATTTTAGATTTATATGAAAGGCTAAGGGCTTTAATATTAAGATATTTTTCAATTGCACCTTTATAAATTTCACATAATTGCGGCACAACAGAAGATATCATCGCCCCTTTAATTTGAGAGGTTAAATTGTTATGATTTAAAACCGTTAACAAAGAAATTCCATATTCATCTTGAGTTTTTTTAGTGTCAGATGAAAGCGAGAATTTATTTATTAATTTATCTTTTTCAAAAACACCTAGAGAAGTGTTTGTATTTCCAATATCTATAACTAAAAGCATAAGATAATTTTATTACAGAAATAAAATTTTTAAACTATTTTGTTTCAATGATGTAGTTATGTGAAAAATATTCGATATCATCACATAAAGGAGTTAGTGGGATTCTGCATTTATATTTAATTCTTAGGGCAGTTGAAATTAAAAAATCACATAAATGCGGGTTTTGCGCCAGAAGTGAGCTTGTTAGATATGTTCCTATTGTGTTATTAAAAATAGCGCCCTCTGTTTTATCTTTATTATTATTTCCAAAACCTTTTTTTAAGGTTATAAATGGGGCAACGTTTTTTTGAAGATATGAAAGCATTGAATGATTTTCATAACCTGCTATTGTTTTATTTTTTAAAAATTCGCAAGTACCATAGATATTTCCGCTATAAAACTTTTTTCCCTCAATTGCTTCAACATCTAAGAGCCCTAAAGCTGGGGTTTTTGTTCTATTATTAAATTGAAAAGAATTACATAAAAGCATATAACCCATATTAACAGCTAAAATCGGCACAGAACACAAAGAAGCAACTTTTAATTCTTCTTTATTTAAAAGAAGAAATTTTAGGGCATAGTCAATCATATTAAGATTTGAGCCACCTATATAATAAAAATCATATTTTGTTGCTTGAATTTTATCGTTTGGAGAAATTTCTTGCAGATTAACCTCGATATTTCTAAGTTTTGCTCTTTGGATAAATGTTTGAACATTAGCTAAATCGCAAAAACTTTGCAAAATATCGGGGTATAAATATGCAATTTTTAATTTAAGAGGATTTTTTGACATATTCTAATACGTTTTCAATTGCCTCTTGTGGAGTTATTTTAACCATTTGTCCGTCGGCTCTTGTTTTATATTCAACAAGACCTTCGTTAATTGTTTTACCAACTGTTATTCTAACAGGGAAGCCGATTAAATCTGCGTCTTTAAATTTAACACCTGCTCTATCAGTTCTATCATCAATAACAGCTTCAATACCTTGTTCAATTAATTTGTTATAAATTTCATAAGCAGTTTTTGATTGTAATTCATCATCAACGTTAACAGGTACGATATCAACGTGATATGGTGCAATTTGAACTGGCCAAACGATACCAAAATCATCATGGTATTTTTCAATGGCAGCCGCCATTGTTCTTGAAACACCGATACCATAACAACCCATAATATATGGTTTTAATTGACCTTGTTCATCTGTATATGTTGCGCCCATTGGTTTAGAATATTTTGTTCCTAATTGGAAGATATTACCAACTTCAATACCTCTTGTGACAAATAATGGTTTTCCGCATTCTGGGCAATATTCACCCTCTTTAACTAATGAAATATCAACAAATTCAATTCCATCTTCAAGGTTAGCCCCAACAATGTGTTTATCTTTTATGTTTGCACCTAAAACAAAATTTTTCATATTTTTAGCAGTTAAATCAAAAAGAACTTTTACTTTTGATTTATCAACATCTCTATATGAAATAAACCCAGGGATAGAATTAAGCATATCAACAATTTCAGCGTTTTCCATAGGACGAATTTCAAGAGCATTTAGCGCATTCATTAATTTTGTTTCTTCGATTTCTTTATCTCCTCTAATCATAGCGATTACAGGCTTTGAATCGGCAATATAAGCAACTGCTTTTAAAATGCAATTTGGTTCAACATTTAAAAATTTTGCAAGTTCTTCAATTGTTTTAGTGTTTGGTGTGTCAACAAGTTCTTCTTTTTCAAAACCGCCATCAGTTGCTTCAACTGGAAGTTTTGAAATAGCATGGTTAGAATTAGCACTGTAAGAACAATTTTTACAATAGAAAACATCGTTTTCACCAACAGCAGTATCAGTTAAAACCATATATTCATGAGAAACAGAACCACCAATAGCACCAGAATCAGATTGAACAGCTTTTGTTTCTAATCCGCAACGGTTGAAAATGTTTGTATATGTTTTTGCCATAACTTCATATTCTCTTTCTAAATCTTCTTGAGAAGTGTGAAAAGAATATGCGTCTTTCATTATAAATTCACGTCCTCTTAAAAGTCCGAAACGTGGACGAATTTCATCTCTGAATTTAGTTTGAATTTGATATAAGTTAACAGGAAGTTGTTTATAAGAATTAATTGTTTCTTTAACAACGGTTGTAATAACTTCTTCGTGGGTGGGTGCTAGGCACATATCTATATCATGTCTATCTTTACATCTTAAAAGTTCTTTACCATAAACTTCCCATCTGCCGGAATTTTTCCATACTTCAGCAGGTTGAACAAAAGGCATAAGAAGCTCTTGAGCGCCTGAAGCATTCATTTCTTGTCTAACTATGTTTGAAATTTTAGTCAAAACCCTTTGTGCTAGTGGCATATAGGTATAAATACCATTTGTTAATTTTTTAATAAAACCAGCCCTTACAAGAAGTTTATGAGATATTGCTTCTGCATCATTTGGAAATTCACGAAGCGTTTGCACAAATAATTTTGACATTTTCATAGTTTTTTATTTTCTCCATTTTTTACTTAATTTAATTTTATTTCAAAAACATTTTAAATAAAATATTCTATTGCTAAAATATTAAAAAATATATAAAATAAAGTTATGAATATCGATGGTTTAATTAGTTTCGGGGCAATTTTTTTGCCTTTTTTCTCAGGATTATTTTTATTAATTTCAAGATTAAAACTTTATCCAATTAAAAAAAGTGTTTTAGAAAACCTTTCTATAATAAGTTCTTTAGGTAGTTTAGCTTGTTTTATCTTTTTAAAATCTTCATTTTTATTTAAAGATTTAGCCCCAATTAAGCTAACATTTTTTAATATTGAAAACTTTTTTACAAATGAAGATTTATCTTTTTCAATTTATTTAGACAATTTTAATCTTAATTTTTTAATTTTTTCATCTTTAATTGCTTTAATTCTTTCAATTTTTCATAAATTTTATTTTAAGAAAAAGAAACATTTTATTTTTACCAAGCAAAGATTTTATATTTTTTCTTTATTTTTATTCTTTTTAAATTATATGTTTTTTGCTTCATATAACCTTTTTGAAAGTTTAATTTTCCTTATTTTACAAGGAAGTTTGATTTTTGTTTTTTCATATTTTGATGTGTTTAAAAATTTTGCAACTTATAATATTTCAAGAAATGAAAAAATTAACATAATCGGCGATTTTTTATTTTTATTTGGATTATTAATTCTTTTTAAATGTTCGATTTTATCTAAAGGCTATATTTCCGCTTGTGACTTGAATTTTCCGGAATTAAATATGCTTGTAAGTTATGGCTATGGAATTATTGAAAGTTATGAATTTAAAATTTGTGCCATTTGTCTTTTAGGAAGCATTTTTATTAAATTTTTAATGCTGCCTTTTAACTGTTATTTTAGCTTTAGCTCTAATTCTTCAGGAGTTACTTTTTTAAATAATATTTCTTTTTATTCACTGGGCGGATATTTTTTATTTTTAAAATTTTTACCAATGTTTGATTTTATTTCTAATTTCTATTTAATTTTAGGAATTATCGCATTTTTAACTTTAATTACATCAAGCATTTTTATTCTTTTTGAAAAAGATATTAAAATTATTTCAGGATATTTTTATTCAATAATTAATTCAATTTTACTTTTGAGTTTTTCAATTTTAAGAAATGAAAAAATATTATTTTTATTTTTTATTTTCCATTTTATTTTAATAATTTTATTGTCAATTTTAATTTATAAAGATAAATTAGGTTTCAAAAAAAGATTAATTAACAAACAAAAAGGATTTATTTTAGAGAGAATTTTTATTTTATTTTTAGAAAATTTACCTGAAAAAATATTCAAATTTTTTAATTTTTTAAATGAAAAAATAATAAAAAATATTTTAATTTTACCATTAATTATTTTTGATTTTTGCATTAAATTATTCAATGCAAAAACTTTAAAAAGAAATATAGATAAAATAATTATAATGATTTTATCTATATTTGCGCTTTTTGCACTTTTATCAATCTTCATTGAACTTTTAGGGGGAATATAGATGTTTGAAATAATTAAAACCCAGCCTTTAGCTTTAAGTATATTCTTACCTATTTTATCAAGTTTATTTTTATTTATTTTCAGATTTTTAAAAAATCCGATTTATATAAGGAATTTTTCTTATAGCATGGCTTTGATTAATTTTTTATTTTTCAGCGGATTATTTTTTAGTGAAAATGAAATTTGTTTTAGATTATTAAATTTTGATTTTTTAATTAATAAAACAAGTTTATTTTTCATTTTTTTATTAAGTTTAATTGTCTTTTTATTTACAATTTTTTCTAAAAATTTTATAAAAAAATCTCATAAATTATTTTTTATTAGCTTATTTTTAATTCAAGGATTAGTTAATTTTACTTTTAGTATAGATAATTTATTTGTTGTTTTGATTAATATTTTTTGGATTATTTTAATTTATTTTCTTTTAAATTCTTTATTTTTAAATAATTCTGAAGAAAAAAAATCTCTTGAAAAAAAATTAACTTTTGATATTTTTATATATTTTATTTCGATTTTTCTTATTTCTTATGACTTTATAAGATATTTTTTATTGAATGATGTTGAACCTAATTTGAAAAATATTATTGCAACACTTTCATATATAGATAATTCTTCAATTATACTTTGTTTTTTAGGCTTTTTAATTCTTATTTTTAAATTTTTTAATTTCATTCCTTTTAGTTATGAATTAAAGGTTAAAAACACAGCAACACAAGGTTTTGTTGATACTATTCAATTAAGTGTTAATTTATTTTTAGGATTAAGTTTATTTTTAAAAACGTTTTCAGTTTTTGAATATTTATTTTATGATTTTCAAATTTATATAATATTATTTATTTTAATTAATTTTGTTTTTTATTGCGTTTTATCAACAAGAAAAGATTATCTTTCTAAAATTTCTAAAGACTTCATCCCTTGTTATATATCTTTAGGATTATTCAGCGTTTTTTCTTTCAATCAAGAAAATCTTGGGATTTTTTCATATATGATTTTAGCTCTAATTGCCTCTTATTGCTTTATTAGCTTTTGTTTTCTAATTTTAAAAGAAAAATTTGGAGTAGATAATTTATCTGAAATTAATAAGATAAGTGAAAAATCTTCAAGATATAAATTCTTTTTAGGTTTAGCATTATTAAACCTTATTAAATTACCAAGCCTAGCTTTATTTTCAGCTTGTTTAATTTGTTTAATTTCAGCTTTTACAATTGAATTTGAAAATGAATTTTTAAATTTGGTTCCTTATTTATTAATTTTAGGAATTTTATATACAAGTTTATCTTCTTGCGGTTTGATTAATAAAATTTTAATTGAACCAACAAACCAAAAAACAGATATTTTGTTATCTAGAAGCGAAAACATTTGTTTTAGTTTGATATTATTTATAGTTATTTTGATAAGTTTTTCTTTTCAATATTTAATTAAAAACATCTTTATTTTCTAGGAGTTAAAAATGGAAAACGTAGTTAATTTTGAAGCAATTTCATATTTTTCAAACGAGATTTTATGTTTAATTGGAATAATTTTAAATTTATTTTTGTTTTTATTTTTTAAACAAAAATTTTCAATTAAAAGATTAAGTGACACAATCAACGCTTCAATTTTTCTTTTGGGTGGTTGTTTTTTAGGGGCAATTTTAATTAATTCTAAAATTAATTTTCAAAATTTAGATTTATGTTTTTTAAATAATACCTTTTTAATAAATGAAAAAATCCTTGTTTTAGGAATAATTATCAATATTTTTATGTTTATTTTTAGCCTTGGAAGCTATAAGATTTCAAGAAAAGCACAATTTAAAGTCCCCGTTGTTAATTCATTTTTATTATTTATAACGGCTTTTTCAAGTTTGATTATAAAATCTCAAAACTTTCTTTTGACTTATTTTTTACTTGAAGGGATTATCTTTTTTAGTTATAAATATGCTTCATTTATTAGATTTAGAAAAGAAAACATTTATTCAAAAAGTTTTGTTTTAATTTCATTTTGCTCTAGTTTGATGTTCTTTTCTTTTTATATTTTATCTTTATTCATTAAAAACACAATTCAACTTAACATAATTGAAGTTATGATAGCCTTGGCTTTACTATTAAAAACAGGCTTTTTCCCGATTTATAATTATTTATCTACCTTAAAAAACAAAATTAATTTACCATATTCAATTTTGATTTATGGCTTTATTCCTTTTATTTCAATTGTTTCATTTTGTACATTTTTAAATAACATCAATTTAACAAATCAAACTTTTCAAATTACTCTCAGCTTATTTTTATGTTCAACAATTCTAGCATTTTCATTCTTTTCATTTAAAACAAAAAACATCGTTAAATTTTTTGGCGGAGTAAATTTAATTTATTCTTGTGTTTTATTAACTCAACTTATTCTTTTAAGAAATGAAGATTTTGTTTTAAAGGCTTCAATTTGCTATTTATTTATATTTTTAAGTTTAGGAATTTTATTTAATATTTTTAAATTTAACTATAAAATTGATAAATTAACTATTTCAAATTTAAAAGGATTTTATTTTGAAAATGATTTATTAATTAATTTAATTACAGCTAATAGTCTATTTTTATTTGGACTTTTTCCAAACATAATAACAAAAATTAATCTTTTAGGCTTAAAAAACATCTATCTTTTTGACAAAATGACATTTTTTATTTCAACAATAACAGTAATTTCTTTTATTTTAGTTCTTTTAGGCGGACTTAAAATAATTGGCAATTTTTATTTATTTAATAAAGAAGAATTTAAAAAAGTGACAATTACATCGCAAAATAAAAGAACGGCATTTAATATTACCGTTCCGATTGTTACAATGATTTTATATTTAATTTTTTATTTTATTAATTAAAGATTTTCAACGTAATTTTTGTTTCTAGATTCAGTTCTGAATGAATAATCTGTTGGGTCACCTGTCCAAGTATTTGTGAAATTAATTTGATGTTCAAAGAATTTTCCGTCATCTTGAGATGGATCTACATATAGTTTAAGCGCTGTGTAGGCTTTTCCTATTTTAGAATTAGATTGTTTTGGTTGATAATATTTAACATAATTTTCATTTATGCCTTTATTGTGATAAATTGCTGTATCCATTCCTCTTAGGGTAGATTCACTGAAACCTTGAGCCTTAAGAGCGTCAATTGAAGCAGTTTCGTTTTCGTTATAATAAGCAAAAACAAGGGTTTGACTTACCATTAATAAACCTAAAATTAATAAAGCTTTTTTCATTAAAACATCCTCATATTATAAACTTTTTATATTTTATATTATATACTATTTTTTTATTTTTACAAAGTGTTAAGAAATTTTTAAATCCTGATGGATGATTTTTTCAAGTTCATTTAATAATTCTTCTTGTGGAACTTTTTTAATCATTTCACCTTTTTTAAAAATATAACCTTCTCCAATTGCCCCAGCTATGCCATAATCTGCGCCTTTTGCTTCTTTTGGACCATTAACAGGACAGCCCATTGTTGCAATTGTGATAGGCAAGTTAATATTTGAAAATCTTTCTTCAACTTTTTTTGCTAAACCAATTAAATCAATCTGCGTTCTTCCGCAAGTTGGGCATGAGATAAAATTAACTCCACCTTTTCTTAAACCTAAGGTTTTAAGAATTTCTTTTGCAAGTTTTACTTCTTCAATAGGATCTTCTGTTAAAGAAACTCTAATTGTATCACCAATTCCTTGAGATAATAATGAACCAATTGCAACGCTTGATTTAACAATACCACCTCTTAATGTGCCTGATTCAGTTAAACCAACATGAAGTGGATAAGGAATTTCTTTATAAATTTTTTGATAAGCTCTGATTGTTGTCATAACATCTGAAGATTTTAAAGACACCTTTATCATATTAAAATCAAGGTCTTCAAGGATTTTAATATGTCTTTTAGCTGAAATTATCATTTTATCTTCTAAAGGCAAAGAATTATTTTCATATAAATCTTTTTCTAGTGAACCTGCGTTAACACCAATTCTAATAGGCGTTTTAGTTTGTTTTGCCATTTCAACAACTTTTTTTGTGTGTTCAATACTTCCAATGTTCCCTGGGTTAATTCTAAGGGCATTAATTCCCATATCCATTGAAATTAAAGCTAATCTATAATCAAAATGAATGTCTGCTACAGTAGGAATTGGAGAATTTTTAACAATTTCACCTAAAGCATAAGCGCAATTTTTATTTAAAACCGCAAGGCGGATAATTTCACAACCCTCTTTTGCTAACGCTTCAATTTGTTTTAGGGTTGAATATGTGTCATCTGTTTTAGTATTTGTCATAGATTGAATTGAAACAGGTGCGTTTGCGCCAATTTCAACATTTCCGATTTTAATTTTAATTTTATCCATAGTTTACAATTAAGCCCTTTATTTTAAATTATGTTAAAATCATACCATAAATTTTTAAAGGAGGTTATTTTGGAAAAAACTAATCAAGAAAGAAAAAACAAAATATTTTTCTTTTCATTTTGGATTTTAATATTTTTTAGTTTATATTCTATTTTAACTTTATTTTTAAAATACCCTTATAAATTTGAAGTTAAAGGTTTCAATGCACCTTTAAAACCAATTACAATTAATCTTGAATTAAATAAAAAAATAAATAACAATATTCTTGTTTGTTTTAATGATTTTTGTACAAACCTTGATAACAACAGAATTTCAAACATTTATTCAATAAAATTTAATAAAGATTTTATTGGTTTTAATGATTCAAAAGTTAAAAAAATATATTTAGCCTATCCAGATACAATTAAAGATTTTGAAGATAGTTTTGTTTCAATGAATTTATATAATGGCTATAATTCAGAATTTTTTAACAAAAATGATTTTCAAAAATTAAATAAAAAACATTTTGAAATTGAGCTTGAAGGTAATAAAACAGGTTATCAGGCTTATGACCTTAATTTTAGCGGAAATTACAAAGGAAAATTTAACCACATTTGTAATTTATTTTTAGCATTATTTTACAATTGGTATCTTTTTATAGTTCCTTATTTTTGGCTATTTTGCGCATTTTTAATTTATTTATTTAATAAAGATATTTTTAATTTTAAATCATCTAAAAAGCTTTATTGGGGAGTTTTTTCATTAATTATTTTCTTAGGATTTTTATTAAGAATTAATGAAATAACATATTACCCTCTTTGGCTTGATGAAATTTATACTAAAACAACGGCGATTAAAAGTTTTATTTCAACTTTTAAAGACCCAGGGAATCCGCCATTGTTCTTTATTTTAGAATATTTTATTTCTAAAATTAATAATAGCGACTTTAGTTTAAAACTTGTTTCATTAATAAGCGGAGTTTTAATTATTCCTTTAAGTTTTTTAATTATCAATAAAACAGATAAAAAATTGTCTTATATGACATTATTTTTAACTTTTTTAGCTTCAATTAACACAATTTTTATTTACCACAGCCAAGAAATGAGGGGATATTCATTATCTATCTTTTTAAGTATGGCGGTTTTATATTTTCTTTTTGAATATTTAAAAGATAACAAAATTAAAAACCTTGTTTTATTTAGTATTTTTTCAATTTGCGCCATAAATGAACATTATATTTTGGCTATTTTTGTTTTTGGTAATTTTATTTGGGGAAGTTTTGATTTTATTGAAAAAATTTCTTCTAAAAAAACAAATTTAAAAGAATATTTTAAATTTTTGGGTTCTAATTTAATTATTTTCTTAAGTTTTGTGCCTTATCTTTTAATTACTTTTAAAAATTCATTAACTTCTAATTTTAATTCTTGGATTGAACCTTTAAGTAAAAATGTCTTTTTATATACGATTAATGAATATTTTATAAATAAATATTTATTTATTTTCTTAGGTTTAATTCTTTTAATTAACCTTATACTTTGCTTTATACCTGAAAAAAATCTTGAAAAAATAAATTTAAAACAAAATAAAAAAAGACAAGATTTATTTATTTATTTAATTTATTCGCTTGTTTTTGTAATAATCGTTTCAAGCGCTATTTCAATTTATATTAAACCAATTTTCCATAAAAGAATTCTTTTAGCGGTTTATGGATTATTATTTTTACTTGAATGTGTTTCAATTAAATCTGTTGTTGAAATTATAAAAGAAAATAAAATTTCTAAGGTTTTATATAGTCTTTATTTTATTTTACTTACTTCAATCTATTTTTTAATTACTCATCCAATGCCTTTAAGAGAAATTTATCAGCTAAGTGATTTTATGAATTTTATTGCTTATGATAAAACTTCTTATGATAAAACTTATGAACTTCATGCTATTACAAATGATAGAAAAGAATATCAAGATAATTTTTCAAACCTTAAAAACATAAATTGGCACTATGTTAACACAAATGCTATGCAGCATGTTAAAAACATAAATAAAAAAGATTATATTAAAGGGCAAAAAGGGGTTATTTATCTTCATTCAATGTCAGCCGATATTGAAACAATGTCTTTAATTAATCCAAGAGTAAAAGTTTATAAAACAAATTCAATTAATATTGCAAAAATAATTTATGATTAATTTTGAGGAGAAATTATGAAAATAGCAGTTATATCTGATATCCACGCAAACCCTGAAGCATTTAATAAGGTTTTAGATGACATTAATCTTTTTAATCCTGATATGATTTTTTGTTTGGGAGATTTGATTTTAGCGGGTTATAACCCTAATAAAGTTTTAGATGAAATTTTTAAATTAAAAGAAAAATATCAAAATAATTTTATTATAATTCAAGGTAATACTGATAAAATGGTTGCTAATTGCACGCCTGAGCTTCTTTCAAAAACAAAAGAGATGTTTAGATGTATGGGTTATTCTCTTGAAGAAGATGTTAAAATTACAGATAAAAAATATATTGATTTTGTGAAAAATTTAAAAGAAAAAGAAAATTTAACCGTTAACGGCTTAAAAATTGAACTTGTCCATGGTTCACCAAGAAATCAAAGCGAAAACATTTATCCTGATTTAGCTAATGATGAAGTTGAAAAAATGGTTGAAAACAGTGACGCTGACTTAATTTTATGTGGACATACCCACATTCCTTGCGGCTATAGCTTAAAATCAGGTAAAACCGTTGTAAACGTGGGTTCTGTTGGTAGGTCAATGACAAAAGACAAAATGCCGATTTATCTTCAAATAACGATAGATAAAGATGGAAAATTTTTCATTGAACATAAAGTTGTTAAATATGACAATGAACTGGTAGCAAAGCACATTTTATCAAGAGGATTTAATTATTGTGAAGAACTTGCAAAAATGTATTTGCCTGAATAAACCGCTTATTTTTTGTATTATAGCTGGTTTTCTTTTTGTCTTATTTTTTTTAAGACACTATTTAAATTCTTTTTATTTTCAAAATGACCTGAATAAAATTTCTTTTAACCTTGAAAGTTCTTATAAAGGTGAGGGGTTTATTTGTTTTGAGGGAAAATGCGATGTTTTAAATTATGAAAACGGGGTTTATTTTTATAAACTCAATTCAACAAAACCAATTTTTTATAATGGGGAAATTAACAGTTTTGAAATTCTTTCAAAAGACGAAACCCTATTTCAAAATGCTAAATCTTTAGGAATTTTTTTAGGGAATAATTTTATAAAAAAAGATAAAGACAAGTTTCATTTTAATAAAATAAAACTTCAAAATGAAACTTTTTATAAAACAAAAATTCAAATTAAAAACAATAAAACGTTTTTACAAAAAGCAGGGCTTTATTTTGAAAGTTTATTTAATAATTGGTATTTTTATTTAATTAGCTATATTTTAATTTTAATTTATTTGAATTTATATCAAGGTCGCTTTGATTTTAAAATAAAATATCCGATTATAATTATTTTAACAATTGGTTTATTTTTAAGATTATCTCACATTGATTTTGTTCCTTTTTGGAATGATGAACTTTATGTTTTAACTAAAATTTTTAATAACAATTTTAATATTTTTTCTAATTGTTTTAATGACGCAGGAAATCCGCCATTATTTTTTATTTTGGCTAATTTTTGGTTGTTATTTTTTAATAAAAGCATTTTTTCAATTCGCTTTTTAAGTGTAATTTTAGGATTAGTTCAAATAGGAAGCATTTATTTTATTTTAAATAAAGTTATAGATAAAAAAGCTGCGATTTTAGCTTCTTTTTTAAGTGCGATTAATATTTTTATTATTGTTGAATCGAATGAAATTAGAAGTTATATTTTATCTATGAGCCTAGTTTTATGGGGCGGATATTGGTTTTATAAACTTTTAAAAGATTTTTCAAATAAAAATTTAATTATTTATTTAATTTTTTCAAGTCTTTTAATAAATTGTCATTACTATTGCATTTTCTTTGTTTTGGCTAATTTTATTTTAGGATGTTTTCTTTTTAAAAATAATAAAAAGAAATTTATTTTAGGAAATTTTATTTCTTTTTTAACATTTTTACCTTATTTTTTAAACACTTTTTTATTAAAATCTTTAGATAATAATTTTAACACTTGGCTTGAAAAACCAAGTTTAGATTTAATTTATAGTCACATTATTTTTTATTTTGGAAATATTTTCTTTTTTATTTTAACAATTATTTTTTGCGTTTTTGTTTTTCAAAAACTTAAAAACAAAGAAAAAAATATCTTTTTATATAACGTTTATGTTATTTCTTTAAGTTTTGTTTTTGCATTTTTAATTTCAATTTTTGTTAAACCAATTCTTTTTGAAAGATATTTTTGTATTTTCTTGCCGTTATTAATAATTAACACAACGATTTTAATTTTAGCTGAATATAATTTTAAAATTAAATTTTTAATTCCATTTTTGGTTTTTCTTTTTTCAATTAATATGCCAAAATATGAAAATTACAATCTTTTTAGTAATATCAGCCAAGTGGCGCAATTTTATGGTTATGATGTTAAATATAATGAAAATAAAGAAAATTATTTTATAACTCCAGATTTTATTGATTACGTAAAATATTACCCATTTATTGATAAAACAAAAACAATCGTTTCAAACTATGGAGTTCGAGAAGATGTTAATTTAATGAAGTTTTATTTAAGCCAAGTTAAAGAAGCTAAAAAAGAGATTGTTTTTTATCTACCTGAAATATGTATGAATTCTAAAATAAAATTTATGAAAGACAATAAGAACATAAAAATCAGAAAATTTGAAACAAATATGGTTCCGATTTATAAAATTTATATTACAAAAAATTTATGATAAAATAATAAAAAAACAAAGAGGATTTTAAAAATGGCAAGTTTAGAAACAATGCACCAAAACGCCCTAACTCAATATGAAAATAAAAATTTAGATGAAGCGCTTAAAATATATGAAGATATAATCAAATTAAATCCTGCCGATGAAGTTGCGCTTTCTTGCGTTATGGATATTTATCTTGAAAAGGGAGATAAATTTAACTATTACCTTTCAAGAGCTAATGTAAACATCGCTCAATCTAAACTTGAATATGCCATTAATGACACGAAAAAGGCACTTGAATTAAATTTAGATAACATTGACGCAAGAAGAAAACTTGCAAGATTATATAAAATCAACAAAAAAAATCTTAAATCAATTGATGAATTTTTAAGAATTCTTGAACTAAGCCCAAAAGAATATGATGTTTATTTTGAACTTGTTGATTTATATATGAAAGAAGGAAGTATTGAAAGTGCTGTATCTATTGCAAAACAAGGCTTATCACACTTTAGTGACAGTAAAGATATGAAAAATATGCTTGCTCAAATTTATTTTAAGGCAAACGATTTAAAATCTGCGCTTGAAGTTGTTGAAGATGAATTTTTAAGAATTAAACTTTTACTTCAAGATGAACAAAATGAAAAAGCACTTGAACTGTTAAAAAAATATAACCCTAACAATCTTGATGACCTAGGCAAGGTGAATTATCATATTTTGATGGCACAATATTTTTATAACATAAATGAATTTGATAAATCGCTTGATGAAATTGAAAACTATTCAAAACTTGCTTCTAAAGACGCTTTATCTTTTCAAATGAAAGCACTTAACTATGAAGGTAAAGAAGATGATTTCAATGCTCATCTTAATTGGGGCTTTTGTTATAAAACTCAAGGAAAAACGGATGACGCCATTGTTGAATTCACAAATGCGTATAACATAAATCAAAAAAATAAAACCGCTTTAATTGAACTAGCAAAACTTTATCAACAAAATAAAGAAAAATTTGTTTCAATAGAATTTTGGCAAAAGGCTTATGATATAGATAAAGACCCTGAAGCTAAAGAGGTTCTTGCAGAATTTTATTATTCAGAAGGAAATTTTGAAAAAGCGCAAGAATTTGGAAAAAATGTTGAAAAACAAGAAGAAAATTACGTTGGACTTATAGATAGAATTATGGCTTTTTTCAGCAAAAACTAATTAAAAAGGTTAAAAATGAACAAGAACTTTCAAAATCAATCAAACAATCAAAATTTATCTAATTTTGAAGTTAAATTGCAAAAAATGAAAAGCACCTTAACTGACCAAGAAAAATGCAAAGAAATTGCAAGAAAATTAGTCGATTACATTTCTCAAAACCAAAAATCCTAACTTTTCATTTTTTCAATTTTAAGCAAAGTTTGATTTAAGTTTTTAAAAATCATATTAAGTTCGTATGATTTCATTTTTTCACCTTCAAAACTTGCATATTCACCCATTGGAATACCCATGTATTTGTTTTTATTTATATGTTGATATTTTTTAACAAATAATGCGCTTGCTGTTGCCCTATTTTTAAAGTTGAAACTTTGAATATTAAAATGATTTTTAATAATTTCATCACTTTCTTGACAAATTTGAGTTTTATCGGCGTCAGTTGTAATACTTGGCGTCATTTCAATATCGCCTTTTGCTTCAATTATCATTTTAATTTTTGATAACAATTTTAATAAATCATCATAAATTAAATCATATTTTGAAAAATCGCTTGAAGTTATAATTAAAACATTTTCTAAAAGCGAGATTTTAGCATTTGTTTGAACCTTAGACAATTCTTTTTTAATTTTAGATAAAACCATCAAATTAATTTTATCTTTTTGAATTTGAGAATTATTTTTAGATAAATAATCTATAGATAAACAAATTGAAAAATGTTTAATTTCATCAAATTGAGATAAATATTCTTGTTTTGCTTTTTTAACTGTTTTTTGCCTTTGTTTTTCAAGCTCGACATCATGTTTATTTAATATATCGGCTTCAATTTTATCTGCAACATAATACAGAAACGTTAATGGAATTATAGCTAAAAATAAATCCAATCCTGTTTTTAAATATATTTGATATGAGCTATCATTTGGATTTAAAAACGTTGCTAAAGGTGAAAAAATTGTTCTACCGTATTCTAAAACAAATTCGCTTGACATGACTCCAAGCCAAAAAATTAAATAAGTGCCGCCTAAAATTAAAGATAGAAAAATTGAAGCGGTTATATATTTTCTGACGTTTCTAAATAAATCGTTAATCTGGATTGAATACAAATCTTTTGTGTATATCATAAAAACCCTCGTTATTTCCCCACATGTTTTTAAAAACATTTTTTGATGAAAAATTGCGTTTTTATAAGTTGATTTGTAAAGTTTTATTAATAAATCACTAATTAACCCAATAAAAAAGCGCCCCTGCGGGCGCTTTAATTATAAACTAAATATTTGGTCTTTCATTAAATATCATAAGTTCTTGTTCTAATGCGTAAGCGCTTTGAAGCAAGGTCATTTCATCTAATTTTTTACCGATAATTTGAATACCAATTGGCATACCGTCTTTATCAAAACCACAAGGCATTGAAAGAGCAGGTGAACCAACAAGGTTAGATGAAATTGTTGCGATATCTGTTAAATACATTTCTAATGGATTATTTGCTTTTGAATTTAAGTCAAAAGCAGTCGTTGGACAAGTTGGAGATACTAAGATATCAACTTCTTTGAATGCTTTTTCAAAATCATTAGCAATTAATCTTCTTAATTGTTGAGCTTTTTTATAATAAGCGTCATAATATCCGCTTGAAAGCGCATAAGTTCCAAGCATTATTCTTCTTTTAACTTCAGGGCCAAAGCCTTGAGCTCTTGTTTTACAATACATATCTAAAAGATTTTCGCAACCTTCAGCTCTATAGCCATATCTAACGCCATCAAAACGAGCTAGGTTTGAGCTTGCTTCTGCTGTTGCAACAATATAATAAACGCCGATTGAGTGTTTTAACAATGGAAGTGAAATTTCTTTAATTTCAGCACCCATTTTTTCATAAACTTTAACCGCGTTTTCAATGCTCTTTTTAACGTCTTCATTAACGCCATCAGCCATTAATTCTTTTATAACGCCAACTTTTAAACCTTTAGCGCCTTTATTTAAGTTAGAAGAAATGTTACCCACTTCAAGATTTAATGATGTTGAATCTTTTGTGTCATGACCTGCTATAGCTTCATAAAGATATGTAACATCTTCAATACTTTTACCAAAAGGTCCGATTTGATCTAAAGATGAAGCAAAAGCAATTAAACCAAAACGAGAAACTCTGCCATAAGTTGGTTTGAAGCCAACAATACCACAAAATGAAGCTGGTAAGCGGATTGATCCACCTGTATCTGAACCTAATGAAAGAGTTACTTCGCTTGCACTAACGCTTGCAGCAGAACCACCAGAAGAACCCCCAGGGACTTTATTTAAGTTATATGGGTTTTTAACATTTCTAAAGTATGAGTTTTCATTACTTGAACCCATCGCAAACTCGTCTAGGTTTGCTTTTCCTAAAATAGGAACAAGGTTTTCTTTTAATTTTGTTGTAATAGTAGCGTCATAAGGTGAAACAAAGTTTTCTAAAATTTTAGATGAGCATGTTGTTTTTGAACCAATCATGTTCATATTATCTTTTAGAGCAGTAGGAATACCTGCTAACATAGGGATATCTTCACCTTTAGCGATTTTTTCATCTACTTTTTTAGCTGTTTCAATTGCAGAATCAAAAGTTGTTGAATTAAAAGTTCCAAGTGTAGAATCAAGTTTTTCAATTCTTTCAATTGAAGCTTTTGTAAGTTCAAGTGCGCTTATTTCTTTATTTATAAGGGCTTTATGTTGTTCAACTGCGGTCTTTTTCAACAATTCCATTTTTTTACCTCATCTTGATTATATTTATCATAAAATAATTGTATGACAAATAAAGCAATTGGTAAATATGGCGAAGAACTTGCAAAAAATTTCTTAATAAAAAAAGGGTTTAAAATTTTAGAAATGAATTATCATTATTCTAAAATGGCAGAAATTGATATTATTGCTTCAAAAGATAACATTCTTCATTTTGTTGAAGTTAAAACAAGAACACAAACTTTCTTTGGGGCACCCATTGAAGCAATTACAAAGAAAAAATTAAACTCAATTTTTCAATGCGGAAATTTTTATTTACAAAACTCAAAAATTAAATATAAAAAATTTCAAATTGATTTTGTTGGAATAATTTTATCTAAAAACAATGAACCAAAAATTGATTTTTTAGAAAATTTATCTTTATATTAAAAAAGACTGCAAGTTAACTTGCAGTCTGAAATCCTTTCAACTATAGGATTTTTATTTTTATCTATTGACCAAAGGCAATAGTAATTTTTTCTTTTGGATTTACTTTTGAAATAGGCATTCCTGATGGGTCAACAAGATAGCTAATTTCATCACCTGTTGTTTGGAATAAGCCCATTGTGCCTGATAATGCTGTTCTTGTTAAGTCAACAGGGGCTTTGAAAGCTGTTTTGATACCATCTTGATAACTTCTACCTGCGGCTTTAAATTTACCGCCTAATAATTCAGAAGTACCAACACCTGTTTGATCTAAGAATGCTTCAGCAGCATTTGAAACACCAATTGCAGCACCACCAATTGTTCTACCTGCTGTACCGATTAAAGAACCTGTCCAAGTGAATGGCAATTGAACAAGTCTTAAAAGACCATTGATTTCTTTTTGTCTTTCAACACGAGCAGTTAAGATTTGTTTTGGTAATTGGGCTTTGCAACCGTCACAGTTGATTATTTCATTAAATGATAATCTGATTTTACCTTCGCAATTTTTAGTTGGACGAATTACTTCAGTTACTTTACCACGAACAGTAGAGCCACATGGGAACACTTGTCCATTGATTGTGATTTCACTTGTAGTGGTTGCGCTGAATTGTTCACCTGCGTTAACATGTTTTGCGTTAACTATGTCATTCATTGTTAATTCAAGAGTTGGAATTGTAACTTTTGTTTCTCTTTCGATGAAAGTTTTTCCGCCTAAATCTTGTGAAGCTGTTTTTGTAGATTTATCATATCCACCTGCTAGACGCATGCCTTGTAGCATTGAACTTGCTTCAGCACGAGTTGTTTTATCATCAGGTCTAATGTAATCTTGGTTTCTTTCATTTTTAAGAGCACCATTTTCAATTGCTTTTGCAACACATTCTCTTGCCCAGCAAGGAACTTTGCCGCCATCTTTATATTTAGCCAAGATTTGTTCTGCTTTAGCTTCATCCATTGGACAACTTAAGCCTTTAGACATGATTGTAAGAGCTTCTGTTCTTGAGATGTTTTCGCTTGGGTGGAATTTATTATTTCCTTTACCTTTAATCATGTTTTCAGCAACACCTTTTGAAATATAATCGTGTGCCCAATGATTTCTTGGTACATCTGTAAATGTTAAATTGTCACAATTTGAAGTTACATCAAGATTATAACCCTTTACAACCATTGTTGCCATTTCAGCACGTGAAACTTTTCTGTTTGGCTTAAACATGCCATCTGGATAACCTTCTAAAACACATTGTTCTGTTAAGCGATTAATATCAGAACTTGCCCAATAGCTATCAAAAACATCAGGATATTTTTGAGCCGTGATATCAGCGGCAGCACCAGTGAAACCTAAACAATCACAAGGTTCTTTGGTTACTTTAATAATATCCATGTGAGTTGAAGAACTTACGTTATTTGGTGCGTCACAATCATATTTAGGGAAGTCTTCAGAGTTAATAACAGGTGCAGCACCGCCTGTTGGGCAACCACATTCAACTGGAACACCCTTATAATTAGGATTTAATAATGAATCATTAATCATTGCATTATTATTTTCCTCCCCCACTTGAGTTGTGTTTGAATTTGAATAAATTGCATTTGGGTAAGCGTAAGTTTGTTGGTTTAAGGGTTTAGATTCAATACAAGGTGCAGCGCCTCCTGTTGGACAGCCACAGTCTGATTTTTGTTCTTGGCATGGTTTACATTTTTTCTTTTTCTTTTCACATGCACAATCTGATTTTTTACATTTTGAACAAGTAGCGTTGTCAGGCGTTACTATTTCTTGAGTGTTTTTATTGCAGCCACAATCTTCATTAACAGGACAAGCTGCAAAACTCATAGGAACGGTGAGAGCTAATGAGCACAATGAAATTGTTGCGCCTAATAAAAATTTTCTTTTGATAGTCATTTTTCCTCCTTTATGTTGCATTTTGTTTTCACAAATAAAAAACGCAATTTTATGTTAAAATTATGCGTTTTATTAAAAGAGTATTCATTACCAAAAAAGGTTAGACAAAAAGGCAATTTTTATTTTTAAACACAAAAAGAGGTAAACTAAAAAAGTTTACCTCTTTAAATATTCAATTAAAATTATTATTTAATGTTTGAATATGTCCAAGCGTCTTGGTTTGGTGCTTCAAATGAAGTTGCATTGTTATTTTTTTCTTCTTCTTGAACGCCGCCATGAGCGATTGGTTTATAAATTCTGTTGAAGTATTCGATAACCATTCTGTCTGAGTTAAAGTATCCTTCAGCAGTTCTCATAGCTTGACGCATTAAACGAGCCCATTCTTGTTTGTTATCATAATATGTTGGGATGATTTCATTTTCAAGAATGTTCATCATACATCTGTGGTCTTTCCAGTGTCTTTCTTGCCATGGAATATCATCATCTAATCCTGGGTATTCAATTGTGTAACCGTTGATTCCAGGGAATGTACCTTCAACTGTCCAACCGTCATAGATTGAGAAGTGAACAGCACCATTCATATTAGCTGACATGCCTGAAGTACCTGAAGCTTCTAATGGTCTTGTTGGAGTGTTTAACCAAATATCGGTACCTTTTTTCAATTTTGCTGAAAGAGCTAGTTCATAGCCTGGTAATACAACAACATTTTTCATATTGTATGATTTTCTTAAGATGTTGTTGAATGTTTCTTTACCCATTGTATCATCTGGGTGGAATTTACCTGCAAAGATAATTTGTACTTTGTTTTCATTTAATAGTTTAGAAATTCTATCTTCATCCATTAAGATTAACCAAGCACGTTTGTAATCTGCAAATCTTCTTGCCCAAGTAATTGTTAATACGTTAGGATCAAAGCGTTTTCCTTGAGTATCAGAAATGTATTGGAATAATTCTTTTTTCATTTCGTGTTTAACATCAAGTAATTCTTGCGCTGTTTTTGCTTTAGCAATTCTTTCATCTTGCCAGTAATGTAAGTTAACAGCGTTTGTGATTGCTTTAATTGGACATCTATCTTTAACCCAATCCCACATTTTGTTAGAAACTAAACCGTGTAATTGAGAAACTGCGTTTGCAATTCTTGACATTCTTAAAGCTGCAACAGTTAAAGAGAAGTTTTCGCCGCCTAGTTCAACTGCTGTTTCTCTAGAACAACCTGAGAAGAAACCAGCTTCAACTAATGTATCAACCCAGTGAACTTCGTTACCAGCTGGAACAGGAGTGTGAGTTGTGAATACAGTTTTTCTTCTAACAGCTTGAAGATCGCCATTGTTTTGTCTTAATAATTCAAATGCTGCAGGAAGTGCGTGACCTTCATTTAAGTGGATACAATCGAAGTTATAACCAGCTGCTTGAAGAACTCTTACACCACCGATACCAAGAACTGTTTCTTGAGCAACACGGATTTTTTCATCTCCATCATATAATTTATGAGAGATTTTTCTAGCCCATTCAGAGTTACCTTCAACATCTGTTGTTAATAAATAGATTGGGCAAGTTCCGAATAAGTCGCCTTCAACTCTGTATGCTTTAACTAATACATCTTCGCCAAATACTTTAACAGTTGTTGAGATGTTTAAATCAGTTAAGAAGTCATAGTGTTTTCTAATATAAGCTACTTCAACATTTCCGTTTTGGTCGATTCTTTGGTCATAATAACCAAAAGACCATAACATTGTCACACCTACCATAGGCATTTGTAAATAGCCAGCTGATTGCATGTGAGAACCTGCAAGAAATCCCAAACCACCTGAATATGTTGCCAAGGATTGGTCAATTGCAATTTCCATAGAGAAGTAAGCTACGTTTGGTAAAGCCATAATTTAATCCTTTTAATACTAACTACGTTTTGTTTTCAATAAAATCTTAACACAAATATTTTTATATCCAAAATATAATTCTAAAGTGTTAATCTTTTCGCTCTATTAATTATATGAAAAAAATCAAATCTGTAAAATATTTATTTTGATATGATACAAAACTTAATATATTTTGATGAATTTTTAATGCAAATTTTGACTGCAAGATAAAATATTACTCATAAATTCTCTGCAATCTTGCTCATCTAAAGATAAAATTTTTCCACCGCCACGAGTCGGATGACCACCTATAAAACAAGGAACATCAATGTTTTCATCCATTTTACTTTTTGCTTCTTCATAAAAATCAATTAAATTTTCATCTTTTGAATGAACACTTACCCTGTAAATATTATCGGCTCGATAAAAAGCCATAGCCGCCTTAACATTTTTAAATTTTTCATCATCAAATGGATTTTTTAGAATTTCTTGTCTGAAATTACTTAAAATAGCGCTGGTCCTTGTGTTATCTGCGCCCATTTCATTCCAAATTTTTGAATTGGGTGAAAATGCAACATAAGCAATTTTTCCATCATTTGTTACTTTTGCACTGTTAAATACATATTCTCTAAAGGCTTTTTCTTTTGGTGTTAGAGATGAAATAATATCTGAATCTTTTGCAATTTGTGCTATTTGTTCATCTGATAACTTTTGATATAGATTATTAAAAACTTCATAAGCGTCTTTATCTTCTTTTAGTTTTTCTTGCGGGGTTATTGTTCCTTTTTTGCCATCACAAACAACAAGTTTTTTCTTAGAGCAATCACTCACAAAACCAGACAATAGGTCATAAGCTACATTTTCATCTATATAATCTTTTTCACCTAATGCTTCAAAATATCGATATAAAATATCTGTTGTTGATTTAGCAGATGTATCTTGATAAAAAAGTTCAGGATTTTTTTCAACTTCTTCAGCTGGTTTTAAATCAAAACCTGTGTGGTGATCTATACAAACCCAATTTTTAGCATTTTCAAGATAAGGTAAAAGGTTTTCAGGCATTCTTTCTTTTGCAGAAAAGTCAACACACAAAAGAACGTTATCATCAGAATTTTCTTCATCAAAATTTTTAGATTGAACTATCGGACAATCTGTTTTTCTTAAATTAAGCGCTTTTAAATCTTGAGATAAAACAACTTTTGCATTTTGAGATTGTGAGTTTAAATATTGCCACATAACCATTGCAGCGTTAGCCGTATCTTTATCAGACGCTTCATGACACACAATTGTAACATTTTTTGCACTTTTTAATTTGTCGTCTATTGCTTTTGCTGTATTATAAGGCATTTTTTTAGCCTTAAAAGATTGAAAATTAATGTTGTTGTTTAGCTTCATTTTTCCCCTCATATATAAAAAACGAGCGCCCGCAAAGGCGCTCTATTATCTAATCTTTTTTGTATTCAATTTCAAACCCGAACAAGCTAGACACAGACTTATCGTCGTGTATTCGTGAAATCGCCTCACCTAAAAGTGGCGCCACGCTCACTTGCTTAATCTTTTCAGGAATGTATGTATCTTTTAATGGAATTGTGTTCGTGACAACAACTTCCGTTATAGGTGCGTCATTAAGTCTTTCTAGGGCAGGGCCTGAAAATACAGGGTGAACTGCGCAAACATAAACTTCTTTTGCACCTTGTTCTTTTAATAATCTTGATGCTTCACAAATTGTTCCGGCGGTATCGATTATATCATCAAACATAACGCAAACTTTATCTTTAACATCACCGATGATATTACAAGCAATTGCGCTATTATGTTTATCACGGCGCTTATCAATAATAGCAATTGGTGCACCGACTTGTTTTGCTAAGGCTCTTGTTCTTTTAACGCCACCCATATCAGGTGAAACGCAAACAAGCTCAGAACCTTTTAAATCTATGTTTTTAACATAATTTACGATAACAGGAGTAGCGTAAATATGATCAACTAAAATGTTAAAGAAGCCTTGAATTTGTCCTGTGTGTAAATCCATCGCTAAAATTCTAGTTGCGCCGGCTTGAGTTAATAAATCTGCAACAAGTTTTGCTGTAATTGCTTCTCTGCCTGAGGCTTTTCTATCTTGTCTAGCGTAACCATAATAAGGAATTACCGCTGTAATTGACTTTGCACTTGCTCTTTTAAAAGCGTCAAGCAAAATTAAAAGCTCCATTAAATTTTCATTAACCGGTTCACAAATCGGTTGAACGATAAAAACGTCATCTCCACGAACAGAATCTTGAATTTGAACATAAATTTCGCCATCAGAGAAATTTTTAATTGTAATTGGTTCAAGTCCTGCGCCTAGATAATCTGCAATTTCTTGTGCTAGTGGATTATTAGAACGCCCAGAAAAGAGCTTAATATCGTGGGTTGGAAGTATTTTTTCAATGTTTTGCAATTTTTCACTTAGTTCAAGACTCATTTTTCTTTTCTCCTTTTTGTTTTTTAACCCAGTCTTTTACCTCTCTTTGAGGGCAACGAGTCATTGCAAGAGATGATTCGTCTATATCCTTAGTTATGCAGCTTAGAGCAGCCACAAAAGCGTCTTTTTTGATTTCAAGCGGTGCAACCAATACAGAATTTGAACCGATTGAAACACCGTCTTGTAAAATTGTTTTTTTCTTTTCTTTTGTAATTGAATTATAATTAGCAAAAATTGTACCGGCACCAATATTAATGTTTGAACCTAGGGTTGCGTCACCAACATAACTTAAATGACAAATTTTTGTGTTGTTTGCAACTTTTGCATTTTTTAATTCAACAAAATTACCGATTTTACAATTTTCACCTATTTCACAATTTCCTCTTAAATGGCTCATAGGTCCGATTTTACAATTTGAAGAAATTGTGTTTTTGCCTTCAATATATGTATTAGGGTAGATTATTGTATCAGGAAGAATTTTTGTTTCAGGAGAAATATAAGTTGATTTTTTATCAACAATTGTAACCCCTTCATCCATTAATTCATCAAGATATCTTTCATTCATATAATTAAAAGCAACTTCAAGATTTTTTCTTGAATTAATGCCATAAATTTCTGTATTATTTGGGTTAATATACCCTAAAACATTGTATTTCTTATCTTTTGCCCATTTAACAATGTCTGTTAAATAATATTCATTTTGAGCATTATCATTTTTTAATTCATTAAATGCTTTTTTAATTTTTGCCCAATTAAGAAGATAAATTCCTGTGTTTACTTCGTTAATTGAAGCAATTTCAGAATTAGCGTCTTTTTGTTCAACAATTTTTTCTATTTCATTTTTTTCATTACGAACAATTCTTCCATATCCGAAAGGATTATCGAATTTTGTTGTCATAACTGTTAAATCAGAGTTATTTTCATTGTGATAATCAACAAATTCTTTTAGGGATTTTGTTGTAATTAAAGGAGTATCTCCACAAGTTATGATTATATTTCCATCAAAATTTTCAAGTTTAGGTAAGGCTTGCGCTACAGCATGACCTGTTCCAAGTTGTTCTTTTTGTAAAACAGTTGAAACATTTTTATATTTTGAAGTTAAATAAGTTTCAACTTCATCTGCGCCACAACCAATTACAACAATACTTTCAGAGTTGTTTTCAAGTCCTTGTATCGCTTCAATTACCCAGCCTAAAAGGGGTTTTTCAAAAATCTCATGGAGTACTTTTGGTTTATTTGATTTCATTCTTGTACCTTTTCCGGCAGCAAGAATAATTGATTTAATTTCTTTCATTTTTATATTAAAACCTTCTTATAATAATTTTATTTCCTGAAAGAAATTTTTAAAGATGATTTTTAAATTAGTGAAATAATTTTTTACAATTATTTTTTAAACCTCACCATCTTTTTAATGTATTTCTTTTGTACATTTTTTTTATTTAAAATACAATTGTTTTTATGAAAAATATTTTAATTATCGGTTCAAATTCTGAACTAGCAAAAAGGGTAATTCAAGAGCTTAAAAACAAAGACTATAATATCTTTGCAACTTCAAGAACAATTGATTTGATGGATAAAGACATAACAAATTTTCATCTTGATGTAGCTCAAGAGCTTGATTTTATTCATATTAAAGATAAACTTCATTCTATTAATTTTGATACGATTATCAATTTTACAGGAATAGCTATTGCAGGAGCCATTGAAGATTTATCTGAAATTGAATTAAAAAAACAACTTGAAATAAATTTATTTGGACTGTTAAAAATTATTAAATATTTTTGTCCTAATTTAAAAAAAGATGGAAAACTTATAAACATAAGCTCTATGGCGTCTTACGGCATATTTCCATATTTAGCACCATACTGTATTTCAAAATCAAGTGCTGATATTATGTTGAATTTATTTAGTATTGAAAGTAATATTAAAACAGTGTCAATAAGACCCGGAGCAACTGCAACAAAATTTTGGGAAAGCTCAATTAAGCTAAATCAAAAAAACTTTGAAAATTGCAGCAAAAAATTTGAAAAAGAAAAAGAATTTTTAATTCAAAATGCTAATAAAAATTCTTTACATGCAACAAATCCGATTTATGTCGCTAAAAAAATTGCAAAAATAATCGAACTTAAAAACCCAAAAGCGGTTTATAACATCGGCTCTGATTCAAAAATTGCAAAACTAACAAGGTTTTTACCGCAAGATTTTGTTAATGGATTAGTAAAATTTATACTTAAAAAAAGGCTCAAAAAATAATAATATGAAAGAAACTTTAAAACAAAAAATATTTTTCGTTTATCCGCCTTCTTTAATTATGAATAGAGAAGACAGATGTCAACAACCAACAGATGAGCTTAATATTATTCCGCCTCTGCCACCTGTTGATATGATGAGCCTTTCTGCAATTGCTAAAAAGCGTGGATATGACACAGTTTTTAAAGATTATTCTATTAAAAATGAAACTGTTTATGACTTTTTAAGAGATTTAAGAGTTTATAAACCTGATTTTCTTGTTTTAAATGTTGCTTCAACAACCCTTGAAAAAGATTTATCTATTTTAGCTCAAGCAAAAGACCTTTTAGATGACACCGTTGTTATTGTTAAAGGTGCGGTTTTTAACTTCAATTCTTATCAAATTATGCAGCAATATCCTGAAATAGATATTGCCTTAAGGGGTGAAATTGAACCTGCTTTTGATGAAATAATCCAATATAAAGATTTTAGAACAATAGATGGAATTACTTATCAAATTGATAACAAAATAATTTCAACCCAAAATCGTGAAATTCCAAAAGATCTTGATTATCTTCCTAATTTAGATAGGGATTTAATTGATAATCAAATTTATGTTAGACCGGACACTAAAAAACCTCAAACAATAATAAGAGTTTCAAAAGGCTGTCCTAATCATTGTTTCTTTTGCCTTGCAACACCTTTAAACGGGAAAACTGTAAGATATAGAAGCACAAAAAAAATTCTTGAAGAAATAAAAGAATGTATTACAAAATATAATATTAAAGATTTCATCTTTTGGTCAGATTTATTTACCTATGATAAAGGCTGGGTTCAAAGACTTTGCAAAGAAATTATTGATAACGGTTATAAAATTAATTTCAGCGTAAATACAAGAATAGATACAATTGATGATGAAACTCTTTCAAGTTTGAAAAAAGCCGGCTGTAATTTAATTTCAGTCGGAATTGAAAGCGGCTGCCAAGAAATTTTAGATAAAATCGGAAAAAGAACAACTCTTGAACAAATTAGAACAACAATATCTAAAATTAAAAAAGCTAAAATTCAAATTTATGCTTATTATGTAATTGGCCTGCCTTGGGAATCAAAAGAAACAATTGAAAGAACCTTTAAATTTGCAAAAGAATTAAATACAGAATTTGCAAGTTTTTACACTGCAACTGCCTTAATGGGAACAAAATTTTATGATTTTGTTATTAAAAATCGCCTTGGTGAAATTAATAATGAAAAACCATATACCTATCCAAGTGTTAAAAGCTATAGCTTAACAAGTGATGAAATTTATAAATATAATAAAAAAATGAATAAAGATTATTATCTTCGTCCATCTTACATTTTAAAAATGGCGATGCAGATTAATTCATTAATCAAATTAAAAACATATTACGATACTTTTATTAAATTTTTAAAGAAATCATAAATTTAAATTCTTGTAAAAAATATTAATGTAAAAAGATTAAAGTTATGCCCATTAACATCATCCCTACAACAACACCTGTAATTGAATAGTGTCCGCTATCATAGTCTTTTGATAGAGGTAATAATGTATCAAGTGATATATAGGTCATAATTCCAGCTACAAGGGAAAATAAAACCCCGATACATAAATTAGGGAATAAGGTTTTTATTATTATAAAACCAACAACACCGCCGATTGGTTCCGCTATTCCTGATAAAAATGAATAGTAAAAAGCTTTTCTTTTTGAATGGGTTGCTTGATAAACAGGAATTGAAATCGCCATTCCCTCGGGGATATTATGAATTGCAATAGCAATAACTATTCCAAGCCCAAGCATAACATCTTGTGCTGTTGTAAAAAATGTTGCTAAACCTTCGGGTAAATTATGCACAGCAACAATAATAGCGGTTAAAATTCCGGCTTTTTTAATTTTACCGATTGAAATTGGCGCATTTTCATTTTCAGCATAAGTAACAGATTTTTTATTATCACCAAGCTGCTTTGTTAAAAGATTAGATTGAATATGGTCAGGTATAAAAAAGTCAATTAATACGGCAATTAAAATACCAATCATAAAAAACAAAACAGAAAGCCAAGTATAATTGGCGCCCATTTGATTTTTAATCATTTCGCAAGATTCAGGGTATAAATCAACAAGTGAAAGAAAAAGCATAACTCCGCCTGATAAACCTAAGCCAAAAGACAAAGGTTTAAGGGAGTTTTCCTTAATAAAAAAAGTAACAAAGCTTCCAAGAACTGTTGACAAACCAGCAATTGTAGATAATATTAATGCCATCATATATGAATTATTCATAGAAAAATTATAGCATAGAAAAATTAAATCAAATAAAAAGTGTAATTATTTGAATATCATTTGACGAAGTTTTTTTGGGTTAGTAAAATAATAGTAGATGGAATTTAACTTGGAGATGATAATGAAAAAAAATATATTATGCTTATCAGTTTTATTAACTTTTATTATGACTCTTGGCGCTAATGCAGGCGTTTTTGATTCAATGGATAATGCTACAGAAGTTAAATTAGCACCAGCTGTTAGCACAAATTCTTCTTCAACAAAAACAACAACAAATGTTAATTCCACATATAGAACAACATCCCTAAAAGAACAAAAGTTCAATAATGCCTTAATTAATCTTGATGATGCTCAAGTTGAATTAAGACAAGAGCTTGCGGTTGTGACTTCAAAATATAATGAAGCGCTAAATGAAAAAGCAAAAACAATTCAAAACTGCAAAGCCCTTAAAAAAGAAATAAATGACATCAATAAAAAAATGAAAAATGTTGATAAATCTAAAAAAATGATTAATAAAAATCTGCAATCTGCTCAATAATGCCAATTTTAAACATCTTCGTGTAAATAGATGATGACAGACGAGCGTGCTTTTTAGACAATACAATTATAACAAAATAGACACTGGGGAATATCAAGAGATACAAATGAGTCAGACAGCAGATATTGATTCATATAAAAAAATAGTTAGATTATCAGATGAAGAATTAACTTCTCTTTGGGAAGAATATCTTGAAAATAAATCTGATAAAACTTTAAGAGATAAATTAATTGTTCAATATATTTATCTTGCTCGTTATGTTGTAGGAAGAATTAAAGTTAACTTGCCTGCTTCTTTTTCGTTTGAAGATATTGTTTCTTTTGGTATTGAAGGCTTAATTGACGCTATTGAAAAATATCACCCTAATAAAGGTGCAAAATTTGAATCTTATGCCTTAATGCGTATTCGTGGCTCGATTATTGATAAAATTCGTTCTTCAGATTGGCTTCCAAGAACGGTTAGAAAAAAATTAAAAGAAGTTAAAATTGCAAAAGAAAGACTAAAACAACAAATCGGCAGAGCGCCAACCACAAAAGAAGTGGCAGATGTTTTAGGAATGAGCGAAGAAAAACTAATTGAAATTGAATCAAGCGATGTTAGCGTTAATTCAATTTATGATAAAAAAGGAACAGGTGAAGATAGCGTTGAAATAATTGACACTATTGAAGATGAGTCCTCTAGCCGTCCTGAAGATGAAATTGAAAAAACAGACGCTAAAAAAGAACTTGAAATCGCTCTTAAAAAACTTCCTGAAAGAGAAAGAACCCTTTTAGTTTTCTATTATCATGAAAATATGACTCTTAAAGAAATCGGTGAAGCTATTAATATTTCAGAATCTCGTGTTTGCCAATTACATGCTCAAGCAATTATGAAATTAAGAAATATTTTATCTCAATCAAGAAGTGAAAGATTATCTAAAAGCATTGTGTAAAACTTTACATTAATTCATAAGAAAGTTTTTTAATATAATTTCGTGTTAAAATTCAAATTATGAAATACGTTCCTTTACACATACACACAGAATATTCCCTTTTAGATGGCGCTATTCGTATTCCCGATTTTTATAAATATGCAGCTGAAAATGACATGCCTGCAATTGCAATTACAGACCACGGGGTTATGTATGGTTGTGCTGATATGTTTATTGCAAAAAATGAAATGTTATCGCACATGTTATCTGAAGAAGAACAGGAACTTAAAAAGAAAATTGAAGCCATTAAGCCGATTGTAGGGTGTGAATTTTATATTTGTGATGGTGATGTTATTGAAGATAGAACCAAAAAAACAATGTATCACCTTGTTTTGCTTGCAAAAAATCAAAACGGTTATCACAACCTTTGTAAACTAGATTCAATTGCAACAACCCAAGGTTATTATTATAAACCTCGTATTAACCATGAAATTTTAGAAAAATATAAAGATGACTTAATCTGCCTTTCAGCTTGTATTCAAGGTGAAGTTGCAAGAAACTTTTTAGATGGCAAAGAAGATGTTGCAAAACAAAGAGCGCAATATTATAAAGATTTATTTGGAGAAGATTATTATATTGAGCTTCAAGACCATGGCTTAAAAGAGCAAAAAGATTCAAACCCATTTTTAATGGAAATAGCTAAAGAGCTTAATATTAAAACAGTTATAACAAATGACTCACACTATCTAAAGGCTCAAGACGCTTCTTGGCATGATACCTTGCTTTGCGAGCAAACAAAATCATCTAAATCAAACCCAAACAGATTTAAGTTTTCTGTTAATGAATTTTATGTTAAAACCGTCGATGAACTAAGGCAAGCATTTAATTGGATGGATGAAGATTATTTTAATCAATGTATTCAAAACACTGTTGATATTGCCGACAAAATCGACTTTAAAATGGATAAATTAGAGTTTGGTAAGACTAAGGAATATCTACCAAAATACCCATGCCCAGAAGGATATGACGAAGCAAGCTATTTTGACCATCTTTGTATAGAAGGTTTAAAAAAGCGCTATGGCGACCCTATCCCTGATAGCATTATAGAGCGCTATGAATATGAAAAAAGCGTTATTTTTAATATGGGTTTTCCTGCTTACTTCCTTTTAACTTGGGATTTTATCAACTGGG
>CAKUXO010000009.1 GCA_934700385.1 uncultured Candidatus Melainabacteria bacterium
ATTATCATATTTATATAAAAACACAATTCAAGAAAAAATTGCTAGTGTTTTTTAGATTTTTTCTTTATTTTAGCCTGTTCTTTAAGGGCGGTTTTTGCGTTATCAATTGAATATTTTGCAACAGGTTTTTTGGTTTTTCTATCATAAAAAACAAGCCAATGACGAGCTTTTTTATCTGCAATTGAAAAAGATAATTTTCCAGCCACTCTATCACCTGAAGCTATTGTTTTAAACCATAAAGAAGTATCTCCAAAAGGGCTTGGGAAGAATACTTGACCGGTATTTGAAGCTAGGGCAATATCAAAAGTTGAAAAGCTATAGTTTGTATAATTATCAATTCCTAGTGAAAGAGTAATTGTGTTTTCAACCCCAAAAGGGTCTTTTTCAAGTTGAACAGAGTTAATTCTAACCCTTAATCCATCTAAAAAAAGTTCTTCTTGTTTAAAAGCGTCTTTAGAAAAAACAGGCATATCAATTTCAGATTGAACCTTTATTTTAAGCTCATCCCCCGGTTTAATCATAAACCCTTCACCTTTTCTTATTATTGCCATTGTTAAACCAATAGCACCCCCAATAGCAGCACCCCCTGCTACTGTATAGCCATTTGAAGCAATAGCGGCACCTAGTCCAAGAGTGTTAAGTGCAAAAAATCCACCAGCAACACCACCTAAAATAGTATAACCAGCATGGGTTGCAACGGTTTTAGCAGCACCTTTAACAAGGTTATCTTTAGTTGTTAAAGAGGCTTGAATAGGAATTTCACGTCCATCAGGGGTTACAAGATAATCAAAATCGATGTTAACATATCCATCTCGCCCCATATTTTTAGGATTTTCAATTACTTTAACAATGCCGTGGGCAATTGTTCCAACGGGTAAAATAATTCCTTTATCAGATTCAACATCGCTTGTAACTTCAGCGAAAAATTCATCTCCCTCTAGAGTGTAGCCTGAACTTAAAACTTGCGAAACTGTTAAATTAATTACATCTTTACTATCCAGTTTTTCAATTTCACCTGTAAAAAGTTCTTTATTTTGTTCTTGTTTAACATCTGACTTTTCAACACGACCACTCATGCCTTCAGCAAAAGATATTTGCATATTTAAAAAGGCAAAAAGTGAAAATAATATGAATATTTTTTTAAAATTAATCCCCATAATCTGATTAACATTATAGTACTTACAAAAATTAATTAAAATATTTTTCACATTTTTTCATATTTTTAATTTATAATTTTATTAGAAGATAAATATTTGAGGTGATTATGGAAAACTGTATTTTTTGTAAAATTTTAAATAAAGAAATCCCATCTAAATTTGTTTATGAAGATGAATTTTGCTTTGCAATTAATGATATTAACCCAAAAGCAAAAAAGCATATTTTAGTTATTCCAAAGGTTCATATTAAATCTTTAAACGAAGTAAAAGACTTAACTTTAATGACTCATTTATTTGAAGCAATCAGAAAAATCAATCTTCAAGAAAATATAGTTGATTTTAAAACATTAATTAATACTGGGCGTGGTGCCGGTCAAGAAGTTGATCACTTACACATTCATATTTTAGCTGATTAAAAATGATTAACACTATTTTATTATCAAAAAAAGAACTAAGAAAACTTGCGCTTGATAAAAGAAAATCTCTAGCGCAAGATGGTTCTATTCTTAAAAAATCAAGATTAATCGTTGATAAAATAGTTAATTCATCAGAATTTAAAAAAGCTAAAAATATCGCTCTTTATGTTCCAATTAAAAATGAAATAGATTTAACACAATTATTAAAAATTGAAGATAAAAATTTCTTTTTACCTCGTTGTAATGGTGAAAATCTTGAATTTGTAAAATATTTTGATAAAAATTCTTTAAAAATCGGCGCTTTTAATATCCTAGAACCACAAGGCGATAAAATTAACCCTGAAATTTTAGATATAATCTATATTCCAGCCCTAATGGCAAACGAAAAAAACTATCGCCTTGGTTATGGAAAAGGTTTTTATGATAGATTTTTTAGAAATAACACGATAAAGGCAATTAAAAATATTGTTTTATCAAAAGAATTTATTACAAATGATTTTGTTCAAGAGGGGTTTGATATTCCTTGCGATAAATTAATTTGTGAAGTTTGATAAAAAATTGCCTATTTTTAAAAAATATCTTATAATCAGCCTATGGAAGAAATAAGACTAAAACAATGTGTAGCTATTTTAACCCCTCTTAAAAAAGAGATTTTAGGGGTTATTTCTGATTTTTCTCATGATAGAGTTTTAATTAAAATTGAAAATAATTATCTTGAAACCGCTTCAAAATTAGCTGAATTAGATGAAGTTATTGTTATTGTCTTAACTCATTTAGGTAGAAGAACAATGAAAACAATTGTTATCAGTCCTTTAAACTCTAAAAATCAGATATTACTTGAAAATAGACCATCTGATATAGTTGAACAAAAAAGAGCTTATGTTCGAGTTAAAACAAATATTCCATTTATTATTGAATTTAATCAAAAATATTTTAAATGTAAGATGGAAGATATGTCTTGCGTGGCTATTGCCTTCCATTCTGACCAAGAATTTAAAAAAGATGACGTTATAAAAATCAGCTTTTCAAAGGAATTTTTTGAAAAAGACATAAAATGTATGGCAAAAATTTATAAATTCTATAATAATATATATGTTGCTAAATTTTGTGACTTAAATATTTACGATGAAGATAGACTAGTTAAATACATATTTCGCAAAATGACAAAGAAATAGTGGAGTAATATTTTGGAAGATATTAAAAAAATTGATAAAAAGTTAAATAAACTTACTAAAAAAGGTGATATTCAACAAGCTATTGAATATTGTCAAAGCCTTTTATTAAATGAACCGACTGATACTAATCTTCATATTCGTCTTGGGGATTTATATCTTGATTGGCACCTTGATATTTATCAAGCTAAACAATACATTGATGAAGCGATAACAGAATATCAAAAAGCTGCTGAAGTTTTAATTGATAACGGTGAAATATATTATAAAATCGGGCTTGCACTTTATTATAAAGGTGAATTAGATAAAGCAATTAACTATTTTAATATTGCCATAGATAAAAAAGCGCCAATTTCACAATGTCATTATATGATTGCTAATTGCTTAAAGAAAAAAGATAGATTTTCTGACGCCTTAGAACACATTGATATTGCGCTTAAAAACACATTTTTAAATTCATCAAGAATTCATTATTCAAAATATCGTCTTTTAAATGCTCTTTATTTTAAAAGCAATAAAAAGCGCCTTAAAAGCTATATAGAGCTTTTATTATCATATTTCACGCTTCCATTTGATAAAGAAGCAAAAAAGATTATAAAAGAAAAATTTAAATGGCTTAAAATTCTTCCTGCTATCTTAAAAGCAGATGGTTTCTTTGCAGCAGGTGACATTGATAGCGCCTTTAGGACTTATTCAAATGCAATTGATGCCATGCCAGGGTTCCCAATTTTATATAACCTTTTAGGGGATTGTTATAAAAAAGCGGGAAAATTTGAAGAAGCAATAATTGAATATAAAATGGCTTTGTGGCTTGATAACCTTAATTATGGCGCATATTCAGGTTTAGTTCAAACTTATGAAGAATTAGGTGATTATGATAACGCTATTTTAAATTATGAAAAATTTATCAAAATTCATCCTAATAACGCAGTTTTACATTCTAATGTTGCTAATTTATATTTTATGAAAGGTGAAGCTGAAAAAGCAGTTTCACATTATCAAGCAGCTATAACAATCAACCCAAAACCCGATTGGACAGCAATTGTTGCTCAAACATTAGGTTATATTCAACAAAACGTTATTAAAAATTACGATTGCGCTATTGCAAACTATAACATGGCAAACGCACTTTCACCTAAGGAAATGGATATTTATATCTCTTTAGGCAGTGCTTTTTATGATAATGAAGATTATAAAAACGCTTTAATTGTCTATAGACGTGCTCTTGAATTAGAACCTACAAACTCAAAAATTCATTGTAACCTTGGATATTTATACTGGGGCATGGGCGATCTTGAAGAAGCAATTAAAGAATATAAATTATCTATCAAATTCGACCCAACTTATGATATTGCTTATAACAATCTTGGTGTAATATATCTTGATGACCTTGTTCAACTTCAATTTGCAATTGAATGTTTTGATAAAGCGGTTGAATGTAATCCTAATTATGCCCTTGCTTATTATAACTTAGGCAGATGTTACGCTCTTAAAAATGAAAACATAGAAGCTGCTAAATATTTCCAACAAGCTATGGATGTAAATAATATTACAAATGAAATTGACCCTAAAGACATTCAAGAAAGATTAAATAACCTTTTTAGCTAATTTAAAAGTTTGATTTATTAAGTTAGGATAATTAGATGAAAACTTGGGCTTACATATTAAAAAGAATTTTGGGAAGTATTCCTATGTTATTCATCGTTTCATTGATGAGTTTCTTTTTAATACGCTTATCTCCGATTGATCCTTTGGCTCAAATGAAATTAAATCCTGCTATAAGTAAAGAAACAATCGATAAAGAAACTCGCCGACTTGGGCTTGATAGACCAATTATTGTTCAATATGCCCTTTGGCTTAAAAACTTTTTAAAGGGCGATATGGGTTATTGCATTGATAACACTAAAGTTAGCGCTAAAATTAAACCAAGAGTGTTAAATACCCTAGCGCTTTCTTTAACGGTAATCTTTTTTAGTTGGTTAATAGCCTTGCCACTAGGGGTTTTGGCGGCATTGTATTATAACTCATTATTTGATAAACTTTTAACCTTATTTTCAAGTATCGGAATGGCAATTCCCTCTTTTTTCTTTGCTATTTTAATGCTTCTTTTTGCCCAAAAAACGGGGTGGTTTCCATTAGGTGGTTTAACAAGTGTTGATTTTAACGAGATGAATTTATTATCTAAAACCCTTGATATCTTATGGCATTTATTTTTACCCTCTTTTGTTTTGGTTACAATTTCTCTTTCATCCCTTGCTCGCCAAATGAGAGCAAACTTATTAGATGTATTAAATTCAGAATATGTTAAATTTGCCTATGCTAAAGGGTTATCTAAATTTAAGGTAGTTTTTAAGCATGCATTGAGAAATGCAATTAACCCAATTATCACCCTTTTAGGGTTTGAATTTGCAGGGTTGTTATCAGGAGCAGCTTTAACAGAATATGTTTTTCAATACCCTGGGCTTGGAAAATTGATTTTAGAAGCCGTTATGCAATCTGATATTAATTTAGTTATGGCAAGTTTGATGATTGGTAGCTTGATGTTGATTTTAGGTAATTTAATAGCTGATATTCTTTTAAAATTCACCGATCCGAGGGTAGGTGTTTAAATGGAAAAAGTGCTTAATTTTTACAACAAACTAAAGAAAGATAAAATTCCTTATTTTGCTTTTATAATCTTGGTTTTAATGTATTTATTAATCATTTTTGCTGATTTTTTTGCGATTTACCCATCAACCTATTCAAATCGAAAATTAGCATATCAACCTCCTAGTAATATCTATATTTTAGATAAAAACAATCACTTTAAAAAACCCTATACTTATAATTATATTAAAACTTTTAACAATGAAACCTTAAGCATTGAATATCATCAAGATAGAAGTCAAAAATATAAAATTAAATTCTTCTCAAAAGGCTATGAATATAAACTTTTTGGGTTGATTAAATGTAATCTTCACCTTATTTCAAAGCCTGAAAATTGTAATTTATTTTTATTAGGAAGTGATATCAATGGGCATGACGTTTATTCAAGACTCTTTTTTGGTGGTCAAATTTCTTTAACCATTGGTTTTTTGGCTTTATTAATTTCTTTTCCTATTGGCGCTATTTATGGCGGTATTTCAGGTTATTTAGGCGGTGCTGTTGATAAAATTTTAATGAGAATATCTGAAGCAATTATGTCTATACCAAATTTTTATTTATTAATTATTTTAGCTTCAATTTTGCCATCTAACATGACATCTAAACAACGTTTTACCTTAATTGTTTCAATTCTTGCTTTTATCGGCTGGGCTGGTTTTTCAAGGGTAATTAGAGGCATGGTATTATCTTTAAAAAATATGGAATACATTAAATCAATTGAAACAATTGGCGCTTCAAAAAAAAGAATTATTTTAAAACACATTCTTCCTCAAACTTCAAGCTATGTTATTATCGCTATAACTCTTTCAGTTCCATCTTATATTTTAGCTGAATCAGGGTTAAGTTTTTTAGGCTTAGGAATTCAACTACCAGACGCAAGTTGGGGAAATATGCTTAAAGAGGCGCAAGAATTTTCAAATATTATTTATCGACCTTGGCTTTTGACCCCTGGATTTTTAATTTTTGTTGCTGTTTTGTCTTTTAACGTTTTAGGCGATAAGATAAGAGATATATTAGACCCAAAAATCATTAAATAAAAAAGGAATTATATGCTGGAAAATATACAACTGGATACAAATATAATAATTATTTTAAGATTAGCGCTTGCTGTTTTTCTATCTTTCATTTTAGGAATAGAAAGAGAATTAACAGGAAAATTCGCAGGGCTTAGAACGCATATTTTAGTTTGCGTTGGCGCTTGTATTTTTACAATTTTATCTATTTATGGTTTTAAAATGCATGAAACCATTGGAGTTGTTGGAACAAATGACCCTGCCAGAATTGCCGCACAAGTTATTACAGGTATCGGTTTTATTGGTGCTGGTACTGTAATGCGTCATGGGAGTAATGTTTCAGGAATAACAACCGCTGCAACCCTTTGGGTTTGCGCTGCAATAGGGATGTCATCAGGTTGTGGAGAATATACAACCGCCATTATTGCAACATTTATCACTCTTGGGGTACTTATTATTATAGGTAAACTTGAAAAGACAGTTCTTTCAAAAAAGAAAATTTTTTATACAATTTATGAAATAAGTCTATCTTTATCAATTAATGATTGTGATAAGGTTCAAGAAATTTTCCACAATGATTTTCATAAAATTTTAAAATTAAATAAAAAATTGGTTAATCATGACGAATTACATTATAGTGCAGTAGTTTTAACTAAAAAATCCTTACAGGCAATTAATGAAATATTTAAAAATATTAACAGTGTATCATCAATTCAAATAAGAGAGTTTTATGAATAAAGTTGAAATAAAAGATTATATAAAAACAACCTTGTTTACAACATTTCTTGTTTTTTTCTGTTGCTTGGTGGCAGAATTAAATCTTTATTTTCAAGCTGAACAAAAAGTTAAGCATGACGAACTTTCAATTAAAAATCTTGAAAAATTTTCATCTATTGAAGAATTAACTCATAAACTTGAACTTAATCCTGATAACTATATAGTTATGATTAGATTAGCTCAAATCCATGAATCTTTATATGAATTTAAAATAGCTAATAAAATCTATTCTGACGCTGTTGAAAAATCCGCAAGAGCTGACTTTGCGCTTTATTCTTATGCTTTATTTTGTGCTAATCAAAAAATGTACACCTTAGCTGCTACTCTTGGAGAAGAAATTTCTCAACAAAATGAAAGGACAAATTTCTATAAAGCAAAGTTATATGAAAGAATTGGGGATAATTTTTCACAAGATAAAGATTTTAATGCTGCAAATAAAGCCTATCAAGTTTCTTATAAATATTCTAAAACCTTAAATAATCCAATCTTATATAATCAAATGAGAAATAAATATGCTCAATCATATCTTGATTTAGCTGATTATCATATTAATATAAGACATTTTGATGAGGCTCTTTTAGATATTGAAAATTCTAAAAAAATTAAAGATACTCTTGAAGCTACTTATAAATCAGCTTTGGTTTATTATGATACTGATATGAAAAAATCTCAAAGGCTTATGGCAAGTGTTTTAAGAAGAAATCCTTACCTTGTTAACCCTACTTTATATAATAATTTGTTAAATAGATTAATTTCAGAAGCTAAACTTCAAAATGATTTAAGATATGTTGATTATTATCAAATGCAGCTTAAAAACTTTAAAAAGCTAATGAATTATTCATATATTTATAAAAACGACATAACGATTGTTAATTTAAAATTTGAAAAGAAAAAGAATTTCTATATTTTTAAAGGGGATAATGTAATTGAATTTCAAGTTCAAAACAATCAAAATTATCCAATTAATAATCTTTTTATGTATATTGAAATATTTTGTAACAATACACTTTATAAGATTGATAAGTTCCCAAAAAACATTTCAATTACATCCGCTACTGATACAGGTGTGACAGAAAAAATACTCCTAAAACTCCCATCTGACCTTGTTTTAGATAATTTAATCAAAGAAAAAGCAATTGTTAAATTTTATGCTAAAAAGAAAAAAATTGCCCCTTGGACTTTGGTTAAAATTATGCAATATGATTTTTAATACTGTACTTAAATTTTTGGTTGTGTTATCTTATAAATAAACTACATTTATAAAGCGAGAACTATGAGAGTACACGAACTGGCAAAAGAACTTAACATTACATCTAAAGAATTAATTGAAAAAGCAAACGAACAACTTGGGCTTTCTTTAAAGTCACATAGTTCAACCGTTAGCGATTCTCAAATTGATAAAATTAAAGGTCTTTATACTCATAAAAAACCATCAGGCGCAAAGCCAAAGGCTTTTGTTGTTAAAAAGCAAAAAGCAGCTGAAACTCCTGAAGCCCAACAATCTCAAGAGCCTAAAACTCCTGAAATTAAAACTGTTTCAAGACTTGAAATAGTTAGAAGTGCGCCAAAACCCGTTCATCCTCAAAGAGCTCAAAAACAATTTAAACCAAAAGAAAATCAAACTTCTCGACAAAATTCTAAAATTCAAGAAAAAACCGTTGAGCAAAAAACAATTTCAAAACCGGAAGTAAAAGTTGAAAATTCAACCGATAAACTATCAACCTTGCCATCTATGACAAGAAAAAACTTTGCTAAACCAAAAGTTGAACCTAAAAACGAAAATCAAAAAGATAAACAAGATAAAAAACCAAAAGAAAAACAAGAAAAAAGTTTTGGTCCAAACCCAATTAAAAGACACATCATTCCGCAAGATATGTATCAAAATCAATCTCGTGGCGGAAAGAAAAAGAAAAAAGATATTGATTATAACAATAAAGCTGAAGAACAAGAAAGAATCAGCTTAGAAAAAACGGTTCAAAATAAACATAAAAAACATACTCAAGAAGTGGCAGCGCAAGAAGAAGTTACTTCAGTTGTAATTGATAAACCTATGACAGTTGGTGAATTAAGCGATAAAATCAAAAAAACACCTGCTGAAATAATTAAATTTTTAATGCTTGAAGGCATTATGGTAACTGTTAATGCACCAATTGACACTGAAACTGCTAAAAAAGTTGCTCAAAACTTTGGACTTGAAGTTTTAGATGAAGATATTGAAGCATTTATCGCTCAAGAAGAAGAAAAAGAAGATATTAATAAATATCTTGCAAACGCAAAAGAAGAAGATATCATTAAACGTGCGCCTGTTGTTACAGTAATGGGTCACGTTGACCACGGTAAAACAACTTTATTAGATTCAATCAGAGCCTCAAAACATAAAATTGTTCACACAGAAGTTGGTGGTATTACCCAAAGTATTGGTGCATATACTGTTTGGCTTGATAAAAGAAAAATTGTTTTCATTGATACCCCTGGGCACGAAGCGTTTACGCAAATGCGTTTACGTGGCGCTCAATCCACTGATATCGCTGTTTTAGTTGTAGCAGCTGATGATGGTGTTATGCCTCAAACTGTTGAAAGTATTTCACACGCTAAATCAGCAGGCGTTCCAATTATTGTTGCAGTAAATAAAATCGACAAACCGGACGCTAACCCAGATAAAGTTCTTCAAGAATTAACTGAACATGGTTTAATTCCTGAAAAATGGGGTGGAGATACAATCTGTGTACCTGTTTCAGCTCTACAAAAAACAGGTATTGATGACCTACTTGAATATATCTTACTTGTAGCTGATATGCAAGAATTAAAAGCTGTTGAAAAATGCCCTGCAACTGGTGTAATCATTGAAGCTAACCTAGATAAAGGTAAGGGTCCTGTTGCAACAATGCTTGTTCAAAATGGAACCCTAAAAGTTGGCGATTCAATTGTAGCAGGTACTGTTGGTGGTAAAGTTAGAGCTTTGTTAGATGATTCAGGTAAAAGAGTTAGAACAGCCGGTCCATCTACTCCTGTAGAAATTTTAGGCTTAAATGAAGTTCCACAAGCTGGGGATTTATTTGAAGTTGTTGAAAATGAAAAGAAAATGAAAGCCATTGTTCAAGAAAGAAAACAACAAGAACGTTCAACTCGTCTTGAAGCGATGACAGCGGCACACGTTCAAAAAGAAGCTCTAGCACAAGATGAAGTTACTAATTTAAATTTAATCATTAAAGCTAACACTAATGGTTCAGCTGAAGCGGTTTCACACGCTATTCAAAACGTTAAATCACTTAAAGTTGTACCTAAAATAATCCATGCCGGTGTTGGTGATATCTCTGAAGCCGATGTTATGCTTGCAAGTGCGTCAAATGCTATTATTCTTGGTTTTACAGTTAAAGAAGACGCAAACGCATTACTTCATGCAAGAAAAGAAGGTGTTAAAATTAAAAAATATGATATCATCTATCAAGTTTTAGAAGATATTGAAAAAACGATGTTATCATTATTATCACCTGAAATTGAAGATGTTGAGCTTGGTAAAGCAGAAGTTAGAGCCGTGTTCACTGTTGGTAAAACAACTAAAATTGCTGGTTGTTATGTTACAGAAGGTCGCATAGTTCGTTCTAAAACGGCTCGCTTATTAAGAAACGGCGAAGAAATCTTCAAAGGTGAAATTGATCAATTAAAACGCTTCAAAGATGACGTTAAAGAGGTAAAAGAAGGTTTTGAATGTGGTATTTCTTTTGCTAAATTTAACGACATTCAAGAAGGCGATATAATTGAAGTTTCAACAACAAAAGAAGTTGAACCGCAAACACTTGTTTAATTTAGGAGAAATTAATGTCACTTAGAAATCAAAAAGTAAGAAAAGCATTAATGAGAGAAATTTCTGATATTATTTTCAGAGAAATTCGTGACCCTCAAATTTGTGGCATGGTTTCAATTACTGATGTTGATGTTTCTTCTGATAATACGGCAGCTCGTGTATTTTATAGCGTTTATGGCTCTGATGAAATTAAAAAGAAAACTTCATTAGCGCTAGAGCGCCATGTTCCTCAAATTCGCCATGAAATTGGTAAAAGAATTAGATTAAGAAAAACTCCGTCTTTATTATTTATTTTAGATGATTCACTTGAACATGGTGCTAAAATGACTGAATTAATTAATAAAATAGAACGTGGCGAGCTTTAATGTATTTTTTAAATATTAATAAGCCAAAAGGAATTACATCTTTTGATGTAATTAGAATTTTAAGAAAAAAGCTTAAAATCAAGCAAATTGGTCATTCAGGAACTCTTGACCCTTTAGCATCTGGTGTAATTCAAGTGGGAGTTGGCGCTTGTACTAAACTTTTAGATTATCTTGACTCTGATAAAGAATATGTTGCAAGTCTTAAATTTGGCTTTGTAACTGATACTTTTGATGATGAGGGCGAAAAAATTTTTGTTAAAAAGCCTGAATTTAATAAAAATGACTTAATTCAAGTTTTAAATTCTTTTTTAGGTAAAACAAAACAAATCCCCCCTAAATATTCGGCTATTAAGCAAAATGGAATGAAACTTTGTGATTTAGTAAGGCAAAATAGGGCTTCTGAAATTAAAGAATTTGAAAGAGATATTGAAATATATTCAATTGAACTTTTAGAATTTAACGGTTTTGATGAAGTAAAAATCAAAGTTAATTGTAAAAAAGGAACTTATATCCGCTCTTTAGCTAATGATATCGGGCAAAAACTTTCTTGTGGAGCTTATTTAACTGATTTAAAAAGAACAAAAGCAGGAAACTTTAAAATAGAAAATTCAGATGACTTATCAAAAGATGATTTTAATGAAATTAACCCGATTAATGTATTAAATTTTGATAAAAAAGAACTGAACGAACAAGAATATAAACTTATTTCAAACGGTAATTTTATAAAACAAGATAGAAATTTTAAAACAGATTTTATTTTGTTAACTAAAAATAACAAACTTGTTTCAATTGCGATTTTATCAGATAATTTAATTAAGCCTAAAAAATTTTTTAAGGAGGAAGTATAATGAACGCATTTATAAAAACTTTTTTTATCTGCTTAATTTTAACCCTTGGCTTCTTGTTTTATCAATTTTTATCAGGTGAAAGCTATGATAACAATCTTCACATAGCTAAAGACAATCCTCTTTTTAATTCAATCAATATGAATAAATATTCTTCAAATAAAGAAGATAATTCTAATTATGGCATTTTAGAAAAAGAAAATATTGTTGATGAAGCGCAAAATAAACCCTCTGAAATAGAAAAAGCACAAAGTCAACCGATTGAAAAGAAACCGCAAATTGAAAAATATACATATACTTGTTATTTCTTCTCTCAAAATGGCGATTTAGTGCCCTTAAAACGTGAATTAGTTGCAAAACCAACCCTTGAAAACACACTTAATCTTCTTTTAAAAGGTCCATTGATTTCTGAAACAAAAAAAGGTTATTATTCTGAAATTCCGCCTAATGTTGATTTAATCAATGTTAAAAGACAAGAAAAATCAATTATCATTAATTTATCTTCTAATTTTGGAAATGGTGGCGGTTCTCAAAGTGTTGAAAATCGTGTTAAGCAGCTTTCTAAAACCGCAAAAGCGTTCGCTTCTGGTAAAAATATCTATCTTTATGTAGATGGTCATGAAGTTGAATATTTAGGTGGAGATGGGGTTTATATCAAACAACCGCTATAAACAAATTAATTTATTATTATTTTCAAAATAAATATTTCTATTGTTTGAAATTAAACTGTTAAAAATTGAAAAATTGGATGAATTTTTTGCGCTCAAAATGATTTTATTTTTACATTTTTGATAAAAATAAAATTCTTCATATTCATTATCTAACTTTAAAATCTCAAAATCAATTTCGCTTTTAATTTCTTCAGCATTAATATTTTTAGAAAAAATATATATTTTTGGTTGTTTTAAATATTTATTTAACCTTTTTGTAGCGTTTAAAATAAAATCTTTATTAATTAAATTATTTTCAACATCAATTGAATTAATGTATAGCCCAATTGATGTTGAATTATTTATGTTTTCTAAAATATCATAATTTTTAACAAAACTAAGCTCAATAAAATTAAGCTTTTTAGTTAATTCTTTAGATAGATATTTTCTATCTTTAAAATCGATATAAGGTTCTTCAAGATAAATATTTTTATTTTTAATTTTTAAAATTTTATCTAAATTCAGCGTATTTTTAAACTTTTTAATTTTAAACATATTTTCATTTTTAAAATCATTAAATTTTTTAATAGAAATATAATTAAAATCAATGTCAAAAAATTTTAATTTATCGTCTAAATTTTTTCTAAAACTAGGGTCATTAATTAAAAAACACTTAGAATTTGAATTTTTTTCAATTATTTCTTTAATTAAATAAGAATTTAAAAAGCCAACAAGGCTTTCGTTTGGAGAAATTAAAACTATCGAATTATTTTGTTTGAACATATTTATAAAAATTAACCAAATGTATGATTTTATTTTAATATATCATAAATATACTTTATATAACAATTGAAAAAGGTTATAAAAATGAGAAAATTACTGTCTTTTTTATCTATATTATTTTTTGGAGTTTTAACAAGTGCTTGTGTAAACACTTTTGCAGTTAATGAACTTAATCAAATTGCTCTTGAATATCTAAAAAATGGCGACCCATATTCAGCTATTTCAAGGCTTGAATCTTCAATTGATTTAGATGATAGTAAATATGAATCTCGCTATAATCTTGCTGTTGCATATTTAAGAACAAATCAATGTGAAAAAGCACTTGAAAACGCAAAAGTTGCTGATAGCTTAATTAAAGATGAACCAGCCGTTAAATATACTCTTGGAGTTGCTTATACTTGTGTTGCTGATGAACTTTATGAAAAGAAAAATAGTGACGGCGAAATTGAAAAAAAAGAATATCCAGACCCAACTTTAGCTTTAGATATTGCTAAAAAATATGTTAATTATCTTGAAGAAGGAAATAAAAGTCTTGATGTTTATACAAAATTAATGCCAAATGCTCAAGATATTCCCGATGTTTTAAATATGATTAGTCAAAATAATGAAAGAATTCAATCTAAAAAGGCTGAATTTTCAATTTAAAAATGAATATTGTTTTAATTTCACCTAAAACTTCAATTGCTTTTTATATTTTCAATTACCCAATTAAATTTTATGGTTTAATTATGGCACTATCAATGCTTTTTGCGGCAATTGTTGGCTATAATTTAATTAAAAAATATTTTAACAATTTAAAAGCACAAAATTTTTTAGATTTAATCCCCTTTACAATTCTTTTTTCTATAATTGGCGCAAGGATTTTTTATGTTCTTGGAGATTTTAAGTTTTATTTAAACAACTTAGATGAAATAATTAAAATTAACCATGGTGGTTTATCTATTTTTGGGGGAATAATCTTTGGTTTAATATTTCTTTTAATTTATTCAAAACATAAAAAAGAAAACGCATTTTATTATCTTGATATATTTTCTTGCGTTTTACCTTTGGCGCAAAGTCTTGGAAGATGGGGAAATTTCTTTAATCAAGAAGCGTTTGGTGCGCCCACAAATGGATTTTTAAAACTCTACATTGATTATTTTCATAGACCTATTGGCTATCAAAATTTTGAATTTTTTCACCCGACTTTTTTATATGAAAGCGTTTTAGATTTTATTTTATTCATTTTTTTATTTTGGTTTTATAAAAAAAATAACAAAAATTTTGGTTTAACTTTTTGCCTATATTTAATTTTTTATTCTTTAATTAGACTATTTGTTGAAAATATTAGAATTGACAGCGTTTTAAGTCTAAATTCTTTTCATATTGCAAGTTTAATCAGTGTTATTTTATTTTTTGTTGGCTTAATTACATTATTTATTTTAAAAAGAAAAAAGGACAGATAAAATCTGCCCTTTTTAATAATAATATTTTATATGACTTATTTAATTGCCAATGCTTTTATCATTGATTTTCCTGTCATTTCAGCAGGTTTTTCAATTCCCATAATATCAAGAATTGAAGGTGCGATATCACATAATGCACCATTATTATTTAATTCATAATGGTCTTTTGAAACAATGATAAATGGAACAGGGTTAGTTGTGTGCGCTGTTTGAGGTGCGTGTGTTTGTTCATTATACATCCATTCAGCGTTGCCGTGGTCAGCTGTGATAATCATTGTAATATCATTATCTAAAGCCTTTTTAGCAATTTTTCCAACACATTCATCAACTGCTTCACAAGCCTTAACTGCTGCTTCCATAACCCCTGTATGACCTACCATATCAGGGTTTGCAAAGTTAACTAAAATAAAACCATATTCAGGATTATCTATTGCTTTTAAAACATTATCGCAAACTTCATAAGCGCTCATTTCAGGTTTTAAATCGTAAGTTGCAACCTTTGGAGAATTAACTAAAGCTCTTGTTTCAAGTTTACTTTCTTTTTCAACTCCGCCATTAAAGAAGAAAGTAATATGAGCATATTTTTCAGTTTCAGCTGTTCTAAATTGTTTAACGTTGTTGTTATCTAAAACATCCCCTAAAATATTAACTAAAGTTTGAGGTTTAAATGCAACAGGTACATCAAGAGTTTCATCATATTGAGTCATACAAACATAATATAGATTATTAATTACTTTTTTACGATTGAAACCATCAAAGTTTTTATCAGTGAATGCTCTAGTGATTTCACGAGCTCTATCAGGTCTATAGTTAAAAAAGATAATTGCATCGTTATCATCAATTCTTTCATTTGAAATAGCAGTTGGTTCAACAAATTCATCTGTTACATCATTTTTATAAGAATTTTCAATTGCAGCTTTTGAATTTTCTTCTTTAATACCTTCACCTAAAGTTAAGCAATTATAGGCTTTTTCAACTCTTTCCCATCTTTTATCTCTATCCATAGCCCAATATCTTCCAATTATTGAAGCAATTTTAGGAAGATTGTTAGCTTTTAAAACTTCTTCTGTTTGAGCTAAGAATTTATCAGCTGATTTTGGAGGAGTGTCACGACCATCTAAAAATGCATGAACATAAACATCTTTAACATCATTTTTTGCCATCATTTCAAGTAAAGCGTTTAAATGTTTCATTGAGCTATGAACACCGCCGGTTGATAAAAGCCCGTAGATGTGCATTTTAGAATTGTTTTTCTTAACATGATTAATTGCATTTAAAAATTCTTCATTTTTAAAGAATTCACCTTCATCAATAGATTTATTAATTCTAGTTAATTCTTGATATACAATTCTTCCTGCGCCAATGTTTAAGTGACCTACTTCAGAGTTACCCATTTGACCTTCAGGTAAACCAACAGATAAGCCATCAGCATGGATAGTTGTTGACATATCTGAAGCAAAATATTTATCGAAATTAGGGGTTTTAGCGCTAAAAACAGCATTACTTTTAGTGTCTTTAGAAATTCCCCAACCATCTAATATACAAAGAAGTGTTCTTTTTTTAGTATTTGACATAAAGTTACCTCGTTTTTTAATATTTACAAGGATATTTTACCATATAAAAAAATTAATAAAATTTAAGTTTTATTTATTAAAAATTTTGTTTATACTATTATTAACTAAAAGGAAAAAATAATGAAATATTCAAAATATAGCGTTGTGATAATAGGAAGCGGCATAAGTGGTTTGTTTTTAGCAAACAAACTTGCTCAAAAAAATAATTTATCAGATGGCGTTTTAATTATTACAAAAGAAGAATTGTTTTCTGGTTCATCATCTTTAGCTCAAGGCGGAATTGTTTCAGTTATTCCTGAAATTAACCCTAAAGATTCAATTGAATCTCATATAAACGATACAATTAAAGCAGGTTGCGGTTTAAATAACTTAAATACAGTTAAAATGGTGTCAGAAGCCTCATCTCAAATTGCCCAAGATTTAATTCATTTTGGTGTTAAATTTGATTTAAATGATAAAAACATGCTTAATTTTACCCTTGAGGGCGCTCATAGCTGCCCAAGAATTCTTCACGCTGATGGAGATTCAACAGGTAGAATAATTGAAAAAACCCTTTGTAACTCTCTTGAAAGCGCTCAAAATGTTGAATTATATTCTGATACAATGGCATTAGAAATTCTTGTTGATAAAAATGAAGTTGCAAGAGGTTTAATTGCATATCACACTAAAACAAATGAATATGAAGCAATTTATACTAATAACATCGTTATTGCAACTGGTGGCATTGGTCAAATTTATAAAAATACAACTAACCCAACTGTTTCCACTGGTGACGGTATAGCTCTAGCATATAAAGCAGGAGCAGAAGTTGAAAATATGGAATTTGTACAATTCCATCCAACTGCGCTATATGTACAAAACAAGGAAACAATGCCCCTTGTTTCAGAATCTGTTAGAGGAGAGGGCGCTAAGTTAATCGATTTAAATGGGGATTATTTTGCAAAGAATTATCACCATAGCGCCGATTTAGCCCCTAGAGATGTCGTTTCAAGAGCAATTATTTCACAATTAAAATTAACAGATACAACTTATGTTAATCTTGATATTTCTCAAATGGGAATTGAAAAATTTAAAAAACGTTTTCCAACAATTACCTCACTTTGTGAAGAAAATAACGTTGATATTTCAAATGGTTTAATTCCTGTTGCGCCTGCTCAACACTACTTTATGGGCGGAATTAAAACAGATTTAGACACAAAAACCAACATTAAAAATCTTTATGCCATTGGTGAATGTGCTTCAACAGGGCTTCATGGCGCAAATAGATTAGCTTCTAATTCATTATTAGAATGTGCTGTTTTTGCAGATAAATTATCTGAAATTTTATCTTCAAATGCCCCTGAGCCACCTAAAAAATTTGACGGCAAAATTAAGTCAACAATTGATAAATATTCTTATGAAGATAATCAAATTAGCGACGACCTTGATGATTTTCTTTTGAAAATGAGAAAAGATTTAAAGTCAATTATGACTAAATATGTTGGTATTTCAAGAACTAAAACCGGTTTAAAAGAAGCAATTGAAGCGCTTAACCAGCTTGAATTAGAATTAAATCAATCTAACTCAACTCCATCAAGATTAAAATATGAACTTGAAAATTCAATTTGTGTTGCAAAATTAATCACTTCTGCTGCGCTTAATAGAAATAACTCAATAGGCGCACACTATAGAGCCGATTTCCCACACAAAGCAATTGAAATGAATAAAATTAAGGATAATAACGAAAATGCAGAACTTTTGGCTAGATAATTTTATAATTGATGACTTTATAATTAGCGCCCTAAAAGAAGATATGCGCTTTGGCGATATTACAACAGATGCAATTTGTGCTAATTTGGACAACCCTAATTTTTGTGTTTATTTAAAAACAAGAAATGACGGGGTTTTATGTGGTTCAAATGTATTTAAAAGGGTTTTTGAACTGCTTTCAGGTGATAAAGTTAAAGTTGAATTTTATTTTAATGAAGGTGATGAAATTAAAAAAGGTGACAAAATCGCTAAAATCGAAGGTGACGCAAGATATGTTTTAACAGGCGAAAGATTATCTTTGAATTTTGTTCAAAAAATGTCTGGTATTGCTACTTATACAAGAAAATTTCAAAATGTGTTAGATGAATTAGGGGTTAGAATTGTTGACACAAGAAAAAATACACCAAACTTCAGAATTTTTGAAAAATATTCTGTAAAAGTAGGCGGAAATTATCTTCATAGATTTAATTTATCAGATTGCGTTATGCTGAAAGATAATCATATAGCGCTTTATGGTGGTTCAATTGAAAAAGCGGTGAATGAAGTTAGAAAACATATTTCTCATGCTCATAAAATTGAAGTTGAATGTGATACAAAAGAACAAGTACTTGAAGCCTTAAAAGCAAAGGCAGATATAATTATGCTTGATAATATGACACCGGAATTAATGAAAGAATGTTGCGAAATTATCAATAAAAAAGCAATTGTTGAAGCCTCTGGCTGTGTAACATTAGATAATTTATCTGATATAGCAAAAACAGGCGTTGATGTTATTTCAACAAGCGCTATTGTTATGAAAGCGCCAACTTTAGACATCGCTTTTGATTACTGTTCTTAGATAAAATATCTTAATTTAAAATCTTCTATTGTTTCTTCAAGCCCTTTAGTTAATGGGGTTTGAAGAAACTTATTTAAAAGGTTATTGCTATTTATTTCATATTTTTTAGATAAAATTTCATTGTTTAAAATTTCAATTTTTGATGTTGAGCTTATTTTACTTATGATAAAATTCAAAACATCATTTTTTGTTGTTTGAATAGGGTTAATTAATTCTATTATTTCATTATCAACATAGTTAAACATAATATATTCAAGGGTTTTAAAGTAATCTTCAAAATAAATTAAATTAATTTTTTCATTATTTTTTAATTCAATATCTTTATTTAAAAAGATATTTTTAAGAGCAAGTGGCAAAAATCTTTCATCCTCAAAAGAGAAATTTTTACCATAAACTTCGCTTGATTTAAGAATTTTGGTGTTGATTTTATTTTTAGCGCTAAATTCCAAAATTAAACTTTGCTTAAAGTTTAAAAATTGATTATAAATAACATCATCAAAATTTTGATAATCAAGAGGAATTATAAGCATAGCGCCACTTTTAAGAGTTTCATTTAAAATAAAATCAAGAAAAGAAAGCTCTTTTTTAATAAAATCATATTTATCTTGATAAAAAAGTTTTAAATCGCCACATCCTGAAAAATGAAGAATATAGTCAGTTTGAGGGAAATCAATTAATGTATAAATTCCATCTAAAAATTCAAAATTTTCATTTTTAAGTTGCGGATAAAGTCTTGAAAAAGTTGAATTTGAAAAATCGTCAAGCCCAAAAATAAGATGTTCATTATTTTTTAAAAAAGAAGCAGTTATATTTGAACCTAAAAAACCCGCACAACCTGTAATTAAAATTTTATCCATAAATTAATTTTAAATAATATTTTTATATATGTAAAGACCCAACTATTTCAGGAATTTCAGAATTTAAAAAGTCGTTTTGGGTAACGTTATTTTTAATATATTCTTTTAATTGAAGTGCAAAACGAGCTTTTTTAAATTCGCCAAAGCCATATTTTCTATAGATATTTTCAAGATTTTCAACCATTGATTTATCATCTTTAAAATCATCAAAATTACAGCTATATTCGTTTTGGTGGATTAAATTAATTGTTTTTTGAAGAATATTTTTTGGAATTAAATCTTCAAATTCGCCACTTTTAATTAAATAAATTGTGTCTTTTTGCCTTAATTTTGAATAGATTAGCTCGGTTATTTCTTTAGCGTCTTTATCTAATAAAACAATAATCGGGATTTTTGTATATTCAATCATTGAATAATATTTCCTTGCAACTTGGTTTTTACCCCCAGCAGGGATTACATATATCCCTTTTTTATTAAAATCAACGTTATATAAATTAAAAATTGTTTCCAAAAGGGTGATTTCAGTTTGCCCCTCGCATAAAATTATTTTTTCAATAGGGTATAATAAATTTTCTTTTTGCCTAAAATCATCTAAATTTTCAAAAGAAATTTCATTATCAAAAACTTTTTTAAGCCATAAAACATTTTTTGTCATTTTTGAATAATCATCAATTTCATTTAACAATTTATCAAAATTAAATCGACTCGATAGGTATTGATAAGATAATTCATCAAAATCAAAATATTTTTCTTCAAGTTTTAATAAAATAGAATTTATGTAAGAGCTATTTTTAGACATTTCTTTTTCGCAAGAAAAATCAATTATTTCGTTAACAACGTTAATTTTTTCTTCAATTGATAAATCAGACCTTTTTTCAAGATAAAACTTATTTAAGATATCACCTAAAACACGCTCAAACTTAACTTTAGCAGGCTCAAAACGAGTTAATCTATCTAAAATTGTATAAAAATATTCTGAATTTATTTTTTTATAATGCATAAAATTAAAAAAGTGGTTTGTATATTTAATATCAAACCACTAAAATAAATTTTTGGCTATAGGTTATGCTTATTCATCTTTTTGAATTTCTTTAAAACCTTCATTGTAAACAAAGTAATATTCTTTACCGTTTTCATCAGTGTATTTTGGATATGTATGACCGTCATCTGCGGCAACTAGGGTATCAGCCACAGGGGTCATACTTGCTGTTTGATTCCAAGCACCATCACTAAATTCAAAAGCGTAACCGTTTCCATCATCAGTCATTCTTTCACATTTGGTATATTCATTGTTATTTGGTTCAACATTTGTATAAATATCTGTGTAGCCATTAGGATTTTTAGATATTTTTTTACTATAAACATCTTTATATTCAGGATATGGTTCCGATTTTGTATCTACAACACCAGTGTCATTAAAAACAATAGTTTGAGTATCATAAGCCTTGGTGTCACTTTTATAGCCCTCATAAGTTATAGTTTGATTGTTTTGTACATCATCTCTAATTTTTGTAGTATAAAGCCCGTTTTCATCTTTTGAACTTTCTGGGTAAGTCAAAGTTGTGCCACTTTCTGGGAAGTGCATTGTTAAATTATCATTATCAGATGTTATTTCAATTTCATGACCATCATACATAGCGGTCATTGTAACGCTATTTTCATCAGATTTAGTAATTTGTACGCTATCTTGATCAATTCCAAATTGATTTAAGTTTGCTCTTTTATTTTCAATATTTTGTGCAACTGCATCTTTTTGAGTATCTTGAGTTTCTTGTGTATTATCAGTTTGTTGAGCGGCTTCAGAATTTGTTTGTTCAGTTGCAGCAGATGTTTCAGGCGTTTTTTCATCTGTTGAAGCAGCCTTAGTGTCATCTTTAGTTTTATCTTTTGAAGTTGGTTTAACACTTGCTTGTGTTAATTCCGTTTTTTCGCCATTTATTCCTGCTCTTAATTCATCTAAAGAATATAAAGCCAAGTTATCATTAGCTAAAAGCATATAATCAAAGCCATATTGCTGCTTTTGGCTATCTGTCATTTCAGCTTTGCTATTAGCTTTCATAAGTTGGTTATAGACATCTTTTGTGTCACCTTCATCCCAATTAAGATTATAAACTTCTTTCATAAGCCTTGATGGGGTATCAATGCTTTTTTCATCGTTATTTGGTTCCCATTTATCAATATTAACTGAAACCTTATTATTTTCATCTATAACAATATTTTTATTGCCGGCTTTAATATTAATTCCAAGCTCTTTTAACTGTTGTTTTTTGCCTTTTTCTTTTGGTTTTTCAGTTTTTTGTGATGAGTCATTAGTTTTTTTAGGATTATCTTCAACTTTAACAGGTGTAGTTAAAGTTGTTGTAACTTCATTAGATGTATTTTTTTCTTGAGAAGCTACGGGGTCGTTTTTAACTTCAGTTGTAGTAGCTTTGTCCTTTTTAGAATCAGCTTTTTTATCAGACTTTTTATCAGTTTTTTTACCTGCCTTTTTGGTGTTTTTTGTATCTGTTGTTTCAGCTTGAGTAGCCTCATTTTCAGCTTCTTCTAAAAATTCAATAACTTTTTTAGTATCATCTAAAGAAAAATCGCTATCTTGATATTTTGCTTCTAAAAGTTGACCAATAGCATAATCAGAATATTCATTTCCTGTTTGATTTAAAAGTTCATTAATCTTTAACATATCCATTGGATTAATGTCATTTTTCTGTTCATTATTTGTAGCAGAAAATGCACTTGCTTCTTGTTGAGAATTGTTCACAGGGTTTTGATAAACTTGTTGATTTTTCTTGTTAAAAGTCCAATTGTTATTGTTAATAGACATAATACACACCTTTACTATACTGTCATAGTTCCTTAATCGGCATTTATTAAAAAATCCTTTAACAAAATTAAAATTTTTTTACATATCTTAACAAAAACTTAATCTCTTATTAATAAGTGTTTTATTGACATTTCCTATTTTCGTTGTAGTATTTTAATAGAGATTTTTATCACGAAAAGGAGAAATAAAAATGACAGCAACAAAAAATGTTGAAAAAGCTGGTTTAATTGAAAACGTTGAACAGCTTGATGCTCTAGTTGATAGAGTTGTTGCAGCTCAAAAAGAATATGCTACTTTTTCTCAAGAACAAGTAGATAAAATTTTTAAAGCAGCAGCTACAGCAGCAGATAAAGCACGTATCCCTCTTGCTCGTATGGCAGTTGAAGAAACTGGGATGGGTGTTTTAGAAGATAAAATTATCAAAAATCACTATGCAGCAGAATATATCTACAATAAACATAAAAACACTAAAACTTGCGGAATCATTGAAGATGACAAAGTTAACGGTGTTAAAATCGTAGCTGAACCTTTAGGTGTTATTGCTGGTATCGTTCCAACAACTAACCCAACTTCAACAGCTATTTTTAAATCTTTAATCGCATTAAAAACAAGAAATGGTATTATCTTCTCACCACACCCACGTGCTAAAGAAGCTACAATTGCAGCAGCAAGAACAGTTCTTGAAGCAGCAGTTAAAGCTGGTGCGCCAAAAGACATCATTTCTTGGATTGAAATTGCACCAGAAGCTGATGGCGTTGCTATTTCAGGCGGCTTAATGAAACACCCTAAAATTGCTTGTATTTTAGCAACAGGTGGTCCTGGAATGGTTAAAGCTGCTTATTCATCTGGTCACCCAGCTCTTGGTGTTGGCCCTGGTAACACTTCTGTTGTTATTGATGAAACAGCTGATATTAAAATGGCAGTTTCTTCTGTATTAATGTCAAAAACATTTGATAACGGTATGATTTGTGCTTCTGAACAATCAATCGTTGTTGTTGACAGCGTTTATGAACAAGTTAAAAATGAATTAGCTTATCGTGGCGCATATTTATTAAACGACAAAGAAATGCAAAAAATGGTTGACTTTGGCTTTATCGATCCAAACAGAGGAACAGCTCATCCAAAAATCGTTGGTCAAAGCGCTCATACAATCGCTAAATTAGCAGGTTTTGATGTTCCTGAAAACGCTAAAGTTTTAGTTGCTCAAAGACCTGAAGTAGATTGGGCAGACCCATTCTCAAGAGAAAAATTATCTCCAATTTTAGCTATGTATAAAGCTTCTAGCTTTGAAGATGCAGCAGAAAAAGCATATTATCTTGTTTCTCGTGGTGGCGCTGGTCACACTTCTGTTCTTTATACAGATGAACGTAAAAAAGATAGAATCGACGCTTACGCTAAGAAAATGCCTTCTTGCCGTGTATTAATCAACCAACCTTCAAGCCAAGGTGGTATTGGTGACCTTTACAACTTCCGCATGGAACCATCATTAACACTTGGTTGCGGTTCTTGGGGTGGAAACTCAGTTTCTGGAAACGTTAGCGTAAAAGACTTATTAAACTATAAAAGAGTTGCTGAAAGGAGAGAAAATATGCTTTGGTTTAAGGTTCCTGAAAAAATCTACTTTAAACGTGGTGCTACAGATTTAGCTTTAAGAGAACTTCAAGGCAGAAAGAAAGCATTTATCGTAACAGATAGATTCTTATTCAACTCTGGCGCAGCTGATACAATTACTAAAGTTTTAGATGAAATCGGAATTGACCACGAAGTATTCTTCGATGTTAAACCAGATCCAACTTTATCAACAATTGAAGAAGCTTATGCAATTATGAAACCATTTGAACCAGATGTTATCATCGCTCTTGGTGGTGGTTCTCCAATGGACGCAGCTAAAATCTTATGGTTAAAATACGAACAACCTGATACAGTTTTTGAAGATATCGCTATGAGATTTATGGATATCAGAAAAAGAATTTGTATGCTTCCTGAACTTGGTAAAAAAGCTACAATGGTTGCTATTCCAACTACTTCTGGTACAGGTTCAGAAGTTACACCATTCTCTATCATCACTGATGATAAAACAGGTGTTAAATATGCAATCGCTGATTATGCCCTAACTCCAAAAATGGCAATCGTTGACCCTAACTTCGTTGATGGTATGCCAAAAGGCTTAACTTCAGCTTCTGGTATCGATGCTTTAGTTCACGCTATTGAAGCTTATGTTTCTTGTATGGCTACAAACTTTACAAATTCTAACGCTTTAGAAGCTTGTAAATTAGTATTCAAATACTTATCTCGTTCATATCACGAAGGTGCTAATGATCCAATCGCAAGAGAAAAAATGCACTATGCTGCAACAATCGCTGCTATGGCATTTGCTAACTCTTTCTTAGGATTATGTCACTCTATGGCACACAAATTAGGTGCTATGTTCCACGTACCACACGGTGTTGCTAACGCTTTATTAATCAGACAAATCATTAAATACAACGCAACTGATTGTCCTAAAAAACAAGCAACATTCCCACAATATAAATTCCCTCAAGCAGTTACAAGATATGCTCAAATTGCTGATGAATTAAATATCGGTGGTAAAGATGATATGGAAAAAACTCAAAATCTAATTAAAGCTATTGAAGATTTAATGATTGATATTGAACTTCCAATGTCAATTAAAGCATTCCTTGAAAAACAAGGTGTTGCTGATCCTGAAAAAGAATTCTATGGAAAATTAGATGAAATGGTTGAATTAGCATTCGACGACCAATGCACAGGCGCAAACCCTGTATATCCAATCATGACAGATATGAAACAACTATATATCGACGCTTTCAACGGTGTTGTATAGTTAAAGGAAATATCAAAGCAAAAGAGATTGAAGCCTTAAGTGGTTTCAATCTCTTTTTTTATACATTTTTTACAGTTCTTAATAATTAATATTTTTTTAGACAATTATTTATAGAAGATATACTTTATATAAAAATAATAACGATACAAAACGAGGAGAGAAAATGAGCACAGTAACATCATCACAACAAAATTACATTGTACAAAAGTATCCATCTAATCAAGCTGATACATCAAAAAACAATAAAAATACTTGTACAGACCCAGATTGCAGGTTTCATGCAGGTAATCAATATCGCTTATTTGGTCAAGAAGATGATTCCAAAAAGAATCAAAGTTTTCAAGATATTCTTGATTCAATTGAACCTGAAACTCTGCCATATAAAGTAGATATTTCAACTAATATCGATATAGATTCGCTTTTAAAAATAAATGATGATAATCAAAAAACAGATGAGCCTAAAATTACAATTAATGTAGTAAATAAAGATAAAATTTATGATAATTATAATGAAAGGCAAGCAGAAATTGAGGCTATAATAGAAGAATTAAAACCCGATATAACTAATAATACATTGTGGTTGACGGGAGTACAAAGTGAAGAATATTATAGAGAACAAGCAGAAGATATTTATTATAGCCAACATCCAGAAGTCGTTAGAGGAAATGCTAATGACGCAAAAGTTGAAGCTATGATAGATGACCATGATAAATTTATTGAAGATAAAATAAAAGAACGTTTTGGCGACTCAAATTATTGGGATATATCCATTTATGATTCAAGAGATGGCTATAACAGTGAATTTGGCGAATTGTTACAACAGTGGGAGAATGAATACAGCGAAAATAATCCTGAATATAATAAATATTTAGAAAGCAAAGCAAACACCAAAGAAGTTTCTTCTGAAGATGCTCAAGCAATGATTGAACAATATAATAAAGATAATCCAAACAAAGGAATTTTAGGTACAATTATAAGTGGTATTGTTGATTTATTTTCATAGAAACAAAATAAAATAGCTAAATTTACATTTAGCTATTTTTTTACTATATTAATAGTATGAAAAGCGAATTATCACAACGAACAATCAACAGATTGACACAGTATTATACTATTTTAAGAGATTATTCTAAGAAAAATGTTGAAAATATTACATCTTCACAAATTTCTCAACTTTTAAAAATTGACGAAACGCAAGTTAGAAAAGATGTTAAATCTATCAACTGCAAAGGTAAATGCAAGGTTGGCTATAGCGTTGAAGAACTTAAAACTATAATTGAAGATGTTCTAGATTATAAAATAATCAAAAGAGCAGTTGTTATTGGCGCAGGAAACCTTGGGCAAGCGCTTTCAGGCTATTCTAAATTTGAAGAATTTGGGCTTGATATTGTTGCTCTTTTTGATACAGATAAAAATAAAATTGGGAAAAAATTTAACGATAAAGACATTTTTTCCTTGAAAGTTTTACCACAATATATTAAAAAAACAGGAATTAATATTGCAATTTTAACCACCCCAAACAAAGTAGCGCAAGAAGTTTGCGACTTTTTAGTTGAATGTAATATTAAATATATTTGGAATTTTGCGCCAAGCGTTTTAATTGTGCCACAAGATGTTAATGTTTGGCATGAGAATTTAATCGGCAGTTTTATTCAATTTTGCGCAATTTCAAATATTAAATAAATTTTTTTAAAAAAGTGCTTGCAAAAAAATATTTTTCATATACAATAAATAATGCGCCCTAAATAAAAGGACGCAGCATTAACAACAACACAGTGAGTCTATTTTAAAGGTTAAGTAAAACTAGTAAATATTAAATGAAGTAAACAAACACAGTATAATTATCTCTAAAAATAAAAAAAGACCGAGATTGAAAGTTCAAAATCGGTTATATAATGAGTCTTGTATCGTTAGTAAATCTTAAGGCCTGATTTTTAATCGGGCTTTTTTTTATGGTTTAATTATAACGAATATTATATAAAATTTAAATACTATGTTTGTATTATTTATTGTTTAAATTACAATAATTATTCTTCTTCACTTGATGACCTAACAACGTCCATTTTAGCCTTTTCCCAAGTCAAAAAGCCGCCATGAAGTACTTGTACAGGGTAGTTTTCATGAGCTAATTTAAAAGCAGCATAATCAGCTAATTTGCAAAATGCGCTGTAACAATAGATTATATTAATTTTTTTCTTTTCAAACATAACTAAATGTTCTTCAAGATTTTCAAAAGGAACGTGAATTGCAAAAGGAATGTGTCCATCTATATAATCATCATATTTTCTAACGTCAACAATATTGATGTTTTCAATATCTTCTTCGATTTTTTTCTTAAGTTCATAAGGTCCAATCATAAATGATAATTTATTCAAGAAAAATTCTTTTGCTTTTTTAAAATCATCTGTAATTAATTTTTTATCCATTTTTTCTCCTTAAAATACATCGTTTCGATTGATAACTATAAAATACCGATAAAATTATATTATTACATCGAAACGATTGGTAATTATAATATCTTTAATTAAAATTAAATAAATCGGCTCGATTGATATTGATAATATTATTAAACAATTCCCTCACGAATTGCCTTAACAGCAGCCTGTGTTCTATCATCAACAACCAGTTTTTGAATAATGTTGCAAACATGGGCTTTTGATGTATGCTCTGAAATATGTAATATATCTGCTATTTGCTGATTAGACTTGCCATCAACTACAAGTTTTAAAACTTCATATTCTCTTTGAGTTAAATTAGCATGGGTTGATTTGAAGTTAGAGCGTGAAATTGAAGTAGTTGGAATGACATTTGGGTTTAATTCTCTTAAAATTTGAACAGCTTTTTTATCAATCCACATCGCACCTTTTGAAACCGATTGAACAATCATATCAAGCATTTGAGCATTAATATCTTTTAGGATATAGCCATAAATGCCCATTTTCATCGCTTTATTTATAACATGCTCGTTAAGATGAGAAGTTAAAATTGCAAACTTAACATTTGGCTTTTGCGCCATTACTTTTTCAATTAAATCAAGCCCGTTGATATCACCTAATTCAAGGTCTAATAAAACAACATCAGGATTTTGAGCTAAAATCTTACTAATACCTTCTTTGCCATTTGAAGCCTCAGCCACAACACAAACGCAAGAAGATTTTTCAAAAAGAGATTTTATCCCGCAGCGAAAAAGTTTATGATCATCAACTAATATTATTCTTATTTTATCTTCAGTTTTTCTTGAAATTGAATCGTTAACTAAATTTTCCATAATATCTCCTTTATTTTGAATTTAGATTAACAGATTAAATTATTTCATTCATTGTATTAGTTAAATATTCAAAGGCTAATTATTTATAAATTTCAAAAAAGAATTAAATTAATTATTTAACGAAAAATTATAATTTGAAGAAAAATTTTAAGCGTCAAAATCGATTTTAAGGCGCCTAAAAATTATTTTTAATATAAACTATTGTCCATCTTTTTTAAAGCTCAAAATTTTGGCTTCTCGTTCTTCTTTTATAATTTCAGCCACTTCGCTTTCAGAATATCCCTTATGAAGAAGTTCAACTTGTCTTATGGCTTCACCATAATCGTGTAATTTTACTCTTTGAGCTAAAACATCTAAAATGTCTTGTTTTTCAATGAATTTAAAACCCTCTGGATTCTTTTTTAATTCATCTTCAAATCTTTGAACATCTTGTTCAAGGGTATCAGAAGCTAAGATATTTTTTAAAGTATGAAATTTACCGATTTTAGCTAAAAGTTCATCAGACATTCCATTTAAAACTTGAACATTTTTTTCCATTTGTTCTTTATCAAGATAACCGATACAAATTTTTAAATCAAAATTAAGAGCTTTAGCAGGAATTCTTTTAAAGAATTTATCAGAATCAAGTTGTTTAATTATATCAAGATATTCTTTTCTTACTTCTGTCATATTAGATTTATAGTGCATTTCAAGCCTATCAGCTAATTCTTCAAGATTTTGGGGCGCTTTCATTTTAGATTTTGGAAAATCAACTGTTTTTGGTTTATAAGCGTCCCCTGCTTTATATTCAGCATATAATCCATCATTTCCATCATAATTCTGGGTTAATAGTTCGCCATAACTTTTATTATCTTTAACCCAAATATAAAAATTAGTTTGGTCAAGGTCAGGCGCAGCTTTTAAAGTAAGCGCACTCATAGCCTCATCAAAAGTTAAAGGACGAGTTAAGCCGGATTTTAATTCGCCATTTTCATCTTTTTCATCTGAAGTTAAATTATTAATCGTATCAAAATTATCAATTATATTATGAGCCACTTCTTCACAATATTTAACGTTATAAGTTTCAGCCCAAGAATCAGAAACATGGTGATTATTTTTAGATATTTCTTTTGCTGTTTCAAGGCTGATATCACCCCTTAAAACCATTCCTGCGGTTACTATATCAAAATTATTTTCATTAATCATTGTAGCAAGTTCTACTGGAGTGAAAGTGGCTTCTCCTAGATTTCTTGAGTTACTTGAAAATGTACCATTTGAATATGAAAAAGGTATTTGAGAAAATGGCTCAAATTGCATATAATAATCATTCATTTCATAGGCTTGATATAAAATAGCATCGCTTGGGGTTAAATTTTTATCAGTATTAATGTAATGGGCAGGATAGCCGTCATCACAACCATTAACCAATTCATCAAATTTTTCACCGGAACCATATTCTTCATAAAGCTCACTAGCTTCTTCTTTTGTTAAACCCGTGGCTTTTAATTCATTAATAATATCATTTTTCTTTTTTGCCTCACTAAAAGAAATATCTATTATATCAGGCTTTTGAGCAAGAGAAACTTTTTTATCAATTTTTTTATTAGCGCTAAATTTAACAGGATTAATGTTTAAAGAATTTAATTCCATTGGTTTTCCTTTTTGATGGCTACAACGTTTTAAAACAAATGAATTAAAATGATTGCCAAAAATTGAAAAAAGTTTAAGAAATGTTTCACCTTTTAAAATCGCTTTTAAGAGAGGTAAAATATTAAAGTAATATAATTAATCATTTTTCTTAAAATTTAAAAAAGTACATAATATACATTATCAATACCTATCGTTTTGATTTAATATCAACCTATAACCCTTTAACACTAAGGCTTGTTAAAATGACTCCTAACAGGCTTAAATTTTAATTTTAAAGTGTTATAATTAACTTATGGAAAATTCTTTTAATTTAAAATATGATATTGTGATTGTTGGTGGCGGAACATCTGGATGTGCTGCAGCATATAATTCAGCTAAACTTGGTTTTAAAACGCTTTTAGTTGAAAAAAATAACTTTTTAGGCGGATTAATGACAGCTGGGCTTGTTGTTCCTGTAATGAAATCATCTCTTGATGAAACAAATTCTGACTATTATAAAGTTCTTGTTTCAAAAATGAAAGAGTATAATGCTCAAATTACATATTTTGATAATAACGATGGATGGTTTAATCCTGAAATATTAAAAATTGCGCTTGATGATATTTTATTTTCAAGTGAAATTTCAAAAAATCTCGATATTCTTTTTGAAACAACTGTTGATAAAGTTTTTACTAAAGATGGGGTTATAGAAAACATTATTTTAAATTCAAACCTATTATCTATACCAATCGAAGCGATGTATTATATTGACGCAACAGGTTCAGCTGAATTTTCAATCAAAGCAGGATGTGAACTTTTAAAAGATACTTCTATAAAACAACAAAATACACTTCGCTTTGTTTTAGGTAATGTTAATATAGAACAATTTTGCGATTTTATAACTTCTATTGATAAAGATAGGAATATTACCAATACCTATCGAAACGATGTAAATACTAGAAACGAATTGCATTTTACCACTGCATCAACTTGGGATGAAAATAAAACTTGGGCAGTTGACAGCTTGCTTAAAAAGGGGGTTGAAGATGGAATTTTAAAAGAAGAAGATAGAAGTTACTTTCAAATTTTTTCTATAGCAGGCTCAGCTAATGAAGTCGCCTTTAATTGCCCTAGAATTAATAACTTTATAGATAATCCTTTTAAATATTCTCTTGAATTAATTAACGCAAGAAAGGCTATTTATAGGCTATACAAGTTTGTTAAGAAATATTTTAAAGGCTTTGAAAATTCAACAATTGTTAATATTGCCACACAAACCGGTATTAGAGAACAAAACAGGGTAAAAACCAAATATATCTACAAAAAAGAAGATTTAATTTCATCTAAAAAGTTTGAAAACCCTGTTTTAAAGGCAAATTACCCTATCGATATTCATTCTAAAGACAAAAATGGCTCGATTTTACAAAAAAATGTGTCTTATGAACTTCCGCTTGAAAGTTTAATTAGCTATAATTTTCAAAATCTGTTTGTTATTGGTAAAATAATTGGTGCAGAATTTGAAGCCCATAGCGCTCTTAGAGTTCAAAAAAGTTGTATGTCTATGGGTGAAGCAATTGTTAAATATATTAAGAAAAATTATTAATTTTAGGCAATTAATTTATAAAATTTCAGTTTATATTAATGTAGGCCATTACAGGAAAAGTCATGAAACCAATTACTTTAAAAGAATTACGTCCGATTTTAAGTACGCCAAGAATATCTAAAAAGGTAAACATCAACCAAGTATCTGAAAAATTGGCAAAATTTGAAACTTCTGGAATTACTCCAAGCAATTGGCAAGCCCTTAAAGGAGTTAAAAAGACAATAATTCCAAAACTAAATATGCCAAAACCAGAGGATTTCATTGATTTTACAAAATCAACTTTTGAAAGACCAAATGAAGCCTATGAAAATTATTATAAAGCCTTAAGTCAAGAATGTTTTGATGAAAACGGCAAACTTAAAAAATCAATTACAGATTATTTTGATACTAAAAAATTTAACTTACCTGATAAAAATGGTAAAACAAAACCTCAAACTTTAGCAAAATTCTTCACTGATAACGTTGAAACTCCTGCTAGTGACGCAAATTGGGAAAACAAAAACTTATATCATGCTACATTTATAAGACAAACTGCCGAAAAAATTCAAACAGAAGGTTTTGACTTTGATAAAGTTTCAAGGGCAAAATATGGCCCAGGGATGTATTTAACTCAATCTGAAGGTGAAGCAAGAAACTATGGCTCAAGTGTCTTATCGTGCGATGTTTCAGGAAGAAGGGCACATGTTTCAAGTCCATTTTATGAAAAAATGGAAAACTCAAACATTTCAGGTATTATTTCAGATGATTTAAAAATTGATACCGCCCCAATTAGAGATTACAAAATTTTTAACGCTAATCAAAACTTTATAAGTAAAATTTTAGGTGAATACACAAGAAACTTCTTTGTAGATAAACTTGGAGTGGATTTATTAACCTGTAGAGTCGGGGTTGTATTATTAAACGGCGATAGTTTAAAAATTAAAAAGATTTTATAAAACTATTTTCCAATACAAAAATTAGAAAAAATATCATCTAAAATTGTATCAGTTAAAACAGCGCCCGTTATTTCATCCAGCGCTAAAATTGAATCTTTTAAATCATAAGCCAATAAATCAGAACAATCCATTTCATTTTGTGATGTTAAAAGGGCATTATTCAGACTGTCTTTTGCTTTAATTAAACAAGTTTGCTGACGCTTATTTGTTGTGTATGTTGTGTCATTAGGAATTAAAGTTTTAATTTTATCTATAATCAAACCTTTTAATTTATCTATATTTAAACCAGTCTTAGAACTTATTTCGATGGCGTCATTTGGGTTAGTTTGCGCTAAATCTGCTTTTGTTTTAACAAAAATTTTAGTTTTATTTTTTGCCATTTCTAAAAGTTTTTCGTCAATTTCATCTTTTGAATTTTCAAAAAGAAATAAAATAATATCAGATACTTCAATTTCATTTAAAGAATTTTCTATTCCGATTTTTTCAACAGTATCAGCTTCTTCTTTTTTTCTAATACCTGCTGTATCAACAATATTAACTAAATATCCATCTAAATTAAGAGTTTCTTTAATGGTATCTCTGGTAGTTCCAGCAATTTCAGTAACAATTGCTCTTGAATAGTTTAATAATGCGTTAAATAAAGAACTTTTACCAACATTAGGTTTTCCAATTAAAGCAATATTAAAGCCATCACGAATGAAATTGTGGCTTTTAGAGTTAGATAAAATTTCATCAATTTTAAGAATATTATCGTTACACATCGAAACGATGTAATTTTTATCAACTTCTTTTACATCTTCAGGAAAATCAATTGAAGCAATTAATTTTGAATAAACTTCAATTAAACTTGATTTTATTTCAGATATTTTTTTACTTAAATATCCTTCAAGGTTAGATAATGAATTACTAGCAGACTTTGCGCTTTTTGCTTGAATAACATCTAAAACCGCCTCTGCTTGAGATAAATCTATTCTATGGTTTAAAAATGCTCTTTTTGTAAATTCGCCACGTTGAGCAATTCTTGCCCCTTTAGAAATAATTAATTCTAATATTTCATTAATAATTACAATAGAACCATGGGTTTGAATTTCAATAACATCCTCACCGGTATAGCTTTTAGGCGCTCTAAATGGTAATAAAATAACCTCGTCTAGCTTATTTTTATGGTCATCTAAAATATGCCCATAACAAATTTTTCTATCAATTATTTTATTTGAAAAAATTTCAGAAGCTATTTTAAAGGCGCTATCGCCCGATATTCTTATAATTCCAACCGCACCTTGAGATAGTGGGGTAATTATTGCAACAATTGTATCAAAATTATTTTCCATAGGTAAATTTTAACATGTTTATAGTAAAATTAATACAAGATTATTATGACTAAGAGGAGAAATTAATGGATTTTGTTACATTAACAATTGATATACTTAATAATATCGCTCGTTTTGCGGGTTCTTATGGCATGGCGATTATTCTTTTTACAATAATCATGCGCTTATGTTTATGGCCAGTTAATATTTCACAACAACGTTCTATGAAGAACATGCAAAATTTAACCCCAAAAATGAAAATGATTCAGGAAAAATATAAAAATAATCCTCAATTAATGCAACAAAAAATGATGGAATTTTATAAAGAACATAATTTCAACCCAACAGCTGGTTGTTTACCTATGTTAATTCAAATTCCTGTTTTCATTATGTTATATAGTGCCCTAATGAGCCCACAATTCATTCAAATGGCAGGTAATACTCATTTTCTATTTATTAATAGACTTGATTCAACCTTAAAATCAAATGCCGGTGTGTCACTTGATGGTAAATTTTCTGTTTCAAATAATGCCCAATTCCAAACAGGAAAAACTGCAAAAGTTTATCTTGATACTGATACAATTGAAAATGTTAAAATTCAAAAACCTCAAAAAGCTGTTCAAATTCAAGGTGAAATCGAAAAAGATAAACCTGTTGAACTTAAAATTGCTCTTGATAACTTAAATCTTAACTTTTCACAATTAAATAAAGTTCAAAAAATTGATGTTTCTGTTATGAACTTTGCAACAAAAGAAACTGAAAACGTTACATTTAACCGCCAAGGCGATATTTTAATTGCTTCAGTTCCAACAATTCCTGCTCAAAATGCGCTTCATTATGACGTAGCGTTATTAGTTGCACTTTTTGGTTTAACAATTTGGTTATCTCAAAAAGTTATGATGGCAACAACTCAATCTAAAAATCAAGATCAAACGCAAGCCGCTATTCAAAAATCAATGGGTACAATTATGCCTATTATGATTATTTTAACTTTCGTATTTATCCCAATTCCGGCTGGTGCTTTATTATATCTTGTTACAAGCAATATTTTCCAAATTTTCCAAACATTAATTATCAACAAACAACTTGATAACGAACAAATTAAAAAGGAAAAAGAAAAAGACGCTAAAAATGGTGTAATTGAAGCAGATGTTATTGAATCTAAAACAATTACAGATAAAAAATAATATCCTACAATAATTTTATTTTTAGCTATAATGCTTTAAATAAAACGAAATTTATAATAAAATCAGTTAGAAAAGGATATATATTTTGAGCGAAAAATTAATTATAAATGGTCAAAATCCAACAGAAGGAGAAGTTTCTATCAGTGGCGCAAAAAACTCTGTGCTCAAGCTGATGGCAGCTTCACTTTTGTGTAAAGATACTTGCGTTATATATAATGTTCCTGCTCTTTCTGATGTTGAAATCATGCTCGAAGTTTTAAGAGAACTTGGTGCTAAAACAAAATACGATAAAACAAATAAAAAAATTGAAATAGATTCTTCTAATTTAACTAATTGTGAGGCTTCACAAGAATATGTTTCTAAAATGAGAGCAAGTTTTTGTGTATTAGGTTCACTTGTAGGTAGATTAAAAAAAGCAAAAGTGGCACTCCCCGGGGGATGTAAAATCGGCGAAAGACGAGTTAACTTTCACATTAAAGGTTTACAAGCCCTTGGCTGCGATTGCGAGATTAAAGACGGTTATGTTCAAGCAAGCGCAAAAAAACTTCAAGGTGCAATCGTTTGTTTTGATATCCCCTCTGTTGGTGCTACTGAAAATGTTATGATGGCAAGCGTTATGGCAGAAGGTGAAACGATAATCCAAAACGCAGCCCAAGAACCTGAAATCGTTGACCTTGCTAATTTTCTAAAAGCTATGGGCGCTGATATTACAGGTGCTGGCACAAGCCAAATTACAATCAAAGGGGTTAAACAAGAAAATTTAAGAGGATGTGAATATACAACTCTGCCTGATAGAATTGAAGCAGGGACTTATATGTCTATTATTGTTGCTTCAAGGGGTCATGGAATTATTAAAAACATTTTTCCTAATCACCTTACATTATTTACGGGTAAACTTCTTGAAATGGGCGCTAATATTAAATTAATCGACCCAAATACAATTGAAGTCGAGTCATCTAAACGCTTAAAACCTATGAACTTTATAACTCAACCATACCCAGGGTTTCCAACAGACTTGCAAGCCTTAGCTATGGCATTATTATGTTGCGCTGATGGAATTTCAGTTGTGACTGAAAGTTTATATGAAAATAGATTTATGCATGTAAATGAATTAATTAAAATGGGCGCTAATATAATAATCAACAAAAAACACGCCATTATTAAAGGGGTTGATTATTTAATTGGTACGGAAGTTAATTCAACTGACTTAAGAGCAGGTGCAGCGATGGTTGTAGCTGCTATGATGGCAAAAGGTACAACAAAAATATCTTCTCTATCTCACATTGATAGAGGTTATGAAAACTTTGTTCAAAAACTTCAAGGGCTTAAAATTGACGTTCAAAGAGTTGATGAAGAAAATAATAACTCAACTAATGGAGTATTAAATGACGCAACAGTATAAAAGATGGTATGATTACGACCCACTTTTAGTGAAAGTAATTAATATGCTAAAAGATTACAAAGAAGATTTAAGAGAACAGGCGGAAATTTTCCTTGATAGCATTGAAAAAAAGGTTTCAAAAGAAGCAATAGATAAATTTTATCAAACAGTTAAGCCTTTTGATGGCGGTTCAAGATGGTATGATAACGATATAGTTATATCTAAAACTGTTGAATTATTAAGAGTTGTGCCCCCACAAGTTCAAAAACATGCAGCTCAAATGTTTATTGATACCCTAAAAGCAAATGGCATTAATATCGACGATTAAAAATTTTTTCTAAAATCTTATTTGTTATTATTCTCGTTTTTCTTGAAAGTTTATATTTCATATTTTGCATTGAAATTGAAATTTTTGCAAAATAGATATATTTTTCGTGTTCATATTCAAGAGCATATTTTGAAGAATAATTTTTTGCTTCAAATTGTATTTTTTCTAATGTTGGCATTTCATTATCATAATTTTGACTAATTTTATCGTCATAAGTTGTAATTATCATTATCCTTTTGAATACCTCGTTATATCATCTTTAATTAAAGCTCTTGCCCTTGCAATTCGAGATTTAATCGTTCCTATTGAAGTTTTAGTTATATTTGAAATTTCATCATAGCTTAAACCCTGAATTTCTCTTAAGGTTAAGGGGATTTTATAGTGGTTAGGTAAATTTTCAATCGAGCGCTTAATTATGTTATCAAGTTCGGTGTATAAAATTGTATCTTGAGGATTAAATGTATTATCAGCTACATCAAGCTCTGTATTATCTTCAAACCTATTTAAACTAATGCTATCAGGGACTTTTTTAACTTTTCTTAAATAATCATAATAAGAATTTACAACAATTTGATTAAGCCAAGTTTTAAAATAATTGGGATTTTTTAAATCTGTTATTTTTTTACTTAATTTAATTAAAACATCCTGCATAATGTCTTCAAGCCCATTTTCATCTTTTTTTAAGTAAAATAAAGTAGTGTAAATATTTTGCTGTTCGAGTTTAATTAAATCTATAAGGGCGATTTTATCCCCCTTTGAGGCTTTTGTTATAATATCAATTTTACTGTCCATAAATTAAGACTATTAAATTTTATCATCTTTCGCTATAATCAAAAATGTATAATCGTTTTGGTAATATTTTTATGTTTTATAGAATAATTGATGCAAACTTAAATAGAACACAAGAAGCACTCCGCTGTATTGAAGAATATGCTCGTTTTATCTTAAATGATGAAGAATTTTCAACAAAATTAAAAAATTTAAGACACAAAATCACCCTATTTTTTGAAAAAGATTATATTAATCTAATTAACTCAAGAGATACAAAAGGTGATATTGGAACAACGATAAAAAATATCACAAAAGAGAATTTTAATTCAAACGTCTTAAGAGCCAATTTTAAAAGGCTTGAACAAGCGCTTAGAGTGTTAAATGAATACGGAAATTTAGATGATAGCTTTAGATATGAAATTTATGAACTGGAAAAAGAAATTATGCTTGAAATAAATAAAAAAACAAATATAAAACGTGCGCTTTTAAATGATAGAAAACTTTATTTAATAACAAATTCTGATAATTTTTCTTCTCAAGATGAATTTATTGATAAAGTGGCACTGGCGCTTAAATCTGGAGTTAAATTAATTCAATATAGAGAAAAAACCTTGCCTGCTAAAACATTAATTGAAACAGGTAAAAAACTTCGCCAGCTTTGTTCTATCTATAATGCACTATTTATAGTTAATGATAGGTTAGATATAGCAAAAATACTTGACGCCGATGGTGTTCACTTAGGGCAAGATGACATAGATATAAAATATGCTAAAGAATATCTTGGAGAAGATAAAATCATTGGAATTTCAACCCATAAGCCAGATGACGCCATTAAAGCCTTTAATGATGGCGCAGATTATATTGGAGTTGGACCAGTCTTTAAAACCCCAACAAAACCAAATACAACCCCTGTTGGGCTAGAATATGTTAAATGGGTTAAAGATAATCTTGATATCCCATTTTATGCAATTGGTTCAATTGACCTTGATAACGTTCAAAAAGTGCTTGAAGTGGGTGCAAAAAATGTTGCTGTTATAAGGGCAATTATGAATTCAGATGATGTTAATGAAACTGTTAAAAAATTCAATGAAATTTTAAATTAAGTGAGTAAAAAATGAGTGAAACTATCAATAAAACAAAGTTTTTAGAATTTAAAAGCGCAAAATCCCCCTCTGGTAACGATTGGTTTTATGTTAAAAGAACAAATGATAAAAAAGGGCTTGATAGCGCTGTTGTAATTACAACATTAGTTAAAATCAATGATGAATATAATTTTCTTCTTTTAAAAACTTCAAGACCGCCACTTACTTCTGAAAACAAAGCTAAATATTGTATTGAATCTCCTGCCGGTTTAATTGCTGATATAGATAAAAATGAAACATTACTTGAATGTACTAAAAAAGAATTACTCGAAGAAACAGGATTAGTTGCTTCAAAACTTTTTGTTGAATTTACTAATGCCGCAGCCTCAAGCGGATTAAGTTCTGAAACATTATCTTATGTTACAGCTATTGTTGAAGATAATGTTGAAAAATCAATCCCAGTATCAGATGGCGGAATTATTGTTGAAAGATATTTTATCCCAATTTCAAAAATTAGAAGTTATTTTTTAGAATTAAATCATCAAGAAAATTCTATCGCAAGTGCTACTGTTTGTGGGGTTTACTTCGCATTAGAAAGACTTAGGGAGCTTAAAATGTAAATAAAAGTAACAAAATAATTTTATAATATTGATGTGTAAAATTATTTTATATAACATATTCAAGGAAATGATTTACTAAGATATTAAACCCTATGAGAAAGATTAAAATAAAGAATTGCTTAATGCAAAAAATTGAATAATTTTATAAAAGGCTGGCTTTGTGTCCGCCTTTTTTATTGCCAAAATTGTATTGCCAAAAATTAAACACATCATTAGTTAGAAAGGAAATCCCCAAAATGAAAAAATGTGCTAAAACTTGCCAAGTTAAATTTAAAGATGTAACTTATGAAATCAACTTTTCTAAAGTTACATCTTTATTATCAATTCTTGAAAATAATTCAAATTTAACAATTGAAAATGAAGTTGAATTAATGTCATATCTTGAAAAATACGACCTTTTAAACAAAGATTTTTTAGACGAAATCAATAATATTTAATTAAAATATTTAACAACTTCATCTGAAAATGAATTAAACATCTTATTTAATCCATCATTTACAACTTGATTATTTTGATGAGGATGATTTTTTATCTTTCCTGTTGCAAGCATATAATTAAAGTTATTTTGTCCAATTAAATCGGCTGTTTTATTGATATCAACATCTTTTGCTAAACCCTCAAACGAAGAATTTTGTTTTAGCGCACCATTATTCACTTCTTTTTTATCACCAGATTGCGCAGAATTAAGTTTGTAGTTTGCAAAATTGTTGTTAAAATTTATCATAGTCACCTCATAAAATCCTATTATTAAGTTCGGATTTTTTGAGATTTTCTTTAGAAAATTAAACTACTTTGTTACAAAAATTTATAAAATACTCATAAATCTTTTAGCTATTAACTGTGGTCTTGTAACGGCTGAACCTATTACAACACTATTTGCACCACTTTTAAAAGCAAAATCAGCTTGAGATTTTTCCCAAATTTTTCCCTCTAAAATTGTAAAAATATCAAGATTTTCTTTAATTAATTTAACAAGGTTGTAATCGGGTTCATCAGGGTTATTTTGGGTTTCAATTGTATAACCGCTTAAAGTCGTTGAAACAATATCAAAACCAAGATTAAATGCGTTTTTTGCTTCATTAAATGTTGCAATATCAGCCATTAAAAGTTTATCTGTTGATTTAACAAATTCAACTAAATCTTCAAGTTTTTCATTATTTGGTCTTTTTCTTAAAGTGGCGTCTGTAGCAATTATATCAGCCCCAGCGTCAATTAACTTTTTACAATCTGAAACATTAGGGGTAATGTAAACAAGCTCTTTATAATTATCAGGGATTCTTTCAGGCTTTGTTATACCTATAATTGTTACATAAGGATAAAGTTTTTTAATGTTTTTAATGTCCCTAGCACCCGCTAAACGAAGGGTTTTAACGTTTGCTAATTCAACTAATGACCTTGCCATTTGAATAATACAATTTTCATCATACAATGGCTCATTAGGCATAGCTTGTAGTGAAATTATTATTGAATGATTAATCTTATTTAAAATTTCATTTTTGTTCATAAAAAAATTTTAGTTAAATTATAAAATTATTACAAGATAAAAATTATTTTATGGTATTTTTAGATTATGTTAGAAAGTCTTTTAAATTCTAAAAAATGTTTTAAACTTATTTTAGGTGCCGGAAACCAAGATTTAGATGAAATAGAAAAAATAATCTATACCTATTCAAAATCTGGTTGCGTGTTTTTTGATATAGCAGATGATATTAATGTTTTAAATTTAACAAAAGACGTTTTAAAAAAAACAAATATGCTTAATGAAACCTCAATTTGTGTTAGCACAACTGTTTTTGGAGATGTTCATTCTGATAAAATTATTATTGATAATAAAAAATGTATCTCTTGTAAAAAGTGTATTTCAAGTTGCCCAAATGAAGCAATTTATTTTGAAAATGAAATAAAAACAGATTTAAAAAAATGTATCGGTTGTAAAAAATGCCCTTCAAGCTGCCCCGTTAATGCAATTAGTTTTAAAAGCAGTGCCAAAAAGGATTTTGAAGATTTTAAAAACAATATTAATAATCTAATTGAAAATAAAATAGATTGTATTGAGCTTCACATAAATGGCGATGATATCGATGAAATCTATCAAAAATGGGAATATTTGAATAATAATTTTAATGGATTTTTAAGTATTTGTACTTCAAGAAATAAATTCAAGGATGAAACAAATTTAAAAATAGTATCTGATTTAATTAAAATGAAAAAAAATTCTAAAGTTATAATTCAAGCTGATGGTAAATCTATGAGCGGATTTAACGATGAACTTGAAAGTAATTATGAAGCCTTAAAATGTGCTCAATTTTTTAATCAGATTAATTTAAAAAAATATGTAATTATTTCAGGCGGAACAAACTCAAAAGCATTTAAAGCAGCAAAAAACCTTAATATAGATATTAATGGGGTGGCTTTAGGCAGCTTTGCAAGAAAAATCATTAAAAATAAAAATGAAAAAGAAGCGCTTGAAATAGCTAAAAATTTAGTAGATACACTATTAAAATAATTGTTAATAAAATTTAAACAAAAGTCTTTTTAATTGGGTTTATGCTAAAATTTATTTATGAAGATTGCTTTTACAAAAAAACGCATATTAAAAATTTTATTTTTATCAACGGTCTTAATAATCGCTTGGGGTGTAATTTGGGCATCTTTTATCACTAAAACCGTAAGAAAAAATAATTCTGACGGCAATATGAAAAATCAGCATGCAATTTTAAAAAACATCATTGTAACTGAAACTCGTGAAGAAAAGAAATATTGGGAATTTTACGCAAAAACAGGCGAATATATTTCTGAAGACAACCAAGTTCAACTAAATGACGTTATCGGTAATTTTTACGATAAAGACGGGCTTGTTGTTGTAAGTTTTAAATCTTCAAAAGGCAGCTACGATGAAAAATCTAAAAAAGTAACCCTAAATGGGGATAATCTTTTTGTTGGAAAAGATGGTTCTCAACTTTTTGCTGATGAACTTATTTGGCAAGGGGAAGATAAAGATATTCTTGCTTTTGGAAATGTTCAATTTATCCACAGTGATAAATTAGTTACAAAAGCGCAAAAAGCGGTTTTAAATTCTGCTTTAACAAGTTTTAAGGTTATGGGTAAAACAAAAACCTCTTTATATGGAACATCTGAGGACAAGAAAAAATATACACGTTTGTAATTTTGTGATAAATTAAGGATAATGAGAAGTTTGAAATCGAAAATTTTATACATTTTATTAATATTATTGCTTTCTGGTAGTGTTTTTGGAATTACAATCGAATCTAAAAAACAAAATATCAACCTAGAAACCAATAAAGGTCATTTTGATGGCGATGTTAAAGTTCAAGTGGGAGATGTTGTCGTAAGTTCTCCAAGAGCAGAATTAGACATTGAACCTGCTACCAAAAAGCCATCTTTAGCAACTTTTTTTGATAAACCCTATGCTATTCAAATTAAAGACAATAAAAAGCATGAAGTAAAAGCAGACATAATCAAAGTTTCATTAATTAAAAAAGTTATAACCGCTCAAGGTAACGCTCAAACTAACGTTTTATCAGATAAAAAACCGATTGTTATCATTACAGCAGATGAGCAAGAATATAACACAAACACAAATCTTATGACTGCAATCGGTAATGTTGTTGTTAATTATGAAGATATGGTTGCAACTTCAGATAAAGCATTTGCTCTAATGGATAAACAAGGTGATGTACATAATCTAAGATTATCTTCAAGAGCAACAATTAAACAAGAAAAAAGCATTATCAAAGGTGACGACATAAGATATTCAAAACTAAGAGGTGATATCATCGTTAGTGGAAATACTCTTTCAGATGTTACTTTTGAAAATGGCGATAGAGTTATAATTAACGCAAGAGTTCAACAATATGACCAAAAAGGTTCAACAATGATGGCAACAGGTTCTGTTCATGTGTTATATGGCGACTATATTGCTGATGGACCAAAAGCAATTATGCACATCAATTCTAAAACAAATAAGCCCGAAAAAATTATTTTCATAGGACGTTCAAAAATCGTTGAAAAAGGTGCTAATTCTGTTGAAGCTGATAAAATTACCTTAACAATGCAGCCAAGAACTTTTGAAGCAGTTGGCAACGTTAAAACAAATATCGAAAAAAACACAACAAATGATGATGACGACAAAATGGAGTTCAGTTTATAAATGTCAAATATTATTTTAGAACATAAACAATGTTTAATAGCTGGTGATGGCGAATTGCCTATTTTAATGGCAAAAGGCGCAAAACAAAATGGTTTTGAAGTATTCTGTATTTCTCTTTCTTCTGATAATTGTCATGAATTAAAAAAATACTGCTCAGATGTTACTTCTTATGGCCCTGGGCAAGTTGATTCAATTAAAGCATATCTTGAAAAAGAACAAATTAAACAAGTGACTTTCTTAGGTAAAGTTTCTAAAACAATGCTTGTTAAACGTCCAAAACTTGAAAAAACAGCAATAGCTCTTTTAAAAGAAATGAAAAAATTGAACGACGACGCTATTATGCTTAAAATCGTTGAACAGCTTGAAAACATTGGAATAACAATTCTTGATCAAACTATTTTCATCAAAAATTTAATGGTTCAAAAAGGTGTTTTAACTGAAACTGCGCCAACTGATAAACAAAAAGCCGATATTGATTATGGTTTTAAAATTGCAAAACAAATGGGCGGACTTGATATTGGTCAATCTGTTGTTATGAAAGATAGAATGATTATGGCAATTGAAGCTATTGAAGGTACAGATAGATGTATTAAACGTGGCGGAAAATTGGCAAAAAGAAAAAATGCCGTTGTTGTAAAAGTTTCAAAACCCTCTCAAGATAAACGTTTTGATATTCCTGCTGTTGGTCTTAGAACAATTAAAACAATGAAAAAATATGGCGCTAATGTTTTAGCTCTTGAAAGTGGCGAAACAATTATCGTTAATAAAGATAAAATGGTTGATTTTGCAAACAAAAACAACATCGTTATTGTGGCATTATAATTTGGTTTAAAATGGCAAAAAAAGTCTTTATAATTACAGGGGAATATTCAGGAGATAAACACGCTTCAGGAGTCGTTAGAGAGCTTAAAAAGCTTGATAGCGACGTTATTATTGAAGGCGTTGGAGAATCAAACCTTGAAAAACAAGGTGTTAAATTGCTTTTCGACCATTCTAAAATGGGCGAAATGGGTTTGACTCCTAAAAATGTTTTCAATCACCTTTTTATGGGGCTTAAAATTGTTAAATATTTAAAAGAAGAATTTAAACCAGATTTAGTTCTTTTGGTTGATTATGGCGCTTTTAATCTTCAAATTTCAAAACAATTAAAAAAAGCAGGAATTAAAACTTTCTATTTTATCCCCCCTCAAATTTGGGCTTCAAGAAAATATAGATTAAAAACTATCAAAAAAAATGTTGATAAAGTTTTTACTATTTTCCCATTTGAAAAAGAATTTTATGATTCAGAGGGAATTAATGCAAAATTTGTCGGTCATCCGATTATTTCAGAATTGCCAATTTGCAATAATAAAGAAGAATTTTTTAAAAAACATAACCTTGACCCATCTAAAAAATTAATCGGCATTTTCCCAGGGTCAAGACCTTTTGAAATTCATTTTATGCTTGAAATATTTAAAAAAGCGCTTAAACTGATTGAAAAGAAAAATAAAAACGTTCAATTTGTTTTTTCACACGCTAAAAGCCTAAAAGATGACGCTTTTAAGGTTGATTATAAAACTCTTAAAGATGAAAATCATCAACTTTTAGCTTATAGTGACGCTTTAATTTTAACCTCGGGTACGGTTGCTCTTGAAGCCGCTATGTATGAAACACCTATGCTAATAGCATATAAAGGTCCTTTATTTTTCTATTTAGTTTATCTATTAGTTAGAAATATCAAAAAAGCGTGCCTTATTAATATAATTACAAAAAAAGATTATGTTGATGAATTTTTAATGTTTAAAGCAACACCTGAAAACATTTCAAATTGCATTAATGAAATTTTAGATAATCCTGAAAAAAGAAATTATATCCTTGAGGGTTGCAAAAAAACAAAAGAACTCTTAGGAAAAACTCATTGTGTTGAAGAAGTTGCAAAAGAAATTTTCAAAGAATTAAAGGGGGAATAGATGAAAAATTTAGCAAACATAATTACTCTTTCAAGAATATTTTTCGTATTTATTGTAGTTGGACTTTTATTTTGTAAAGAGTGTCCTTATTCATATATTGCCGCCCTTGTTTTAACCGCTATTTTAATGTGGTTTGATGGATTAGACGGCTTTGTAGCAAGAAAATTCAATATTTCATCAAAACTTGGCGCTTTGTTAGACATAATGGGCGATAGAATTGTTGAAAACGTTTTTTGGATTAGCTTTTGCGCCCTTGGTTGGATTAATGTTGCAATTCCAATTATTGTTTTAACAAGAGGTATTGTTACAGATTCTCTTAGAACTCTTGCTTTTGAAAAAGGCTACACTGCCTTTGGCGCAACTACAATGATGCAAGGTAAAATTGCAAAATTCATCGTAGCTTCTAATTTTTCAAGATTTAGTTACGCTGTTTGTAAAGCAATTGCTTTCTTTTTCTTAATTGCAGGTCACATGCCTCAAGATTACACATATAAACCACTTATTCTTCAAATTGGGGTTGTTTGCGCTATAATATCAGTTGTATTTTGCGTTTTAAGAGGTTTACCTGTTGTATTTGAATCAAAAAGATTTTTCTAAGGATAAATATGGAAACAATTAACATAGTTTTATATGAACCAGAAATTCCTCAAAACACAGGTAACATCGCTCGCCTTTGCGCTTGTATCGGTGCAAAACTTTATTTAATAGGTAGGCTAGGTTTTATTCTTTCAGATAAAAACTTAAAACGAGCAGGGCTTGATTATTGGGATAAATTAGAAATAATTAAACTTGATTCATTGGATGAATTAATAGAAAAAAATCCAAATTCAAATTTTTATTATTTAACAACAAAAACCAAGAATTTATATACAAAATGTAACTTTAAACAAGGAGATTTCTTGATTTTCGGCCCTGAAACAAGAGGAATTCCGGAAGAAATTTTAAACAAAAATAAATCAACTTGTCTTACAATTCCAATGAGAAAAGAAACAAGAAGTTTAAATCTTTCAAATTCTGTTGCAATTGTAGCTTATGAAGCAATAAGACAAATTGATGTTGAACTAAATTAGGAGAAAAAATGAGCAATAATGCCGATATTCAAGTAATCGGAAAAGAATTTATCCAAACAATTTTACCAAAACGTGCCCAAAATTCACACAAAGGCACCTTTGGTCATGTACTTAACATAGCAGGCTCAAGCCAATTTTCAGGTGCTGCTTATTTAAGCTCAATTTCATCTCTTAAAGTTGGCGCAGGCTATTGTTTGCTTGCGAGTTGCTCTGATGTTGTTAACACAATTTCTTCTAATTGCGTTGATTTAACTTATCTTGACCTTGGTCAATCTTCTTTTGGTACAATTCCAAAAGATTCAATTAAATATATTAGCGCTATTGCAAACTATGACGTCGTTTCAATAGGTTGTGGATTAAATCAAACAGGTGGCGTTCAAGAATTTGTTTTAAACTTTTTAAAGAAAAACAAAACTTCTTATACCCCTATTATCATAGATGCAGATGGAATTAACGCACTTTCTTCAACAAAAAATTATTCAATTCCATTAAATTCAATTATAACTCCACATCCGCTTGAACTTTCAAGACTTCTTGGGGTTGACACAAAAGAAATTCAACAAAACCGTGCAAAATGGGCTTGGGAAGCAAGCAGAGAGCTTGATTGTATTGTTCTTTTAAAAGGTCATGAAACAGTTATCGCCCTACCTAACGGTAAAATTTTCATTAACCACACAGGTAATTCAGCCCTAGCAAAAGCTGGAACAGGGGATGTTTTAACAGGCATGATAGCAGGTTTTTGCGCACAAGGTGCAACTCTTGAAAATGCCGCTTGTATAGCAGTTTTCTTACATGGTTTAGCTAGTGAAATTGCCTCTAAAACCCTAACACAATATTGTGTTTTAGCTTCAGATATAGTTAAATACTTACCTTACGCATTTAAAGCGGTTGTTGCTGAAAATTAATCAATTGATGAAATTTGATATAAACTTGAATCAACTTCATTAATCACAAGTGCATTTGAAACCGCTACACCTTCTTTATTATAAGCAGAATTAACGATTTTTCCTTTGACATATAATGCGCTAGATGAGCCGCCATCAAAATTCATAGCATTTGTGCAACCTAGTTTTAACATAAATTTTCCTAACTCAAATAACGTCATTCCTACAGAACTTTGTTCTCGCCCATCAACACTTACAATAATTAAAGTCCCATCATCCTTATATCCAATTGCACTTCTTGGGTTTTTCCCTGAAATCGCCTCTAGTTTTTGTGTTTTATAATCAACATAAAGTTCGGAATCTTTAACTAGATATGGACCAGCGCCTAGGATATGTTTAGCATTTTCAAGGGATTTATTTAATTTAATATCAAGATAGATTTCTTTATCTTTAGCAAACTGCTTAACTAAATTTATGGGGGCAGAAATAACATATTCATCCTTACTTATTTCGATTGGATTAGCGGAAATTTTTTTGATTATATTTCCGCTAACCAAAACGTTGTAGCCGCCTTTTGGTGCAGTGGGTGAAACCTTACCCCAAATAGACGTATATAAAAGCGTATTACTTGCTAACATTCTGGGTTGGTTAATATTATCAATTTTAATTGTATGATTTTTTGTGTGCGCTTTGATATCAAAAACAATATTATCCATTTTATAATATGTTTTATTATCTTCCTCAAAAATCGCTATTCCAACTCTATTATAAATTGGTCCTGTTAAGATTTTACCATCTATAACCAATGCGCCTAATGGAACTCCCGTTTGTGGTTTGAAAAAACCTCCGTTTATTGCAACAATTGAACCTTTTTGATTAGCTATTTTTCTAACAGTTGATTTAGAATTTAAGGTATAGCCCGCCATAGCAGGTTTTATTTGAAGATTTGGGTTTACATTTGTGTTAAGTTCAACAACATTTATTTTAATGGGTCTTGAATTAATATATTTGACTAATTTAATATGTGCGATACCGTCAGTCGGAAAGGCTACATAGGCTCCAGAGTATTTATTTTTTATGTTTTCTTCAAAGTTTTTTTGAAGATAAATTTCTTTTTGACCCGTGTCATTTTTAATTTGAGGAGAGTTATTGAAAGCAAAAATCGGTTTTGAAATAACTAAACTTAAAGCAATTACCCCAACAACGCAAGCACCAATTATAAAATTAATGCGGCAATTTTGCTTATTCTTATCAGAAAGATAATTATAAACATAAATATCATAAGCCTGATTGTAAAAATTTTGCGCTTTTATATTCATATCTTCTGCCGTAATAACTAGTATGCTCTACTACTATTATAACACTTAGTAAAAAAGTCCTCAAGCCCTTGATACAAAAGATTTTTAGGCAATTTTTTAAGTGTATAAAATACTATTTTGTTAAGAATTATTTAAAGGCAATTTCAAATAAGAAGATAAATTAAGTGTAATTTTGTTCATTAAGAGATGTAACAATCAATTTTTTTCAAAACATTTTTGTTATGAAATATATATTTTTGGCATTAATAATATATACATAGTATATAAGGAGTTAGAACTTGTTTGTCTCAATTATTTGTAAAATTTTAGAGCAAACTTATCAGATTTATACACACCTACATTTTTCCTAACCTTTCCTTCCTTTCTAAGTACCAAGTAGAAATCCCCTGCCATAAAAAGCAGGGGATGTTTTTATCTTTTTTAAATTAAATTATTAATTAGTGGCAACAACCGTGGCAAGCACCGCAAACACAGCCGCCAAGTTTATCTAGCGCTTCTTCTAAACGAACTTTAATACGTCCGTCAACAGCGATACCTTCACCGGTTTTTTCAGAAATTAACAATGGGTTGATGTCTAATTCATCAATAAATGGATAATCAGAAACTAATTGAGAAAGTCTTAATAATGTTTCTTGAATTTGATCCATTTGAGCAGGAGTTGTGCCTCTTGCGCCTTCAAGAAGTTTATATGCTTTAACTGATTTAATCATTTCAGAAGCGTCAACATCAGTTAATGGTGCAATTCTGAATGTTACGTCTTTCATAACTTCGATGAATACACCACCTAAACCAAACATCATCATTGGACCATATTGTGGGTCAGTTGCAATACCGCAAACCATTTCACGGTTGCCTTTAACCATTTCTTGAATGATTACACCTTCAAGACCATCAATTAAACCTTTTTCAGTTAATTTAGCGATTAAATCGTTGTATTCACATCTTAATTGTTCTTCAGATTGAATATTAACTCTTACACCGCCAACATCTGTTTTATGAGATGTTGTTTTTGAAGTCATTTTCATAACAACTGGATATCCGATTTTGTTACCAACTTCAACAACTTCATCTATATTTGTTGCAAAACCTGATTTACAAACTCTGATACCGTAAGCATCTAATACATCAATTGATTCACGAGTTGTTAATTGGGCTCTGCCTTCTGAAATTGATTGTTTGATAATTGCTTCAGCTTTTGCTCTATCAACATCAAATGATGGAATTGAACCAACTGGGCGTTGTTGCCATAATCTTTGTTGATTTAATCTGTTAAAGCCGTCTGCTGCTTCTTCAGCATACATAAAGAATGGCATATTAACATCCATTTCAGAAAGTTTTGTGAAGAATTCAGATTTTGTCATAAATACACCAACGATTGGTTTTGATGGGTTTTTAGCTTTAATTTCCATAATAGCTTTTGCTACATCGATATCTTTTAAGCCTAAGAATGGTAAGTAAATAACCATAATCATATCAACATTATCATCAGCAATAACTGTTTCAAGAGTTTGTTTATAGTGTTCGATTGGCGCTGAAGCAATCATATCGATTGGGTTTTTAACTGAGGCTGCTGATGGTAAGAAACTTCTAAGTTTTTCTTTTGTTTCATCAGTAATTTTAGCCATTTGCATACCATATTCGCAAACTGCGTCAGTTGCCATAATTCCAGGGCCACCAGAGTTTGTGATAATTGCAACTCTATCTCCTTTTGGAATTGGGCAAGTTGCAAACATTTTTGCTGTTGCAAAAAGATTTTTTAAAGAATATTCTCTGATTACACCTGATTGATTTAATAGTGCATTAGCTGCTTTATCAGCCCCTGCTAATGAACCGGTGTGAGATGAAGCTGCTGAAGCACCAGCTGCTGAACGACCAGCTTTTAGAGCAAGGATTGGTTTTTTCTTAGAAATTCTTGAAGCAAGTTTTCTAAAGTTTGCTGGATTTTGGATTGATTCCATATAAAGAAGAATTTGTTCAACATCTTCTTCGTTTTCCCAGTATTCTAAAGCAGTTTCAGCGTTTACATCTGCTTGGTTACCGATTGAAATAAATTGAGCAAAACCAAGGTTTAAGTCTTTTAAAATATTTAAAATACCGCCACCAAGAGCGCCTGATTGAGAAACAAAACCGATGTTACCACGTTCAGGTAAGGATTCAGCAAAACATCCATCCATTCTGATATCAGGGTGAGTATTAACAACACCAAGGCAATTAGGACCTACACATCTCATACCATATTCACGAACTTTTGCAAGAAGTTGTTTTTCAACTTCAGCACCTTCTTTACCTGTTTCTTTAAAGCCCGCTGTAATAATGCAAAGACCTTTAATGCCTTTTTCGTGACATTGATCAATTGTTGATAAAACAAATTTTGCATTAACAACAATAATAGCTAAATCAACTTCATCAGGAATTTCATTAACGTTAGTGTAGGCTTGTAAACCTTCAATAATGCCGCCCTTTGGGTTTACAGGATATATTTTACCATTGAATTTATATTCTTGTAATCTTTTCATAATATCAGAACCGATTGTGTGTTCTTTTGTAGAAGCACCAATAACAGCTATAGATTTTGGTTTCATAATTTTGCTTAGCATATTATTTATCCTTTCTAAATTTAATAACCATTTGGAATGAAATCTCTAGCACGGAATTTTGCACCTAGAGATTTAGTAATTAATTCACATCTATCCTTATCAACAGGATAATTTGGAACATTTACAACAACTGTTGCATAAGTTTTAATTTTTTCTTCAACGCACGCTCTAATAAATCTTTTAACTTCTTCATAAGCGTTTTCGATTTTTGGATTAGAAATTTTATTATAAATTTCTTCATTTTGAGCGTTTAAACTAATTGAAATTGTATCAATATAAGGTGCTAATAAAGCTGCCACATTTTTTTTATGAATAGCATTAGCATGACCATTAGTGTTAATCCTGATTTTTAAATCAGGATAGTTTTCTTTTAAATATTTAACAATTTCAAGTACTTCATTGATTTTAATCAATGGTTCGCCATATCCACAAAAAACAATTTCATCTTGCTTTAAAATTGCTTTTTTGTTTTCTTCAATTTGATTTATGACATCAAGTGCAGTGATATCATCTTTATCCATCCAAAGATTAGCCCCTTGAACATCGTCTTTTTGATCTCTCACGCAAAAAACACATGCATTAGTGCATGCGTTTGTCATATTAATATATGGCTTTTCGTCTAAAAAATATAATAGATTTTCTTTATTTTGAACCATAATACCCTATATATTGTCCTTAATTCAATTCTAACTCAACAATATTTTAAAACAATGTTTTTTTAAAAAAAGTGAAAGACTTTTACATCTTTCACTTTTAATTTTTATAAACAAGCTTTAATTCTTTCTTCTACTTCTTCTTTACCTAGAATTAAAAGAGTTTCAACCATATCAGCCCCACGAGTTCTACCTGTTGTAGCTGCTCTTAGCGCCCACATAGTTTCTTTTGGTTTATAGCCAAATTTTTCTTTAAAATATGCTCTTAATTCACCTAGTTTATCATGAACATCATCATGGTTATTAAAGTCATAACCTTTTAAATCTTCAAGAAATTTAGGAAGAACATTTTTTGCCACTTCGCCATCAAGAATTTCTTTAACTTCTGTATAATCAGGTTTTTCAAAGAAATATTTTGTATCAAAAACTAAGTCTTTTAATAGTGTAATTGGTTCTCTTGTAGCTGCAATTATTCTTTCAAGTTTTTCTCTTGAATATTTATTTGTGTCATACATATTTAAAAATGGAAGTGCTAAATCAGTTAATTTAGAAATATCCATGTGTTTGATATATTGACCATTCATCCAGTTCAATTTTTCATATTCAAAAATTGAATTTGAACTTGAAATTTCATTAATTCTAAAATCTGCAGCAATTTCATCTACATTTTTAATTTCAACACCATCAGATGGCGCCCAGCCTAATAAAGCAACGAAATTTAACAACGCTTCTGTTAAATAACCTTCTTTAATAAAATCTGAAACAGCTGTTGCACCATGACGTTTTGAAAGTTTACTTCTATCAGGTGCTAAAATCATACCTAAATGACCAAACTTAGGAACTTTTGCGCCAAGTGCTTCGTAAATTAAAATTTGTTTTGGAGTATTTGAAATATGGTCTTCTCCACGAATTACATGAGAAATTTTCATAAGCATGTCATCAATTACAACAGCAAAGTTATAAGTAGGAGTGCCATTTGATTTCATAATCGCAAAATCGCCGATTAAACTTGTATCAAATTTTAATTCACCTTTAACAAGGTCATTGAAAACAAGTTCTTTTGATTCAACCTTAAAGCGGATAGATGGCTTAATTCCTTTTGCTTTTAGCGCATCTTTTTCTTCTTTGGTTAAATTTAAGCATTTTCTAGAATATTTATAAGGAATTTTCTTTTCTTTTGCAATTTCATGCTCTTTATCAAGGTCCTCATTAGAGCAAAAACATTCATAGGCATAACCTTTATCGATAAGCATTTGAGCATATTTTGGATAAATGTCAAATCTTTCAGATTGTTTATATGGTCCATAAGCACCACCAACATCAGGACCTTCATCCCAATTTAAGCCAAGTGCTTTTAAGCTATCAAAAATATTTTGTTTAAAAGCTTCAGAACTTCTATCTAAATCAGTGTCTTCAATTCTTAAAACATATTCGCCACCCATTTTTTTAGCAAAAAGATAGTTGAATAATGCAGTTCTTGCTGTTCCTATATGCAAATTGCCCGATGGAGATGGTGCAATTCTAACTCTTACTTTTTCTTCACTCATAAAAACTTCCTTTTTTAAAAATTATGTTTTCTTTACAAATAATATACTACAAAAAAAATTTATGTTATTATTTTTTTATGGAAAATAAAATTAAAATCGGAATTATCGGTCTTGGAACCGTTGGGCAAGGAGTTGTCAAAGTTTTATCTAAATTTGATGACATTGAAATTGTGGCTGCTGCCGTTAAAAACATCAACAAAAAAAGAGATGTCGAAGTTAAAAAAATAACAAACGACCCTTTTGATATCGTAAACGATGAAAATATCGATATAGTTGTTGAAGTTGCAGGCGGAGTCAATATTAAAGACGCATTAATTTGCGCTATGAAAAACAAGAAACATATTGTTACGGCAAACAAAGAACTTCTTGCTAAGCATGGCGCTGAAATTTGTGATTGCGCTCGAGAAAATAAAGTTGCAATTTTATATGAAGCAGCGGTTGCGGGCGGAATTCCTATCATTATGCCAATTAAACAAAGCCTAAAAGCTAATGATTTCACTTCTGTTGCAGGTATTTTAAACGGAACAACAAATTACATTCTAACTAAAATGGAAGAAGAAAATTTAAGCTATGACCAATGTTTAAAAAAAGCACAAGAACTTGGTTTCGCTGAAACCGACCCAACAAATGATGTTGAGGGTTTTGACGCCATGTTTAAAATCGCAATTCTAGCAAACATTGTTTTCAACAAAAGAATTGATGTTTCTAAAATTTATCACGAGGGAATTACTAAAATTTCTTCTCTTGATATTCAAATAGCTAATGAATTAGGATATAAAATTAAACTTATTGCACAGGCTAAAAGCGTTGAAAATTCTGAAGATTTAGACATTCGTGTTCATCCTATGTTTGTTAAAAAAGAAAACGCTATTTCTGAAATTAAAAATGCAACAAATGCCGTTCAGCTTGAGGGTTTTCCTGTTGATAAAGTTATGTTTGTTGGCCCTGGGGCAGGAGAATTTCCTACTGCAAGCTCTGTTGTAGGTGATATTTTATCAATTAAATCAGACTTAAATCAAAATAAAGATAAAGTTCTTCCGATAACGATTTGTCATCATAAAGAATATGCTAATCAAATCGATATCAAAGAAACAACAAACTGTTATTATTTAAGAATTGAAGCCAAAAATAAACTCGGCATAATCGGCAAAATAGGCTGTGCTTGTGGAGAATTTGGCATTAATCTTTCTTCAATTGTTCAAAGAGGAACAAATGAAAACAACGCAACAATTCTTGTTTTAACTGAAAAGGCTAAAGAAGATAACATTTTAAATATGATTAATTCACTTGAAGAAACTCAAGATATCAAAGTAGTAAATAAAATAAGGGTAATGTAGATGTACACTGGATTAATTGAAAAATATAGAAAATTTTTACCTGTTAGTGAAAACACTAAAATAATCTCACTTTGTGAGGGTAACACTCCTTTAATTAAAGCAGATAATTTTGCTCAAGCAATTGGTTTAAAAGCTGATATCTATTTAAAATACGAGGGTTTAAACCCAACAGGAAGTTTTAAAGATAGAGGCATGACAATGGCTGTTACAAAAGCTGTTGAAGATGGCGCAACAGCTATCATTTGCGCTTCAACAGGTAACACATCAGCTTCTGCTGCGGCTTATGCTGCAAGAGCAAAAATTAAATGTTATGTTTTAATTCCAGATGGACATATAGCCATGGGAAAATTATCTCAAGCTATGATGTATGGCGCAAAAGTAATTGCAATTAATGGAAATTTTGATGAAGCACTAAGCGCAGTTCGTGAAATTTCTTCAAAATATCCAATTACTCTTGTTAATTCTGTAAATCCATATAGAATTGAGGGGCAAAAAACTGGTGCTTTTGAAATTGTTGACGCATTAAATGATGCACCTGATTATCACTTTATCCCTGTAGGTAATGCTGGTAACATAACCGCATATTGGAAAGGCTATAAAGAATATTTTGAAAATAAATTATCAACAAAATTACCTAAAATGATGGGTATTCAAGCAGCAGGGGCAGCGCCGATTGTTCTAGGGCATAAAGTTGAAAACCCTGAAACAATTGCAACCGCAATAAGAATAGGTAACCCTGCAAGCTGGAAATACGCCGAAGCTGCTAGAGATGAATCAAAAGGTACAATTGATATGGTTACTGATGAAGAAATCCTAGAAGCATATAGACTTTTAGCTAGAACAGAGGGTGTTTTTGCTGAACCTGGGTCAATTGCTTCAATCGCAGGTTTAATTAAACTTAAAGACCAAGTTAAAGAGGGTTCAAAAGTTGTTTGTATTTTAACAGGAAACGGCTTAAAAGACCCAACAACCGCTATTGAACATTCAAGAGCAACTGTTCATAAAACAAGTTCAAAAATTGATGATATTATAAAAATAATAAACGAATAGGAATTATGATGTTAGAAAAAGAGTATTATCCTCAACGTATTGAAAAAAAATGGTTTGATATTTGGGAAGAAACAAAACCCTATAAAGTTGACAATAACTCGCCAAAACCAAAATATTTTGCACTTTCAATGTTTCCATATCCATCTGGAAAACTTCACATGGGACACGTTAGAAACTACACAATTACAGACGTAGTTGCAAGATTTAAAAGAGCGCAAGGATACAATGTTCTTCATCCAATGGGTTGGGATAGTTTTGGTTTACCTGCTGAAAATGCCGCCATTCAACACGGTGCAAACCCTGAAACTTGGACTTTAGAAAACATTAAATATATGACCAAACAACTTAAAATGCTTGGTTTATCTGTTGATTGGGATAGAGAAGTTACAACTTGTTTACCTGATTATTATAAATGGACTCAGTGGTTATTTTTACAACTTTATAAAAAAGGTTTAGCTTATAAAAAAACGGCACCTGTTAACTGGTGTGAACATTGTGCAACAGTTTTAGCTAATGAACAAGTAATAGACGGAAAATGCTGGCGCTGCGACAATGAAGTTACAAAGAAAAACCTTTCTCAATGGTTCTTAAAAATAACAGATTATTCTGAAGAACTTCTTAAAGACCTTGATTTACTTGATGGTTGGGGCGATAACGTTAAAACAATGCAATCTAACTGGATTGGTAAATCAACAGGTGCTATTTTAAAATTTAAAGTTAAAGAAATAGAGGGGCTTGAAATACCTGTTTATACAACAAGAGCAGACACCGCTTATGGTATTACATATTTAGTTGTGGCTCCTGAATATAAAGATATTGAAAAATTAACAACCCCTGAAAATCGTGAAGCAGTTAATCAATATCGTGAAAACGCTAAAAAATTATCTGAAATTGAAAGACTTTCAACAGAAAGAATTAAAACAGGTGTTCCTTTAGGAACACACATCATAAATCCTTTCACAGGCAGAGTTTGCCCTGTTTGGGTTGCTGATTATGCCCTTGTTGACTATGGAACAGGCGCAGTTATGGCTGTACCATATCATGATGAAAGAGATTTTGACTTTGCTAAAAAATACAATCTTCCAATGATTCAAGTTATTGATGGCGAGGGTTTTGAAGAAGGTAAATGCTATATTGAAAAAGGCGTTTTAGTTAATAGTGACGAATTTAACGGCATAAAAGCTCAAGAAGCTCGTGAAAAAATCACACAATACGCTAAAGATAAAGGTTTTGGAGAATTTAAAACCCAATACAGACTTCGTGACTGGTTAATTTCTCGTCAAAGATATTGGGGTGCACCAATTCCAATTGTATATTGCCCTAATTGCGGAGAAGTTGCAGTTGATGAAAAAGATTTACCGGTATTACTTCCAAAAGACGTTGATTTTACAGTAAAAGGTAAATCGCCAATCGAAACAAGTCCAACATTTAAAGAAACAATTTGTCCAAAATGTGGCGCAAAAGCTACAAGAGATACAGATACAATGGATACTTTCGTTTGTTCTAGTTGGTATTATCTTCGCTATTCTGACGCTAGAAACGATAAAGAATGTTTCAATCGTGATTTAGTAAATAAATGGCTGCCTGTTGATCAATACATTGGTGGTATTGAACACGCTATTTTACATTTACTTTATTCAAGATTTTTCACAAAAGCTCTAAGAGATTGTAAACTTTTAGATTTTGATGAGCCATTCAGCAACCTTTTAACTCAAGGTATGGTATTAAAAGACGGTTCTAAAATGTCTAAATCTAAGGGTAATACGGTTGACCCTGATGATATCTATAAAAATTATGGGGCAGATACAGCAAGATTGTTTATCTTATCAGATTCACCACCAGCTCGTGATTTTGATTGGACAGATGCTGGTGTAGAGGGCTGTTATAAGTTCATTTCAAGGGTTTATCGTCTATATTCAAAATATCAAGATAAAATCAAATTAGATTATAATTTTGATGTAAAAAATCTAAATAAAAAAGATGATGACTTTGTTAGAAATATTCATATAGCTATCAAAAAAATTACTCACGATATTCAAAACGAATTTCAATTTAACACAGTAATTTCAAGCTATAGAGAACTTACAAACGCTATTTATGACTATAGTAAAGATGAAAACACAATTAATTATGATGTTTTAAGTTTTGGCTTATTAACATTATTAAAATTAATTTCACCTGTTTGTGTATTTATGAGTGAAGAAATTTATTCATCTCTTGGCGCAACTCAATCAATCCATGAAATTCCTTGGTGCGAATTTGATGAAAACCTTGCAAAAACTTCTTCAATTACTTTAATTGTTCAAGTTAACGGCAAAATTAAAGATAAAATTGAAGTTGAAGAAGGTTTAGATAAAAATAAACTTGAAGAAATTGCAAAGCAAGCGCCAAAAACAAAAGAATTTATTGATGGAAAAACAATTGTTAAAGTGATTGTTGTTCCAAATAAATTAGTTAATATCGTTGTAAAATAATTAGTTTAATTACAATAAAATGCACCCCATTTAAAAGGGTGCATTTTTATATATTAGCTTAATCTTATTTTCCGTATTTTTCTAATAATCTTGCTTTTGTGGCTTCAATTTTATGTTCTTGAGCTAATTTATCGCCATATTTTCCTAATAATTTACCTTTTAATTCTTGTTGATCTAATAAGTTTTCAGTTTTTGTTTTACCGTTAAGCTCAAAAACAACTGCACTTGAAACAGCTTTTGTATTTGCTTTTTCACCTGTTACAAAGTCAGCTAATTTATTAGCACTATCTTCAAGGAATGTTTGAGCACTTTTTTCAGCTGATTTATTAGCTTTTTTACCTGTTACAAAATCAGCAATATCAGCTTTTTTAGCAGTTTTTTCTAGGGCAATAGTAGGAATTGCTGGTTTTTTAACAGGAATTTCAGAAGTAATTTTTTTACCTGTTACAAAATCAGCAATATCAGCTTTTTTAGCAGTTTTTTCTAGGGCAATAGCAGGAATTGCTGTTTTTTTAACAGGAATTTCAGAAGTAATTTTATCAATTCTAGGAGTAACAACTTGTTTTTGTGCTACTTTAGCTTTCATTGAACTAGCAAGAGAATCTAGTGCGTTAGCTAATTTTACCTCACCTTGTTCTAGCGCAGGTTTTGCTTTTTGAGCAGCTTTTGAACAAACTTGTTTACCAACAGAAGCAGTTTTAGCTGTTACATTTTGGAACACTTTTCCTATAGACATGTTATTATCTCCTTTAATTTTCTAACTGGCACTTTAGCTTAAAAACATATAAATAAAAAAAATTGTCCTCAAAAGAGACAATTTTTTTACAAAACTTAAAAAAGCTGTCTTAAAAAAGACAGCTTTTATTATCCTTAACCCTTTTTATAATGTTCCAGTTTATCACTTTTTTCTTGTTTATCAACAATTCCATCGCCATCTAAATCGATATTTGTAATTTCTGCTATTGGATTTCCATTTTCATCATATTCATAAGTATAAGTTATTTTCTTTTCTTCAGTTGTAACAGTTGTTTTTTGACCGTTATCATCATATAAAGTTGTTGAAGTTAATTCTTTTTCACCATCTTCATTATAAGTATATTCATTCATAAATTGGGTTACACCGTTTTCATTAGCAAAATATTCTTGCTCTTGGTTTATTTGTCCATCGGCGTTTGAATCAATTTTATGAACAGCGCCACCATCTTCTTTTTCCGAATAATATTCAATGTTATCAACTTTACCGTCGCCATCTTGGTCAGATAATTGAGTTAAAATTGTGCCATTTTCGTCCATAATTACACAAATATCAGACATCATTTTTAGCGCATCGGCACTATATAATCCATTTGCATCCGGTTTATTTTCTGCAAAGAATTTGTTAGCTGCTTCAATTCTATCTTGAAGATCGCTAAATTGAATTTCATCCCCTTTATATGGATTATCTTGATTAAAAACAGATATGTCACCATATTGAGAAATATCATTTAATTGTTGTGTTTGCTCTTGAACTTGTTGTTGAACTTGTTGCGCTTGCGCTTGTTGTGCTTGCAATTGTTGTTGTTGATAATTAACATTGTTAATCATAATAAATCCTCGTTGTTTTCTTTTTACTCTACTTACTCTCTTTTAATATTTTTACATTCTCTTGAAATATGTCTTACTTATATATAAAGTATTGATGAGTAAAAAAATTGCCTTTTTAGAATTTATTTAATTAACATTTCTTAACACTTAATCGTTAAAAACTTTCGTAACTTCTTCTCTATCATCAAAATGAATTGTTTTATCTTTTAGAATTTGATAGTCTTCATGCCCTTTTCCGGCTAAAACTAAAACATCATTTTCATTTGAAATATCTTTTAAAAGTTTAATTGCAAGATGTCTATCTGCTTCAACGAACACAGTTTTAGGGTTAATCAAAGCAAGTCCAGATAAAATATCCGTGATGATTTGTTGTGGGTCCTCTCCCCTTGGATTGTCAGATGTGATAATTATTTTATCGCAAAGTTGTTGAGCAATTTTACCCATTTTTGGACGTTTTGTACAATCACGATTGCCACCACAGCCAAACATACAGATTAAATTACCATCTTTTGGAGTTAATTCCCTTGCTGCTCTTAAAATATTTTCAAGCCCATCTGGCGTGTGGGCATAATCAACAATAACCATAGGGTTTGTTCTAACTATTTCAAACCTGCCCGCAACGCAACGAGTGTCTTCAAGAGCATTTTTAATTGTTTCAAAGCTAATTCCGTTTAAAAGCCCTGCGCCAATTGCAGCAAGACAATTATAAACGCTGAACATTCCGTTTAAATGTAATTTAAAACTAAGAGTTTCATTTTGATAAGAGCAATCAAACTTAACGCCATCTGGCATAAAATCTATGTTTTTAGCGACTAAATCAGCATTTGTTTTAGCGCCATAAGTTAAAACTCTTACCCCTTTTGGGATAACTTCTAAGAATTTTTTAGCATACTTATCATCATTATTAATAACCGCAAAACTGCCTTCTTTAAGACTTTTAAAGAGTTTTGCTTTTGCATTAAAATAATTTTCCATTGTAATATGATAATCAAGGTGATCTTGAGTTAAATTAGTGAAAATCGCACCTGAAAAATTACAATTTTTAACTCTAGATTGATCAAGTGCATGGCTTGAAACTTCAGTAATAACGTTTAAAATATCTGCTTTTAAAATTTTAGATAGGGTTTCTTGCATTTGTGGCGCTTGAGGAGTTGTGTGTTTTGCTTCAAGGTAATCATCATTTGAAGCGAATTTATAACCAAGAGTACCAATAAGAGCGCATTTTTTCTTATCTTGTTCAAAGATTTTTTGAACTAAGTGAGCAACCGTAGTTTTACCATTTGTTCCTGTAACACCCATTAAATTAAGCTCATAAGATGGATTATGATAAAAAACCGCCGCTAAATCAGCAATACTTTCTTGGGTTGATTTTACCACAAGTTGAGGAATTTCGATGTTTAAAGGTTTTTCTGTCATCAGGGCTACTGCGCCTTTTTCAAAAGCAGCTTGGGCGAAGTTATGACCATCAACGTGTTCACCTTTTAAGCAAACAAAAATTTCATGAGAATTAATTGTATTTGAATTGTATGAAATTCCTTTGATATCAACATCTTTAAAATTTAAAACTTCTTTTACTTCAATATTTTTAATTATATTACTTAAATTCATAGCTATTCCTCTTTGATTTTTTATTATATTCTAACAGAAAAATTATTTTTTAGCTTTATCAGGAACTAAATTTAATATTCTAACTATTTCTGTTGAAATTTCTTTAAATACGGGTGCTGCAACAGTTGAACCCCAAATTCCCTCACCAGATGGAGAATCTACAACAACATACAATAATACTTTTGGATTTGACGCAGGAAAATAGCCAATCATTGAAGTATAAAGTTTGTTTGAATAACCTCTACCGTTTGTGTTAGGACGTTTTGAAGTACCCGTTTTAGCAGCAATATAATAATCATCCATTTTTGCCGGATTTTTACCATTTTCCATTGATTTAACAAGAAGTTGAGTAATGTCTTTTGCGTCTTGTTCTTCTAAAACCCTTCTTTTAACAATTTTTTGTTCAGCTTCTTCAGGGGTGTATTTAATTACATGTGGCGTCACCCAAACACCATTATTTGCAATTGCACTAACCGCAGCCGCCATTTGTATAACTGTTGTTGAAGCACCATAGCCATAACCCATTGTCGCATGAGTCGCTGTATCCCAATATTTTGGAGAAGGTAAAAGCCCAGCAGATTCCCCAGGAAGGTCAATTCCTGTTTTTTCACCATAATTAAATAGTTTTAAACTATCATAAAACTCTCTATCAGTCATCATTTGAGCAATTTTAATTGAAGCAATATTTGATGAATGTTCAAATAAATATACAAGGTCAATTAGCCCAGGAGCGCCTTTAGAACGATAATCGTAGTTAGATACATCCCACCAGCCAATTTTCATCTTACCTGTATCATTAATTTTAGAATTTTTATTGATTTTTTTATTCATAAAACCACAAGCAACAGTGATTATTTTAAAAGTTGACCCAGGAGGGTAAACATCAGATATTGCCCAGTTTTTCATTTCTTGCATTGTATATTTACCATAATTATTTGGGTCATAATTAGGTGCTAGTGCAAGCGCTAGTATTTCGCCTGAAGATGGCTCAATCACAATCGCAGCCGCTCTTGGTGCGTGATATTTTTGAATTGCTGCAAGAAGATATTTTTCGCAGACGTGTTGAACGGCGCTATCAATTGTTAAAGTTAAAGTTTTACCTTTAACAGGTGCTGAAATATCAGCTGGATTTACATTAATGTTATAAATAATATCGCCATTTGGCGCTTTTTCATAAGTTATTGTTTTATCAACATATTCAAGGTAATTTTTCGCTTTATATTCTACACCCCCAGCAGTATCAGCGTTAGGGTTATAAAAACCAAGAATATGAGAAGCCAAAGTTCCTTGAGGATAAACTCTTTTGTTTTTAACTTCGTAAGAAAGCTCTCTTAAACCTTTCTTTTTAATTTCACGGATGGTTTTTCTATCAATATCTTTTTTAATTGTAATGATTTTTTTATTTGTTTGAGATAATTTTTTAGTTAATTCAGGCACAGGAATTTTAACATAAGGCGCTAAAATATTTGCTAATTGTTCGGGAGTATTGTCATAATATTCTGGATGAGCATATAAAATAAAAGTTGTTTTATCTGCTGCTAATTTAAAACCATATCTATCAACAATTTCACCCCTTAAAACATACATTTTAGAAGTTCTTTGGGTTTTGGCTTTCATTTTACAATGTCTTATGTCAAAAACTTGTAAGAAAAATAAATATAAAGATAAACCGATACAAGCGGTGTAAAAAAATAGCTGCAGACAGCCGACTCTGCTGTCAAATCTGCTTCTTAACTTTTCTTTCAAAACTTCCCCTTTTATTAATAGCTCACAACAAGCGAATGTTTAGCAGGCTTTTGCTTGTCATAATTAAAATTAGGTAAATCAATAGCGTCAACTTCAACAACTTGCTTTGCTCTTTCTAAAATATTAGTTTTAGAAACCGCTTTATCGATATTGTAATAAGATTGCAAAGAATCTACTTTGTTTTGTAGTTCTTCATTTTCATAGTTTAATTCTAGTGTAGCACGACTTATTTTGTTTAATTGAACCTCTTTACAAGAAACAAAATAATAACAAATCAAACAAAATAGAACCAATGTTCCTAAAATAACATATAAAAAAGTGTTAACCCTTTGAATAATCATTTCTTTATATGATTTTTCATTAACGAAATAACCGCTAATTATTTGATTATTTACAACAGCAGGGTTAATCGGATTTGAAACAGTTGAATTTTCATAGATTATTTGTTCACTTGTTTCAATGATTACTTCTTCTTTTTTGTTTTTCTTGTTTTTTGAACTATTTATTTTATTTATTGTTTTATTAAAAGACGGTTTCAAAATGACCTCGTTAGATTTTTTTCGCAACTCTTAGCTTAGCGCTTCTTGAAGGTGGATTGATTTTTAATTCTTCATCTGATGCAACAATCGGTTTTTTGTTGATTATTTCTAACATCTTACCGCCACAAGTGCAAACAGGGGCATATTTATCACATCTACAAGAAGAATATAATTTCAAGGTACGCTTTGCTAATCTATCCTCTAAGGAATGAAAAGATAACAAACTTATTATAGCACCAACATCTAATAAATTGATAACTTTTAATAATGTATTTTCAAAATTTAACAATTCATGATTAACTTCAATTCTAAGTGCTTGAAAAACCCTTGTTGCAGGGTGAATTTTAGTTTTAATTTTTGGAGTTGAATTAACAATTAAATTACTTAATTCTAAAGTTGTTTTAATTGGGCGATTTTTCACAATTGCGCTTGCAATTCTTTTAGAAAATCTTTCTTCGCCATAGGTTGAAAATATTTCAACAAGCTCTTTTTCAGAATATTTGTTAATAATATCGTAAGCACAAAAATCTTGATTTTGATTAAAACGCATGTCCAATGGTGCGTCTTTCATAAAGCTAAAACCACGCTCTTGACAAGTTAATTGATGATATGAAGCGCCAAGGTCGAAAATTACCCCGCCTGTAATTTTATCAATTCCTAAAGAAGCAAGATGTTTATCTATATCAAGATAAGAACCCTTAATTATTGTTAAATTTTTATAATCTTTGAGACGATTTGAAGCAAACTGAATGGCGTCATCATCTACATCAAAGGAAATTAATCTGCCATTTGGAGAAATTCTTTTTAAAATTTCTTCGCTATGTCCGCCCCCACCAAGAGTACAATCAACAAAAATTTTATCAGAATTATAACAATTTAGAGAATCAACAACTTCATTTTTCATTACAGTATAATGAACAAAAGTTTCTAGAATATTCTTTTTTTCCACTTTTTCACTCATTTAAAAATTTATAATTCTTTTTACTTTTTGCATAAACGTTTTAAAATTGTCATCTCCATCTGAAATTATATCATCAGTATGATATTTAAGATATTGATTGATGATGTTTTGAGGTAAAGTTTTATTTTGTTTAAAGGCTTCTGCTATATCAGATAAAAAATTATCTTGAATTTGAGCATAACCTTTAACGCTTTTTCTAAGGTCCTCATCAGCTTCTCTGTGCATTAAAGCGTCAAAAGCACATTTAATGTTGATATCATCTTTATCATTTGGAAACTTTGAAAGAGCCTCTTGAACAGTTATTTTAGAAACAAGAACATCATTAATTAAATTTGCAACCAATAATCTGTTTTCAAATTTCTTTAATTCTTTGCTTTCCATATTATACATTCACCAATTTAGAGTCCATCATTGTTTTTAAAACATTTGATAATCTTGATAAATCACCTTGGCAATATCTGTTTGCTATTTCATTTAGTGAATTAACAAGGACATCTTGATTTGAATAAGCTGTTCTATAATAAAATTTTCTTCCTTGTTTAAACCTTAAAAGAATATTTTTTTCAAAAAGTCTGTCCATTACAGTTTTAATTGTAGTATATGCACGCTTTTCATCATCATTTTGGCTTAAGAAATTATAAACATCTTTAACGGAATTGGTGTAGATTCCTTCTTTTTCCATTTTCCAAAGTGTTGATAATATTGCGCTTTCTAAAGTACCATGTTTAGATAGCATACATATTCCTTTCTAATTTAGTGACTAAAATTTTCTTATTTTATCTGGTAGGTCAAATTTGATATCTTTAGGTCCAAAATTAACATTTTTTCTATCTGATGAATTATTAACCGAGTTATCTTTATAAATTATAACTCCGGAAGATTTAAAAACCTCTCTTCCTTTTGGTTGATTTTCTTTTAATTTGATATCATTGACTACTTCTTGCGCTTTACTTTCTCGGTAGAATTTAATTGATTGTTGTTTGCATGCACAAAGCGCACTAACCATTAAAACACAAAAAAATAAAATTATAAAGTTTAAAAAATTATTTTTCATATTTTTTACCTTATTTTTGAGAAACAACAATTTGATTGAAAGGAATTTCTATATTTTCAAGTTCAAACTGCTCTTTAATAATTTTATTAAAATTGCGTTTTATAATCCATTGTCCTTTTGGTTGAGTTTTAATTCTTGCTTTAATACATAAAGAACTTTCCTTAAACTCATCTAATCCAAAAATTTCAATGTCGCCTAAAATTAATTTATTAAATTCAGGATTTTTTTTCAAAATATCAAATGATTTTCTAATTGTTTTAAATACATGGTCAATATCTTGTTCATAACCGACATCAAGCGGGAAAAAAGCATAAGAATAGTGCATTGTATAATTTGTAATTGAATCAATTAATCCCATTCTAATAAAATATACAGCCCCCGTTTTATCTGATCGAACTGTCACAAGATTCAATGTAATTTTTTCAACAAAACCGGACATATCTTTAATTTCAACATAATCGCCGACTCTAATTTGTCCTTCAATAAGAACAATTATTCCCATTATTATATCTTCAACAAATCTTTTTGCCCCAAAACCAATTGCAACACCTAAAACTCCGGCTGTTGCTAACAATGGTCTAACATCAATTCCAAACAAAAAGAGCATGTTAATTAAATAAACCGCAAAAATAACCGCCTCAATAGCATGGACAATTATTGTTTTAAGGGTAAGAATTTGTTGTTTTCTTTCGTTTACATCAATTTTTGAAACAATTTTAGTGAAAAATTTAGCCGAACCCCACCTTAAAAGTTTCACAGTAAAAACAAGTAAAAATGTACATTTAAAGACATTCCAAACAAACATAATTATTTTAATATATTCAGGTTTTAAAGATAAAAATTCTAAGTTTAAAATATCTTCCATATCTCCTCCGAAAAAATGACTTGCATATAAAATTATAAAAAAAATTAATCCAAAGGTCAAAAAGAAAATTCATCTTTTGATTAATTGGTTTTAAGAAAAAAGAATATAAACTTAGTATATCTAGGAGGAATTTTGAGTTTCAGATATACCAACGATAGAAAAAAAGACTTTAAAGAAGTGATAGATAGAACTGTTTCAAACCCAATCAAAAAAGATAAAGCATTTTTTTGTTCAATGGGCGATTCATTTATGCTCAAAAATGAATACAGAAAAGCAGTTAAAGAATATTTAATCTCTCTAATGCTTGATAAGAATAATGTTCCTGCCTATAAAGGTGCTTCAAAAGCCTATAAAAATCTAAAAGAATATGATAAAGCAATTAAATATTTAAAAAATGCAAGAAATGTTTATGGCTTCGATTCAGAAATTTATTATGAATTAGGTTTAAATTATCTTCTAAATGCCGATAATATCAATGCTAAAAAGAATTTCATAAGAACAATTAAACTTGAACCAGATAATAAAAATGCTCAAATTAAACTCGCCTTAACCCATGAACTTTCAGGCGAAGAAGAAATGGCAATTTTAGTTTATAACACAATAATTGAAAAATATCCTTTTTATATACCCGCTCTTTCAAACCTAGCAGGGCTTTACATAGAAAAAGAGGAATTTGAAAAAGCAATTACTTTATTTAAAAAAATGTTAAAAATTAATAACCAATATTACAGAGCATACCTAGGTTTAGGTTTATGTTTTGATAAAATGGGGAAATATACTAAAGCAATACGTTTTTACAAAAAATATATTTCAAAAAAACCAAATTCACAAACAACAAAGTCATTAGTAGGAAGAATATATGAACTTCACAATTTTGGCGCACTTAAAGTCAATAAAAAACGTGAAAAATTCAAATTAATCAGTATGTAATATTAAAATATGATTTAAGTAAATTTAATTGACAATACAAAAATCAGTCACTATAATTGTTTATAGTAAAATTAGTAAATGTAGTTTATAAAGGAAGTATCACTATGAGACTAAAAAAAGGTTTTACACTAGCCGAAATCCTTATCGTATTAATGGTTATCGGTGCGGTTGCAACAATGACCATTCCGTCATTAATGAAAGGGGTTACGGAATCTCAATGGAAAACCGCCTACAAAAAAGCTTACAATGCCGTTGTTAACTTAACAGCCATGGAAAGAATTGCAGGTCAATTACCTTCAACTTGTGATGACGTTGGTGTTGGTAAAATGTTCCAATCTTTAAGATCTAACTTATCTGTTAAAGATTATGCAAAAGCACCTACAACAGCTGAAATTGCTTCAAGCCAAACAATCGACACAAATCAATTCTATACAAACATCAATTTCTCTGTTGCAACAACTTCAGGTGGTTCAGCTTCAGCTCCAGCTCCTGCTGATTCAACTGGTGAAACTTTAAATGCTGGTACAATCGGCGAACAATCACCATGGATTACAACAGATGACAACATCGCTTATACTGTAACAACTCCTGGTACAGGTGCTGTTTGTAGTACAAAAGAAGAAATCAACGCTGCTGGCGCTAACACAGAAGCATTGAAAAAAAGTTGTGTAATAGTTGTTGTTGACGTTAACGGCCTATCAAATGGTCCAAACGCTGTTGAACCACAAGTTACAGCTACAACTGCTCTAACTGCTACAACTTCATTAGCAACATTAACTGGTGATAGATATTATATCTATATCGGTAGAGACGGTGCAACTGCAGGTTCTAAAAAAACTACAGTTACTGGTCGTATCGTAGCAGACTTAAAATAGTTTGAAATAAATATAAAAAATCCGAAAGTTTTCTTTCGGATTTTTTTGTGCCTTTATGCTTTTATTTTTAAGCTCACATTTGTAAACATTTGTAACAGTTTCTAAAGTTCATCCTAAACCCTGCCGTTATATATAACAAATAAAGGGAATATGTGTGATGAATGTAAACTTGGACTTATTAAAAGAAAAATACTTAGAC
>CAKUXO010000010.1 GCA_934700385.1 uncultured Candidatus Melainabacteria bacterium
TAAAGAACATTTATTGTCCTACAAATGATGTCCTCTTTTAAGGGGGCAGATTATACCTGCCCAACGAAAGTGAACTCGTTTCGGGCTACTCTAAAACCTGTCTTAAAATCAACCCATTAGTTGAAATATCGGCGTCAGAGTCGGTGTCGGAAAAGAGTATAGTTTGATTTAGAGCGTAATCATATCCCCAAAGCCCTAAGAAAACTTTTTGATTATCTTTATCAAAAGTGTAGCAATTTAAAACAATTGTGTTTTCTCTTTCAGAGCTGAAGCCTAGGGGTTCAAAGTAATATTGATATTTTTGCAATTCAAAATCTTGATAGTTTAAGTAATAGTTTTTAACTGCGTTATCAAAATTTTCAAGTTTTAAAGTGTAACCACTATTTGCGCCATCTGTTAAAAAATGGATGTAAATGTTTGTTTTATAAATTCCATTTTGGGTTGAGCCGATTTTTTCTTTAATTAAAAGTTTTTTACTATCAGAACTCCAATCAACCAAAGTTAAACTAGAAAAAAGGTTAGGATAGGTTTCTTTTGTTCCTGAAGATAAAATCGGATAGCGTTCTTTTTGCTTATGATTAAATTCTAAAACTCTTTTTATTTTTGTTTTTGAGGTGTCTAATTTTTCAACAAAAAATTCTGATGAAATTTGATTAACATCGGGTGAAAAATAAAACTTTGAATAAGCCGCATAACGGCAATCTTTGTCCATAATTAAATATGGGTTAGAATATAGATTTTTTTTAACGTCTGAAATATCAAATTCCCTTGAACCAACAGGATAATTGTATCTTTCAAAAATATAAAAAGGTTCAGGATAAAACTGGGTTTTAGTGCTTTTTTCAACCTTAAATTCGTGTTTTCTTTCTTCAAGAGGAACATTTTTTGCTTGTTCTTCCCATTCTTGCCTTGTTTCAACCATCTTCGGGAAACTTGGTTTTTCTTTCTTTTTTATGTGAAACATTTTTTTCACTTCAAAAGAAAAAGATGAATTTAGGTTTGAAACATAGAAAAATAAAAATAAGATAGATAATATTTTAATATGTTTTTTCATTTAATTAAACTAAACCTTCTTTAAGAGCAACAATTACCGCTTTTGTTCTATCTCTTAGATATAATTTTTGTAAGATATTATGAACGTGGGCTTTTGTTGTTGAAAGAGAAACAACAAGTTTTTGAGAAATTTCTTTGTTAGATAAGCCATCAACTATTAAAGCAAGAACTTCAAGCTCTTTTTTAGTTAAACCATATTTTTTATTAGCTTCTTTTTGAGATTTTGTAAGGGTTTTAGAATTTTCTTCTTCATTTTGAATGTTAGATAAAACAACTCTTGCAATTTGTGAATCAATCCAAGCGGCATGACTTGCAACGGTGTCAATGGCATTAACAAGGTTATCATAATTAGAACCTTTCATAATATAGCCGTCTGCACCTGCTTTAAAAGCGGCAAAAATATCTTCTTTTTTATCTCTTGAAGTGAACATCAAAACAGCGCAATCTAGCTTTAATTCTTCTTTAATTTTTTTAGTTGCGCTTATGCCATCCATCTTAGGCAAGCCGATATCCATTAAAATCACATCAGGGTTATATTTTTGAGCTAATAAAACACCTTCTTGACCATCTGAAGCCTGCGCTACAAGGTTAAAATGTTTTGTGTTTTCAATTTTTAAAGAAAGCCCAAGCCTTGTGAATTCGTGGTCTTCAACTAATAAAATGCTTACTTCTTTTTTATATTCATCATTCGTCATAAAATTACCTTACAATCATTAATTGTGTTTTTTAATTCAAAAGTAAAACAACAACCCTCGTTAAGTTTTGATTTTACTTGAATTTTTCCGTTGTGTGCTTCGATTATTTGTCTTGAAAGATATAACCCCAAGCCCGTTGAAGTAGAGCGTTTTTGATTAGAACCTTGTGAAAATCTGTTGAAAAGTTTTTCACAGTCTTCTTTTGATAAACCTACCCCGTTATCTATAACCTCAACTTTTAAATCGGAATTATTTTTTTCTATTTTTATTTCTACAAAAGAACTTTTTTCAGAGTGTTTTATTGCATTTCCGATTAAATTAATTATAACACGTCTTATTTCATTTTTATCTGCATTAATGAAAATTTCTTCTTCATTTGTTGAAATTTTAAGTTCAATTTGAGCTTTTTGAGCTAGTGGATTAAGCTCAAAAACACATTCTTTAGCTAGTTTTACTATATCAAATTTTGTTTTACAAAGATAAGTTTTTCCTGCTTCATATCTATAAACTTCTAATAGGGTATTAACAAGCCCAAGCATATCTTCAGAGCTTTTTTTCATAACAGAAAAAAGTTTTGTTTGAGCCTCGTTAACTTCACCTAAAGATTTATCTAAAACAAAATCAAGCCCTGAAATTGTTGCTAAAAGCGGAGTTCTAAGGTCATGAGTTAAAGTTGCCATAAAGTCATCTCTAAGGCGCTCTGTTTCTTTTTGATAAGTACAATCTCTTATAACTGCCATAAAAAAGTTGTTTTCATCGTTTTCAATTTTAGCAATACTTATTTCAACGGGGATTTTAACATCTTTTTTATAATTAATTAAAATATAATTTCTTAAAAATATTGTTTTATTAAGATTTAAGTCGGCAATTGAAAAATTATTTTTTTCGCAAACTGTTAATTCAAAAAGATTTTTTGAAATTAAATCTTTTTTTTCTTGACCAAAAAGCCCAATTGCCGCCTCATTTAAGTCAAGAATTTTTAAATTGTTATCAAAAAGAACAATGCCATCTGCGCAATTTGAAAAAATAGCGCTTAGTTTTAAATTAGCTTTTGAAAGCTCAAGAGTTCTTTTTGCAACAGTGTTTTCAAGGTTTTTTGAATAGTCTTCGAGTTTTTTGTTTGCTTCTTCTAAAAGGATTATTTTTTGATTAAGTTCTTTTTTTAGTCGGGTTTGGGTGAGGGCATTTTTGATGTTTATAATTAACTTATCATTATCCCAAGGTTTTTCTATATATTTAAAAATGCCTATTTCATTAATCGCACGAATTGCATTTTCTTTATCTGCATAACCTGTTAAAAGAATAGAAGAAACATCTTTTTGATATTTTTTAACTTTCTGTAAAAAATCAATGCCATTCATTTGAGGCATAATAAAATCGCTGATTATTAAATCGACTTCATTTTTTTCTAAAAAATCGATTGCCAAAGTCGGGTCGTTAAAACAAACGACATTACTAAACCCCTCTAGCCCTAAAAGCATAGAAAGGGTTTTTGTTACCATGGCTTCATCATCCACTATAACAATTTTACCCAACTTATCCATAATAAAAAGATAAATTATTTTTTGAAATAATACAAATTGTTAACAAAAATACAAAAAACTTAAAATACATGGCAAATAATTTTATTCTCGTGTTTTATCATGGTAGTGTTACTTTGTGGAAATTTAAAAAATTATCTTTTGATGATTTTTTAGTGGGAAAAATGAAACTAACATATAATAATTTAAATAGTTCGCAATACAAGGCGCCTGCAGTAAAAAAAGTTACTGCTTCAATCAAAAACCCCCAAAATAATCAATCTTTAAGTTTTAGAGGTGATGTTGCACAGGCATTTCAAAAAGTTGCCGTTCAAAAGGGCGGTCTTTCTAAAGGAATTGCAGGTTTTCAATATACCAACGCCGATAAACTAATTAACAACATTGATAATGTTTTAGGGGATAATTTCTTTACAAAATCCCTTCAAAAAGCGGGAATTGATGTTCAAGCAAATGAGTTTTTTGTTAAGAACACAACATTTTTTGGAGATTTAAAAGATACAATAACCTATCCTTTCTTAAAAATGCCATTAGATGTTGCAAATAGCTTCCTAGGCTTTTTAGAAAAAACTCCTTTAAGTGGTGCTGCTCAAAAACTTTCTCAAACAAAAATTCTTTCTTCAAGAGCTCAACAAGCTCAACAAGAAAAAAGTTATGCTTTAGTTAGAGATTTATTAAATAAATATGCACCAAAAGCGGGCGAATTTGATATTAACAAAACAACCGATACCTTCCAAAATCAAATAACATCAGGTATTACAAAAGTTGCAAAAAATTATAATACTAGAGATGAAAGAACTCTTAACAGAATGACTACTTCAACAGTTAGTGCTATTTATTCTGCTCATGATTTCTATAATATCTCTATGCTTCAAAAAGACGACAAAAAAGAAGCTCAAAAGGCTGAAAAATCTCGTTTTAAACAAGAAATGACAAGAATGGCGCTAAGCGCAAGTATTACTTTCTTAACCTTAGGTGTTCTTGATAAATATGTTAAAAAGAATGTATGGCTTAACGCTACTGTTATTGCTTTAAGTGCTTTAATTTCTGAAGTTGGTTCAAGACTTGTTAATGGCACACCATTACATCCTTTAACACCTGATGAAGCAGCTAATTATACTAAAAAGACTTTGAAAGATAGAGTCTTAAAAAATAAAGAAGCTCAAAAAACAGAAACTAAAAAAGAAGAAAATACTTCTAAACCTCAAGAAAATAAAAATGTTAACTTTAAAAGCAATATGATTAAAGATAACGAAGCAATTGTTTTTAATCAGTTTGCTCAAAAAGACGGCACTTTTAAATCTCTAAATCGTCTAAAATCTTCTGAAGCACAAGAAAAACCAGAAGTAAAAGAAGAAAACAAGAATGAAAAAGCGCCAACAGGTAAAAAACGTTCTCTTAAAAAGGCCCTAGGTTATGCTTTCTTAGGTGCATCTTCAGCATATTTACTATCTAACTTAATGAAAGGTAAATATAGCGCACAAGTTTTAACTAAAAAATGGTATAATAATTTTTCAAGCGGAATTAATGATTTCATAAGTAAAGATGAAAAATTAAATATTGCCACAATGACTGGCTTTGATGAAATCAAAGACAAGAAAACTAAAATGGCTTATAAGAGCGGATTTTTAAAAGAAAAACTTACAACAAGAAAACAAACCGTTAATTTAAACGACTTATTATCTCAAATTGATACCTTAAAAGAAACTCAACAAGGCAAAGAAATTGAGCCTATTTTAGATACATATAAAAAACACATTGAAGCTCTTTTGAATAATGGTAAAAGCACAGTTGACACAAGATCTGATAGAGTATTAATTTCAGGTTTATATAGTGGCTTTACAAAAATCTTCAAAACTGTTTATCAAATTTTCTCTGCCCCAGGGGCGCTTATTAATGGCGTTATAGACAACACTCTTTTCAAAAATTCAGATAAAGCATATAAAAAAGTTGATTCAAAATTAAACGCAAGCCTTGGTCAATATAAAAAAGAAGTTGGCGGATTAAACGAAATCTTCAAAAAATATGAAAATAATCCTAAAAAAGCAGTTGAACAAATTAAAAATAGAACAAGAAAATTTGAAACAAGCTCTGAAACAGGTGAACTTGCAAACATTTCTCGTACAATGGTTACTGCAATTTCAACATATTTCTTTGTAAACGATTATACAAATAAAGTTTTAATTGAATCAGGCGGAAAAGGCGTTAAAGAAGCTCATGAAGAAAGAAATGAAAGAATTGCACATAAACTTTCTAACTTTATCTTCAATGGTACTTTGATGAACCTATTTAACTCAGTATTCAAAACACCTTTAAATAGCAGCTTATTCAATGCCGCAGTTATTGCAGGTGCAACTGAAACAACAAATGAATTCTTAGTTAGAAAATCAATCTGTCAACCGATAGGTAAAAAACATTCTAAACAAGAAATTGTTGATTATGAAGAAGCACAACTTCAAAAGAAAGGCTTTATGGGTGCTTGGTCTAGATTATTCAGAAAAATTACAGGTAAGAAAACTCTAAGCCAAAAAGCCGGAACAAATGTAAATAAAAATCAAAATAATAATCAAGACAACACGAAAAAAGTTAAATAATTATTTTTATGGTAAAATTGCAACTATAGAATAGTTAAAGAGAGTAAAAAATTATGACAATTACAAAAAGTCTTGAAGATATGCTTAAGGAAAGTGTTGAAAAAAACACTCCTGAAAGCATTAAAGCAGATAAAATTTTCAATTATGACGACAAAAATAAGTTCACATTTAAGTTAACAAAAGAACTGGTTGAAAAATTAAATCTTGAAACATGGTTTAAAGGTTATAAAAAAGAAGCCCTTGTTTCAACAGCAGGTATTAGAGGACCTCAAAACATCGTTTTTCCTCATGATACTCGTTTCCCAATTAACACTTTAGGAATAACCTTAGCAACATTAGCAAAAGCTCTTGTTTTAAAAGAAAAATATGAAAATAAAGAGCTTGTTAAATTAGTTGGTTGTGAAGTTAGATATAATTCTAAAACATATCTTGATATAATAGCTAGAATTCAAGCTGCGCTTGGAATTAGAACCCTAACACCATTAAATCGTCAAACAATTCCTATTTGGCTTGCTTCATTTTTAGCTTTTAAATTAGACCTTGTTGGGGCTGAATATATAACAAGTTCACACGGCATTTCAGTTAAAAACGCTACAAAAGATTTAAACAATCAAGGTTCTCAATTCTTACCGGATGAAAGTATTGAATTTGTTAATAAAATCGAAGAAATTTTAAACGAAGTAAAAGAAAAAGGATTTTATGAAATCGAGTTTTCATCTTCAAATGATGAATTAATTGATGAAAAAACAATGGATAAATTAAATAACGGCATTGATTTATATACAGAATATTTGAAAAATGGCGTTGCAAATGAAAGAAATATAAAAGCAATTAAAAATTGCAAAAATAAAATCATAATCGATTCTGTTGGCGGTTGCGCTTATAACACATTATCTAAAATTTTAAAAAAATTAGAAATCGAAAATTCTTTTGATTGGTTTAATAAAGAAGAAGACCCATTTTTCCATGGCATTGGAAAAGATATTAAAAAAGATAAAAATGGAAAAGAAGTTTTTTATGATTGGTCTTTAGATGTTACTGTTTTAGCTAAAGATGAAAACGGTAAGGAATATTTCCCTGTTGTAAATTCACTTAAATATGATGAAAAATTAAAAAACTATCCACTAAATACTGTTGTTTTAATTACAGACCCTGACCATGACAGATTAAACATCGTTCAAGTTGTTTCAAAAGATGAAAGACAAATTGTTGAAAAAGCCGGAGTAGATTATATTGAGCTTGATAGCGACAGACTTCTTTGTATTTTTAGCGCAAACCAATCTTTCTTAATGATTATGGATTTTTGGAATAATTCTTTAGAAAAAAATTCAAACTCTGAATATTTTGCAATTAAAACAACAGCAAGTTCAAAATCTTGGGATGAATGGGCAAAAGCAAAAGGCATTAAAGTAATTAATACTCCTGTTGGTTTTAAAGAAATTGCAGGCGCAATTAAAAAAATTGAAGCTCAATATGAAAAAAATGTTGAAAACATAACAATTTATGATGTATTTAATAAAAAAGTTGAACTGGGTTCTAACCCTAGAATGATTTTCGGGGGCGAAGAATCAGGCGGTATGATTATTGGGGCAATTGAGCCTGTTAAATCTTTAAATGGAAGAATTGCTCTTGCTATGAGAGAAAAATCAGCAACAGAAGCAATTATTGTTGCAAGTGCTTTAATTTCTTCAATAGAAACCTCTTTGGCTCAACATTTACAAAAAATTTATGATGAAAACAATATTATTTCAAGATTTGATACAAGGGTTGATATTGCTTATTATAATGAATCTGAACCTGATATCGATAAATTAAAAGAAGCAAAAGTTTTAGGTGAAGCAAAAAGAACCAAAAACGATATCTTCTATCTTGCTTTAGCAATTGCAAAATATGAAGGTAAAATCAATCTTGAAAATGTTAAAGAAATCTTATCTTCAACTTTTAAAGAATTAGATTTTTCAAATCTTCAAGACGTTATTTTTGTTGGAGATGGAACTTATCTTGATTTTTCAGATAAATTTGTTGAAATAAGACCATCTGGAACAGATGCTAAAACAAAAGCATACGCTGGTGGTAAAAATAAAAAACTTTTAATTGATTTTGCAAATGTTTTAGGCAACTATTCAGGTGAATTAAATGAAACATATAAAAAGTTCATTAGCCCAGAATATGTTGAAAATTGTAAAGAAAATTCTTTCAAAATTTATGAAAAATATTCTCATAAAGACGAGGACGAAAGAAAATTTCAAATTCCAAACTACACATTTTAATTTACACAAGGAGAAATATATAAATGGAAGCGAATACGAGTTCATCTCAAAGCATTAGAGAAGGAAGAATTCAAAAACTGACAGATTTAATTGATATGGGAGTTAATCCATATCCTTATACGTTTGATAAAACAGCAAATGCGCAAACTTTGCAAGAAAAATATAAAAATCTTGAATCAGGAGTTGAAACCGAAGATGTTTATTCTGTGGCTGGACGTGTTATGGCGATTAGAAATACCGGCATGTTTATCGATTTAGCTGATTCAACAGGAAAAATTCAAATTTTTTCACATAAACAAAATCTGCCTGAAGATAAAATGAAACTTTTAAAATTGATTGACGTAGGCGATATTGTTGGTTTTACAGGTTCAATCAGAAGAACTCCAAGAGGCGAACTATCAATTAAAACAACAGATTTAAAATTATTATCTAAATCATTGTTGCCACTTCCTGAAAAATTCCATGGTTTAACAGATGTTGAAGTGCGCTATCGTCAAAGATATCTTGATATGATTGTTAATCCTGAAGTTAGAGAAACTTTCAAAAAAAGAAGTTTAATCATACAAAAAATAAGAGAATTTTTAGCTCGTGATGGCTTTATGGAAGTTGAAACTCCAACACTTCAAACAACCGCATCAGGCGCTAATGCTCGTCCGTTTTTCACTCATCATAACGCTCTTGAAATGGATTTAACTTTAAGAATTGCTCTTGAATTATATCTAAAAAGATTAATTGTTGGCGGCGTTTCAGAACGTGTTTTTGAAATCGGTAAATGTTTTAGAAACGAAGGAATTGACACTCGCCACAATCCTGAATTTACTATGATTGAGTTATATCAAGCATACGCAGATTATAATGATATGATGACTTTAACTGAAAATATGGTAGCTTATGTTGCTCAAGAAGTTTTAGGCACAACAAAAATTAAATATGGCGAAAATGAAATCGACTTAACTCCACCTTGGGATAGAAAAACAATGCTTGGTTCAATTAAAGAAGCAACAGGCATAGATTTTCTTGAAGTTTATAGCGCAGATGAAGCAAGAAAACTTGCTCAATCAATCAATGTTCATGTTGATGAAAACTTAAACTGGGGTCAAATTGTTGAAGCTGTATTTGAAGAAAAAATCGAGCCAAGTTTAATTCAACCATGCCACATTATCGACTATCCTCGTGAAATTTCACCTTTAGCAAAAGTTCATAGAGATAATGACCGCTTAACAGAACGTTTTGAAACTCGTGTTAATGGTTGGGAAATTGCTAATGCGTTTTCTGAACTTTCAGACCCAATTGATCAACGTCATAGATTTGAAGCACAAGCGCTTGCAAAAGCAAACGGGGACGAAGAAGCGATGGAAATTGATGAAGACTTCATTAATGCCCTTGAATACGGTATGCCACCAACAGGCGGTATGGGAATGGGTATTGATAGATTGGTTATGCTTTTAACTGATTCACCTTCAATCCGTGATGTAATTGCATTTCCGACTATGCGACAAATTAATAAATAATTTAAGGGGCGAAAGCCCCTTTTAAAATACTTGACGTATGATTTTGGTTGATGTATTATAAAAAAGCTGGTTATCTAGTTGATTCTCTGGCAAAGGGAAAGATTAAATATCTTTCGACGAGAGGACAAAAGCGAAGCGATTGTTTCGCCACAGATACCTAGAATAAATTGAAAATTGAATATAATCAATGGGCCTGTGGCGAAATTGGTAGACGCGCTAGATTTAGGATCTAGTGCCTTCGGTGTGAGAGTTCGAGTCTCTCCGGGCCCACCATTTAAAAGACTACTTCGGTAGTCTTTTTTATTGCCCGTCGAGACTCCGTCTCAGCTGGTTTTTCTAAATTCTACGCACATTCTGTGCTTGAATTTTACGAAACCCTGCGCATACTTTATTCGTATTGCTCGTAAACTCGCAAACGACTAAAGCATCCGTAGCCCACCATTTAAAAGACTACTTCGGTAGTCTTTTTTTATTGCCCGTCGAGACTCCGTCTCAGCTGGTTTTTCTAAATTCTACGCACATTTTGTGCTTGAATTTTACGAAACCCTGCGCATACTTTATTCGTATTGCTCGTAAACTCGCAAACGACTAAAGCATCCGTAGCCCACCATTTAAAAGACTACTTCGGTAGTCTTTTTTATTACCCGTTGATTCTTTACAAAAACTTTACAAATTGTCAATTTTTCCCTGTAAAAAACCTTAATTAATATATACGTTAAGGAGAGAGGAATTTTATGGCGGTGAATAATAATCATCTTTATACTGTGCAATCTGGGGATAATTTATGGAAAATTGTTAAAAATAATTCTAATAAAGAGTTGTCGGATGCGGAAATTGTGCAAAAGTTGAATTTAATTTTAGAAGATGAAGATAATTCTTTTATCGAAAATCCATCAAATATTTATGCGGGTTGGCAAATTGATTTATCTGCGCTTTTTGACGAACAAGAGCTTCAAGAACTTGAAAATGCTAAAAATGAAGCCCAAGAAGAATCAGTAGAAGAACCAGTAGAAGAATCAGTTGAAACTCCAGTAGAAGAACAAACTCAAGCCTCAGAAGAAGAACCTAAGGTTGAAGAAAGTAAAGAAGAACCAATAGAAGAACAAGCTCAAGTTCCAGAAGAAGAACCCCAAGTTGAAGAAAGTAAAGAAGAAGTGAAAAAAGAAACTGGGGAAGAAACTGGGGAAGAAACTGGGGAAGAAATCAATTTTTCAACAAAAGATTATGAATATTCTTCAGAAGAATTAAAACAAAAAGCCCTAGATATGCAACAAAAAACCCAAGCAAACAACGCAGTTGACACAAGAATTGAAAGAAATGCGCCAAGTTTAGATGAAAACGGCAAGGTTGTTGCAAACCAAGAATTTTATGAAAGCTCTGTTGAAGACGGCGCCTTAAGTGGCTATACCGTTATGGTTAACGCAGGACACGGCGGCTTTAGTCCAGATGGAACATCTTATGACCCAGGGGCAGTTTATAATAATACAGAAGAATGGGTAATTAACCAAGATTATGCTGAAACCTTAACGGGAAAATTGCTTGATGAGGGCGCTGATGTTGTTTTATCTCAAGGTCATTATAAAACCCTTATTGATAATGTAAATAATTTTGCTAATGAATATGGCGAGGGAAATAATGAAAATCTTCGTCTTGTAAGTATCCACGCAAACGCTTCAAGTAATGAAAATGCAAGCGGCGTAATTTTTTATAATAGCGATGGAAATAACGATTTAATTGATAATTTATATCAATCGACTCAGCAAAATCAAGATGTTAATTTAAATTCAATTTCTCAAAGAAACACAAATGTTTGCCAAGCGGCAAATAATGATAATATTGCTAATGCTTTAGTTGAAGTTGGATTTATGACTAATTCTGATGACCTTGCAAAAATTCAAACAGAAGAATATAAAGACGCTTTAACAGATTCATTAGTAGATGGTATTATTTCTGATGTTGAAGAAAAAAAGAGTTAAAAAGGGGCTTTTGCCCCTTAAATTAACCAATTACAGGCTGAACAAAAGTTCTTTGCGCTAATTCTTTATCAAGCGCTAAAAGACCTTGTTTATCATCTCCAATCATTTCAAGTTGAGCTAAAACCTTTGAAACAGAAGATTCTTCTTCAACTTGTTCTTTAACATACCAATTAAGGAAGATTGAAGCCGCTCTATCTTTTGTTTCGTCTGCAACATCCATTAATGAATAGATTTCAGATGTAATATATTCTTCGTGGGCTAAAACTGCCTTAAAAACTTCAAGCGGACTTTGCCAGAAAGATTCAGGTTTTTCAATTGCTTCTAAAACAATTTTTCCGCCACGTTCTATAACATAATCATATAAACCCATAGCATGAGCGTGTTCTTCTTGAATTTGAACATTCATCCAATTAACAAACCCATCAAGGTTTAAATTTGCAAAATATGCTTTCATAGATAAATAAAGATATTCTGAAAATAATTCCTTATTAATTTGATTTAAAAGCGCTTTTTCCATTTTTTCGTTAATCATTTTTTTCTCCTTTTTTATTTAATTTAGCACAAGAATAATAAATATAAACCGCCCTAGGAAGCTAATTTAGCTATAAACATAAGGAGGCCCGTTTTTTATTTCAAAAAGGATATCTTGCGCCATTTCTTCAAGATTTTCTTTAGATGAATTTGAATTAAGTTTTTGATTAAAATCATCAATTAATGGTGAAATTGCTGCTTGTTTTTTAGCTTTGAAGTTTTCTATTTCAACATCAACAAGTTTTTTTCTTAAATCAAGCTCGCTTTTAGAATTTTCTTTTGCAACAGTAACGTTTTTAATAGCCGAAGCTGTTGTTTTAGCTAAGAAACCAATTGAGCTAACCAAGCTAAAAGCCAAGAAAAGATACTTGTTAAACTTGTTTTCAGGGTTTAAAACCCAATTATACAAATGTCCTCTTTCTTCATTCATATAGCAATAATATTGGATTTTTTCGCTTATGCCGCCAAGGGCTTCTGGGGTTTGGGCGTAAATTTTTGATTTATCTATTTCATCAAGCGCAAGATTAACCTCGCTATCTGTAATTCCTTGGATTTTTTCAAGCTGAGTTTTAGCGTTTTCACTTGTGGCATTTGTTTGTTTTAAAAGATTAGTAAGATTTTTTATCGCTTTTGATTTATCTTTATTTTCAATTGCTGCTTGAATTTTAGATTTTATTTCAAGGTCTGTATTTTTATTTTTAAAATTTTCAAGATTTTTTGCCGTTTTTAAAAAATTAGAGCCAACAAAAATCCCCGTTAAAAAAATCCCTAAAGTTGCAAGCCCTAACCCTAAAACAAATTTTTTATCGTCATTTTCTTCTTCATTATTTTTATTGCCATTAAAAGTTAAAGGGGTTTGAAAAGTGTTTTGATTTTGCCCTAAGGCATTAGCAAAATAAGAAGAAGTATCTTTTAAAAGAGAGTTAATATAATTAATTTTGCCGCTAAAGGAATTTTTTTCAACTTCAATTAAATTTTCTTGTAAATCTCTTTCAATTTTGCAATTTTGTTTCTTTTGCCAAATTTCACTTGCACCCTCAACAAAATTTTTCCCAATAAGGGTCAAGCCGCTCATCGCTGCAACTGCCCCAAAACCAAGTATATTTTGAAAATTAGGGTCCCTTAGAGCTCTATACATCGCAAAATGCGGTTCTTCAACAATATTAACATTTCTTGCTAAATCTGGTGGGCGCACAATTCCTTCTTTTGTTGCTAAAACTTTAGAATATTTATTTAAAACACCGCTAATTAAGCCGCCTGCTAAAAATACTCCCCCTGTAAGTATAGCTAAGGGTTTTAAGGCATTTTTAAAATTAAAACTTTCTTTTTGATTAGTTTCTTTTTTGTTTGTTTTTTCTTCTTCAAAAGGATTTTTTAAAACTAAATTATTTGAAAAATCTTTAAAATTAACCTCGCTTTTTCTAATATGATTATTATTAATTGCGGTTTTAAGCCCGTCATTCACTCTTTTTTCATAGGGCTTTTTTGATTTTAATTTATTATAACCGGTGTTTTGAATAAAATTATTCAGCGATGTTATTTCCATTATTTTCCTTTAATAAAAATTTTAAAATTTTATTTAAAATTTTTTCTTTTTTGTCTTTATCTTTTTCTTCTTTTTTATTTTGGCAAAACAGCTCTAAAAGGGTTTTTAAACCTAGGCTTAGCTTTTCTTTTATTGTTGAAGCAGTTTTTTCAAGGTTATTTTTAATGTTGTTTTTAATTTCCCCAACAAGTAATGAAACTTTATCTATAACGTTTTGAAGCACTCTAAAGGGTGATAATATAAGGTTTAGGGTAAAATTAAGAGATGCTTTTAAAAGATTTTTTGGAGTAGTGGTGAAAATGTTACTTAAAGTATCTTTTAAATTTGAAACAAAGGTTTTAATTTTTGGTAATTTTTCATAAAAAGAATTGAAAATTTTTAAAAATTCATTTCTTCTTTCGTTTTCTTTAACCTTTTTAGCGTATTGCATGTTTCTCCAAACGGCCATACATTCATTATAAGACATTTCGCCTTTAACTCTTGGTTTAGATCTATCAGAAGAAGTTTTCATTCCCCCATGACCAGAACAAATTGGGCAAGAGCCAACAGGAAAGCCATGCGGGCATTTATTAACATTTAAATTATTTACTCCCGAAGTCAAAGCCGACATAAATTTAAACTCTTAAACCTTGATAATACTTCTTTTAGTATATATTAAAGAGGTTTTAAGAGCAATAACGCTATTTTTTACTCTTTGCAATTGAAAGACAGATTATGTTTTCAAAATTAAATTCTAAAAAACAATTGATTATTTCTTCAAAAGTTGCACCCGTTGTTGTAATGTCATCAATTAAAAGCAGCTTTTTATTTTGATAATTTTGAAGTAAGTTTTTATCAACCTTGAAGCTATCTTTTATGTTTTTTCTTTTGTCTTTTACTTTATATTGTGGTTTTGTGTATTTTATTTTTTTAATTAAATTTTTTTCAATTTTTAAACCTGATAATTTTGAAAATTCTTTACAAATTTGTTCAATGTGGCTGTAGCCTCTTTGCAAGGATTTTGTGAAAAAACTTGGTGGATAGATGATTATAAAGTCATCTTTTAAATTTAATTTTTCAAAATATTCAAATAAAATTTTTCCTAAGATGATTGAAGTTTGTTTTTTGTGTTGAAATTTTAATTTGTGGATTAAATCTTTAACAACATCATCATAAAGTGTTGCAGAAAAAATTGGTATTTTTTTATAAATTTTATGAGGATAGGTTGATAAAAAAGAAATTTTTTTAGCGCAAGATTGGCAAATGACCCCACTTTTAATTGTTTTATTACAGACAGCGCATTTGTCTAAATAAATTAAATTTAAAAATGAATTATAAAGTTTTTTAAGCATAGATAATTGACAAAGAAGAATTTTAGATATAAAATTACAATATAATTTATATATTTGATGTTAAAATATTATATATATTTACATAACCAAGGGTACCGGTACCCGTTTTTTTAAAAAAATAAACCGCTTTAAAAAAATAAAGCGGCTTTTTTTAATAAATTATTTTTTATCAATTACTTTGATTAAGTGCCAGCCAAATTGTGTTTGGACAGGGTTAGAAACCTTATTAACTTCGCCGTCAAATGCTGCTTGTTCAAATTCTTTAACCATCATTCCACGTCCAAAATAGCCTAAATCTCCCCCACGAGAGCCTGATGGGCATTGTGAAAATTCTTTTGCAGCTTCTTCAAAAGTAATTTCGCCATTATCGATTTTTGTTTTCAAGTTATCTGCTTGTTCTTTTGATAAAACAAGAATGTGCTCAGCTCTAACTTCTTGTATAGTATTGTTCATTTTAGCTCCTATCTTTTGACTACAAGTAAAAATAACACCTATCATTAAAATTAAAATAAGTAGTAATTTTTTCATTTTTCTCTCCTTACGGGTTTATTTTAGCATAACGAAACGGTTTTGTATATTTGATTATTTTTGCGCCTTTACAACCGTATAAATATATGGCTTAGAAAAATATCTGTTTGCCGTTTCAATGATGTCACCTTGGCTAACTTCATTAATCAATTTTTTATATTCTTCAAAAGCGCCTAAGTTAAAGCCTAATGTGCTATACCAGCTTAAAAGGTCGGCTTCATCCATATTTGTTTCAAGAGCCATTAAAAATTGACCCATTATTTTATCTTTTGCTTCATTAAGCTCTTTTGTTGTCACCATTTCTTTTTTTAGAATGTCAATTTCTTTTAAAATGCCGTTTTTAGCTTGCTCAATGCTTTTTGCATTTGTTCCGATATAGGCTATAAAAGCGCCATCTAAAACATTTGTGCTAAGGGTTGAACCCACACTATATGCAAGCCCTTGTTCTTCTCTTAATTTAACAAATAAGCGGCTAGACATTCCTTCTCCTAAAATTGCATTAATTACATTTAAGGTTGCAATATCTTTTCTGTTTTGAATTCCGCAGATTTTATATCCTAAAGCCATCCAATTAGCCTGAACTTCTTTTTTATATAATGTTGTTTCAAGGTTTTTGGTTGGTCTAAAAGGTGCGAAATTTTGATTTTTATATGAAAAAGCTTTTCCATTTGGGTTTGGTTTAATGATATCGTTTAATTTTTTAATAAGAAAATCATCATCAACATCGCCTACAACCGCAACAGAAATGTTCGCTGGATTAATTAATCTTGAATAAAATTCAATTAAATCATCTCTTTTAAGGTTGTTGATGTTATTTAAAATATAGGTTGAATTTTGTCCATAAATTGTGTTTAAAAAGGCAAGACGTTTAAATTCATCAAAAACAAAGGTTGAAGGGCTGTCTGAAACTGCTTTCATTTCTTGAATTTTTCTTGCTTTGATTTTATTTATTTCAATATCTTGAAAAGATGGTTTGTTGATTATTTCATCTAAAACTAAAAATGCCTTATCAAGATTTTCTTTTGTTGTTTGAAGAACAATTGAAAAAATATCATTTGAACTTGAAACATTTAATTTAATTCCGTTTTCATCTAAATAGTTTGCAAGTTGAGAATTTGTGAAATTTTGAGTGCCTGTTGTTAGGCTAAGGGCTGTTAACATTGAGCTAACAGGTTTTTTTTCAATTGCTTTTGAGCCTTTTATGGCTATATCAAAAGCAATAATAGAATTTGTTGTTTTCTTTTTATGAACTAGGGTTAGCCCATTTTTTAAATTGAATTTTTTAATGTTTTTATTTTCTTCAATTAATTTATTTTCAGATTGATTTGTTGTTTTTTCTTGAACATTTGAAATTTTCTTTAATTCTTTACCTTTTACAACCGAAACAGCATATTTATCAAGGGTTAGATATTTTTTTGCAACTTTAATAATATCTTCTTTTGTAACTTTATCAATGTTTTTTAAATAATTTTCATAATAGTTTTCATTTTTTGAAAAAGTAAAGTCATATCCAAGGTCATTTGAAATGTTTGAAATTGATTCTCTTGAATAATATGTATCTGTTTTAATTATGTTTTTTGCTTTTTGAAGTAATTTTTCATCAAATTCGCCATTTTGAATTTTTCTTAATTCATTTAAGATTTTTTCTTCTAAACCATTTTGTTTATCAGGTTCTAGGGTTGCATAAATATAAAAAATTCCGCTATCTTTTTGAGAATAATTCCCACAAGAAACCGATAAAACCATTTCTTGTTTTTCTTTTAATTCTTGATTTAAAATTGAACTTTTACCATCACCCAACATAACCATTAAAACATCTAAGGGGATTGTTTCTTTTTCATTTTCAAATTTTGGCGCTAAAAAGCCCATCATAAAATGAGTTTTATTTATGTCCATTGTTTGTTCAATTTTTTCAACTTTTTCTAGGGGTTTAATTTTAGGATATTTAACCTTATATTGCTTAGAATTTTTTTCATTATTTTTTGAAAATGCCATTTCAACTTTTTTTAGGGCTTCATTTTTATCAACATCACCTACAATGACTGTTGTAAAAGCGTCTTTTGTATAGAATTTATTATAATAATCAAGGATTTCTTCTCTTGTAACATTTTCAATAACTTCTTTTTCGCCGATTACATTTCTTTGATAAGGATGATTTGATTTTGAATAAAGAAGTTTATACATATTATCAAACATTAAATTTTGAGGGCTGTCTTTTGTTTTTGAAATTTCTTCAATTACAACAGAGCGTTCTTTTTCAAGCTCTTTTCTTGGAATCATCGGATTTTGAAGCATATCAGAATGAATATCAAGAGCAAGATCAAAATCTTTTGAAGGAAGCTGAATATAATAATGTGTAAAATCTTTGCTTGTTGCAGCATTCACAATAGCGCCTTTTGAATCAAGGATTTTATCCGCTTCGCCTGTTTTATATTTTTGAGTTCCTTTGAAGAATAAATGTTCTAAAAAGTGGCTAAGTCCTGAATTTTCTTTTGTTTCGTTGATTGAACCTGTGTTAATCCAAGTATCAATTTTAACGATATTATTATCTTTAACCTCTTTTATAATAACTTTTTGCCCAGATGGCAAAACATTAACACTCATCCCATTTTCAAGGGCAAAGCTTAAATTGATACTTAAAAACAAAGCCAAGAAAAACAAATAAATTTTTTTCATTTAATCCTCATCTATATTTTTAACTTTTAACTCGCAGCACATTTGACATGCGCTAAAAACCTTTGAATATTTTAAATTTTTTCTAAAACAACGATATTTTGGATAGTTTAAAATATTTGATAGTTTATCTTCTAAGATATTTCCCATTTTAGCTGATAAACAAGGGTAAACATCCCCTTTTGGGTTAATTATTATGTTTGAATAAGGATATAAACAAGGTTCATAAATTTTCGTTATATCTTTATTTTTATATTCATTGAAAAATTTTTCAATTAATTCAAGCTCTTTTTGATAATTATCTGCTTCAAACTTAGGTGCAAAGCGGATTTTGGTTTTTGAGGTTTTTCTTATTTTAGATATTTCTTTATAAACTTCCTTGAATTTTTCCATATCAAAATATGGTTCAATCGGATATTCTTTTTCATAAAAAATTGGATTGAAATCATCAAACAGTGTTCCATTTTGTTTTAAATTGTTGTTTCTTAAAAATGAAATTGAGAAAAATTCAAAAGAATTTTTTGTTGCATATTTATATAATTTCAATAAATCTTCAAGATTATCTTTTAAAACAATTGTCTTAATATCAATCATTAAAGAAGATTTTTTTTCTTTTCTTTTTTGATTAATTTTTTCAAGATTATCTTTTACTTTTTCAAAAAGCCCATCGTGACATCTATTTATATCGTGGGTTTTTCCCCAACCATCAAGAGAAACGCTTAAAAGAAGAATTTTAGATTGTATTAGGGCATTTATTATTTCATCAGATAATAAAAAGCCATTTGTTACAACGTTTACTTTTCCAAAAGTTTTTTTAGAGGCTGCATATAAAATTTCAATAAAATCTTTTCTGATTGTAACTTCACCCCCAACAAGAGTAATAAAGCCCCAAAAAGGGATTTTTGAAATTACTTCAAGCCATTGGTCTTTTGTTAATTCATCTTTTTTTCTATCTTGCCCAATATAACAATATGGGCAATTTAAGTTACATCGATGTGTTAATTCTAAGGAATATCTTAAAGGCAAAAGCGCTCGCCCTGTTTTAATTAAAGGCTTAGAGCAGTTAAGTTTTGCATAAGAATTTCTTAAAAAATCAAAAAGAAAAGATTTATCCATTTTTTATTATTTACTTTCAGTTAAGCATTTTTGATAGTACCAAAAAGTGCTGATTGGAAAAGAAAATAAAACAAATAAAATCATAAAAATTACATATAAATAACTTGGTAAAATAACCATTATGCAAGAAACCACAAGGTTAAATACACCAATTAAAAAGCCTGTAAAATCAAGTTTTTTATAACAATTAACAAATAAATCTAAGAATTTTTCATCTTTCTTTTTGAAGAAAAACGCTTGTAGGGCATAGTTTGTAAAAGGTAAAAGTAAAATTAAATTAATTAAAAGTAAAGATGTGCAAACTGTGAATTTATGAAGTGCCGTACGAGAAAGAATTGAATAATCTACGCAAAATTTAATTTGAAAAGCAAAATAAATTAAAACAGGTAAACATAAAAGTAATGTTACCAATGAAACAAAAACCGTATAAAGGGCGATTTTATTACCTTTTTCTTTTGTTTTTGCTAATGCTGATTTTAAATCAATTAACATATCTTGGTTTTTTGAAAAATCCCAAGCGGCATAATTCAAGCTATAAGCGATTAAATAACCTCTCCAAAAAGCAAAACATAAAGCAGGGATTGTGATAAAAATTGCTAATAAACCAAAAAATGGGTTAGCGGTTTTAATTAAAGGTAGCATAGCTAAAACCCCTATTAAAGCAATAATAATCGGCATAATCATCATATATAAATAAGATTTAATATATGCTTTTGTAAATTCTAGCGTTTGAACAAAATATTGTGCAAAATTTTTCATTACATTCCCCTATACTTTTTTCTTTCTTGAATTATACTATATAATTATAACTTAAACATACAATAATTATGAATATTAAAGAATTATTTTCAAGTTTCAAAAAAGAAGATTTTTTTCAAAACGTCAATCTTCATATACATTCAACTCATTCTGATGGCGAAAGAAGTTTTGATGAATTAGTTAATCAAGCGAAAAAGCTCAATTTAAAATTTTTTTCAATCACAGACCACAACAGCGTTTCGGGCTATAAAGATAAAGATTTATCAGAAATTCCAAATTTAATTAAAGGGGTTGAATTTGATTGTTTTTACAAGATGTCTTTACTTCATATTCTTGGTTATAATATCGACATAAATAATAAAGAATTGTTAAATCTTTGTGCTAAAAATGAACTTGAACAAAAAAATGATTTTATAAGACTTTTTAAATCGAGACATCCTAAAAAAGTAATTCAAGCTATCCATAACGCTGGTGGTATCGCTGTTTTAGCGCATCCTTGTTGTTGTAATGTTTTTAATTTAAAAGATTTTTGTATTAAATTAAAAGCCTTAGGGCTTGATGGCATTGAAACATATTATCCTTATGACCGTTTTAGAGGGATAATTAAATTTTCTTCAAGAAAATTGCCCTTTAAAATTGCTTCAGAACTTAATTTAATTCAAACAGGCGGATTAGATTCTCATAAAGATATTGAACAGTTTAAATATTCATAAAAAAACGGGCTTTCGCCCGTTTTCTAGTCTTCAAAAATAATTTCTTTTAAGTTTTCCCAAATTTCAGTTATTGGTCTATCTGCGTCAAGCTCTTTTAAAATTCCCATTTGTTTAAAATATTCATAAAGTGGGGCAGTTTCATTTGCATAAGTTTCAAAACGAGCTCTTGCGGTTTCTTCGTTATCATCTTTACGAGTAACAAGTTTTGTATCACAAATATCGCAATAATCCATAATTTTAGGAGGGTTTGAAATTAAGTTATAAATTGTTCCGCATTTTGGACAACTACGACGATTAATTAATCTTTGAATTAAAACTTCGTTATCAATGTCAAAATAAATTGCCATAGCGTCATCTTTTAAAGAAAAAGTGCCAATTTCAGACATAATTTCTTTAAGAGCTTCACCTTGTTCAACTGAACGAGGAAAACCATCTAAGATATAGCCATTTTTGCAATCATCTTGAGATAATCTGTCTTTAATTACATCAGAAACAACTTTTAAAGGAACAAGTTGACCTTTGTCGATATATCCTTTTGCAATTTTACCTAGTTCGGTTGCGTCGTGGATATTTTTTCTTAAAAGCGAACCTGTATCTACATGTGGTACAGATAATTTATCTGCAAGTCTTGATGTTTGAGTACCTTTTCCTGAGCCAGGAGGTCCTAAAAATATAAATACTTTTTTCATTTTGTGTCCTTTATTGTTGTAAGAAACTTTCATAGTTTTTTGCTAACATGTGGGTTTTAATTTGATTAATGAAATCAAGCGCAACCCCAACTAAGATGATTAAACTTGTTGCACCAATACCTTGGAAAGTTGTGATATTAGTGATTTTGGTAGCAATTGTTGGAATTAAGGCAATTATACCTAATGCCAAAGCACCTATAAAAGTAATTCTTGAAAGAATTTCATTTAATTTATCGGCAGTTGGTTTCCCCGGTTTAACCCCTGGGATAGCAGAGCCATATTTTTTAAGATTGTTTGCAATTTCTTTAGGTTGCATTGATGGGATAATTGAAGCATAGAAGAAAGTTAGAGTAACAATCAATACAAAATAAATTACATAGTAGCTTGTAGAGTTTGCACTGAAAACTAAACTTAATTTCTCAAAAATGCCCGCCAAAACAACATTTTCGATGTGCATTTGTTGTACAAAACCTAATACCGTTGCAGGGAATAATAAAATTGCAACTGCAAAGATAATCGGCATAACCCCTCCTGGGTTTAATTTGAAAGGAATATTTGTGTTTTGTCCGCCATATACTTTGTTGCCAACTTGACGACGAGCAGAAACAATCGGCACTTTTCTTGCTGCTTCATGCAAAATTATAATAAATATAATTGTTGCAAGAAAAATCGCAATTAATGCCAATAAACCTAATTGTAACATTGAATCTTGCGCAACAAGAGTTGCTGTTCTATTACAATATAAAGGAATTCCCGCAATAATACCAACAAAAATTAATAAAGATGCGCCGTTTCCAACGCCTTTTTCTGTAATTAATTCGGCTAACCACATAACAATTATAGCCCCAGCTGTTAAAGTAACTGCTGAACCAACAAAAAACATTGCAGGGTTAACGTTTGGTAAAATTGCCCCAGGGAGTTTGTATAAAGCTAATGAAAAAATAATTGATTGGAAAAGCGCTAATCCAACTGCAAAAAGTCTTGTGTATTGTTGGATTTTTCTTCTTCCTGCTTCACCATCTTCTTTTTGAGCTCTTTCAAGGCTTGGAATAACAACCGCTAAAAGCTGCATAATAATTGAAGATGTGATAAAAGGTCCGATACCTAGGGCAAAAATTGAAACTTTACCCAAAGCACCACCTGAAAACATATCTAAAAAGCCAATTAAATTGTTTCCATTAGCAAGATTTTGGAACACTTCATTGTTAATACCAAAAATTGGTAATTGTGCGCCAAATCTGAACATGGCAATTATCGCAAAAGTGAATATCAGCTTTTGCTTTAATCCACTTGAGCGCCAACTTGCCATTAAGTTTTGTATAATTTTTTCCTGATTAACAGATTGCTGCATTATACTAATTCAACCTTTCCGCCTGCTTTTTCAATTTTTTCTTTTGCACTTGGGCTAATGTATGAAGCCTTAACTGTAATAGCTTTGTTAATTTCACCATTTCCAAGAACTCTTAAAGCAACAGCGGAAGAATCAGCTTTTTTAGCACTTTGTAAGAAAGCTAAATCGATTTCTTCAACATCTAATTCAGCTAATCTTGCAACGTTGATAATTGCAGATTCTTCTCTGAATTTGTTTTTAAAACCTTTTAATTTAGGCATTTGACGGTATGATGGCATTTGACCACCTTCAAAACCTCTTTTGTGAGAGTTGCCTGATCTTTGACCTTCACCGTTGTTACCACGGCAGCTGGTTTTACCATGACCTGAAGCAATACCTCTACCTTTGCGTTTTTTAGCGTGAGTTGCGCCTTCAGCAGGTCTTATATCTTCTAATTTTAACATTATATTACCTTTCTTATTTTTCGTAATTAATCAACAATTGCTACGATATGAGATACCTTGTTAACCATACCCATAATGGTAGCGCTATTTGCGTGTTCAACAACTTGGTCTTTTTTCTTTAAACCAAGAGCACGAACGATTTTCACTTGTTTTTCAGAAGCACCGATTGTGCTTTTCACTTGTTTAATTTTTATTTTATTATCTGCCATTTTTTTATCCTTTTAATTAAAATTTAGTGCTTACGCATTTAACATTTCTTTTACGCTGATGTTACGGATTTTAGCAACTTCGTTGAATGTTCTTAAAGATTTAAGAGCGTCAAGAGCAGCGTTTGCAGCGTTTAGTGGAGATTTTGATCCTAAAGATTTAGATAGGATGTTTTCAATTCCTGATAATTCTAATACTGCACGAACCGCACCACCGGCGATGATACCAGTACCTTTTGAAGCAGGTTTTAAAACAACTGAACCTGCGCCTGATTTACCTGTAATCATGTGAGGGATTGTTGTGTTGAAAATAGGTACGCTAACAAGATTTTTTCTTGCGTCTGCAACAGCTTTTTGAATTGCAACAATAACTTCAGCAGCTTTTGCAACGCCCATGCCAACTTTACCTTTTTTATTACCAACGATAACAATAGCTCTGAAAGATAGTTTTTTACCACCTTTAACAACTTTTGTTACACGACGGATTTGAACAACTTGTTCTTTCCATTCAGATTCAACCGGTTCAACGGTTTCAATTTTTCTTCTTCTAGATTTTCTTTGGGGTCTTTTAGCTTCGTTTGTTTCTTCTTGAACAGGTGCTTGCGCTTGTTCTTGAGTTTCTTCGCTAACTTGGATTTCTTTGTTTTCTTCCACTTTTATTACCTTTCTTAGTTGTAATTTCTTTTGTTTTTATAATAGCAAAAAAGAACATCAAAAAGAGCTTTTCTTCAAAAGCAGTTTTTTATGTTCGATGTTGGGATTTTCTGACATGAAAATTATATTATATCAAGTTATTTATGCAAGAAAAATGTTTCAGAATGTTAATAAATTAAAAATCTACCTTTCTAATCGCCACCTATAGGATGTAAAAAATTAATCTTTTAATTATCTTCAAACAAAAAGAAAGGTAAAATATGACATTTAATCCACTTAAAGAAAAAGGTATTCCAATTGAAAAACAAATAAGGTCTTGGCATAAAATTGCCCATAAGCCTTTTAATAAAACCCTTGTAGATTGTTATACAAGAACAAGACAAATTTTAATGAATGGTATTGAAATTGAGGCTTGGGGTTTTAAACATCAATTTAATCGTTTTATGCCTAATAATAATGATAAAGAGCTTATTAGTTTAATAAGTAAAATTGAAAATTCTCAACAAATTAGCGTTAATTGGATGTCGCCAAGTGATCAATCTGTATTAGAAACAACTCTTGCTTATGAGCAAGTGGCGGTTGATTTAACTGCTTGGCTAGCGCAAAATGAGCCTGATGATTATGTTAAAGAAACATTTGACTTTGGGCTTTTAGAAGATTTTGACCATCTATATCGCTATAGTCAGTTTGCTTATATGACAGAAGGAATTAAACCTGATTCTATTGTTCAAAATAAAACAGATGTTGTTTTAGGGCGCCCAACTCAGTTTCATCATAATAACAATAGTTTAAGAATAAGAAAACCTTATAAGAAAAATGAAACTTCTCCTCAAACAAAAGTTAATATTTTAACTTTGTTATCAGCTGAGCAACAAACCCATAACTATTACGCCGAACACGGGTTTAATTATGCTGATCCTATTTTAAGAAAAACTTATGCTGAAATTAAAGATGTTGAAGAAGAACACACAACAATGTATGAATCTTTAATTGATAGCAGTGAAACTTTCTTTGAAAAACTTTTAATCCATGAATTTTGCGAAGTTTGTAATTATTATACTTGTTTAACAGATGAAACAGATCAAAGATTAAAAGAAACTTGGGAAATATTCTTGCAATTTGAGCTTGGTCATCTTCAAGTGGCAATTGATTTATATAAAAAATATGAAAAGAAAGACCCACAAGAAATAATCGGAGATAAAATAATTATCCCTAATAGATTTCAAAGTCAAAAGGCTTATGTTCAAAAGATTTTAAAATCTGAAACAGATAAAAGATTAACTCAAGACGGCAATTTTGAAAGGGTTAAAAATTTATCTGAAAATTGGCAAAGTTATAAAGTTCAAGAAAAACAAAATGAATTTGGTTCACCTTCTGAAGATGCACTACGCCTTGCTTTTAGATATAATAAGCGTGATATTGTTTCGGGAGATAGCAAACTTATTAATAATGAAGATAAAATTTTAAAACAAAGTCTGCAAGAAATTGCCCTTGCAAAAAATACAGTTTGTCCTGATGAACTTCACAATGCTATTGAAGAATTTGAAATTTCAAAAAATGAAGATATGTAATTATTTACAATGGGCTTCGTAAATCTTTTCTATATCCCTATCTTTTTCATAAAAGCCCCACTGTGAAAGAATTTCTTTTTGAAGTTGTCCAACCTCTTTTTTAAGGGTTGGATATTCTTCTTCACAGGCTTTATAATAAGAAAGTTTGTAAGAAAATTCTCTATCATCAAGCGGAATTCCTTTGTTTTCTTTGTTTAAAATAAAAGGTAAAATTGGAAATTCTTTTACTTTTCCTTTTAAAAACTCTTTTCCTTTTGGGTGCATTTCCCAAGCAAGGCTGCTTGCTTTTGAGGTTATTTCCATTGTTTTTCGATAAGTTGGATTTTGCCAAAGAGCCTTGTTTCTTTCAACCATACGTTGATGATAAATTGGGTCTTGCCAGTTTGCTTTTGCTAATTGACTCATTTTTTCGTGGTAAGCTGGGTCTTGCCAACGTTCTATGGTTAGGCGAACCATTTTTTCTTTAAATTCAGGATTTTCCCAATTTCCAACACTTCTTTCTCTCATCATTTCTCGAAATTCTGGTTTAGCCCATTGTTCTTTTGAAACTTGCCTCATTTTTTCGTGATAGGCTGGATTTTGCCAGCGTTCTTTTAACCTTTGAGAAGCGCTTTGTCTTAAAAGTTCATTATTTTTAAATTGATTAATTGTATTATAATATTGCTTTTTAGCTGCTAATAAATCTCTATAACCTTTATCCATAGGAATAGAAAGCTCTTTTGAAATTTTATTCATAGAAGTTAAACTAATTCCAAAAAATCTATCTTGATTAGTTTTTGTGTTAAAAGAAATTGCTTCAGCGTAATGCAGTTGAACAAGTTTTAGAGAAAAATTTTCAAGCGTTAAGCCCTCATAACGTCCGCTTTTAACCTCTTTTAAAACCCCTCTACCTCTTTTTGGTTCTTCAATATCTTTTGCATCTTTAACTTTTTTAAGCTCGGGGAATTTTTCTTTCGCTTCTTCAAGAGTTTCACAATTTAAAAGGTCGTGGTAATAATCTTTTTGAATTTGAATTATATTAGCATTTTTATCTTTTTCAAGAGCGCTTAAAATTTCTTCCCTTAGTTCTGGGCTTGGAAAACTTTCAGGCGGAAGTTTTTTTGCTTCAAGATAAAGATTTTTCCCTGAAAATGAAACACTGTCTTGAATTGGTTTGAAATAAGGGTTTTTCTTTTTTAGGGTGTTAAATTGTGGGGTATATGTATTAAAATTTATTTTCATTTTATCCTCGGTAAGTATTGTAAGTATATAAAACATGGGAAAAATATTTTTTGCGTTTTATTGTAGTTGCTTCACATTCCCTAAAAAACATGAGATTTTCTCAAACTAAAGTATAAAAAATATTAACTAATGTATAAATTTTTCAAAAAAAGCTACAGTTTTAAAAATTTATGCCGATATGATATAATATAAACGGCACAAGGATTGGGTATTTATGAGCAAATCTAAAAAAGTCAAACAACAAAATAATGCCTCAATGTTTACAAGAAGTATTAATCTTCTTGAAGACGACCCCTTAGAGGAAATTTTTGCGCTTAATTTAGGTGATTTTTTTACAGAACATCTAATTAATCAGGAATTTGTTGAAAAGATTTCAAAAAAAGCAAAAGAAAAAGATAAAAAAGAGCAGCTTAAAGAACAACTTAAAGAATTAATTTCAATTTATTCAATTGATAATACATTAAGCCTTTTGGGCTTTGAAAATAATCAAGATTTTGTTATTTATAATTCAATTGCAAAAACAATTAAATTAATGTTAAATCTTGTAGAGTGTAACATTTTTCTTGCGGCAAAGAATTCCCCTCTGCGCCATGCGGGTTCATCTGATGAAGAACTTTCAAAAGGCGAAGTGGCTTCTTACATTAAAAATGTTATGGAAAAAGAACAAGAATTTGTTTTTGAAAAAGATGGAATGCAGTTTTCATTATTTCCAATGAAAAATAATTTTGAATGTATTGGTGTTATTGAAATTGTAAGAAAAGTTGAAAGACCACTAGAATTTGAATATGCAGATTTAATTCAAAATACAGCTGGGCTTTTTGTAACATCTTTAGGCTTACAAAAACTTATTGATGAAGTTAAAAGATTGATAAATGATGATAATGTTTCAACTTTAGAACTTCAAAATTTAAGAGCGCAGTTGACTGCTATTATCGGCGATTTAGGAGATCAACAACAATCTTTTGTTGAAAAACTAGCTTACGCAGTTGATTTAAAAGGTCAATATAAACGTTCTCATTCAACAGAATGTGCTAAATTATCTCGTGAAATTTGTAATCATTTAGGATTAAATGAAAAAACAACAGATTTAATTTATTACGCCGGACTTCTTCAAAACATCGGTAAAATAACTCTTTCAGAAGAATTATTCACTAAAAAAGATAAGTTAACTGAGCTTGAATGGAATGAATTAAAATCTTCTCCTAACGCTGGTGTTGATTTATTAATGAATATCAACTTTATGTCTGAAGTTGTGCCATATATCAACTATCAACAAGAACGCTATAATGGAAAAGGTTATCCTGAGGGCTTAAGCGGAAACTCTATTCCTCTTGGTTCTAGAATAATCGCTCTTGCGGGGGCATATTGTGCTTTAACGCAAGATAGGGCGCATAGAAAAGCGTTATCTAATAAAGAAGCGCTTGAAGTGATTAAAAATGAAGCAGGAACAAAATGGGACCCTAAAATTGTTGATGTTTTATTAGAAATTAAACAAGAAAAATAAAGGGTTGGACATTAATATTTATGCTAAAATCGTGTTATATTTATAACACGATTTTTTGAGGTTAAAATGATTTTATTAGAAAAACCCTATGTTTCAGATTTTTTAATTGAAACAATTAGAAAAAATAATTTTAAAGTATTAGATAATGAAGTTGCAAGAGAATATTTTTCAGCAGCAGAACTAACTTCAAAAGAAGAAGCGGTTGAAAAATATAAAAATGAAAACGAACTTTTTTATGCTAATTCTGAAAACGCTATTTCATTTATTTTTGAAAATTTGAAAAACACAAAACTAGATAAAATGATTAATTTATCTAAAGATAAGGCTGCTTTTCGTGAAGCGTTGAAAAATCTTTATCCTAAATATTATTTTAAAAAAGTTGATTTTTCGAGCTTGAAAAACATAAATCCCGAGGAAATTCCTTATCCTGTTGTTTTAAAACCAAATGTTGGCTTTTTAAGTTTTGGGGTTTATCCTATTGTTTCAAAAGAAGTTTGGGAAAAGACGATTTTAAAACTTGAAGAAGATATTAAAAAATTTGAAAATATTTTTCCGAAAAATGTTGTAAACACAGTCGATTTTATCATTGAAGAAATGATAGAAGGAGATGAGTTTGCGCTGGACGCTTATTTTGATAAAAATGGCGAAGCAACAATTTTAAATATTTATCAACATCCATTTTTTGACGGGGATGATGTTTCAGATAGAGTTTATTTTACATCTAAAAAAATAATTCAAAAATATCATGATAAATTTAAAAAACTTTTAGATGACTTGGCTAAAAGCCTTGATTTTAAAGACTTTCCTTTTCATCTTGAATTAAGAGCTAATGAAAAAAATATAATTCCAATTGAAATTAACCCCCTAAGATTTTGTGGTTGGTGCATTACAGACCTTGCTTATTTTAGCTGGGGAATAAATGTTTATGAGGCATATTTTAATCAAATTAAACCAAATTGGGATGAAATTTTATCTAAAAAAGATGATGATTTTTATTATTTTACAATTGCAGATATTCCTCAAAACATTGATAGAAGTAAAATCAAAGAAATTAATTTTGAAAAATATTTAAAAAATATAAAAAATCCATTAGAAATAAGAAAAATCGACTATTCTAAAAATCCGATTTTTGCAATTACTTTTGCTAAAACTCCAACAATGGAAGAAATTAAGTTTCTTTTAGGGGATGATACGGGAAAATATATTTCATAAGTAAAAAGGCGAGATAATTATCTCGCCTTATAATAAACTATGCTTCTTGATTTTTTTGTTTATCGATAAGTCCTTGAATTTTGTTAATAATTTCTTCGCCTTTTTTAGCCATTTCATTACTAATTGATTCAGCTTTATCTTGAATTTCTTTTACGGCGTTTTGTGCTTTATCATAAGCTTTTTGAGAAGATTCTTTGATTTTTTCTCTTGTTTCTTCGCCTGATTGTGGTGCAAGTAAAATGCCTGCAACTGCACCAACAATGCCACCTACAACAAAGCCTGCTATGAATTTACCTGTTGACATAATATTTTCCTTTCTTTATTTTTTAAATAAACCAAGCCCAAACGAAACGCCTTTTAAAATCCCTTGAGAAAAGGTTTTTAGCTTTCCGCCAAGCCCCGCAGTTAGCCCAATTAAAGAACCAATTGAAGCCTTTGTGTTTTGAAATTTTGCGTCTGCATTGTTTGCAATTGAATTAATTGATTTTGCAGCTTCTTTTAATTCTTTTAAAGTTGGCTCTATTTCTTGTTTTACACTATATGCTATTGTGTTTGCATTGTCTGTTAGTTTAGTTAAACTTACTAATAATTTACAAATGAAAATTGTTAATATAATAAGACAAATTACACTAACAAGCATTAAAATTGAAAAACTCACACTTGCATTCATCAAATTGACCTACATTTCATCTACATTTGTTTCGTTGTTTTTTGCTTTTGCTAATTGTTTAGCTTTTAAATATTCGTTGAATTTGTTATAGGTATCTTCAAGTTTTTCTTTAGAATTTTTAATCGCACAAAGTGCTTGTTCTTTTGCTTGAAGAATTTCCGGAGAATATTTTTCTCTTAAATTTTCAAAAGTTTCTTTGATTTCTTTTCTTGATTCTTCGCCTGATTTTGGCGCAAACAAAATTCCTGCAATAATTCCACCTGTAATCCCTGCAAGAATACCCATTGCAAAGCTAAACGAGCTGTCATCTTTTCTGCACATATTTTCTCCTTATAATTTGTGATTATTATATCATTTTTTTAAGAAAGTTTAAAGTCCCGAAAAGTTTAATTAAAAAATACTTGCATTAAAAAATTTTTTTTGTTAATATAAAACAGTACCTCAAACGAGGACACTAAATTAAATTGAAATTAAAAATAAAATAAATTTGAAAAATATTCCTCAGTAGCTCAATGGCGGAGCAACCGGCTGTTAACCGGTAGGCTGTTGGTTCGAGTCCAACCTGGGGAGTATTTTTTATTGAAAATTTTACTAAAAATTATACAATTTTGTTATTCTTGTCGAATGTTCAAGTTGTTGCTTATATTTGAATTGTATTTTTATTATTTTTTTATTTTGTTTGTATTGTTGGCATTTGAAAATTACATTTTAAGTTGAGTTATTGCATCGATATTGTTTGGTATATAATTAAAATAGAATTATTTTTGAGGCAACATGGGATTTAGATTTAGAAAATCATTTAAGGCCGGACCATTTAGATTAAATATAAGTAAAAGCGGTTTTGGTAGCAGTTTTGGCATACCTGGTTTTAGGTTTACTTTTTTGGCTAATGGTCGAATCAGAAAAACATATTCATTGCCTGGTACTGGATTGTCTTATGTTGAAGAATCTGGTTCGGCAAAGAAAAGTTATAAAAAATCTAGCACTATAGAGCAGCGTGGAAATATATGTAATTCTAAAGATGCTTTTGTTGTAAATTTAAAAAATATAAAAAATGGTTTTATAGATAACATTAATAACTGTAAGACTAAAGAAAAATTGTATAATTTTATATTGTGTTTTGAAATAATTTTAACTGTAGTAACTGGTGATATTTTGTTATTTGTGTTGACTTTGCTGACTTTGCTGGCAAGGTATTTTTGTAGTGAGTTCTTTTTGATAGATAAAAAATATTATAATGAAATTAAAGCCTCTTTTTTAGACGACCGTTTTATGGTTTTAAATTTGTTTTTATATGTTCTTTCGTTAAATAATAAAGTTTTATATGTAAAGAATCCTCATGATAACAATTCTAAGTGCAAAATAAAACTCAATATGAATAATACTGTTTCTATATATCCAAAAAACATTAAATATATAAAGCAGGATATTATTGCGTACACGGTTCAAATAAATAATTATGAGCTGTATTTTTTGCCTAATATTATATTAGTCAATGATGGTAATAGTTTTTTGGGTATTGATTACGATGAGATAAAATGTACTTTTAAAATAAGTAAATATTTTTTAGATAATCCTCCGGAAGATTCAATAATAGTAGATTATAGGTGGATACATGTAAATAAAAATGGTACCGCTGACAGAAGATATACTAATAATTATCAAGTAGCATTGTGCGCTATTGGCGAGCTTAATTGTAGTAATGATAATGGATTAGATATAACATTTCAATTTTCAAATGCAAGGACATCTGTTAATTTATCTGCTTTTTATGATGTTTTAAAAGATACTGAGTCTTTTGTAGATGGTGAAAAGTCACAAATAATTAATCAAATGATTAATGCAGTAATTAATGGCAAATGTTGTCCAATATGTGGCGAAGATAAAATAGAAAACATGAAATGTTCAAAATGCGGATATAAAATAGTGAATTATTATAAAATGTTTAAAGCAAATACTATTCAAGCAAAAACGGGAATGTCTATATTGAATTCAATGTTGATATTCATCTTGCTGTGTATTTCTATATCTTTTCATAATTCATATTCTAAAATGCAAGATAGAAACCTGGCGAGTGTACCAACTACGAGTATACAGAAGCAAAAGAAGGAAGATGTAAAATCAAGTAAACAAGTACAAATATTAACAGATGATAAAAATTCAGTTGAATATTGTTATAGAAACTTATACAAGCCAATAGAAAAAGAATTTAAACAAAATATACGACAAGGTGAGTATAATGACGATCGGTTTTATAGTTTTCAACAAAAGTATATAAAAATAATAGAAAAAATGAACGAGAACGAAGTTGATATGTCTTCAAACACTCATACTGCTTGGATAGAAAAAACACTATCAGAGGGCCAATTATATTTTGAACCTAATTGGAATTATTTGGCACAACAATATGGTCAATATTTATCGCCAACGTATAGTTTATGGTTAAAACATCTTGCAAAAACCCAAACGATAGTAGATGACGCATGTTTGTCTGTAAATATAGATGAAGTTCGAAAGTATATACTAGAACTTGAACAATTAATAAAATCATCAGATAAAAACTTCATTGCAAAGCAAGAAATGGAAGAACAATTGCAATGGTATTTAAGAATTTATTTGATTGGTTTGGATAATTCTCGTATATTTGATTATGATACCAAAATAATGTATGATGATTATAGACAGTCTTATGAAAAATTTTTACAAGAAAATCAAAAATCAGCTTTTTACCCTTTGGTTTATGAATTTTATAAAAAAGCCGAAAGTTATAATTTTAAATCAAACGACAGTTTTGATGATTGGCGACTAGGCGAGTTTTCAAACAAATATTTCAATTATTAAAAGTGATTATGAATCGCGATGAAGAAAATTATTTTTTCACAAGAAAATATTTATCGAGTTTTTTAATTTTTATTTTGATTTTTTGTTCAAAATTTAATTTTGCGATTTTGTTTTTATATAAAATCGTTTAGAAATTGCCAACTCTATGGAGTTTTTTATTGGAAATTTTTTGAGAGATATTTACAACTAACGATAATTTTAAAAGCATTCCCGCCAATTTTAAAAATCAAAAAATTCGGATAAGGATAAGCCGAAGGCTGTGGCGATTTGGTTAATTTTAGTTAGGGTGATGTCGTTTTGGGCTGTTTCAATGTTTCCTAAGGTCGAGCGGGCAATATTTGCTCTATAGGCAAGTTCGTCTTGAGTAAAGTTATTAATTTTCCTCAATTCCTTAATTCTAATGGCTAATTTTTCAGATAAACTCTTGTCCATAAATAAATTGTCCGCTATAATGACAAAGTAAACAAACCGTAGCACGGACAAAAATATGGATAATTATTATGTTTGTTAAAAAAATATTAATAGATTTAGATGGGGTTTTAAATGAATATAATGGTGAAAAGTTTGATGAAAATAATATTTCAGATATAAAACTCGGCGCAAAGGAATTTCTTGAAAAGCTTTCTAAAAATGCTGAATTATATCTTTTTACAACAAGAAATCTAATTCTTTCAACAAAATGGCTTATGGAAAATAAAATCGATAAATATTTTAAAGATGTAACTAATGTCAAAATCCCGTCATATCTTTACATTGATGATAGAACAATTTGTTTTAAGGGAAATTATAATAAAACTTTAGAAGAAATTGAAAATTTCAAGGTTTATTGGGCAAAATGAGGACATGTTGAAAAAATAAAAAATGGGTATATAACATAAATATAGGGGGAAGCCCCAAAGAAGTACCAGTTCTTCGAGGCTTCGCTTAGTACCCTATGATTAGAACATTTTTAGTGCTACTATGAATAGCGTTGCTACGATTAGTAGCATTATTATTTTGTCCAAAATCATACCCCAAGGGCACTTGCACTTCTAAACTCATTCTTTGTTAAGAATTGCGGGCGTATTTAACCCTCCTTTCTAGCCAATTCTTAGTATATTGTCTGTGCTAGCGGTGGGTTTGTACTACCCTTTAAAAAATTATAACATAACTTTTGCTATGCTGAAAAAGTAAATTGATTAGTATTCAAGGTGAAAGGGCTATTGTAATTTTAAATATTGATATAAAATAGGGATTGAGTTTTCGTTATTTTCAAGGGTTGAGATGATTTCTTTTTTCATTTCTTCAGGGCTTTTATATTCATCAATAAAATATAATTGCCAAGGTGAAACCTCTAAAACTTGTGCAATTGCAACTAGGTTTTCACATTGTGGATAATTATATCCTGATTCAATTCTTGAAAGGCTTTTCATTTCCATGTTAACTTTTTCGGCTAATTCAAATTGTGAAATTTTCAATTTTTTACGATAAAATTTAATTTTTTCTCCGATGTTTTTCTTTAACTGTGAGCTTGTTAATTGTTTCATTACCACCCCGTAATTTACATAACCAAAATAATTTTACAGGTTAAAACCATTCATAAAACTTATTTTAAATAAGAAAATTAAAAAAATTCTAATTTAAACTTGTAATTTATACTATTATAATGTAATATTTTTATATAAAATATCATTATAAAGGTAAGTTAACATGAAAAAGATTAGCCTAAAGGCGTTCTCCTTAATCGAGGTGCTTATTGCCTTAATTACTATTTCAATTGCTGCGTCTGCCTTTGCGCCTGTTATAACTAAAAAAGCGCAACTTGTTGCAGGTGCTGGTGGTGGCGGAACAGATTCAATTACAATGAATTGTGAAGCTTGGGAAAATTGCAATTTATGTATAAAAGATCAAAGATGCGTTATCTGTAACAAAAATTGCGCTGAAGATGAATTTAAAGATACAGATAACTGTCAATGTAAAAGTTGCGACATTCCTGAGCTCGGTGGAACAGGCTGTAAAAGATGTAACGCTGAGGGCTGTCTCGAGTGTGATGGCAACCAATTTATTAAATCAACTAAAAAATGCGCAGCTTGCCCAACGGGCGGCGTTTGCGATGGAAAAAATTTAGTTTGTAATGTTGGCTATTATAAAGATGGCGACACTTGTAAAAAATGTTCTGATACCTTTGGTTCAAACTGTACGGCTTGTGAAAAAAATGGTTGTATATCTTGTGCCACAGGTTCTTATCCTGCAAGGGGAACTTGTGAAAGCTGTACAACCTTTGACACTAATTGTTCTTCTTGTGACGCAGGCGGTTGTAAAGCCTGCAAAAGCGGATATTATCTTTCAGGTGGAAAATGTAAACCTTGCAGCGATTGGCATTCAAAATGTTCAACCTGCAATTCAAGCGGATGTTCTACTTGTTCAGGCGGTTATTTTATAAGTGGAACGACTTGTATGTTAAGCTGTTCAGATGCTTATGGTGCCGGTTGCACTGCTTGTAATTCAACTGCATGTACAGATGTTTTAGGTGGTTATTATTTGAAGAGTGGAAAAAGTTATCCTTGTTCAGATAGATTCAGGAATTGCATAAGTTGCACCTATAATAAATGTAGAAGTTGTGATTATGGATATTATAGTTCTAGTGATACGACGTGTTCGCGTTGTCAACAAACTGGTTGTAGATACTGTACTTCTTCTTCGGTTTGTCAGTCTTGCGAAGAGGGATATTATAAATCTGGAAGTAGTTGTGTAAAATGTACAAAATGGAGTTCTTATTGTGAACTTTGCAGTCCAAGTGGTTGTACAAAATGTAAGGATGGATATGTAAAAACTAGTTCTGGCGGATGTTCTTCTCGAGCTAGCAGCACAAGTTGCCCCAGTGGTTCTTATTATTCAAATGGGACTTGTCATTCTTGTGAAACGGGGTGTTCTGAATGTTCTCCATCACATTGTTATTCTTGCAAAACTGGATATTTTTATTCTGCTGCAACAGAAAGCTGTAAAACTTGCGCAAATTGGCATTATAAATGCTTGTTATGTAATTCTAGTGGCTGTAGTGCATGTGAAAGTGGCTATTCATTAAGTTTGACTGACGGAGGTTGCGTATATAATTCATCTTCAAGTTCATCAAGCTCGTCAAGTACATCGACAGTAAGCTGTTCATCCGGTCAATATAAATCAGGAAGCAGTTGTTATAACTGCCCTTCAGGATGTTCAAGTTGCACTTCTTCAAGTAACTGCACAAGTTGCTCTAGCGGATATTATAAATCAGGCGGAAGTTGCGTAAGTTGCTCTAATTGGAGTTCATATTGCTCAAGTTGTAATTCATCCGGTTGCACAAGCTGCTCAAGCGGATATAACGTAAGCGGAACAGGATGTTCTAAACCTGTAAGCTGTTCAAGTGGATCTTATGCCTCAGGTTCTTCTTGCAAAAAATGTTCCGATACTTTTGGAAGAGAATGTTATACTTGTACTTCAAGCGGTTGCAATTCTTGCTGGCCTCAATGGTATGTATCAGGTGGCAGTTGCAGAAGTTGCTGGGATGATTTTGGAGATGGATGTAATGTTTGTAGTTCAAGCGGCTGTACACAATGCCAAGATACTGCTTTTCTGTTATCGGGTGGTAGATGTTTGAAATGTTCAAGTTTAATTTCAAATTGCTTATATTGTTCTTCAAAATCTACTTGTACAGGTTGTACTGTTGGTTACAAGGTAAAAAGTGGAAAATGCGTAAAAAGTAAATAAATTTATTTCATGTTATTTTTTGTGTTACATACGTTGCTGCGAGCCTCTCGCAGCATTTTTTTATGCGTATTTAACATCCAACTCCACAATCGGTCATCCTGAACTTGTTTCAGGATCTGGTATGTCTCAGTGTTTACAAGGATTTCACCCTGTTTCTTTTAGTGATACTTGGTAAGATCCCGAAACGAGTTCGGGATGACGAGTCGAGAATTGAGCGTGGACGTTTTAAGCCCGCTTGCGTCGGCTTACGCTTTCAGGTTTGAGATGACGAGTCCTGTAATTAGGTGCGTTATAAAAATTCTCCCCCACTAGCAACTTTTCATCTTGAGATGTTTTATATAAGGTGTTATAATATACATGTGTGTGCTAAATTAGGAGGTTAGAATGATACAACCACTTAAAGCAATTGCAGGAAAGTCAATGGTATCTAATCCTTATGCACTTAACCCTCAAAGAGCATATCAAAACACAATGAACTATGCGCAAAGAGGTGAAAAGTTGAATATCAACTGTAATGACACTCGTTCAGTTTCATTACATGGTAAAAAACTAGATATCATGGCATAAAAATTAAGCCCTTAACCTTTTTGGTTTTGGGCTTTTAATTTTATAAACCTAATTTAATGCGCCGGCGCCTGAGATAACTTCTGTTAATTCTTGGGTGATTTTTGCTTGACGTTCTTTATTGTATTCAATTGTCAATTTTGAAATCATTTCGCTTGCGTTATTTGTAGCGGCACTCATTGCAGTCATTCTTGAAGCAAGTTCACTTGCCTGAGCTTCTAAAAGTGCTTGATAAATTACATTTGTAATAAACATCGGAACAACTTTAATTAAAACATTTGAAACAGAGGGCAAAAATTCGCTTAGGGGTTCAATTTTATGTTCTTTGTGTTCAATGTTCAATTCTTTATCAAGGTCTTTATTTTGAAATTCCTTGATTTTATCTTCATTATCTATAGCAGGCAATAACTGCCAAGATTCTGCTTTATATGTCATCATATTTTTATATCTTGTTGTAACAAGTTCAATAGCATCTATTTCACCACTAACATAAGAATCTGCTAGGGCTGTTGCTAAAACATAAGCAGAGCTTGAATTAATGCCATCTAAGATATTTACATAAGTTTTTTTAATTTCAAAACCAAGTTGTTTTTGCATGTTTTTAACGGCAGGGACTGCTTTTTGCCCTACAAAATAAACTTGAACTTTCTTACCTTCTTCAACATATTTTTTAATTAAATTTATGCTACATCTAACAGTATTAGCGCAATATGCACCTGCTAAACCTTTATTTGATGAAATGATAACAACGCCCACGGTTTTAATTTCTCTTTTTTCTAAAAGCACAGGATAGTTATCAAGATTGTTTTCGGTTTTAAATTTTTCAGGTTTATTTTTTAAACTTTCTTTGTATGCAAAAGTAAAAATTTTGGCAAGCTCAAGAGTAAAAGGACGAGAGGCTTTAACGGCATTTTCAGCTTTTTTAACTTTTGCTGCCGCTACCATTTTCATAGCTTTTGTTATCTTTTGAGTGTTTTTAATGCTATTTATTCTATCTTTTATGTTTCTTAAGTTTGCCATTTTTTTACCTTTTGGTTTCTAATTATGCGTTTTGGAAACTTTCTTTGAAGTTTTTAATGTGGTTAATTAACTCTTTTTTATCTTCATCTGAAAGTTTTTCGCCTTGATTTAATCTTATTTCTAAATCTTGGCAGTTTGCGCTGAAGTATTCAAAGAATTGTTTTTTAAATTCTTGAATATTTTTATCTTCAATATCGTTAACATATCCTTCATTAGCGCAAAATAGAATTGCAACTTGTTGCGCTACAGATAAAGGATTATATTGTGGTTGAATTAAGATTTGAGTAAGTTTTTGACCTTTTAAAAGTTGAGCTTTTGTGGCTGGGTCAAGGTCAGAAGCGAACTGCGCAAACGCTGCAAGTTCTCTATATTGAGCTAAGTCTAATCTTAATTGACCTGCAACTTGTTTAATACCTTTTGTTTGAGCTGCCCCACCAACACGAGATACTGAAATACCAGCGTTAATTGCAGGTCTTTGTCCGGCGTTAAATAAATTACTTTCTAAGAAGATTTGACCATCTGTAATTGAAATAACGTTTGTTGGGATATAAGCTGAAACGTCCCCTGCTTGGGTTTCAATGATAGGTAGGGCTGTAATTGAGCCGCCGCCACGTTCATCAGAAAGTTTACAAGCTCTTTCAAGAAGTCTTGAATGAAGATAGAAAACATCCCCTGGGTATGCTTCACGTCCTGGGGGTCTTTTCAAAAGCAAGCTCATTGCACGATATGCTTGAGCGTGTTTTGTAAGGTCATCATAAATAATTAAAACGTGTTTACCTTGTTCTAAAAATTCTTCTGCAATAGCGCAACCTGCAAAAGGTGCGATATATTGTAATGGCGCAGAGTTATCAGCAGTTGCTGAAACGATAATTGAATAATCCATAGCACCTTTTTCTTCAAGAGTTTTAGCTAAGTGTGCTACTGTTGAAGTTTTTTGACCGATTGCAACATAAACACAAATTACATCTTTACCTTTTTGGTTGATGATTGTATCGATTGCAATTGCTGTTTTACCTGTTTGGCGGTCGCCAATAATCAATTCTCTTTGACCTCTGCCGATTGGAGTTAAAGCGTCAATTGCAGTTAAACCTGTTTGCAAGGGTTCATGAACAGATTTTCTTTCAATAATCCCTGGGGCAATTCTTTCAATTGGGCGAGTTTTATCTGTATGAATTTCACCTTTGCCATCAATTGCAACCCCAACAGGGTCAATAATTCTTCCAATAAGGGCATCTCCCACGGGGATAGAGGCGATTTTACCTGTTGATTTAACACTCATTCCTTCTTTAATGTGGGTGTAATCTCCTAGAATTACAACCCCAACGTTATCTTCTTCAAGGTTTAGGGTAATTCCAAGAGTTTTATTTTCATCATCAAACTCAACAAGTTCTGATGACATTACATTTTTAAGACCATAAATTCTTGAAATACCGTCAGAAATTTCAATTACACTTCCAACGTTATCTACTTCAAGATTTTTAGAATAGTTTTCAATTTTTTGCTTTATTATAGCTGTTATTTCCGAGCTATTTATTGTTGATGACATATTCTGCCCTTTCTTCAATATAGATTATATGCTTTCTTTTAATAGTTCAAGTTTATTTTTTAAACTTAAATCTATAACCTTATCTTCAATTTTAATTATCAATCCGCCGATTATATCTGAATTTGAAACATAAGTTGGGATTATTTCTTTTTTAAGTTTTGAAGATAGTTTTTGGTTTAATTTTTCTTTTAATTCTGATGAAATTTCAATTGCGCTTATAATTTCAACTTGTTGTCTTTTTTTAATTTTATCAACTTCATTTTTAAAGATTTCATAAAAAGTATCAAAAATTTTAAATCTTCCCTCATCTAAAAGGGTTTCTAAGAAATTAATTGTAATTTCATCGATTTTACCTTGAAAAGAGTCTGATAAAATCTTTTTCTTATCTAAAAGAGATACGACAGGATGAAAGAAGAAAAGTTTTAGTTCGTCGTTATGAAAAATTGTTTCATCAACTAATGCTAAATCGTTTTCAATATTATCAATTTTATCTTTTGCGCTTTCGCAAAGAGCTTGAGCGTATCTTTTAGCTACTTTAAGATTTTTTATGTCGATATTTTTATTCAAAACTTATCTCCTCAATTTTATCTAATTCATCAATTGATGAATTAATTATTTCATGATGAATTTCTGGTGTTAATTTTTCAATTATTTCATCATGGGCTAAATTAACGCAGGCTTTGAAGATATCTGAAGTTGTAGATTTTTTGCATTTTTCTTCTTGGCTTTTATAAATTTTTTCTAAACTTGATTTAATTTCTTGCTCTTGAACAAGAGTTTTTTGATATGATTTTTCAACCATATTTTTAGCATTAATTTTTGCGTTTAAAATGATTTCTTCTTGAAGTTTTGGAGTATCTTTAACAAGTCTTTTTGTTTGTTTATATTCTGAAATTGCACTTTGAGCATTTGTAGCACTTTTTTCAACACTTGCTTTTGTTTCATCTGCCATTTTTTGAATTAAATCGCCAAGGCGTGCTTTTTTAAATATCAAAACCAAGGTTGATACTACAATTATAAAATTTATGAGGTTTGTTTGTAAAATTTGTTCAAAAAAGCTCATTATAATCTCTTTTCTAAATATTTAAGTACTTGTTGATTTTTTCATCATCAAGATTAACACTTGTTTCTTTTCCTAAAACTTTTGAAACCATTGATTTAACAATGTAATTAAGTTCAGATTTTACTTCTTGTTTTGTTTGTTTTTTAACTTCTTCAAGTTTATTTTTGTTTTTTTCAATAAGAGTTTGAACCTCTTTTTTTGCTTGTTTGATTTTTTTAGAATTTTTTTCTTTAGCTTCTTCTAGGGCAGATTTAACAATGTTTGTTGCTTCTTGTCTTGAAGTTTTAAGCGCTTGATTTTTTTGTTCTAAAAGGGTTTGAGATTTTTCTTTTGATTCTGTTTCCATTTTAGAATTTTTTGTATAAAAATTTGTTCTTTCATCAATTACTTTGTTAATTGGGTTGAAAAGAATTGTTTTTATTATGAAAAGAAATATCAAGAAACTTATTACTACAAAAATAAAAGTTCCGTCAATCTGCATTAACATTGTTTTTTCCTTTTTTTGATTTTAAGGTGAGAAAATTAATTCTCACCTTATCTATAAAACTATTTAAGTACGAAGCCGATTAAAATTACAACAAGTAGAGCATAAATTGCACATGCTTCGATTAAACCTGCGCCGATGTAGAAGTATTTTGAAATTTGACCTTCAACTTCAGGTTGTCTTGCAATACTTTCAATAATTGCTTTAGTAGCTAAGCCTAAACCAATCCCAGGGCCAACTACGCCAAAGCCGATTGCTAAACCCATAGCGATAAATTTTAATACTGTTAAATCCATTTGTATCTCCTTTTATTAATGTTTTGCTACCGCACCATTTATATATGCACTCGTTAAAAGCGTGAAAACCAAGGCTTGAATGAATGCTACAAATATTTCAAAAAACATAATAGGTAGTGGTAATAATGAACCTAAGAATAGGGCAATATTATAAACCCAAGTTGAAGGTAATATTCCACCTAAAGTGTTTTGACAAAATACATTTATTGCTTCAGGGGAAAGTAACGAAGCGATTAAGCCCCCTAAAACCATAATCAAAATTTCACCTGCCAATATGTTGGCAAAAAGTCGTAATGCCAATGTTAAAGGTCTTACGATATCTTCTAACATATTAAATGGTGTCATAAACCAAACAGGTTGAAAATAATGTTTAAAATATGAAAATCCTTTTTTTCTAACCCCTGAAACAATGTAATAAATTAATACAACAATAGCTAAAGCCGCAGTTGTATTGATATCATTAGTTGGAGAAGCAAATTCCCCATGGGTTTCTTTTATAAAAGGAATGAAGTTTAAAATTTTCCAAGGCAATTGACCAATTAAATTACCTGTAATAATAAATAGAAATAAAGCAATTAGAATTGGAGTATGCTTTTTACCTTCTTGACCTAAATCTTGAGTTAGAGAAGAAAAAATCCTTACAATGTTTTCAAAAACTGCTTGAAGCCTTGAAGGAACAAGTTTTAAGTTTCCAACTGCTAAAAGTGCAAAAAAGATAATTATCGCCATTGTTATCCAAAGGGTGATTAGTGTATCTAAATGCACATTAAGACCAAAAATATTAACTATCCAGTGTTGACCTATGTGAAATTCCATATTTCTATTCCATATTTGCTATAGATTAATCTTAACTTAATTCTAAAATTTATATCTAGTCTATTTGGATGAAATTACTTTTTTATTTTTTTAAAGAATTGATTATTTTACAATATAGTTTTTTAAAAGAAATTTTTTCTTTTTCCTTTTCTTTTATTTTTGAAAAAGAATTTATTTTTCTTGAATTAAAAAGTTTCTCAAGATATTTTTTCTTTTCTTCTTGGGTTGCCTTTGGTTTTTCAATTGAACTTATTTCTTGAGATTTTTCTTTTAATTTATTTTTGTAAACCCCAATTAATTCAAGATTTTTTCTTGAAATATTATAAGGATTTTTAAAATTCAACCTAATTGTTTGTGGTTTTGTTTTTTCAAGTTGTAAAATAATTTTTCTATCCTCATTAACTTTCTTTTAAAAGTTAACATTTGAATTTAGAAAAACCTATATACACCTGTATAACTAAAAAAGGCGGATTTTAAAATCCGCCCGTGTTATTAATTAATAAGCATTTAGATATGAATCAAGTTCCCATTTTGTAACACAAGTTCTATATTTATCCCATTCTATGTGTTTTGCGGTCACAAATTCATTAACAATGTGTTCACCAAGAGCTGCTTTAATAACTTCATCTTTTTCTAAAAGATCAACTGCATCGATTAAAGTTCCTGGAAGTGAATCAATTTTAGCTGCTTTTAGTTCTTTTGGTGTCATTTCATAGATATTTTCTTCAACTTGTGTTGGTGGTTCGATTTTGTTTTCAATACCATCTAAAATAGCGCCTAAAATAGCAGCTAGAGCAAGATAAGGGTTGCAAGATGGATCTGGAGAACGAAGTTCAATTCTTGTTGCAACTCCACGTTTAGCAGGAACTCTGATTAATGCTGAACGGTTTGCTAAACTCCAAGCTAAATATACAGGTGCTTCATACCCTGGAACAAGTCTTTTATAGCTGTTTACAATTGGGTTTGTAACGGCAGTAAAAGATTCAACGTGTTTTAAAACACCACCGATTGAATAAAGTGCTTCTTTTGAAAGTTGAAAATCTTCATTTGGCGCATAGAAAGTGTTTTTTCCGTCTTTAAATAAAGATAAGTTACAGTGCATACCTGAACCATTAATTCCAAAAATCGGTTTTGGCATAAATGTTGCATGAACTCCATATTCAGCAGCAATACTTTTAACAACATATTTAAAAGTGATGATATTATCAGCAGTTGTTAGAGCGTCTGCATATTTAAAATCGATTTCGTGTTGACCATCTGCAACTTCGTGGTGGCTTGCTTCAATTTCAAAATCCATCGCTTCAAGAGTGCCCACGATATCACGTCTTATATCTTCTGCCATATCTGTTGGTGCTGCGTCATAATATCCGCCTTTATCGTGCGGTTTTGTAGTAGCTTCACCTTTTTCATCTAATTCAAAAATGAAGAATTCAGCTTCAGGACCAACATTCATTTTATAACCAAGTTTTTCTGCTTTTGCAATCATTCTTTTTAGGTTACATCTTGGGCAGCCTTCAAAAGGAGTGCCATCAGCGTTATGAATATCACAAATAATTCTTGCAACATTTTCACCATCTCTTTCACACCAAGGTAGGATTGTAAAAGTGTTTAAATCTGGGAAAAAGTACATATCAGATGTTTCAATGCTACGAAAACCCTTAATTGATGAGCCATCTAGCATAATTTCATTATTTAATACTTTATTTAATTGGCTAATTGGTAAAGATAGATTTTTGATTGTGCCATTGATGTCACAAAATTGTAATCTGATAAAACCAACGTTGTTTTCTTCGCATAGCTTTGCAATTTTGTCTTTTTTTGCTTGAATGTCTGTCATTTTTCCTCCTTAGACATTGTCTGATTAGCTCATCAAAGTAAAAATACTTATGAATTATATTGTATATATAAAAAGGAAAAATGTCTTATTTTTTTATAAATTCTTTATGCGTGAGCCAGAGCGGAATTTGACAATCCATGAGCCAAGAAACTCACACTTCACTCTACTCTGTCATCCTGAACTAGTTTCAGGATCTTATTACTTAACACTGTAAACACCAAGGTTTACCTTGTTTCTTTCAGTGCCACTTGGTCAGATCCCGAGCGTCCTCGGGATGACGTGTTGGGAGTGGGGTGTGGGTTGCTATACTCCTTAAACAACAATTGCACAAACTAATTCTTGCACTCTAAAATCCAAAAAGCGCACAAAACAGTGCTTCACTCTAAACGAAAAGCACTAAAAAAGTCGGCGAGTGCCGACTTTAAATCAATTATGCCATTAATAAAAGCTTATGTTCCCCATCTTCATATTGCGGGATTAATTCTCCTGTCCCATTATTTTGCGGTACGGAGAAACCATCAAAAGCGCTGCCTTTTACGTTTTGGCTTTGTCCGATTTTAGAAGCACCTTGCGTACCAAAACCCGTATTAATTTCGCCGTTTAAGTATGCTTGTGCTTTTTCGTAATCTTCAACTGAAGGTTTAAAACTACCCGACTTTGGCGCAGTTTGACCTTGATATGAATAATTTGAATTATTTACGTTATAGTTATTTTGATTATATTGTGGTTGTGTTACACCTAAAAAAGGTATTTTACCGATTGCCATATAACTAATCCTTAAATCGTTCGACATATATATAAAGTATTTTTTAAATAAAAAATTGCTTAATTTGAGTAATATTTACAAAAGTTAACAAAACCTACAAATATACTACACGATATTATTTAGACCCTTAAACTCTCATATTTTTAATTGAGCATGCCAAAACATTTACCTTTCTTAATATTTCAGCTTTTCTAAATCTAAAGTATTAGATAAAAGGGTGCAGTATATATGGGCTAAAATTAAATCTTCGTGTTGATGAAGAAACCGCCCAGAAGAAGTATATTTTTAATGTAAGTTACATAAATCGTATTAAAAGTTTTATAAATGTTTCGGAGGAGTAATGAGAAGAACAGTTGATTTTAAAAGAAAGCAGAAAGTTATCGTCGTTGATGACAAATACGAACACGCATCAGGCGTTAGAGAATTGGTTAATCTTGAAAATGATTATGAAGTTATTGCAAATGCTGGAAACGCTAATGTTGCAATTTCATTAATTAAAAAATATCAACCTGATATTGTTTTAATGGATGTAAATATGCCTGAAATGGATGGTATTAACGCTATCGCTGAAATTCAAAAATTAAATTTAAAAACAAGAATTATTGTTTTAACTGCTTATGATGACGCTGATTTAATTTATAGAGCTATGAAAGTTGGTGCTTGTGGCTATGTTTTAAAAACAATGGTTTCAGCTCAATTAATTAAAGCTCTTGATGAAGTTTCAATGGGTAAAATTTATCTTCCTAATGTTTTATGTTCAAAATTCTTTGAATATTTCCAAGATTTTGAAAAAAATGGTGCCGCAAAAGTTGAAGATGAAAACGAAGAAAATTTATTGCACTATTTAACAAACAGAGAAGAAGAAGTTTTATCTTTATTATTAGAAGGTGCTACATATAAAGATGTTGCTCGTGAGTTATTTATTTCCGAAACAACTGTTAAAACTCACGTTAATAACATTTTCCAAAAACTTCAAGTAAAAGAAAAAACTCAAGCCGTTCTTTATGCTATTAATAAAGGATTTAAACCAAAAGCTAGAAAGACTGCGTAAAATTTAAACCAAGAGTGATAATTTAACAAATCATCATGAACAAAAACAAGAAAAACTTTAATATCTTTTTTGAAAAAGAAGATTTAACCCAAAATGAATTATATTCATCAACAATAGTTAAATCTTTGACAAGAAGTCTTTTAGAACCCCTCACGGGGGGTTCTTCTAAGGGGATTGTTTTTTATCATCTTCCTAAAATAGAAAATACCCAAGGAATTATAAAAAGGCTTGAATATTCAAATGAAATTACTTTAAGAGAGTTTAGCGATTTTGAATTTTCAAAATTTGATGTTGAACAAATTGGTTTTATTGTTTTAACTTCACAAAGATATAACGCAGCTTTTTTGTTTAAAGAAGTTGAAAAAGATAGATTTGAAATTTATCTTAAATTAAATTCAAAACTTGTGAATAATGTTTATGAAACCCTAAAATCAACTTTTTTAGTTGATTATGATGAAATATTTTACATTCATAAGCCCGAAAGAAGGGAAAACGACCTTTTAAACCGAGTTTTTGAAAATATTTTAAAACATTATGAAGAAACAATTGAAGAAAATTTATATAGTATAAAAATCCAAGAAAACTATAAAAATGTTAACGATATAAATACTTCTTTAAGAAACGAAATCTATCAAAATGTTACTCAAATTGCTCATGAAATAAAAAATCAACTGAGTATTTTGGATATTTATACAAGAATTTTTGAAAAGAAAACACAAGATTTTGAAACAGCGCAACCTATAAGAAAATCAATCGAGCTTTTAAAAGCGCAAGTGGAACAATTCAAAAATATCGACATTGTTAATCTTCAAGAAAGAAACATAAAAGCAATAATCCAAGAATCAATTAAAATTTATTCTAGTCTTTTAAAAGAAAAAAATAATAAATTAATTCTAATTGATGAAATGGCTGGGCTTGAGGCTAATTGCTTTGTGGATGGCGATAAATTCTTAAGTGTTATAAATAATGTTATTAAAAATGCGCACGATTCAACGCAAAATGATGAAATTTTAATTAAAATTAAACAAGTTGAAGATAAGGTTAAAATTTCAATAATAAACCATGGTGAAATGATTGAAAATCAAAACAAAGAAAAGATTTTTGAATCAGGCTATACAACTAAAAAAGATGGCTGGGGAGTTGGTTTATCTGTTTGTAAGAAAATAATCGGGTCGCAATTTGGAACATTTGAATTAACAAAAAGCGATGAAAAAGAAACAATTTTTTCAATAACCTTGCCTTTAGCGCAAGCAAAATAATTAATTTTTAAGGATAGAATTATGGATTTAATTAATAATAGAACAAAAGATATAGCAGCCATGGCGCTTGATGGCTTATATGAACGTTCTAAGGCAATTTCAGCTAACACTGTTAATGCCTTAACTCCAAATTATCAAAGAAAAGAAGTTTCTTTTGAACAAAGCCTTAAAGGAATTATTCAAAAAGAAAATGAAAAAGAAGAAATGAAACTTCAAAATTCGCTTGAATATCAAAAAAATCCTTCTTCAATTTTAAAAGGGCAAGATATCGCAAAACTTTCTTTTTTAAATTCTGATACAGGAAAAGATTTTTTTATTGATGTTGAAGTTGATTCTCAAGAACCATTAGATGATAACAATAATAATGTAAATCTTGAAAAAGAAATGATGGATGAAGCAAAAACAGGTATGCAATATCAAATAGTTGCAAATCTTTTATCAAAATCTTATACGCAGCTTGCTTCTGTTATTAAAGGTCAAAATTAATTAGGAGTTTAGAAAATGAGTTTTAATGTTTTTGATATAGCAGCAACAGGAATGAGTGCCCAAAGAATTAAAATGGACACAGTTTCATCTAATATTGCTAACGTTAACACAACAAGAAATCAATATGGTGAAAAAGAAGTTTATAAGAAAAAAGAAGTAAATTTTAAAGAAATCGCCTTAAAAAAAGGTTTTGGTTTTCCAAAAGGAAATGTTAATGTTGAATTTGAACCAATTGAAGAACCTTATTTAGTTGGTGGGGTAACAATGGGTAATAACGCTATTCCTAAAGGGGTTATGGTTGATTCTATTACAGATTCAAAAAACCCGACTAAAATAGTCTATGACCCTGCTCATCCTGACGCTGATAAAGACGGGTTTGTTGAACTTCCAAACGTTAATGTTGTTGAAGAAATGGTTAGCATGGTTAATGCTTCAAGAGCTTATGAAGCAAATATTACCTTGGCTCAAACAACTAAAACAATGATTCAAAGCGCAATTAATATATAAAAGGATAGATTATGAGCTTTAATATAAACACAAACTTTAATGTAGATAATTTTAATTCTTCAATAGCTGATTTTAATAAGATTTTTAATTCACAATTAGATAACGCTAATTCACAGGTGAATGAATTTTCTGATGTTTTTAATTCAATGAATCAAGCGCAAGTTCAAACTAATCAAAATCCTTTGTTTAATCAATTTGTGGGGATGGATAGCATTAACGCTCAAAAAATTGAAAACATATCTCCAACAGAAAAAATGGCGCAAGATATTAAAAATGGCTTTTCAAACAGTTTAAATGAACTTAATACATTTGAAAGAAAAGCGGAAGATGACCTTGAAACTTTTGCCTCTGGCGGTGATATAAGTGTTCACGAAGTGATGATATCATCTCAAAAATCAAATCTTGCTATGCAAATGGCTATTCAATTAAGAAATCAAATGCTTAATGCTTATAATGAATTTAAGGGAATGCAAATTTAAGTTTTAAATTAAATTAAAAAAAGGGAGTCAATTGACTCCCTTTTAGTTTTATCTATCCTTTGTTTGGTATTCTCATTGAATAAAATGACCTTAAAACAAATATTAAGGCTATTATTAAAAATACAACTCCAACAATTCTTGAGTAACTTCTAAATTGTTCACTTAGGGCTATTTCCATAGCTAATAAACCAAATAGTGTTGTAAATTTAATAATTGGGTTCATCGCAACAGAAGATGTATCTTTAAATGGGTCCCCAACAGTGTCCCCTACAACAGTTGCGTCATGAAGTGGTGTGCCTTTTTGTTCTAAATCTACTTCAACAATTTTTTTAGCATTATCCCAACATCCGCCTGCGTTTGCCATAAAAACAGCTTGGAATAAGCCAAAAACAGCAATTGCAATTAAATAGCTTATAAAGAATGAAACAGAAAGTTTAACATCCACCGGACTTGATAAAAATGCAAATGCTAAAGCAAAAGAAAACAACGCAACAAAAATATTCAGCATACCTTTTTGAGCGTATTTTGTGCAAATTTTAACAACTTCTTTTGAATTATCTAAGTTTGCTTTTTTATCATCTAAAGAACCAAGTTTAATATTGTTTTTAATATATTTAACAGCGCTATAAGCCCCTGTTGTAACAGCTTGCATTGAAGCACCAGAGAACCAATAAATTACAGCGCCACCCATAATGAAACCAAGTAAGGTATATGGATTTAACATATTTAAAACAGATTCAGGTGCAACATTTAGAGTTTTTTCAATAACTAAGATTAATGAAAAAATCATTGTTGTTGCGCCAACAACAGCAGTACCAATTAAAACAGGTTTTGAAGTTGCTTTAAATGTATTACCTGCGCCATCATTTTCTTCAAGATATTTCTTTGCATTTTCAAAATCAGGTTTAAAGCCATAAGCCTTTTGGATTTGAAGCTCAATATCTTCTTGTTCTTCAATTAAAGATAATTCATAAACAGATTGAGCGTTATCTGTAACAGGTCCATAACTATCTACAGCTATTGTAACAGGTCCCATTCCTAAGAAACCAAAAGCCACTAAGCCAAAGGCAAAAACAGAAGGATAATTCATAATTCCATTAATATATCCGCTTGCAATATAGGCTAAGCCCATTAAAAGAACAACTATCGCTCCAATCCAAAAACTTGAAAAGTTGCCTGAAACAATCCCTGATAAAATTGTTAATGAAGCGCCACCTTCTTTTGAAGCGGTTACAACTTCTTTTGTGTGTTTTGCTTTTGGGCTTGTAAAAATCTTTGTAACTTCTGGAATTAGAGCTGCCCCAAGGGTTCCGCAAGAAATAATTAAAGATAGGGTTAACCATAAATTAGATGGCATTGAACCTAAAAGCCATTTACTTAAAATAAAAGTTGTAATAATTGATAAAATTGAAGTTAGCCAAACAAGGTTTGATAGAGGATATTCAAAATCAAATCTTTTACCTTCTTTTTCACATTTTTTAGCATATAAATTTGTTTTAACATTGTTAATCCAATAAGCAAAAATTGAAGTTATTATCATCAAAAATCTCATTGTGAAAATCCAAGTTAAAAGTTGAATTTGATATTGTGGGAAAACTCCAAGAAGAATAAAGCTAACAAGGGCAACCCCTGTTACACCATAAGTTTCAAAGCCATCAGCAGAAGGGCCGATTGAATCTCCTGCGTTATCTCCTGTGCAATCTGCAATTACTCCAGGGTTTCTTGGGTCATCTTCTTTAATTCCAAATTGAATTTTCATTAAATCAGAACCGATATCGGCAATTTTTGTAAAGATACCGCCTGCAACACGAAGTGCTGAAGCGCCAAGGCTTTCACCTATTGCAAAGCCGATAAAGCAAGCACCCGCAAGTTCTTTAGGCATAAAAAGAAGAATTACAAGCATTAAGATTAATTCTGTGCAAACTAATAAAACCCCAATGCTCATCCCAGCTTTTAGAGGAACATTCAAGCAATAAAGAGGTTTAGAATGCAAGGCAAGAAAAGAAGTTCTTGCGTTAGCTAAGGTATTCATTCTAATTCCAAACCAAGCAACAAAATAAGAACCTAAAATTCCTATAATTGACCAAAGAAGAATTAAAAACAGCGCTTGAAAGCCCATGTGTCTTAAAACGCCAAAATAATAAGCAATTGAAATTGCAATAATTGTTTCTAAAAGAATTAAAAACTTCCCTTGTTGAATAAGATAAGTTTTACATGTTTCAAAAATAGTTGTACCAACATTTTCCATTAAGGGGTGTACTTTTATTTTTTTGATTTTAATAAATTCAATTAAACCAAAAGCAACACCTAAAAGCGCAACTCCAATTCCCACTAAAAGCAAGTTAAAGCTAAAACAATCCTGTTTAAAATCAGGAACAATTAAATCTGCTTCACTTGCAAATGAGATAGAGTTAAGTAAGAAAGTCAAAAACAAAAATTTGACTAAGTTGAAATTTTTTCTCATAAATTCTATCCTTTTAGTATATCTTAATACTTAAATTATAGCCCTTTTCGGCTAAAACAACTCCCCTGATTAAGTTATTTATAATAAAAAGGCAAATTTAAATTAATTATTTTTTTGTTTACATAATCTTAATTTGTAATAAAAAAAATTCGTATTAAAATTAAAGAATACAAACGAGGAGTTAATTTAAATGTGTGGAATAATTGGCTATATTGGTGATAAAAAGGCTTCAGAGGTTCTTATTTCTGGTTTATCTCATCTTGAATATCGTGGATATGATTCATCAGGCGTTGCTCTAATGCATGGTGATGATGTTGATATTTTTAAAGCGCAAGGAAAGTTGAACAACCTAATTGAAGTTTTAAAAAATTATCCTGAAACTTGTGAAATTTCTCACATAGGAATTGGGCACATAAGATGGGCAACCCATGGGCTTCCTACAACAATAAATGCCCACCCTCACACTTGTAATTGTAAAAAATTAACCTTAGTTCATAATGGAATTATTGAAAATTATCAAGAGTTAAAAGAAGAATTAAGTGCGCTTGGCTGCGTTTTTAAATCTCAAACAGATACAGAAGTAGCAGCTCACTTAATAGCGCATGAATACGGTAAAACAAATAATCTTTTAAAAGCTATGCAAAGTGCAGTTAAAAAAATAAAAGGTGCTTTTGCATTTTGCGCAATTCATAAAAATGAACCCGATAGAATTGTTGTTGCAAAAAGAAATGCGCCATTAGTAATTGGTGTTGGGGAAAATGAAAACTTCGTTGCTTCTGATATTCCTGCAATAATTGAATACACCAAAAAAGCAATTTATTTAGCAGATTATCAAATTGGGGTTGTTAAAAAAGATTCAATTGAAATTTATAACGATGACGGATGTTTAATTAATAATAAAGTTGAGCATCTTCCTTTTGAAGCTCTTTCTATTTCAAAAATGGGCTATAAGCACTTTATGCTTAAAGAAATCCACGAACAAAGTGATGTAATTAGAAATGTTTTAAGTGGAAAATTACATAATATCGACGGAAAAGTTAGCCTAGATGAATTTAAACTATCAAAAGAAGATATTAAAAAAATTACAAGAATTCAAATAATTGCCTGTGGAACAAGTTTACACGCTGGTTTAGTTGGTAAATATATTCTAGAAAAATATGCTCAAATTCCAACTGACGTTGAGGCTTCAAGCGAATATATTTATAGAGATACAATAGCAGATGAAAACACTCTTGTAATTGGTATTTCTCAATCTGGTGAAACGGCTGATACAATTACCGCTATTAAACAAGTTAAAGAAAAACATTCTCATATAGCAATAATCACAAATAGAGCTGATTCAACAATGGCTCGTTTAGCAGATAGCCTTTTACCTGTGAATGCTGGTATTGAGGTTTCTGTTGCAGCTACAAAATCATATATGGCGCAGCTTATAAGCCTTTATACATTTGCTATCTATCTTTGTGAACAAAAGGAAATTGAAAAATTCCAAAATGAAATTCAAAGTTTAAAACACGAACTTGTTGAATTACCAAATAATGTTGAAGCATTGTTAGAAAACACTGATAATATCAAGCAAATTGCTAAAAAATATTCTTGTTATAAAGATTTTATTTTTATCGCAAGAGGAATTAATTATCCAACAGCGCTTGAAGGTGCTCTAAAACTTAAAGAAATAAGCTATATTAATGCAACAGGATATAGCGCAGGCGAACTTAAACACGGTCCAATTGCGATGTTAGATGAAAATATGCCTGTTTTAGCTATTTTAAACACAGGTGTTGTTTATGATAAAGTTTTATCTAACTGTGAAGAAGCTCGTGCTCGCCAAGCAAAATTAATCGGTGTTGTTGATTATATCGCTTCAAAAGATAGAGCCTTGTTTGATGATTTAATTATGGTTCCATCTGTTTCTGATACAATTAGCCCAATTATAAACATAGTAGTATTACAGCTTTTAGCTTACTATATTGCTGAATATCTAGGAAAAGATGTTGACCAGCCAAGAAACTTAGCAAAATCTGTTACTGTAGAATAATTTTAAACTTGTATAAACTTAAAATAAAAGCTATAATTAATTTGTATGAAAAAATTAAACATAGCTTTTATTTGGCATTTTCATCAACCAAACTATCAAGATAACTATGATGGCGATTTTTACTTGCCGTGGGTTAGGCTTCACGCTTCAAAAGATTATCTTGATATGTTAAAAAGAATTGATAAATTTTCTAATATCAAGCTAAATTTTAATTTTTCACCTGTTTTATTAAGTGCTTTGCAAAAATATTTAGAAGGCAAGAAAGATCTTCATCTTGAAATATTTTTGAAAGATGAAAATGAGCTTACTCAAAAAGATAAAATCTTTATTTTAAATAATTATTTTGATTTGAATTATAAAAATATGGTTTTAAAAAGACCATATTTTACTGAGCTTTATAATAAAAGAATTCAAGCTGAAGAAATTAATACAGATATTTTTTCAATTCAAGAATATTTTGACATAATGACTAATTTCACTCTCCTTTGGATTGATGAAACATTTTTATCAGAATATAAAAATTTAAAAAGTCTTTTTGAAAAAGAAAAAAATTACACAAAAGAAGATAGGCTTGAAATTTATCAAATTCAGCTTGATATAATAAAAAGAATTTTAGAAGAATATAAAAATTATCAAGATGAAAAGAAAATTGAAATTTTAACAAGTCCATATTACCACCCGATTTTACCTTTGCTTTTTGATTTTAAAAACAAAGAAATTAAAAATCAGGAAAATCTTGATGTTAATTTTTCAAGGCAAAAAGACGCTCAAGAGCAAATTATTCAAGCGAAAGAAAAATATTTTGAAATTTTTAAAACTAATCCTAAGGGGATGTGGTTATCTGAACAATGTGTTTGCCCTAAAACCCTTAATTTAATTTCTAAAATGGGCTTTAATTGGACAGTTTTAGACGAAGGGATTTTATCTAAAACAATTAAAAAAGAATTTATAAGAGATTTTGAAGGAAACCTTGAAAACCCTTTAAGTTTAAATGTTAATTATGAATTAAAATCTAAAAATCCTATTAATATTTTGTTTGCAGATGCCTTTTTTGCAAATCTTTTAAACTTTGCTTATGGCAATTATGATTATAAAATCGCTGCAAATGATATGTATGATAAAATTAAAACAATTCAAGCAAAACTTCAAACTTCTCCTGTTGAAAATCATATTTTAACTATTGCTCTTGACGGTGAGAATTGTTGGGAAACATATCAAAATGATGGAAATGAGTTTTTAGATACATTATATGAACTTATTTCAAATGACCAAACCCTTGAAACTGTTTTAGTTAACGACTTTATAGAGCAATCAAAACCACAAGAATTAGACACAATTAAATCTGGTTCTTGGATTAATCGAAACTTTGACCTTTGGATTGGTGAACCAACTAAAAACGCTGCTTGGCTTTATCTTTCTTCTGTTTGCAAGGATTTTGAGGACTTTAAGAAGAAACATTCTAAAAAAACAGATAAAGAAACTCTTGAAAAAATAAAAAAAGCATATAGAGAAATTCTTATTTCTCAAGGAAGTGACTGGTATTGGTGGTATGGCGAACCTAATGAATCTAAAAGTGATGGAATTTTTGACTATTTATTCAGACGTCATTTAATGAATGTTTATGAATTTTTAGGTTTAAAAGTGCCTGATTATCTTAAAATTCCACTATCAACCGCACAAACTAATCTTTTAGCTAAACCAAAGAAAAACATCTCTCCTTCTTTAAGTTGTGAAATTGAAAAAGATACAAAAGAGTGGGAAAATTCAGGCTATATTTTCACTCCAGATAGTCCGACATCTAACATCAACAGATTAATCAAAAACATTAATTTTGGTTATGATGATGAAAATTTATATTTAAGATTTGAGCTAAATAAAAATTCATTCAAACTTAAAAAGCAAGACTTTGAAAATCAAATTGCAATTTATTTCACATCAAACAATCAAACAAACTTTTCTTCTGTTAGATTTATAAACAAGAACGATAACGTTTATCCTATTGTTAAAAATAAGTTTAATAAAGAGGTTCGTTTTGTTGTAAAACAAGATTCTTTGCCTAAATTATACTTTGTTCAGGCGCTTGAGCGAAGCCTTTGGGCGCAAGGGGCTTATAAAAATTCTAAAATTAATCAAAAAGATGAAATAATTGAACTTAAAATTTCTTTTTCAGATTTAGATATTAAAAACGAAGAATTTTCTTATTTTATTATGGAAATAACAAATGAAGTAATTAATGAGGTTTATCCTAAAGATACTTTAATTTCTCATAAAATTTAGTTATCTCTTACTTCAAAGCTAATTTCCCAGCCGTCATTTTCGCTATCTGATTTATCAGATTTTTTGGTTTCTTCTTTATTTTCTTTTTTTATTTCTTCTTGGTTTGATTTCATTTCTTCTTTATATTGTTGAATAAATGAATTTTTTTGTGGTTCAGATGGCGTTTGCTCAACTATTTCAGTATCAATTACATCATCATCAACAGTTTCTTCTTTTTTATTTAATTTAATTTTTGGTGAATCAAAACCGATGAATTTTGAATCAAAATCTGCTTTTTTTGAATAGTCATCAATTTTTTCAATTTTATATTCTTGATATGTTGTTGTTTGTTTTTTATCTTCCCTTATTTCTTCTTTTGAATTAACTTCATTAAAAGTTTTATCTTTTAATTCTTTTAAAGAGATGTCTTTAACATCTTCTTCATCTAGTGGAAGCCAAAAACCAAAAGTTGAACCTTCTTTTAATTTAGATTTAACAAAAACCTTGCCTTGGTGGTGTTTTTCAATTGCAATTTTAACCAAATGAAGTCCTAAGCCTGTTCCTTTAATTGTGTGAACTTGGTTTTCAATTCGATAAAATCTTTCAAAAATCATTTTTTGATGTTCAGGAGAAATTCCAATTCCATTATCTTCAACAGATACTTCAAGATATTTTGGGTCTTTTGCAATTTCAGCTCTTATTTTAACTCTTGAATCTTTAGGAGAGTATTTAATAGCATTGGTGATTAAATTACTCATAACACGTTCTATGCTTTGAGTGTTAAAAGAAAGGTTTGGCAGATTTTCTTCTTTAATAAATGAAATTGAAATATTTTTTTCATCTGCTAAAACTTTATGGCTTTTTGTTATTTTTTCAATAACATCAACAATGCTTTGTTTTTCTTTTTCAAGAGTAACATCAGATTGCAATTTTGAAAAATCAAGAATATCATTAACCATTTTATTCAAGCGTACAACTTCTTGATTAATTGTGCCTATAAATTCTTTTTGTTCTTCAAAATTAAATTGTTCGCCATAATTATAAAGAGTGTCAGCATAAGAACTTAAAATAGTAACAGGTGTTCTTAATTCATGAGAAACATTAGAAATAAAGTCATCTTTTAATCTGTCAACTTCTGCTTCTTTTGTTATATCAATTAAAACAATGATATAACCAAGGTAATCATGCACTTTTGAATACATTGGTGAAATTAAAGATTTAATTACTCTGTTATCAACTTTAATTGAAAATTCAAGCGGTTTTTTTTCAATAACATCAAGAGGAGTGTTTTTAAAAACTGCAATTTTATCTTTAAAACAAACTTCGCCTGTTGAATCGCAATAGTTTTGAATAGATGTGTTTAAAATATCTTCTTTAGATGTATTTAAAATCTTTTGCGCTGCTGAATTTATCATAGAAATTTTATCATAGTTATCACAAACAACAACACCGTTTGCAATACTCATCAAAACGGCTTCAAGTTTGTTTCTTTCTAGGGTAAGTTGGTCGATATTTTGTTCTTCATAGTTATGAAGTTTTTTAGACATATCGTTAAATGCGTCAAAAAGTTCTTTAATTTCACCAGAGGCTTGGTTATAATCTAAAACTGTTCCAAATTTTCCTTGTTCAATTTCTTTAACGCCGTGGTGCAAAAGAGTCAACTCACGTCTTATTAAAAAGGCATTACCCAAAATAACCAAAGTGAAAACAAGCCAAACGGCGCTGAAAACTGTTAACATTGATTTTTTAGTTGTAACAGTAACGTTTTTAGCTAAATCGGCAGATAAACCAACTTCTACTACCCCAACAACTTTTCCATTTTGATCTAACATAGGGGAAGATATGTTTGTGTCTGCATTTTGCGCTCTTTTATTATAGCTTTCAATGGTTGAATAAATAACATCACCAACTCTATTTTTAAAAGTGATATATGAAATATCATTAGTTGAAGATAAAATAGAGTTAACGTGCGCTTTTATAAACCCAAGGGCAGTTGATGAAGTTGCTTGTTGAGTAATTTCATAATTTTGTATGGCAAGTGTTTTAGTCAACAATTGACCAAAACTTCTATAACTTTCATCTAATTCTATCTTTATTCGATTAACCGCCCAAAAAGCAATTGAAACGATTAGGACTGTTGAAATAATGAGGGCTGAAACGATTAATTTGTTTTGAACAGTTAAATCAATATTAAATTTTTTCTTCATAGTTATGATTGTAACACAATTCAGGTTATTTTATATATATTGATTAGAGGATGTATTGAAATATGTTGTGCGTTTTCAATCTTATGCTATACTTTAAAAATGGCAAATAAAAATCAAACAGAAAAACTTATATCATCAAACAAAAAGGCATATTTTGATTATCTTCTTTTTGATAAATTTGAAGCAGGAATTGCCCTTTTAGGAACTGAAATTAAATCAATCAGAAAAAATGGTGCTAATTTAAAAGATTGCTATGTTAAAATAACCCCTAATCTTGAAGCATATTTAATTAATTGCCATATTTCACCTTATGAATTTGGAAATATATATAACCACGAACCAAGGCGAGATAGAAAACTTCTTTTAAACAAAAAAGAAATTTTAAAAATTTTAAACAAAACAAAACAAGAACAATACACAATTGTTCCAACTAAGATGTATTTTTCTTCTCGCTGGGTAAAAGTTGAAATAGCCCTTGCAAAAGGTAAAAAACTTTATGATAAAAGAGAATCAATTAAAAAGAAAGATATTTCAAGAGATATTCAAAGAATGAGGTAAGATGAAACTTTATTTCTTAGGTCCAAAGGGCACATATAGCGAGCTTGCAGCTAAAAAAATTTCTGGTTTACTTAATGAAAATATAACCTTAGAACCTGTTTCAACAATTTCAAAAATCGTTGATTTATTAGATAGAGATGAAAATCTTTTAGGAGTTTTACCAATTGAAAATTCAATAGAGGGAATTGTTCGCCAAAGCATTGATACTCTTTATCTTTCAGATGTTAAAATTATGGCGCAGGTTGATGTTAAAATAGAACACTGCCTTTTTTCAAAAGGAAATAAAAATTCTATTAAACATATTTTATCTCACCCTCAAGCGCTGGCACAATGCACTAATTACATCACTTCTAATTTTGATAAAGATATCGATTTAATTAGTGCAACTTCAACAGCGCAAGCCGTTAAATCTATTATAGATAAAGATGAAACCTATGCTGCTATTGGCTCAATTAACGCAGCAAAAGACCTAAACCTTAATATTTTAGATAAAAATATAGGTGATATTAAAGATAATAAAACTCGTTTTATTTTAGCAGGCAAAGGAAAAAATCTTTTTTCTAAAAAAGAAAGAACCTCGATTGTTTTTAATACAAAAAATGAGGCAGGTGCACTTTTAAAGGTCTTAGAAATATTTAAAAAATATAATCTAAACTTAGTTTATCTTGAATCTCGCCCATCTAAAAAGGTTTTTGGGGAATATAATTTCTTTGTTGATATCGATAAAGGAATTGATGAAATTAATGAAGCCATTGAAGAAATTAAAAAAGAATGTAACTTTTATAAGTTTTTAGGCAGTTATCCGATTTTTTAAAGATATGTAAATTAAAAATTAAAAGATAGAACACATTAAATAATATTTATGGTTAAATTAAAAGTGTTATGAAGCATTTAACTTTAGATGATATAAAAATACCAAAACCTGATTTTAATACTTCAAACCTGCCGAAAGGGCAAATTGTAACAAATTGGCTTATAGATTGGATTAAACATTCACTTGAAATTGGTGTTGCTGATTATGGAGATTTTATCCCCACAAAAGAAGTTCTTGCTTCTTATTTGAATGTTTCTTGTGCAACAATTCAAAATTCAATTCGCCAAGTTAAAAATCTTGGTTATTTTTGTTCAAAACAATCAATCGGAACATATATCACAGATTTTTATTCAAAAGACATTAAATCTCAAGATGAATTATGCCATGGTTCAATTGCTGAATGTAAAATTAAAAAAATTGTGCTTGACGGCAAATTTAAACTTAATGAACCCATTTTAAGCATTAATGATTTTGCTAAAAGAACTGCAATTTCTCAAAATACAATTAGATTCGCTCTTGTAAACCTTTCTAGAATGGGTTATTTAGAAAAAAAACACTTAAAAGGAAATAAATATACTTGGATTTATAAAAAAGAATTCAGTTTAACCCAAGAAGAACTTTTAAATGGAATTCAAGATGAAGATTTTACCCTAACTCATCAATTAGTTAAAAAAATTCAGGCATACATTGAAAAAACATATAAACAAGGAGATAAAATTCTTCCTAATCTTGCTTTTTCAAGGATGTTTGATGTTAGCATTAAAACAGTTAATGACGCTATGAAAATTTTAAATGCTAAAAAAATAATTCTTTCAAGAAGGGGAAGATATGGAACAGTTTATTTAGGTAAAATTCAAAATGAGAAAAAAGACTTTGTAAGTTCTGAAAGAAAAAAATTCAACTCTGTTCAAAACTATACTTATTCTTGGCAAAAGGCTCTTGGTCATCTTAAAAAATATATAATTGAAAATTATGAAACAGGGGATAAAATTGCCCCTATAAGAGAACTTGCTTCTATTTTAAATGTTAGCCCAAATACAATTAGACGTGCGCTAAAAAGTTTGTTTTTAAGTGGACATCTAATTTCTCAAAGAGGTAAATCAGGCGGAATTTTTATTACTGATATGCCTGAACGAGATGAAGATAAATATAGGTGGCTTGCGCTTAATCCTGATGTAATTAACTTCAACAATTAAAATACTTTAATGAAATGATAAAAAAATAAAAATTTTAATTTAATATATTTTTTAAAGTCACTATGTTGGAGAGGAATTTGAAAAAGAATAGTAAAATAATTATTACTTTTTTTGTTCTTCTTGCATTATTTTATTCATATAACGCAAGCTCTTTAGCTATTGAAGAAAATCAAACTCAAATTACTCAAGAAAAAAAGCACTTTAACTTTTTCAAAAAGAATAAAAATAATAGTCAAAATGAAACCCCTAAAGAAAATAAAAAACAAAAAAAATTAAGCCTGTTTAATAAAAAATCAAGAGTGGAAGAAATTAAACTTCCCCCTGTAATAGAGGGAAGACCAAAAATCCCTTTTAATCAATTGAAAGTTATGGCGCTTGATGATTGTGTTGATTATGCAATTGAACACAATCCTAATTTAGCTGTTTCAAAAGAAAAAATAAAAGCCGCTCAAGCAGGTATTGGGGTTGCAAAAAGTAATTATGCACCAAAATTAACCGGCAGAGTAAATTATAATCATAACAATAATAATGGAACAAGAATTGTTAATTCGCAAGATAATTCAATTGGTTTTAATGTTGGTGTTTCAGAAATGATTTGGGATTTTGGCAGAACAAAAGCTAAAATTAATATGTCAAAATATGACACAATGTCAGCACAATATGATTATGATTATGATATTTTAAATGTTACTTATGACGTTAAAATTAACTATTATAAGGTTTTATCCGCTCTAGCTAATCTTGATATTTATGAGCAAAATGTTAGAATTCAAACCCTTAATCAACAAAGAACAAAAGCGATGTTTGAAGAAGGTTTGAAATCTAAGATTGATGTAGTTAATGCTGATGTTAATTTAACAGACGCTAAAATTCAACTTGTTGAGGGGCAAAACAATCTTCAAACGGCGATAATTGCACTTCAAAATTCAATGTATTATCAAGAAGATAAACCATTCATTGTGCAAAACACAGAAAACTTTGGTTTTTTAAAGGCAGATTATAGAAAAAAAGTTGAAAGTTTAACAACAATTAAACCAACTTCTGGTGAATTTAAAAAAACTAAAGACGGTTTAATTATGTTAACATCAGGAATTGAGCACCGTGATATAATTCAAAATTTTGAATTTAAACCGCTTTTATTATCTAAAAAAGAAGCAGTTGAGCAAGCTCTTGAACTTCGCCCTGATTTAAAATCTAATGAAATGTTAGCATTGGTTCAAAATGAATCTCTAAAAGCTATAAGAAGACAATATGCCCCTGAAATTACAGGCGATTTAACTTGGGGCTATACAAAAAGCGAATCAACATATTCAAGCCCACTGCAACTAGGGGCAAGCATTGGCGTAGGTTCAATTAATCCTTATGGAATTCATTATCAAATTAAAGAAGGCGAAAGCTATTTAGATATTGCCTTACAAAATATAAACATAGCAAAATCAGATATTTTCTGGCAAGTTCAAACAAACTATGTTAATATGCGCCAATTAGAAAGAAGAATTCCTTTAATGAATTTAAAAGTTAAAGCTACTTTGGAAAACTTTGAATTGGCAGACGGTCGTTATGGCGTTGGTTTAAATAATTATGTTGAACTTCAAGACGCACTTACAAACTATAATAATTCTCAGCTTAATTTTGTTGAAGCAGTTTTTCAATATAATGTTGCAAGAGAAACCTTACTTAAATCTATGGGGGTTAAATGAAAAAAAGATATATAACACTTGGCGTAATAATTTTTGTGGTTTTGGTTTTTGTTTTAATTTCTTTTAAATCAAAAACAGTTAAATATGTAACAAAGCCACTTAAAAAAGAAACAATAACACAATATGTTGAAGCATCTGGAACAATTAAACCAATTAACACAATTGAAGTTGGTACACAGGTTTCAGGTACTGTTTTAAAAATTTATGTTGATTACAATTCAAAAGTTAAAAAAGGTCAGCTTTTAGCAGAATTAGACCCAAGTTTATTTCAAGCAAATGTTGATCAATCAAGCGCAAAGTTAAATAATGCAAAAGCAAGCCTAGCAAAAGCAAAGGCAACTTTGGCATATAAAAAGAATAATTATCAAAGATATAAACATCTTTTTGAAAAAAATTATGTTTCAAAAGATGATGTTGAATTAGCGCAATCTAACTATCTTCAAGCAAAAGCCGAAGTTAGCGCCATGCAAGCAGAAGTTAGCGCTGCAAGTGCTTCTTTAGAAAACAATTTAACAAACTTAAGATATTCTAAAATTACATCTCCTGTAGATGGAACGGTTATTTCAAGAGCCGTTGACGTTGGGCAAACGGTTGCCGCAAGTTTTAACACTCCAACATTATTTGAAGTAGCTAAAGATTTAACAAAAATGCAAATTGAAACAAGCGTATCTGAAGCAGATATCGGCAAAATTAAAACAGGTCAAAAGGCTGAATATACGCTAGATGGTTATCAAGATAAGATTTTTGAGGGCGAAGTAACTCAAGTTCGTCTTGCTTCAACAACAACAAATAACGTTGTAACTTATACAGTTATTGTTTCAGTAGATAACACAGATGGTTTTGCAATCCCAGGGATGAGTGCTAATGTTTCAATTATTACAGGTCAAGCAAAAGATGTTTTATGTACTGAAACAAAAGCTCTTAAATTTACACCTGCTAATAACAAAGAAAAATTTGATAAACAAGGTATTTGGATTTTGAAAAAAAGCGGGCCTAAAAGATATAACATTGAAGTTGGTATTTCAGACGATAACCTTGTTCAAGTTATTTCAGACGAGTTGAAAGAAAACGATAAGGTTATTATTGAATCTTCTGACGGTGGCAAGAAACAGGCTAAAGGCGGTTTCAGAGGACCGTAGGAAAAAAGATAGAGTCGCAGACGAAATGCGCTATATAACATGTATAGGCTGTGTCCACAAGCAGTTTCAATATTTAACTCATACGAAATTTTAAATGTTTTTGTTGGGCAACATCCAGCTCTACAATCGGTCATCCTGAACTCGTTTCAGGATCTAGTATGTTTCAGTGTTTACAAGAGTTTTGCCCTGTTTCTATCAATGAAACTTGGTAAGATCCCGAAACAAGGTTCGGGATGACGAGTTCTATGATGGTGCATAGGCTTCACACACCTTGTGCCCTCGCTTTGCTCGGGTATGGTTTCTCAAACGGTAAAAGCTCAACGCTTTCGCTGTTCTCGTCACACACCTTGTGCCCTCGTCTGCGTTTGCCAAGTTCACCCTGTGAACTAAGGCGCACTTGACTTGGGTAAACAAAAAGCCCTCGAAGAGGGCTTTAAAAAGTATTGCTTAAAATTGTTAATTAGTTAAAACTGCCTGTTTTAGCGTATTGTTTGTGTTTTTCTTCTCTGTTTTCATATAGTGGCATTAATTTCTTTTCTTGTTGAGGAATAACGCCTTCTTCGATTGGAAGATAAACACGATAATCAATATCAGCGAAACAGTTATCTATTGATTCTATTTCAGATAGTTTTGCTTCATCAATTGAATTATTTTCAATCATATCTGCAATTGTTTCAAATCTTTCAACGTGTTCTCTAAATCTATCTGTAGCATAGTCTTTAGCTTGCCATGTTGTAATTAAGAATGGCCAATCTGAAGATTGAAGTAGTAATTCTTCTCTTGCTAGTTGATTAAGCGCACGTTTTAGAACTTTATCTTCAGGCACTTTTTCGTATTTTGAAACGATATCAATAATACGTTTTTCTGTTGCGTGGATAATCGGCCACATCCATTCTGTTAAGTGGTTTTGCCATACCCAGAAGTGTCCGCCTTGACCCCAAGAT
>CAKUXO010000011.1 GCA_934700385.1 uncultured Candidatus Melainabacteria bacterium
ACCAAAGGAAACATTTTATTGCCTACAAGTATTGTATCTTTTTAAGGGGGCAGATTAAGTATGCCCAACCTACAGTAATAGTGCACCTTTTCGCCAATCGTAATTTAGTAAAATTTAAAATGACGAGCTAGATTTTCTTAAACTCCTCAATAGAATAGCTAAAAGCTTCAACAAGTTCTTTAGAATATTTCTTATTTTCTTCTTTTTTAATTTCTTCAATTGCTTCATCAATTGTGTAGGCTTTTCGATATGGCCTAAAAGAAATCATAGCAAAATAGCTATCTACAATTAAAATAATTTGAGAAGTAATAGGAATTTCTTCACCTTTTTTATTGTTAGGATAACCTGTTCCATCCCAGTTTTCGTGGTGTTGTTCAATGATTGGGATAATATTTGAAACAGAATCAATTGGTTTTAGGATTTCTTGTGCACCTAAAACAGGGTGTTTTTTAATTTCAAATTTTTCTTTTTCATTTAATGGCGCAGCTTTTTTCATAATATCTTTTGGCATCATTGTGTTACCGATATCATATAAAAGCATAGCGATTTTAAGTTTATCTACTTCATTTTTTGCTAAGTTCAATCTTTTAGCAATTAAAGTTGCCAAAGTAACTTTGTTTTTAGTACTTCCATCAGGATATAATGGGAAATAAGATTTTGAAATAGAATCCACAATGCTATAAAGAGTTTCTTGGGTTGAAGCGCCCGAAGAATCTTGTTGTTTAATTTGAAGTTTTGTGATTAAATCTTGAGCTAAATCTTTGTTAAATGGAATTCTGTGTTGAGTTAAAATATCAACAAAAGCGTCAATTGCAACATCTTGCCAAGAAGTCATATTATCAACATCGGCTAAAGTAACTCTGTTTCTGCCATTTTGTTTAGATTGATACATCGCCTTGTCGCACATTTCAAAAAGTTCATCGATGTTTGTTGTTTGTTCGATAAAACTTGAAACTCCTAAAGAAGCTGTTATGCCATTTGGTAAACCCTCTATTTCAAATTGTTGAATAGAGCTTCTAATACGCTCTGCGGCTATAATTCCGCCTTTTGCGTCAATCCCTGGGAGAATGATGAAAAATTCTTCTCCCCCAAAGCGAGATGGAATATCAACACTTCGAGAAGTTTTTGTTATAACGCTTGCAATAGCGGCAATTGCCTTATCGCCCATTGAATGACCGTACGTGTCATTAATTCTTTTAAGGTGGTCTAAATCAAGCCCTATCAAGCAGAAAGGCTGTTTTGTTCTAAGTGAACGAGTTGCTTCTCTATGAAGTGCATCTTCAAAAAATCTTCTGTTGAATAAGCCTGTAAGATGATCGGTTACGGCTTGTTTTTTAACGGTTTCAAAAAGGTTTGCAATTGTTATAGCAAGCTCAATTTGTCTTGAAAAAAGATTTAAAAAGCTTAATTCGTCGTCTTTTAGCTCTTTTCTTGGTGAAAATACGGATAAAAAGCCCTTAAATTGGTTTTGAACGGTTATAGGAAGAATTATAATTGTCTTAACTTCTTCAAAAGTCCCAAGAAAAGCCTTTTTATCTTCTTCGTTGATGTTTTTTAAGTTTTCATCTATAAAAGTTTCAAGACTGATATAATAACAAACTTGCTTTGTTTGAATTGCTTTTTCTATAACACTTTCGGGCTTTGAAAACATTTGAAAATCAAAAATGCTGCTTTTTGTAAGCCCTGCAAGACCAAGTGCAAAATCATTTTCAAGATAGGTTTTAAGGCAATAATAAGAACCATCTTCATCATATAATTTTTGGGCAATAAAGCTATATACATATCCAAATTCGCCATATAAACTTGAAACAATTGTTTCTAAAACGCTTGAAAGCGGGCGAGAAGAATTCATCATATCCCAAACTTGTTCAAGGGTTAAAAGCGTTTGATTAGCAAGGCGCAATTCTTCTGTACGCTGTGCAATTTCACGCTCTAGCGCTATATTTTTTTGATAAACTTCTAAGACGTCTTTTGTTTCTTCGTTTATTTGGCTTTCGACATCTTTTAGTTTTTTAGCTGATTGTGATATCCAATCTAAAATGCCCATAAATTGATTATACATTATTTTAGATTTTTTTTTCAAGAGATAAATTAAAATTTTTTTCAAATACTTCATATTGCCGATTAATATTTGAAGATTAATATAGTAAACTGTTCTCGTGAAAAAAGTGTAATTTTTTTAAAATTTAGAGCGGAGTAATTATGTTAATAGAAGAAGTATTAGAATTGGCGGTATCTAAAAAAGCAAGTGATATCCATATTTCATCTAACTTGCCACCTGTGTTAAGAATAGATGGCAAACTTTTTAGAACAAACTTACCCGTTTTATCTTCTGATGACGTTGAAACAATCATTTTCCCGATTTTATCTAATGAACAAAGACGTGAATTAGAACAAAATTGGGAATTAGACTTTGGTTATGGGCTTCATGGCGTTGGCAGATTTCGTGTTAACGTTTATAAAGATAAAGGCTCATACGCTGCGGCTTTTCGTACAATTAATTCAACACCGCCTAATTTTGATGATTTAGGTTTACCTGAAGTTATGAAAAAAGTTGCTCAAAGACCTCGTGGACTTATTTTAGTTACAGGTCCAACGGGTTCTGGTAAATCAACAACCCTAGCTGCTATGATTGACTATATCAATTCATCTCGTGTTGAACACGTTTTAACAATTGAAGACCCGATTGAATTCATCCACCAAAGTAAAAAATGTGTTATTCACCAACGTGAAATTGGTCAAGATACAAAATCAACAGCAAATGCCCTAAAAAGTGCTTTAAGAGAAGACCCTGATGTTATTCTTGTTGGTGAAATGAGAGATTTAGAAACAACAAGACTAGCTCTAACGGCTGCTGAAACAGGTCACTTGGTTTTAGGAACTTTGCACACTTCATCAGCTTCACAAACAATTGATAGAATTGTTGATATCTTCCCTGAAGTTCAACAACAACAAATCAGATTACAACTTTCAATCAGCTTAGTTGCAGTATTTTCACAATGTTTGCTACCTAAAATTCAGCCAAATGGCGTTAAAAAAGGTCGTATAATGGCACAAGAAATAATGCTTGTTAATGGTGCTATTGCAAACTTAATTCGTGAACAAAAAACCGCACAAATCTATTCTGCAATTCAAACAGGGGTTGGTTCAGGAATGCAAACCCTTGATATGTGCTTAAGAGATTTAGTTAAACAAAAACTGGTTGACCCACAAGACGCTCTTTTAAAATCTCAAAGACCTGATGAATTTAAAAGAACACTTGGTATTATGGACTATAACAACAACGGCGATTTTTAAAAAATTCATATAAATGAATGATTTAATTTTGATTTAATTAAAGCATAATTTTTTAAAATCGATAGCTTAGACAGTGTTATTTGTCAGGCAAGGATTATAAATGTTAAAACAGAAAAATAAATTTCCCCAAACAGAAAACGATACTAATATGACCGTAACTCAAGATATTTTAGATAAAGCGGTTGCAGCACATCAAAGATACCTATTAAAAGCAACCAATGAAGATTTAACAGAAGCAATTAACTGCTATATAGAATCAATCAGCTTAAATCCTAAAGAAACTTCGGCATATTACAGACTTGCAACGCTTTTACATAAAAACGGACAAATTGGTGTTGAAAGCGCAATTGAACAATGCAAAAAAGCAATTAAAATTAATCCTGATGACGCAAATGCACACATGTATTTAGGTTATTTTCTTTCCCTAAATTCTCAATTTGATGAAGCAAAAGATGAATTTAAAGAAGCGATTAAATTAAAACCGGCTACTTCAAGAACCCGTCTTGTTTTAGCTTTAACAATGCTTGAAAAAATTAAAAATACAACTTGCAAAAAAACAATTAAAGATTATACAAACGCTATTTATTATGGCATTACAGGCACAATAATGAGCATTTTTGACAAAGCAAGTATTAAAATGGTTTGCCAAAATGTTCTTGATGATATGAATTTTGCTAAATATCGTGCTGTTGGTGAATTTTTTGAAAAAATTAATTCAGATAAAAAGGCTTATAATCTTTATTTAAGCGCAGTTGACAATTCTAAAAAATCAATCGGGCTTTATGAAAGAATGGCAAATATTGCAATAAGAAAAAATCGCTATGACATAGCTTTTGATTGCTTAAATAATGCCGTTATTTTATCAGATAATGATCCAATGAAAGTCGTTAACGCTATTGAATTTGTTGAACAATATCAAAGTGAAAAAACAGATGAATTAATTGATTATTATACAATTCTAGCAAATAAATATCCTGAATTACCTAAATGTTATTATGAATTAGGTCATTTATATCTTAAAAAAGATGAAAAAATTAACGCATTATCTGCTTTTAAATTAGCTCTAAAATATGATAACAATAACCCATATTATCAAAATTCTCTAGCTTATGCTTATGTTCAATTAGAACAATATGATAGCGCTATTGAGCTTTATAAAAAAGCTCTTGCAACAAACCCTGATAATGAATGGTCGGCAGTTGTGGCGCAAGCTCTAGCTGCAATTTATCATCAAATTAAAGGTAATTCTGAAGCTGCTATTTCAATGTTACAAAATAGCTTGCTTTTAACAAAAAATAAATCTCAAATCCATGAGGCAATTGCAGATATTTATTATGATATTGAAAATCTTGATAATGCAATTGAATACTATCAACTAGCCCTAACAGAAGATAGCGAAAACCCAAAAATCTATTCTCGTCTTGCTATGGCATATTGGGAAAAAGATTGCATTGAAAAAGCAATTGTATATTATTCAAAAGCAATTGAACTAGATTCAAGCTATGATATAGCATATAATAATCTTGGGGTAGTTTTCCTTGATGGTTTAGGAGATGCAACAAGAGCAATTGAATATTTTAAAACAGCCGTTTCAATTAATCCAGATTATGTTTTAGCGCATTTTAACCTAGCAAGAAGCCATGAAATGTTAGATGAAAAAATTGCAGCTGCAAAACAGTATCAAAAAGCGCTTAACTTGAACAGAACAAGAAACGAAATGGATTTTAAAATAATCGAAAACAGACTTTATAAGCTATTTGAGGCTTAATTAATACAACACATCAAAGTGTCATCACCGGTTTTAGGAAAAAATGTATAGAATCAAAAGAATATTTGAATCCGTAGTTGTAAGAGTACTATCAATAGTACTCTTTGTGAGCTTTTTATTAAGCGGATTTTTCTGTTTTGATTTCTATCAAAGACAAGTTAACAAAATAAAAGGTTATTATTGGGTTTATCGAGGAGATAAAGCCTATAAAAAAGATAATCTTCAAAGCGCAATAAGCTGTTATCAAAGAGGTATAAAACTTCACCCTAAACATTATAGAGCTATGTTTAACCTTGCAAATATCTATGTTGTTTATGAAGATTATTACGCTGCTATTGAAAACTATGAAAAAGCGCTTAGGGTAAAACCAGATTTTGAAAACGCAAGAATTGACTATGCAATTATCTTAGCTCAAACTTATCAAATAAATAAAGCAATAGAACAATATGAAAAAGTAATTGAAAATAAGCCTAGATTTATTAAAATTCCTTTTCTTGTGGATAATAAAAAATCTTATAACCACAACCGTGGCGTTGCTTATTATAATATGGGAATTGCTTATAGGGCAAAATCTTTACTTGCAGGAAACACAAAACAAACATCAAGAGCTTATCTTTCAAAAGCGCAAAAATCTTATGAAGAAGCGGCAGACATCTTAAAATCTTATAATTCAAATTATAATCTTGCATTAGTTAATCAAGTTTTAAGAAATCAATATCAAGCAGGATATTATTATTGTCGTGCAATTGCGATTTCACCAATGGAATATGAAGCGCATTTTAACCTTGCGGTGTTGTTAAATGAATTAAAGCAATATCAAAAAGCGAGCGAAGAATTTAAAAAAGCAGCTCTGTTGCTTGATTCAAAAGGAGATAGCTCAACAATTAAATATATCTACGATATGTTATCTGAAGTTAATCAAAAAGCAACAATTGAAGAAGAAAAATCAAAAGATGATACTAAAAAAGAAACGCAACAAGAAGATATCAAACTTCAATATAAAAATGGAAAAGTTGTTCTATTAGAAAAATCAGACGGTGAAGAAGATTTTAAAAATAGCTTCAAAACCTGTTCTGCGAGCGAATTATTTATGAAAGAAGAAGAATAATGGAAGCAAAAAAATTATATGATTTTGTATTTCAAATGATTAAAAATTTTGAAGATGCTAAAGATAGATTATCTTTAATTGAAGCGTTTAAAAGGGCGCTTGGGATTTTCTTTCAGGTTGAAGATTTAAAAATTTTTGTAATGGATGAATATTCTTATCTTTTGAAAGATTTTGTGAAACCTTGGGAAAATTTAGCGCAAAATAATGAAAGTGAAAAAGTTAAAAAATATTTTGAAAATTTCTTAGTTCAAAAAAGTCAATATGAAAAAGAAGAAAATGTTTTATATTTTCCTATTTCAAAAAAGCATAAAACCCTTGGTATTGTTGAACTTGTTTTAAGAGAAGAAATAAAAGAAGATGATGACTTTTTTAAAATTCTTCCTTTAATTGAAGCTCAAATTTCTATGTTTTGTATGACCCTAAAAGATAAAGAAACGATTAATATTTCAACAAAATTTCATCAAACAGTTAGAAATATTGCAAAAATTACAGAAACTCAATATGAATTAGATTACATTCTTCCGATAATTGGTGAAATGATTGACGGCTTTATATCAGAACATCTTATTTATATCTTTTTGAAGAATAAAAATAAAAAAGAATATAAGTTAATTTGGCCAAACCGTTGTTCAGATGAAAAAATCTATTCTTATTTAGAAGAAATTAATTCTAAAAGTCAAACAATTTTAAAACAAGATGGAAAAATGGGCATTTTTCCTTTAATGGTTGATTCAAAGCCTTATGGCGCAATTGTTGCGTATAATCATTTTGATAAAATCACAAAAAAAGAAATAGAATATCTTGAAGAAATAAAATCTCAAGCGCAGGCAACAATTGAAAGGGCAAAGTCCTATATTGAAGTTTTAGAGTTTGCAACCCTTGACGCCCTAACAGGATATAATAATCGTCATCAATTTGAAAAAAGATTAAAAGAAACAACTTCAAGCGCAAAAAGACAAAATCAGCCTCTATGCTGCATTATGTCTGATATTGATTTCTTTAAAAAAGTTAATGACACCTATGGGCACGCAGTTGGCGATTGTGTTTTAAAAACAGTTGCAAAAACAATTAAAAAAGAACTTCGTGAATCAGATATTCCGTCAAGATATGGCGGAGAAGAATTTATTTTCTTATTACCTCACACAAATCTTGATGAAGCTTCTATTGTTGCAAAAAGGCTTAGACAAGCGGTTGAAAAGAAAAAAATCAACATTGAAGAATATAAAATTGAAGGTGTAAAAGAAATTTCTGTTACAATTTCAATCGGTGTTTCAGAATTTGATAAAGCAGATAAAAATCCGCAAAATCTTTATAAAAATGCAGATTCAGCGCTTTATCAAGCTAAAGAAACAGGCAGAAACAAGGTTGTTGTTTTTTCAAAAGAAGATTAATTCTTCTTTTTGTCTGCTAATTCGCTATCAAGTCTTAAAAAGACAGGTGTAATTTCTTCTTTTGAAATTAGCTTGCCTTTTTTGATGTTGTTTGTTGAAACGCTATCAAGTTTTGTATTAATATCATATTTTAATTGTTCAGCCATTTTTGAAGCAATATTTGGGCAATATGGATAAATTAAACTTGAAATAGCGCACATAACTTCTAAAACAATATATAAAACTTGTCCGCAACGAGTGTAATTTTCTTCTTTTGCTAATGTCCAAGGTGCATTATCTGTAACAAATTTATTTGTTAAGTCAACAAGTTCAATTATTTTTTGAGCGGCTTCAGCAACTTCAAAATAATCAAAATGGTGTTTAACTTCTTTAATTGTTTGTTGAACATTGTTAAATAATTCATCTTGAACAATGAATTCTTCTTTAATTTCACCGTCAAAATATTTAACTAACATTGATAAAGTACGATTTAAAAGGTTGCCCATTGAGTTTGCTAAATGAGCATTAACTTTTTCTTTAAAATCGTTATCAGAATAGTTGCCGTCTTTTCCGCAAGGTGCTGCAGTTGCCATATAATAACGAAGTGCATCGGGTTCTTTCATTTCAAAAGATGAAATAATGCTTGATGGTGAAACAACATTTCCTAAAGATTTAGACATTTTTGTTTCATCAATTGTTATCCAACCATGGGCTAAAATGTGCTTTGGTAGAGGAAGTTCTAGTGCCATTAAAATAGCTGGCCAATAAATGCTATGGAATTTTAAAATATCTTTCCCGATAACTTGAACATCAGCCGGCCAATATTTTTTAAAGTTTTCATCAGGATTTTCAGTGTCATAACCAAGAGCAGTTATATAATTTGAAAGTGCGTCAATCCAAACATAAATTACTTGGCTATCATCATCTAAAACGGGAATTCCCCAGCTTACATTTGTTTTTGCTCTTGAAACAGAGATATCTTCAATGTTTTCAAGTTGATTTAAAACTTCGTTTGCTCTAAAAGAAGGGATAATAAAATCAGGATTTTCTTTAATGTGCTTAATTATAGCGTCTTTGTATTTTGTTAATTTAAAGAAATAGTTTTCTTCTGAAACAACTTCGGGTTTTTTCTTGTGAACAGGGCAACAGCCGTCTTCATCTAAATCTTTTTCAGATAAAAAGGCTTCGCAACCTGCACAATAAAGCCCAGTGTAAGAATTTTTATAGATATCACCTTTTTCAACAAGTTTTTTGAAGATTTTTTGAACGGCTTTTTTGTGATAGTCGTCTGTTGTTCTAATAAATTTAGAATAGTTGATGTCTAAAAGTTTCCAAGCGTCGATGAATTTTTGCGCATTCATATCGCAAAATTCTTTTTCGCTTATGTTAAGTTCAGAGGATGTTTTTTGAATTTTGATACCGTGTTCATCTACACCTGTTAACATGAAAGTATCGTCAACTCTTTGGCTAAAATGTCTGTAAATAACGTCTGTTAAGATTTTTTCATAAGCATGACCGATATGCGGTGCGCCATTAACATAATCAATTGCCGTTGTTGTGTAGAATTTATTCATTTTATTCCTTTGTCATCCTTTAATTTTAACGAAATAATTATATCATAAAATTAATAATTTCAGCTAATTTTTATAAGAATTAATGACATCCGCCTGAACAACTATCTTTACAACAAGAAGAACATCCACCCTTTTTTTCTGAAATACAAGATTGACATTTTTCACTTAAACCATCTTTAAGAGAATGTTTGCAGCTTTTAATCCATTTTGGTTCTTGGCAGCTACATTGTTTCATAAAATCAAGAAAATGCACAAAATTAGATAAAACATCTTCTGTCATAGAATATTCTATTTTTGAAGCATTTATTTCAGATTGAGTTTCATCAATGTTTAAAACTTGGTTTAAAAATTCGCTGATTATTCTGTGGCGATAATTTTTAATTTCAATTGTTTCAAGCCCTTTTTTAGTTAAAGAAACAGGCTTATATGCTTCATAATTAACAAAACCGTTTTCTTTTAGGGTTTTAATTGCTTCAGAAGTTGATGGGCCGCCAAGATTAAGGTATTTTGCAACATCTTTAACCATAATTTTATTATTGATTTTTGATAGTTCAAAAATTGCAAGAAGATATTTTTCAAGGCTTTCAGTTAATTTTTTCATAATAATATTTTATACCATAAATCTAAATGTTAAGTTATATTTTTTAAATATTTATAATAAAACTTGTAAAAAGTCAATGTTTATAATATGTTATGGTATAGCATAACAAATCAAAGGAAATAAAATGAATATATTAGTCGGAATGTCTGGCGGGGTTGATTCATCTACCACTGCAATATTATTAAAAGAACAAGGTCATAATGTAATCGGCGCAACAATGTCTATTTGGGGCAAAGGTGGAATTTATGAACAAATAAGTAAAAAACACGAAAATAACCCTAAAAAGCCACATGGCGCTTGTCTTGGACCTAATGAAAAAGAAGATATTGAAGCAGCTGAAAAAATCTGCAAGCAAATTGGCATACCTTTTTATGTTTTTGACTGTGCAAAGCAATATGAAGAAATTGTTTTGAAAAATTTTAAAAAAGAATATCTTGAAGGAAGAACCCCAAACCCTTGTATTTTGTGTAATTCTTTGATTAAGTTTGACGCCCTGCCGCAACTAGCTAAAGCAAACAACATCCAATTTGAAAAATTCGCAACGGGTCATTATGCAAGAATTGTTGAAAAAGATAACAGATATCTTCTTCAAAAAGGACGTGACCCCAAAAAAGACCAATCTTACTTTTTATATCGCTTAAAACAAAGCCAACTTCAAAACATTCTTTTCCCTCTTGGGGATTTTACAAAAGAAGAAATTAGAAAAATAGCAATTGACCATAATCTTGAAGTAGCTAAAAAGCCCGATAGCCAAGATTTTTATGAAGGTGATTATAATGAACTATTAGAAGTAGAAGAAAAAATCGGAAACATTGTTAATAGAAAAGGTGAAGTTTTAGGAACTCACAAAGGAATTTGGAACTATACCACAGGACAAAGAAAAGGGCTTCAAATCAGCGCAAAAGAACCATTATATGTTGTTGAATTAAGAAAAGATACAAATGAAGTTGTGGTTGATGTTAAAGATAATACAATGAAAAATCAGCTTATAGCTTCAAAATTAAATTTTATTGCAATTGATAAACTTGAAAAAGAAATGAAATGTTTTGCAAAAATTCGCTCAAGCCAAAAAGAACAAGAAGTTTTAATTAAACCTTTAGAAAATGGCGATGTTTTTGTTGAATTTATAGATATGCAAAGCTCAATTTCAAAAGGGCAATCTGTTGTTTTCTATCAAGATGATTTTGTCCTTGGTGGCGGTATTATTGAAGAAATTTTATAAATTAAAAGAGGAAGAAAAATGAACAAAGAAGAACTTTTAAAACTATATGATAAAAGTGTTGAAGAACTAATCGAAATGTCTGAAAAAGTGACAAAAGAAAACTTTAAAAATGAAGTTGAATGTTGCTCTATAATAAGCGTAAAAACAGGCGGTTGCAAAGAAAATTGTAAATATTGCTCTCAAAGTATCCACAACGAAGCAAAAATTGAATATCAACCTTTAATGAACCCTGATGATGTTTATGAAGCCGCTAAAAAAGCAAAAGAAAACGGCGCAACAAGATTTTGTATTGTAACATCAGGAACAAGAGTTGAAGATAAAGATTTTTCAAATATCTTAAAAATGATTGAAAAAGTTTCATCAATTAAAAATCTTCATTGTTGCGCTTCTTTAGGCTTATTATCAAGAGAACAAATTAAACAAATTAAAAAAGCAGGGGTTGAAAGATATAACCACAATATCAACACTGCGCCTAATTATTACAATAAAATCTGCACAACTCACGATTATAAAGATAGAGTTGAAACCGTTAAAATGCTTGAAGAAGAAGGAATTGAAGCATGTTGCGGAGTTATTTTAGGAATGGGTGAAACTCGTGAACAAAGAGTTGATATGATTTTAGAACTTAAAAAATTAAACCCAAAAACAATTCCAATCAACATTTTAAACCCAATTAAAGGTACAAAATTAGAAGATTATATGGATAAAATTGATGAAACAGAAGTTTTAAAAACAATCTGTATCTTTAGAATTGCAATTCCAAAAGCTATTTTAAGATACGCTGGCGGAAGAAATCTAAGATTTTCTAAAGAAAACCAAAGATTAGGCTTAAAAGCAGGCATTAACGGTATGCTAATTGGAAATTATTTAACCACTAACGGAGTAGATAAAAACGAAGATATCGAAATGCTTGAAAGCATGTCTTTAAAAATGGTATAACTTACCCCCTAAATCGACAACAAAACATTAAACTATCGCATATTAAAAAACCTCAAAATATATCTTAGAATTAAACAAGATATTGTGGCGAGGTTTTTTGAATGCTTACAGATAAAAAATATAATCAAGACAAACAAACTTTTTTGTGTGAATTTAAAAATGTACCAAAAGAATTAATTCCTTGGCTTGAAAACATCGCTTGGGAATATAGATGTAAAATTGATAAAAAAGAATGGAAAAGTAAATATAATAACTATGTAATTTATGACTACGAGCCATTTTGCGCTGATGGGTTTGAAATTAATATAACTTTATGTTCAAGGCAAGATGAATATCTTAATTTTGTAAGATATTTATATGAAGAAAAATTGCAAACAATAGGCTATCTAAAAGCGTGTTTGTTGCTTTAGTTAATCTTGCTTTAAACCTTGAATAATGGCGTCTGTTAACTTTGAAACCTGTTTAATTTCAAGTTTAATGTCTTTAATTTTATCAAGAGTTTTTCCACTAACTTTTGGTATAATGGCTTTTTTAAAGCCCATTTTATAGGCTTCTTTTAATCTTCTTTCAATGTTATCAACATATCTTATTTCCCCTAATAAACCAATTTCACCTATAACAATGGTTGTATTAGAAATAGGAATATCTCTAATCGAGCTAATTATTGCAAGGGCAAGCGCTAAGTCATAGCTTGGTTCAATAATATCAATACCGCCAACAACATTAACATAAACATCTTGTTTAGATAAATTTAAGCCGACTTTTTTTTCAAGCACGGCTAAAACTTGTAAAAGCCTGTTATATTCAAGCCCAACAGCCACACGTCTTGGGTTTGTATAGCTTGTTGAACCAACAAGAGCTTGGATTTCATGAAGAAGAATTCTGCTTCCCTCTAAAGTTGCAGCAATAGCACTCCCTGCGGCATTTTCACTTTGCTCAAGAAGAAGTTGCGAGGGCGAATTAATTTCAATTAAGCCGTCATCTTCCATTTTAAAAACACCAACTTCAGATATCGCCCCAAAGCGGTTTTTAATACATCTTAAAATGCGAAACTGCTTATATTTATCTCCTTCAAAATTTATAACACAATCAACCATGTGCTCTAAAACCTTTGGACCTGCTATGTTTCCTTCTTTTGTAACATGCCCTATGATGATTGTTGTAATATTTTTTTGTTTTGCAATTCTCATTAAAACATTTGTACATTCACGAATTTGTGAAACACTGCCTGATGAAGAAGCAATATTAGCGCAAAAAACAGATTGAATACTATCAACAATTAAAAAATCAGGCTTGATAACATCAATTTGATTAATTATTTCATCAACGCAAGTTTGATTTGTTAAATATAAGCTATCAGATGTAACATCTAATCTTTGAGCTCTTAATTTAACCTGCAAGGGGCTTTCTTCAGCACAAACGTATAAAATTTTTAAATTTTCACCGTTGATTTTTGTATCGCAAAGTTTTTTTGTTGTTTGTAAAACTAAAGTCGATTTACCAATCCCTGGGTCACCTGCTAATAAAATTAATGAACCTTGAACAAAGCCATCCCCTAAAACTCTGTCTAATTCTTCAATTCCGCTTTTAAATCTTATTTTTTCATCAAGCTTAATTTCATTAATTTTTTCAACTTTACAATCATTTTGAATGATGTTAGAGGGTTTTGCTTGAGAATTAATTGAAGTTGTTGAAGTTATTTCTTCAACAAAAGTGCCGAATTTATTACATTCAGGACACCTGCCAAGATATGAAACTGTTTCATATCCGCAAGATTGACAAACCCATTTTGATTTTACTTTCGCCATAAGGCTATATTAGCACGGAAATTTTTATTAGCCAAACTGGGCTATTTTAAAAATTATTAAAATGATAAAAAATTCTATTATGAAAAAAATATTACTTCTTGTTTTGATTTTTAATTTTATATTTTTAAATTCAGCTTTTTCATATTGCGTTAATGTCGATTTTTTTAATCGATTTAATGACACCTATCTTGAAAAATACATTGAACTTGCCCTTTTAAATAATCACGAATTAAAACAAGCAAACTATAAAGTAGAGCAATATAGAAATGAAATTAAAACCCAGTTTTCAAAAGAATTGCCTGAGCTTTCCGTTTCAAGTAATTATTTAGGTGCGCATTTTCCAAAAAACGACTATAATTTCTTTTTAAGGCAAAATTCTTATATCTTACCCCTAAGGGCTTCTTATGAACCTGATTTACTTCTTAAAAACAGGGATAAAACAAAACTTCAAAAAAAGATTTATTATAGCAAACTTGCTAATCAAAAAGGGGTCTATATTTCTCTTTTAACAGATGTTGCAAGCGCTTACGTTAATATTTTATTAATGGATTATTTGATTAGTAATCAAAAAAAGATAATTCAAAATCAGCTTTTAAAAACAACTTATGAAACCCAAAAGTTTAAATTTGGAATAATTAATCAAACAGATTTAAATGAAACAATTGAAAAATTAAAAAATGAAGAAATGATTTTTGAGGGTTTAGAAAAAAATCTTAAAACAACATTATATAATTTTTCTGTGTTAATTGGTGAAAGTCCTGAAAATTTTTCTGAAATTAAAAGAGGAAAAATTGAAACTTTTGATTATCAAAAAGAATTTCCAAAAGAAATAAATTCAAATATCATTTGGCAAAGACCCGATATCGAAGAAATTGAAAACGAGCTTAAGGCTTCAAAAATAGATATAACAATTGCTAAAAAAGAATTTTTCCCAAATTTTAATATAACGGGTTTTTTGGTTTTTGATACGGCAGGAAGCGGAAATTTCTTTTCTTGGAATTCTTCTTTTGCCTATCTTTTGGCTGGTTTAACCCAAGATGTTTTTAAGGGTGGGTATAAAATTGCTAATTTAAAAATCAAAAAAGCTCGCTTTCAAGAGCTTATGGAAAAATATAAACAAACAGATTTAATCGCTATTAAAGAAATAAATAATGCGCTTAATATAATTGATAAAGATACGATTAATCAAAATTTATCTAAAGAAAAATTAGAGCTTGAAAAAAATAATCTTAAAAATGCCTCAAAAAGACTTCAAAAAGGTACGATTTCAAAATATGACTTTTTAGAAAACAAAATAACCCTAAAGGAAAAAGAAAGAATTTTTATAAGCGCAAAAGCTATGCGCTTAATTGATTATTTTACTTTATATAAGGCTGTTGGCGGGGCGATTTAATGGAAAATTCAATTCAAAAAAAGATTATTATTGTTTTAATTTTTGCGGTTTTGATTTTTGTTTTCTGGTTTATCTTTTTTAAAAATAAAAAAATAAATGAAATTCAAACCTTTGGAAACATTGAAATAAGGCAAGTTGACCTTTCTTTTTTGGTTGATGGAAAAATAGATAACGTTTTTGTTGAAGAAGGTGATGTTGTTAAAAAAGGGCAACTTTTAGCAACTCTTGATTCAAGAGATTATGAAATTAATTTAAAAAAAGCATATTTTCAAAAAGAAGAAACATTTTCCCTAAACGAAGAAAACATATCTAAATATGAAAGAAATAAAGAGCTTTGCAAGGCTGAAATTGAATCAGATGAATATTGCACAACTCTTTTAAATAATAAAAAACAATCAAATTCAAAATATAAAAAAGACATAGAAAACCTTGAATTTCAAAAGTTACAATTAAGCTACACAAAACTTTTTGCCCCTCAAGATGGTATTATTTCAACAAGGGCACAAGAAATGGGCGCAAGGGTTTCAAAAGGGCAAACAGTTTATGTTATGGATTTAATTAAGCCGATTTGGGTTAGAACATATATTAAAGAAGAAGACTTAGGGCGAATTAAATATGGCAAAAAAGCAAAAATTTTAACAGATACAACTGACCCTAAAACAAAGAAAAAAAGAGAATATCTTGGGCATGTAGGCTATATTTCATCAGTTTGCGAATTTACTCCAAAAATTGTTCAAACCCAAGATTTAAGAAGCGACCTTGTTTATAGAATAAGGGTTTATATCGATAATCAAGATGAATATTTAAGGCAGGGCATGCCTGTCACTGTGGCATTTAATTTTGATGAGGATTAAAAATGGAAAATGCTATAGAAATAAAAAATTTAGTTAAGTCTTTTGAAAATCAAAAAGCGCTTGATGAAATTAATTTAACCATTGAAAAAGGTAAAATAATTGCTATTTTAGGGGCAGATGGCTCTGGTAAAACTACTCTTTTAAGGGTGATAATAGGGTTATTGTGTATAGATAGAGGTGAAATTTCTGTTCTAAATTTTAATCCTGAAGTTTCAAAAAAAGAACTTGTTAAAATGCTTGGCTATATGCCTCAAAAATTTGGTTTATATGAAGATTTAACCGTTATTGAAAACTTAAATCTTTATTCAAAATTAAAAAAAGCTAAAAATAATTTTGATGAACTTTTAGAATTTACAAACCTAAAACCTTTTAAAAATCGTCTTGCAAAAAATCTTTCAGGCGGAATGAAACAAAAACTTGGTTTAGCTTGTGCTCTAATGGGTGAACCAAAACTTTTGGTTTTAGATGAACCCTCTGTTGGGGTTGATCCATTATCAAGAATTGAACTTTTAGAACTTGTTAAAAAAATGATTAATAATGAAACCACGGTTATTTGGTCTAGTTCATATCTTGATGAAGCCTATAACTTTGATTTTAGCATTATTTTAAACAAAGGAAAAATAATCTTTCAAGGAAACACTAAAACCCTTGGGGAAAACAATGAAACATTTGAAAATAAAGTTATAGAATTAATGGGAGGATATTTTGAACATCCGTCTTTAATTGCTTCAAATTATTTTATTGATGATTATAAAAGAGATTGTTTTGTTTTGGCGCAAAATTTATCTAAAAAATTTGGCGATTTTGAAGCTGTTAAAAATAATTCTTTCTGTATTAAAAAGGGTGAAATTTTTGGACTTTTAGGACCTAATGGCGCAGGTAAATCAACAACTTTTCAAATGATGTGTGCTCTTTTAAAACCAACATCAGGTAAGGGTTTTATTATGGGAATTGATATAGAAAAAAATCCTCAAAAAGCAAGAAACCTATTAGGCTATATGGCGCAAAAATTTTCATTATATTCAAGACTATCAGTTTATGATAATTTGAATTTTTTTTCTGGAGTTTATGGCTTAAAAGGTAAAGATAAAAAAGAAAAAATTCAGACAATTTTAGATGTTTTTGAATTAAATGAATATAAAAATGTTGTTTCTGGGTTGCTTCCTTTAGGTTTTAAACAAAGGCTTTCACTTGGTTGCGCTTTAATACATCAACCGCCCGTTCTTTTTTTAGATGAACCCACTTCAGGCGTTGATATAATTCAAAGAAGGGAATTTTGGGGACATATTAAGGCATTAGCTAAAAAAGGGGTTAGTGTTTTAGTTACGACTCATTTTATGGATGAAGCAAAATTTTGCGATAATATCAGCCTTTTTTATAACGGAGAGATAATTGCTCTTGATTCACCAAATGAATTAATTAAAAAAGCGGGCGCAAAAAATATGCAAGATGCGTTTATTAATTTAATTAAAAAAGTAAAAGAAAATCAAAATGGATAAAACTTATGCTTTAATTAAAAAAGAATTTTATCAAATTATAAGAGATATTTCTTGTATTCTTATAGCTTTTGTTTTGCCTTTAATAATCTTATTTTTATATAGATATGGAATTAATCTTGATACGGTTAAAATTACTCTTGGAATAAAAAATGATGACATTAATCCAAAAATTTCAACCCTTGTGACTTCTTTTAATCAAAATAATTACATTAAAAGCGCTTATTTTAATAATAAAGATGAAATGTATAAAAAAATAAGAAATTCAGAATTAAAGGGCGGAATAATTATTCCAAATGATTTTACTTCTAAACTTTTAAAAAATAAAGAAGCAGAAATTTTTGTTATAACAGATGGTTCTGAAGCAAACTTGGCTAATTATGTTTATAGCTATTCAACTCAAATAGCAAGCCTTTGGCTTTATAATTCTTCTGATTTTCGCTTTAGCGTAAAACCTCCTTTAGTTTCTTCAAGTTTAAGATATTGGTATAATCAAGATATTGATTCTCATTTTTTTATTCTCCCAGGGTCCTTAGCTGTTACAATGAATTTAATTGGGATGTTATTAACGGCATTAGTTATTTCAAGAGAATGGGAAAGAGGAACGATAGAAGCTCTTTTTGCGGTTGATATTACAAAATTAAGTTTTGTTTTAAGTAAATATATTCCTTATTTTATTTTGGGGATGTTATCTTTTATTTTTAACATTTTTCTTTGTATAAAGGTTTTTCAAATTCCTTTTCGAGGGAACTATTTAATTTTGCTTTTTGTTGGGGGATTGTATCTTTTTTGTTGTCTTGGAATTGGTTTAACAATTAGTTCATCTTATAAAGAACAGTTTTCTTCTTCTCAAATGGCGCTAAGTTTTGGATTATTACCCGCTTTAATGCTTTCAGGATTGATTTATCCAATTAATTCTATGCCTAAAATTTTTCAATTTTTAACTTTAATTTTACCCCCAAGATATTTTATAACTTTCATTCAAAGTGAATTTATGGCAGGGACGATTTTTAAAATTGTGGTGATAAATTCTATTTTTATGGCGAGTTTAGGATTGATTTTATTTTTTATCGTTTACAACAACATTGATTTAAGGCTTGAAAAATGCAAGAAAAATTAACAAGAATAAAAGCATTAATTAAAAAAGAGTTTTTATCTATTTTTAAAGACCCTAAAAATAGGGCGCTTGTTATCTTTCCGCCGATTATACAACTTTTTGTTTTTGCTAATGCAATAACCTTAGAAATTAAAAACATAGATATTTCTATTCTTGATTACTCTAAAACTTCTTCTTCAAGAGAGCTTATTGAGGGGTTTTCTAATTCAAGATGGTTTAGAAAAGTTAAATTTTCAAAAACCATTGAAAATTTGAAAGAAGATATTGATTTAAAAAATTCTCAACTTGGGATTATTATTCAAAATGATTTTGAAAAAAATATTAAAACAAATAAAACCGCAGAAATTCTTTTAATAGCTGACGGCAGACAAACAAATTCAGCAGGGCTTGTTTTAGGATATGCAAATGAAATTATTTCTGATTATGATAAAAAATTAAAGGAAAATAAAAACATTCAAACTCCCTCTATTAAAATAATTCAAAGAAATTGGTTTAACCCAAACATTGAATATAAATGGTTTTTAACGGTTAGTTTAATTGTTATGTTGGCGCTTGTTTTAAGTTTATTGTTATCTTCTCTTTCAATTTCATCTGAAAGAGAACTTGGAACTTTTAACCAGCTTTTAGTTAGCCCCCTATCTTATGATGAAATTTTATTTTCTAAAACAATCCCCCCTTTAATAACTGCTTTTATTTCAAGTATAATCATAACTTTAATTATTGCTTTTGGTTTTAGAGTGCCTTTTTTAGGTAATATTTTTCTTTATTTAATTGCAACATTTATATCTTTATTTTCAATAATTGGAGTTGGGCTTTTTATTTCATCTTTAGCATATACTCAACAACAAGCGATTTTAGGGGTTTTCATTTTTCAAACTCCGGCTGTTTTGTTATCTGGTTTTGTTTCACCTGTTGAAGATATGCCGTTATTTTTTCAATATATAAGCGCATTTAACCCTATAAGATATTTTATGTTAATTATTAAAGGAATTTATTTTAAAAATATGGACACTCTAACCGTTCTTAAAAATTTAATTCCTTTAATTTTAATTGCTTTTATAACGATTTTTGCTGCAAGATGGATGTTTAAAATAAAAAATAGGAATTAAGGATTTTTTAAAATTAAACGAAAGTGGGTTATTTTATTTTCAAAATTTGAAATAATGAAAAAGGAAAATAAAGGAGAAAAATATGTGTATTTTTAAATGGTTAACTTATACATTGGTTTTAATTGGCGCACTTAATTGGGGGCTTGTTGGCGCTTTCAATTTTGATTTAGTTGGCTTTTTATTTGGAGATATGAGTATTTTAACAAGGGGGATTTATTCTATTGTTGGCTTAAGCGCAATAGGATATTTAGTTTTCTCTTTAAGAGAAAACCTAGAGTGTGCGCATCATTATGAATGTTAAAAGTTTGAAAGGTGATGAATTTCATCACCTTTTTTGTTAGAATAAATTAAAAAGTGTTGGGGTTAAAAATGAATAGCGTTTTTTCAAAAAAGATTGATTTATTAAAGGCTTTTGCAATTTTAATTGTTGTTTCAGGACACTTAGAATTTTCTTTAATTCCTATGTTTCCGCCATATTCTTTTCAGGTGATGATTTTTTTCTTTGTTGCAGGCATGTTGTTTAATCCAAAATATAACTTTATTGAATACTTTAAAAGACGTTTTAAAAGCCTTTTAAATCCATATATCTTATATGCTATTTTCTATTTAATCTTAACTATTTTAATTACTCCTTTAGTGGGGAAATTTTGGGGTATGCCTATAACAATAAAAAATGAGTTTTTAATGCCATTTTTAACAGGACATCAACTAGATTTAATTTCTCCTTTGTGGTTTGTGCCTTGTTTATTTATTACTTTAATGTTTTATAAAATATTTTCTTATTTCAAATTTTCAAAATATTTAAAACTTGGGTTTTATTTTATTTTGTCTTTACTTGCAATACATTTTCAAAAATATGCGCAAGATATAAATTTTTTGTGGCTTTTTAGAACGATGTTTGCCCTTTTCTTTGTTGAATTAGGATATTTTTATAGAAATAATATTGTTGATAAAATAAATATTTTCACGCCTAAAATTTTATCTTTTGTTTTAATTTTACAAAGTGTTTTGTGGTTAACAAATAAAGATTTTACACCGCAAGATGGCGTGGGGCTTCATTTTCTTCTTGTTTGGGGACAATATAATAACCCGATTGTGCCTATTTTAACAAGTTTAAGCGGAATTTATATCACATTATTTTTAATTGAAATTTTATTTGAAAAAATTAAAGATTGGAGTTACTTACAAAAAATCGGTAAAAACAGCTATCACATAATGGCTAATCATTTACTTATATTCAATATAATAACCTATTCATTTTTAGCTTTAAAAGGAATTGATTTTGGGGTTAGAAATTCTATGGATATTTATTGGTTTTATTTTCCTCTTAAAACAACTTATTTTTACTTTGTTGTGGGGGTTATATCTACTACTTATATTGGTGAAGTGTTGAGCGCTTTAAAGAAAAATAAAACATAAAATCAGCTTAAGTTTAAGAATTTGTTGATTTCAAAAATTCTTTAATTTTTTCAATGGCAACATCTTCACTAACTCCATTATAATTAGGATTGGCATTTCCCCAAAGGGCAAGAGCAGTTTTAATATTTTCATATTTTTCACAAGGATAGATGTTATTATAATTATCATCAACAAAAAATGCTTTTTGATAATTATTTTTCTTCATATATTCATCCATAAAATCGGCTTTTGAGGGGTAATTATCTAAAACATCTCTTGCAAAAATTTTATTTTCATCAAAATTAAAATCGTAAGTCTTAAATCTTTTGATAATAGAAGATTTATTTTTCTTTGTTACAATAACGACGTCTTTAAAACCGTTTTCATAAAGTTTTTTAATTTCAAAGAAGAAATTATAGGGGGTTTCTAATTTTTCCCAAAAATCATAATGATTTAAAATTAATTCTTTTCTTAAATTTAAAAAATTAGAACAATATTCTTCTTCTTTTTTTAAATCTCTTGTTTTAATTGCATTTTCAAAATCAGACACAATATCATAAGACCCTTTAAAAATAAGAGGGTTGTAATAATAAAACATCCAAATATTATAAATTAAATATTTAAAATGAGAATATTTTTCATATTCTTTTTGATTAATTTCTTGAAAATAATCAACACCACAAGAAATGTATCTATTAACAAGATACACTTCTTTAATAGTATCAAATAAAACACCGTCAAAATCTAAAAATAAAACTTTTTTCATAGAACAATTTTATCAAAAAAATTGTTAAGCGCTAAATTTTTTCTTAGCTAAAGTTTCATGTAATTGAGATTTAATTTTTTTAGCTAATTCTTGCAATCGAAAATTGTAATATTCTGAATCCAATGATTTTATTTGTTTCGAGATTTCGTCATAACTGTCTAGTTGTCTGTCAATTTCCATAAAAACCCCATCTAATCCTATACTTCATAACATTAATTTATATAATAATAAAGTATTTTTTTTCAAAAAAATTGCCAAAATTAGAAGAAAAATATCATTTTTGTTAAAAAATATAAAGATATAATTGTAAAAATTAAAAATAAAATTATTTTTCTTTGTTTCTTTTTTTGGGTTTCAAGGCTTTTTAGCTCTTTTTTTGTGGGTTTTTTCTTTTGTTTTCTTTCAGGTTTATTAATGTTTTCTTTTAAATTTTTTCTTGTTTGTTTAATTTTTTCTTTAATTTGTTTTTGTTTTTCGGTCGGTTCTTTCTTTTTTCTTGGTTTTTTAGCTTCCTTAGCGCTTTTTTTATATTTTGAAGTGTTTTCAATGAAGTTTCTATCTTTTAAACCATCTTCTTTTTCTTTTGGCGCTTGGTTAAATTCACCTTGTTTTTGATTTAAAAGGGCTTCTTTTTGATTAATTTCTTCTTGCGCTAAACTTAAATATTTATCTATCAACTTAACCTCATCTTTAGGTTTTTGAGTAATCAAAAGTGTTTCATCAAATTGAAGTTTATTAATTTCTTCATCTTTTGTTTTTAAATAAACATAGCTAAGCGCCACTTCAAAAGCTCTTTTAATGGCTTCAAGGGCGTCTGTGGGTTTGCAATCTTCCCCATGGGCGCAGGCGTTTCCTTGTTTTTTAATGAAAAATAAATCTTCAATAAATTCGCTATCTCTTGTTGTTTTAATTTTATCTTTTAAACAATTTAAAACGTCATCAAAAGTCATTTCTTTTGATTGAGTTCCATATATTTTTTTAGCCAATTTTTCGGCAAAAATTCTTGCTTGAACGCTGGATTGATTAAAATATCCATCTCGAAAAAGTTTTTGAGAATCTTCAATGATAGAAAAAAGCTCTTTGTCGGTTTCTTTTAAAAAATCAAAATTATCCATTATAACCTAAACTTTTAACTAAATTTAAAAACTCTGGAAAAGATGTGTTAATGCAATCAAAACCTTTGATTTTTGTGGTTTTTTCATTGATTAAAGATAAAACAAAATAGCTCATCGCAAGTCTGTGATCTAAAAATGTTTCAAGAGTTACATCTTTAGAAATTTTATCTTTTCCATTGATAATAAAACCGTCTTCTTTTTCAATTATATCAACATCAAATTCCTTAAATGCTTCAACAATTGTTTTAATTCTATCTGATTCTTTATTCCTTAAATCTTTTGCGTCTTTAATTATGCTCTGACCTTTAGCGCAAGCTGCTAAAACAGCTAGAATAGGTATTTCATCAATTAAACGAGGAATTAAAGCCCCCTCAATTTTAAAAGGTTTAATTTCTTTTGTATAAGAAACTAAAATATCTGCCACTTTTTCATTAGAAATAAATCTTTCGTTCTTTAATTCAAAATTAATCTTTGCTTGCTTAAAAACATCTAAAATACCCGAACGAGTTGGATTTATTCCTACATTTTTAATTAAAATTTTAGAATTAGGTACAATTGCCCCAGCCACCATAAAAAATGCCGCAGAAGAAATATCCCCAACGACTTCAAGGTCTTTAGGTATTAATGAAGATTTTTTAATTTTAACAAAAAATCCTTTTTCATCTTGCCCTGTTTGAATATTCGCCCCTAGATATTCAAGCATTATTTCGCTATGGTTTCTTGATAAAACGTTTTCATATAAAACTGTTTCACCTTCAGCATTTAACCCTGCTAACATTAAACAACTTTTAACTTGAGCAGAGGGGATTTTTGAAAAATATTCAATTCCTTTTAATTTTCTTCCTTCAATTTTAATTGGAAGTTTATTTTCATTTGAAGCAATTTTAGCGCCCATTAATTCTAACGGTTCAATTACTCTTTTCATTGGGCGTTTTGAAAGGCTTTTATCTCCAATTAAAGTTGAAGTTAAATTTAACCCAGCTAACATACCCACCAACAACCTTGTGGTAGTACCAGAGTTTCCACAATCAAAGGTTAAATGGGTGTTTTCAACAAAACCATTTGAACTATCTGAAATTAAATCTCTTTCATTAAGCCAAGTGTATTTTACCCCTAGTTTTTCAAAAATTTTCAAGGTTGAAAGGCAATCTGCCCCAAGAGAAAGATTTTTAATTTTGATTTTACCTTTTGTTAAAGCGCCAAAAATAAGGCTTCTATGAGAAATTGATTTATCGGGCGGAATTGTAATCTCGCCCGATAAAGGATTATTTATTTTTTTTGTTTCTAAAAGATTATCCATTTGCTAATTCTTTTACAAAGTTTGGTACGCAAAATACCGCTTGGTGCAGTTGCCTATTATATATTTTACAAGTTGAAGAAATTTCATTAGCTCTTGCTTCATCAATTTTTGTATAATCAAGAGGAATTTCAACATCATCAGAACAAAAGCCCCAAGACCAATATCCCCCTGGGTATGTTGGCATAGGTCCGCAGTATGGTGCAACATTTTTAAACACTTTTCTTAAAAGCGCATAAGTTTTTCTCATGTTTTCACTTTGAGCAAAAGGTCCTTCTGTTTGAGGAACAACAATACCGCCTTTTTTAAGAGCTTTTTTAACATTGTTATAAAATTCTGTGTTGAATAAGCCTTCCCCAGGGCCAATTGGGTCTGTTGAATCGATTAAAACAACGTCATATTCATCTGTTTTATTTTTGATAAAATCAATTGCATCTTGAACTAAAACAGAAACTTTTGGATTATTTAATTCACAAGCAACGCTTGGGAAGAATTTTTTAGAGGCTTCAATAACAACTCCATCAATTTCAACCATATCAATATGCTTAACGCTTTTGTGTTTTAAAAGTTCTCTAACGGTTCCGCCGTCGCCACCGCCAATAACTAAAACATTTTCAGGGTTTTTATGAGTTAACATAGGAATATGAACTATCATTTCATGATAGAAAAATTCATCTCTTTCTGTAACCATCATTAACCCGTCAAGAGTTAAAACATTTCCAAAAGCACGAGATGAAAAAACATCTGTTCTTTGATATTCAGATGTTTCGCTATAAAGGTCTTTATCCTTTTCTATAGCTATTCCAAAGCCTTCTGGGGTTATTTCATGATATAATTCTTTAGACATTTTATTTCCTTTATTTAACTTAAAAACTTTTTTAATTATACAAAAAAAATAAAATTTGATATAATTAATTTAATGATTAGCAAAAATAAAATTTTAGATTCATTTGAAGAATTTGTTGCCGTGCCTTTATCAATTTTGAAACAAAGGATTATTCAAATTACGGGCTTCAAGTCTGATTTTGTGTCCTCAAAATCAATTGATGTTGAACTAACAGATGACGCTATTCATATCAACTGTATTAATAACGAAAGCGCTTATAATCTTTTAAGCAGCGTTATATATAAAAAGCAGATGATTAAAAAACAAAAACTTCAAGAAGAAAAAGAAAATAAAGAAAAAATTTCCGCTTAAAATGAAAATAAAAAATGCAAAATTTTTAATAAGTTCACCAAATCTTAAACTCTGCCCCGAGCTTAACATGCCTGAGTTTGCGCTTTTAGGGCGCTCAAATGTTGGAAAATCAACTTTTATTAATACCTTAACAAATAGATTAAAACTTGCAAAAACTTCAAATACCCCAGGAAAAACCCGTCTTATCAATCTTTTTGAAATAACAACAGATAAAACACCTTTTATTTTAGCGGATTTACCAGGGTATGGTTATGCTAAGGTTTCAAAAAGTGAACAGGCAAGCTGGCAAAAAAATCTTGAAGAATATTTATTAAAAAGAAATTTAATTTCAACAATTCAATTTATTGACGCTCGCCACGACATTCAAAAAAATGACCTTTTAATGCACGAATGGCTGCAATATAATAAAATTCCTTGTATCAATATTTTAACAAAATGCGATTATATTTCTAAAAATGAAATCTCTAAAAAAATCTCAAAAGTTCAAAAAGAATTTCAAAATTTAACCTTGGCATTTTCTTCAAAAGATAAATTTTATGTTGATAAAGTTTTATCTACAATTGAAAACTTAATTAATCAATCATAAATAATTGTAACGCCTGTTCTGCCGCCAATTCCGCCCATGGTTTTATAATATTTTCCATTACTTTTGTAATAGGTGTCTTTTCCTTGTGGCATTGAATAAAGCTCTGTTGTGCAATTTGATGAGGGCTTTTGTTTAGGCATTAAATCATCATTATCTGAATTAATAATTTGTTCATAGCTATCATTATCAATAGGCACGCTATAGCCTGATAAAGCGCCATTTTGTTTTTTTGGCTTGAAGATAGAAATGTTGTTAAAATATGCGTTTTGTAAACGTTTAAGTTGAATTAAACGAAACAAACCTCTGTCTAATCTTCTTTGATTAATTAAATAATTTTGATTGTAACCATAAGGGCTTAAATATCTATAAGCATTTTGACAAGCGCATGGTGCAACATAATTTCTTTGATAAGTTGGATAATAAGCGCCACTTTGCCTTTGAAGATAAATTTTTTCATAAGCAAAGGCATTTTGTGCGAAGAATAAAATTAAAGTTAAGATAATAAATTGTTTTTTCATATTTAAAAGATAAGTTGATTTTTTGAAAAAACAATCGGTATTTTGGGTATAGATGAAAGAGGGGTTTGTATAAAATAATTAAAATTTATCTATAAAAAACTAAAGTTTTTGTTCACTTTGCACTCTGTGTCCGTTTCCCTAAGGCTCATTCTTCGCCAAGGGCAACGTAATCTTTTTGTTCAATCGCCAACGCAAAAAGAAAAAGTGAACCGAAAAAGAAAAACGCGGCTCGCACCCTTTCGAGTGTCAACATTTCAAAATTAAACTCTTGAATGAAATAAATTGTAGTAAGTTTAGCACCTTAAACAAAGGGTGTGTTAATACTATAGATTAATGTATAAGCGCATAAACTTACTACATATTTCATTTTCGTATGAGTTAAATTTTGAAATTGCTTGTGGACACAGTCTATACATTAATATAGAATTCTGAAACAAATTCAGAATTCTATAAGTTATCATCATAAATAAAGATTTTGATTAATTTGAATATTCAACAAAACTTTCGCTGGTGGAGTTAGAATTTTCACCTTGAATTAAGCATCTTTGATATTGTTTTGTTTGTTTATCTTTATTAATTTTAATCGAATAACAATTTCCGTCTTTAGAAGGTTCATATTTATATTCTAAACCTTTTTTCAATTTTAAATTTGAAATGTCTTTTGGAAAAGCACCGTTTTCATTTTTATATTCTTCAACATATTTAATAACAGGCTGCATTTCTTTTGCTTGAAAGTTAACTTTAGGTGAGTTCTCAAAGTCTATGTTTGAAAAATTAACAAGACCAATTATCGCCCCAATTATTAATAGCATTTGAATTAAAAACAAAACACCAAGAATAATTAAAAAGACTTTAACAACGTTTAATAATCTTTCTTTCATATTTTCTCCTTTATTATTTTATTTATCTTCATATATATTATATAAATTCTTAAAATAAAATAACTTAATCAACAGGGTAATTTATGTTAGAAACTATGTCCCTTCTGACCATGTGTTAAGATATCTTTTTTGTTCTTCTGTTAAAGTGTCGATTTCAACTCCCATAGAATCAAGTTTTAGTTTTGCAATTTCTAAATCAACGCTTCTTGGTAGGGTGTACATTTTGTTTTCTAATTTTGCACGATTTTTAATAACGTATTCCATACCTAATGCTTGATTTGCAAAACTCATATCCATAACACTTGCTGGGTGTCCTTCAGCACAAACAAGATTAACTAATCTTCCTTGAGCTAAAACATAGATTGATTTTCCGTTATCTAAAACCCATTCATCAAGATTTGGACGAATGTTTTTAAAGTCAACTGCGTGTTTTTTAAGACCATTTACATCTATTTCAACATCAAAGTGACCTGCGTTTGCAACAAAAGCACCTTGTTTCATTGAAAGCATGTTTTCAGTTGAAATAACGTTGATATCTCCTGTGATTGCAAGGAAAATATCCCCAATTTTAGAAGCCTCTTTAATTGGCATTGCTCTAAAACCATCCATTACTGCTTCAAGAGCTTTAAGAGGGTCAACTTCTGTTACAATAACATTTGCGCCCATGCCACGAGCCTTAGCGGCAGCACCTCTTGAACACCAACCATAACCACAAACAACAAAAGTTTTTCCTGCTAAAAGGATGTTTGTTGCTCTAATTATGCCATCAAGTGCGCTTTGACCTGTTCCATAACGATTATCGAAAAGATGTTTTGTTAGAGAATTATTTACTCCAAGGGCAGGAAATGAAAGTGTGCCTTCTTTTTCCATAGCTTGAAGTCTAATAATACCTGTTGTTGTTTCTTCGCAAGAACCAATTATATCTTTTAAAAGTTCCCTTCTTGATAAATGAACAGTTGCAACAAGGTCACAGCCATCATCAATAATAAAATTAGGTTTAAAATCAAGAACTTTTTTGATGTGTTTTTTATATGTTTCAGCGTCCTCACCTGCAATTGCAAAAACAGGAATGTCATAATATTTAACTAGCGCTGCTGCAACATCATCTTGGGTTGATAATGGGTTAGAAGCTGCTAAAACTGCCTCTGCGCCACCTTTTTTTAAAGCTATACATAAAGCCGCTGTTTCTTTTGTAACATGAACAGAAGCTGTTAATCTTAATCCTTTAAAAGGTTTTTCTTTTTCAAATCTTTGAGCAATTGAATTAAGTACAGGCATGTCTTTTTGCGCCCATTCTATGTTCTTTTTGCCTTGTTCAGCTAAAGACATATCTTTTATATCGTATTCAATTGTTGTTTGCATAAAAATTTACTCCTTATTTAACATTAAACATCTTAACACTAAAACAAAAAAAGCAATAAAATGTTAAGAAAATAAGTTTGTAAATTTTTATTTTATTAAAGAATTTAAAATTTTTCTGTCGTGATTATTTTTTAAATCAATATAAAAATTAGCGTAATAACTATTATTTTTTCTTACGATTGTTTCAAATTTTTCTTCATAAGAGGTTTTACATAAAGTATTTAATGAAATAAGGCTTTTTAAAGTTTTTGAATAAACAAAAATATCTTTTTTATTTATTTCATTTTTTAAAATAATAGGAATATTTGAAGATAAACCATCAAAATAATAATCAGCTTTTAAGCCATCATTCATTGAAAAAAGAGTGTTTTTAATGTCTTTTTTAGAAATAAAATAATCGCTATAGTTATATTTATCGCATAAATAATCAATTTGCAGAGTTTTATTTGTTGTTTCATTAATAATTAATGGGAAGTTTGCTTCAAATTGTGAAATTTTTGAAGATAAAATATCAAGATTTTTTGAATATAAAGTAATTATGTGTTCATTCTTTTTAAGATAATTTATTCTTTCATTTTCTAAAATTTTTCTAACTTTTCTTGCTTTATTTTTTGAAACTAAAAGAGTAATTTTATTTTTATCATCTTCAAAATAAAGTTCATTTTTAGAAATTTTTGGACAAGATTTTGAAATAAAATATAAAACATTTTCAATTTTATTTTCATTAAATAAAACACAAAGCCTTGAATAAAGATTAAATGAATAGTTTATGCTTGCATTTTTATTTGTAAAAACTTCAATTTTTTCTAGTTCATTTGTATTTAAAATTTTATATTCAAAACTATCACCATATAACTTATCTAAGTTTTTAGCAAAATTTTTCAATTTTAAATCAAATAAAAAGTTAGGATAAAAACTTTTCTTAGATAGCGCAAAAACAACGCTTTCTTTATCATCAAAAGAAACAAGGTAGCTTTGCGGTTTTTGAATTTCTTTTGTAATATTAAAAATTTGAGAGAAAGTTGTTGCAAAAAGTTTATTTTTAAAATTTAGAGAAATATTTTTTAAGTCATCCTCATTTTTAATTGAACTATTTAAGTTAATGTTTCTTGAAGTGAAGTCGTTTGTTTTTGTTGTTGAAGTTTCTAAAAGATTATTTTTCTTTATTAAATTTTTAATATCTTCTAAAGATAAATCATATTGAACAAGGTCGCTATCTTTAAAATATAAATAAAGCGCAGGATTTTTAACCCCAAAAAGAGAAATCTTTGAGGTGATTTTCAAGGCGCCAATGTCAGATAAAATTTCATCTGAAATTTTTTTAATTTTTAAATAACTATCTTTTTGATTTTCATTTTTTAAGGTTAAAACCAAAAAAGTTTGATATTTTAAATTGTAATCATATTCTGTTGTTATTTTATTTATGTTCTTTTTATTTGAAAGAAGTTTATAAATCCCTTTTTGAATATCATTTTTAGTGTTTTCTTTATTTAAAACGGAATTTTTTATTTTAAAATAAACGCTGCAATTATTTTCTTTTGAAAAAATAGTTATATCTTTAATTTTTTCATTTTTAATAAATTCATTTCTGATATCTTTTGCAAGATATTCATCTATTTCTTTTGAGCTTAAATTTTCTAAATTGATGTCAATTTTTACATCATAATTATCGTAATTATTTTGTATTGAAATAAAACAAAAAACACCAAAAATAATTATTAAAGCCGCCATTAAATCTTTTAAAAATTTTTTTGTCATATTTTTACTTTCATATTTGGATAGATTTTACTAAAATCATCATCAATAATTATATCGCCCTTATTAAGCCCGTTAAATACTTCGATTTCATCATTTACAATTGCACCTGTTTCTATTTTTTCTTTTTTAACTTCACCTATGTTTTGATTAATTTTTGTAATTTTATAGATAAATTTTTTGCCGTCTTGTTCAAAAATGCAATCAATAGGTACATACGCAAGATTTTTGTTTTCAGATGAAATTAAAATATCAACACTCATTCCATCTTTTAATTCATCATATAAATCATCAAAAATTATACTGACTAGAAAGCCGCCATTAAATAAAGATGTTCTTGAAATAGATGAAATTTTAGCGTCATAAGTTTTATTGTTTCTTTTTGCAACTACTTTATCATTTAATTTTAGAGAATTAATTATAGAACTATCTACTATAATTTCTGCTTGGGTTTTAATTGTTGACATAATGGTTAAAACCTTTTGCCCTAGAGCAGTAAATGAACCGACTTCGCTGTATTTTTCAGCAATATAGCCGTCATAAGGTGCTGTTATTATGTTATATGAAATTTCTTTATCAAGATAATCAAGTTTTTCTTTCTGAATTAAAATCTCTTGATTAACGGTTTTTAAACCAAAATAAGCGTCATCCCAATCATTATCAGAAATTGCACCTGCTTTATGTAAAATATCCATTCTTTGATAATAGTTTTTTGCTTTTGCTTGGCGAATTTGCGCTTCTTTCAAGCGTGCAAGTTCTTCATTTTTTCTGATTTTATATAAAACGCCATCTAGCCTTGCTAAAACTTGACCTTTTTTAACAAAATCCCCTCTCGAATAAGGAAGATAAATTATCTTCCCCTCAGATTGAAAACTTAAATCTGCAATTCTTTTAGATTTAATTACCCCGTGGAAAATAACTCCATCTTGATTTTTTAATTCAAGAGTTTTAACTTCTTGAAGATTAGATATATCAAGGGTTTTTGTGTTGTTACAACCATTTACGATAATTAATAATGGAACCATTAAAGTTAAAATAAAATATTTCATATATGGAGTTTATTTTAATTGTTCAAAGAATTAATTAATCTCTTAGGTAATTCTTTAGAATAATTTAAAAGAATTTTGAAAATATCTTGATATAAATTAATATTGCACCAAGAATTAACAACACTCCTGAGATTTTCATTAAAACTTCAGAAACATTTGAAAATTTCTTCACACCTTTTAAAAATGAGGTGAAAATTCCCGCTAGAATAACAATTACACCTTGCCCTAAAGAAAAACATAAAAGCATTAGAGCAGCAAGAGTTATATTCTTACTTAAAGCTGCAAAGCCCATAATCCCTGCTAGAATAGGGGTTGAACAGGGGCTTGCCGCAAAGGCAAAAAGAATCCCAATTAAAAAAGGATATACAAAAAGGCTGGCAGAATTTCCTTTAGGAATTTTTTTAACAATGGGTGAAAAGTTTAATTCTAAAAGGTTTAAAAGATTCAGCCCCATAATTAAAATAAATGAGGCAAGAAAAAGAATGAAATACGCCCCACCCACAGAAGCAAAAACACTGCCTGATAAGGCACAAACTACCCCAATTATAGTTAAAACAACACTTAAACCTAAAACAAAAGAGCTTAGTTGAAGAAATGTTTTAAATTTGTTACTATCGCCATATCCTCCAACATAACCTACAATTAAAGGCAGCATCCCAATTGAACAGGGTGAAATTGAGGCTAAAATCCCCCCTAGAAAGGCAATAGGTAAAAACCACAAAGAAAATTCACCCATAGAAAGATAGTTAATTGTGTTTTGCATTATTTGATTTAACATTTATTTAATTCCGTTTAAAACTTCGATAATTTCATCTGATTTCATAGCACCCTCATATCTTTTGATGACTTTACCGTCTTTATCTATGAAAACAAGAGTTGGTACTAAAGTCACTTTAAATTTTTTAATTGCAGCTTTATTATATTCTGAGCCTTTTCCAACGCTTTCAACAACGTTAATTTCTTCAACTAAAACAGAATCTTTATATTCTTGCATAGCTTTTGAAAGCTCTTTTTGAGCGTCTTTACATTCTGAACACATAGGTGAAGAAAATTTAATTATTTTTGCTTTTGGATTTTTAACTGTGGCATTACCCTCAACTTTACACATCATATCACTTTGAGCTTTTGCATCTAAAAAAGCATATAAACCTAGTGGTAAAATAAAAATTAATAATACAATTATCCAATTTTTCATATTTTTTTCCTTATTACTTTACGTTTTAATTATAAACATAAAAAAATATTTTAAAAATCAGATTAAAAAGCTAGTTTAAGTGGCTAATTTAAGCAATTAAAAAATTTCTTTTAATTAATTCTCTTTTATTTTCAAGAAAATCATTTTTATTTAGATAAGATTTTAGAGAACCATTTTTAAGGGCAATTGAAAGATAGACTAAAAGTTCATCTTTCAAATTAAAAAGTTTAAAGTTGTTTTCTAAAAGATTTTTCACAAAAGAAAATCCTTTAACACACTTAACATTTTTCATATCAAGCCCGAGTTTTTCATTTTTTTTATAATTTAAAAGAATTTTTTCACACAAAAAGTCATCAACAACTTCTTGGTTGATTAAAATAATCTTGCAATTTTTTTTATTTAATTCTAAAAATTCCATAATTATTGTCATCTTGCGCTTTTAGGCTATAGGCTGATACTTTATCTTAAAATATTTTTATTCAATTGTTAATTATTACAAAGTTATATCTTTCTATAACTTTTGTTTAAAAAAAATTCATGATATTCTTTAATTAAAGAAAGATTTTAGCTTTTAAAATGAAAATATTAGAGTATTTTAAACATCACACCAAAGAAGAAAGAGAATTTGACCTATTACCTGATTGTGTTTTTGTTTTAGAACACGATGGCAAGGTTATTGACGTTAACGACAAAGCCCTTGAGCTTTATGAAACTTCAAGGTTTGAAATTTTAGGGCACTATTTTTCAGATTTTGTTGAAAATGGTACTCAAATTTTAAATAAAATAATTACAAATGGCTCAATCGCCGTTGCAAAAGGAATTGACCAAAAAAAAGATGAAGAAAATAAAAAAGAGTTTCTTTGTGAATTAAGCGCAAAAAGAAATCTTGAAGATGGAAAAGTTTATGTTGCAATTAGAAATGCAACAGATAAACAAAAAGAACAACTTGAAATTAATGAAAAATATGAAAACGCTAAAAAGATAATTGAAGGGAAAAATGATTTTCTTCTTGAATCTTCGGGCGCTATTTTATCTAAACTTGTTTCTATAACAGGTTTTTCAAAAGCAATTTTAGATGGAATAGGTGGCGCTTTATCTGATAAGCAAAAGAAATATCTTAATTTAATTAATTCAAATTCTTATGATTTAAGTTATGACCTTGAAAAACTTTTCACTCTTTTTCAAGTTGAATCAGGAAACGTTGAATATAAATACAAACCTTTTGATTTAATCAGCTTAATAAAATCAATTGAAAGAGTTTATGAAAAAAACTTCAAAGATAAAGAAATTCTTTTTTCAATGGATTATTCAAATTTATCTCAAAGAGATTGTTTTCTAGATTCTGAAATTGTTGAATACATTTTAAGATGTATTATGGAAATATTTTTAAGATTTTCAAACCTTGGAAAATGCTCATTAAACATAGGTCATCCGCCTCTTGATTTTCTTAAAACAAGAGAATTTGACTCAAATGATAAAGAAAATGTTTATAGATACGTTCTTTTTGAAGCGAAAATAGCAGATTTAGTTTTTTCACAAGATGAATTAGATAACATTTTTAACACATATTACAAATCATCAACTAAGCGCTCAATAGGCTTAAAAGCCTCAATTACTCTTTTAAAGAACTATATTAAAGATTTTAAAGGGGATATTTGGGTTTATTCAAAACAAAATTTTGGCACAATGTTTACTTTTGTGCTACCCTTAAAATAGTTCAGGATAGTTTAAAGGAGTGTCAAAAGTGGCAGGAGTTGTTTTAAAAAATATTTCTAAAAATTTTGGCACAAAAGAAATTTTAAAAGACATTAATCTTGAAATAAATGACGGTGAGTTTGTTGTTTTGGTTGGGGCTTCAGGCTGTGGTAAATCTACCCTTTTAAGAATGATTGCTGGGCTTGAACAACAAACAACAGGCGATATTATAATTGATGATAAAATAGTTAATTCAACCCCGCCTAAAGATAGAGATATTGCTATGGTTTTTCAAAACTATGCGCTTTATCCACATTTAAACGTTAAGGAAAATATTTCTCTAGGTTTAAAAGTTAGAAAAATCGCAAAATGCGAAATTGAAAGAAGGGTTAAAAGGGCGGCTGAAATTTTAAAACTTGAAGAATATCTTTATGCAAAGCCAAAAGAGCTTTCAGGCGGTCAAAGACAAAGGGTTGCTCTTGCTAGGGCAATTGTCCGTGAGCCTAAAATTTTTCTAATGGATGAACCTTTATCAAATCTTGATGCTAAATTAAGAAGCGAGATGAGAGCAGAGATTAAAAAACTTCATCAAAAAATTAAAACAACTTTTATTTATGTAACCCATGACCAAACAGAGGCTTTAACAATGGGAGATAGGATTGTTGTTTTAAATCAAGGTAAAATTCAACAACAAGACACCCCTCAAAACATTTTTAATTATCCTAAGAATGTTTTTGTTGCGACTTTTATGGGTACAAACCCGATGAACATAATAGAAGGTGAAATTAAAAATGGCTTTTTAACCTTTGGGCAAGTAACAATTGGGCTTAATTCACTTCCTTTCTTAATTCAAAATAAATCAAAAGTTTATATAGGGATAAGACCTGAAAAAATTATTTGTTCAACAGACCCCTCGTATATGTTTAATTTAATTAAGTTTAGAGCCAAAATTAACTTTGAAGAAAACCTTGGCTCTTATAAAAACTTATATTTTAATTTTGGTAAAAAAGAATTCTGCTCAAGCGTTTCATCTAAACTTCCAAAAGAAGATACTATTGATTTTTCAATAAATCCATCAGACCTTTACTTTTTTGATTATGAAACCCAAGAATTAATGAATTTAATTTAATAAATTTGATTTAGTGCATTAAATATTGCTTTAACGTTTGCTTGTGCTGTTGAAGTGTCAATTGCTCTGCCTATAATTTCTTCGTTATTATCATCTAATAAAACAATTGCACTCATAGCGCTTGCTGAAGATCCTTTTTCAATTCCATCAAGAGAATATTGTTTGTAATATGAAAGTTTGGTTTTAAAGCCAAGTCTGCTTAAACCATTTAAACAAGCGTCTAATGGACCATTACCCTGACCGATAACTTCTTTTCTTTCACCTTTAAAATAGAAGAATAGGTCGAAAATGCCTTTTTCAATTTGTTTAAAGGAGATTAATTCAAACGCACCTTTAATATTACAAATCTTATCTAAATAAAGATTTAAAATTTCTTCTTGGGTTAATTCACCCTTTTGTTGCGCTAATTCTTTAGCATAAGGTGTTAAATAAATCGATTCTTTAATTGTGATAGGATATTTAAGAGCTTTAATTATGTCATAAATAGCAGTTTTACCAGATTGAGAAGTAAAGCCGATTTTTTCATCATCATCTCGCCCGATTAAAGCAGGGTTAATTGGTCTGTATGCGCCAAAATCAAAGTCTTTTGTTTTAATAGCGCCGTCTTGATGTATTCCAGAACGATGTGCTAGGGCCTCTGGTCCAATTAAAGGCGCTTTTTCATAAATTTTCACCATAGACATTTGTGAAATTGTAAGCGCTGTTTCATATAATAAATCAAGATTAACACCTGTTTCCACTTTGCAATTATGAAGTGCCACTGCAACTTGAGCAAAATCTGTGTTTCCTGCACGTTCACCTAAACCATTTAAGCAACATTCAAGCTGAGTTGCACCCTTAAAAAATGCCTCAACCGTTGTTGCTGTTGCCATTCCAAGGTCATTATGATTATGAACAGAAATAATAACATCATCCCCAAGAGCTTCTTTAACTTTTGTCATTAAGTTAATAAATCTTGAAGGGCAATATCTTTCAACAGTATTAGGAAGATTGATTGTCGTAGCGCCTTTTTTAACTATTTCTTTAAGTCCATCTATAACAAAATCAATGTTTTCTTCGCAATCTCCAAAATGTTCAACAGAAAATTCAATATCTGCTTTTTCATTTGTTTTTAAAAGATTTTTTGCAGCATAATCAACTGCCTCAATTGCAAGTTTAATAACTTCTTTTGGGTCTTTATTTAAAACATATTTCATGTGAAATGGCGATAGCGTAATAAAAGTGTGAAGTCTTGGATTTTTAGCATATTTTAAAACTTCAAGCGCTTTATCTATATCATTTTTATGAGCACGAGCCAAAACAGAAACTTTTGTGTTTTCATCTGCTTTTTTAGCTAATGTCATACAAGAATCAAAATCCATTTCAGATGAAGCCGGAAAACCTATTTCAATAGCAGGAATACCCAGATTTACGATTTTATCAAAGATAAAGAGCTTTTCTTTAAGACTCCAAGGTTTTTTTAAAGATTGATTGCCATCTCTTAAAGTAATGTCGTAAAAATAAGGTTTTCTTTGCATAATCTTAATATCCTCAGCAGTTTATTTTTTGATTTTTTTTGATATAATTAATCTTAGCCTAAAAAATGCTATGTATCAATATAGCATTTTCATGTAAAAAAATGTAAAAAACTAAACGAAAATTGGCAAAAAATTTTTCTCAGAAGTTTTTTACGGTGTGAATAAAAGACAAAGTTAGAATTTATGAAATTAAACAGTATCGGACAACAACAATTTAACGGATCATTTACAAACAAAGCAGCAAGCACTCTTGCTAACCATTCTAAATTAATTGCAGGTTTAGCAGGTTCTTCCGTTATCGGTCAAAAAATCGTTATGTCAGGTTCTGAAGCAACAATCGGACCTGCTATGGATATTGCAATCGGTAAAGGCATAACAAAAGTTACAAATGAAAAAGGTGATAGAACAAATAAAAGCTCAAAAGCGCAAGCTATAAGAAGTTTCTCTCAATCAATCGGCGGAACAATTGTTGGTGTTGCCGTTAGAGGCGCTTGTATTTTTGGTGCAACAAAAGTTGCTTCAAAAGCAGGTGAAAAAATTGGTTCTGAAATAGGAAACCTTATTTCTGAAAATGGAAAAATCACAAAAGAAAATCCATATCAATTTACAAAAAATGCCTCTGCTTGGGGTAAAAACATCGGTGGTGCCGCAGCATTAGTTGTTATGATGTTCACAAACTTCTTAATTGACGCACCTTTCATTAACTGGATAAACAACAAAGTTACAAAAACAATAGAAAATCACAATCAAAACAAAGCCAATCAAGATGTAAAGGAGGTTAAATAATGGCTGATATAGCAACTACTTTAATCTCAAAATGTAACCCAGATCCTACAAAAGCAGGTAAAATGCTTTTAGCTCTTAATGCCCTAGGTATGGTTTTTGCCGCTGCAAGTAACACTTTTGCTGCTGCAACAGACAAAAATACATCTGCTGAAGATAAAAAATTCTTAGTTCCGGCTGGTGCTGTTACTGGTGTTGCAAACATTGGCTTATACTACACTTTAACTACTTCTGTAATTAATCACTTGCAAGGTGCTAAAAAATTAAACCCAGATGGAAGTGTTAAAAAAGAAATCAAAGGTTTAGCTCAAAAGGCGCTTGATTCAATGTCTGAAGAAGATATTGTTAAAAATGCAAAAGTTTATGCGCAAGATAAAATTCAAAAGGCTCAAAAAGGCTTTTTAGGTACAAGCATAGGTAAAAAATCTAAAGAGTACGTTCAATCTATGCAAGATACCTTTATAAAAGGCGACATGCCAACAAAAGAAGCAATTGAAGCCTATAAAAGCGATTTTAAAAGTGGCGCAGGCGTTTTAGGTGCATTTATCGGCGCGGTTGTGGGTTGTGCAGTTTTAACTCCTTTAATTCGTGATGTGAGCGCTTATTTTGTTCAAAAGCACATGGAAAAAACTAACCCAGAATTAGCTGAAAAACCATATAGACCATATTTTGACCCATCTCACATAGGGGCAGGAAAATATGGCAAAAAGCAACCTCTTTCAATGAAAACCTATATGGCTTTTACAAGAGGAAACATGAAAGTTTAGCTTTTAATCTTTTTTGTATTTTGCTATAATTTTTTTATGAAACAAAAATTTAGAAGATGGTATGAAAAAAACGAGTATCTTCACGCTTTTATGAATTTAATGCGGGATTTACCTATTGATATTCAATGCGAAATTGCTATTGATATGATTATGAAAGCCTCTGAAATGATTGACAGGGATTACACTAAAATCATTCAAGATGTTGCTGATTTTAATCCGCATGACTATAAAAGATGGTATGATAAAAACCCAAATATTCACCTTGCAATTGAATCTTTAAGGGATTTAGACGACAATCAAAAAGAAGAAATTGTTAAAGAATTTTGTGATAAAATTTTAACTCAATATCCTCAAAATTTTAACTTAGATGAAATTGAAGAAACAAAAGAAGATGAATAATCAAAAGAAAAATATCCTTATAACAGGCGCTTCATCAGGAATTGGTAAAGAAATTTCAAATTTTTTAAAAGATGACTATAATCTTTTTTTATCTGGAAGAAGAAAGCTAGAGCTTGAAAACTATTTTTCGGCTGATTTATCTGATGAAAATGAAGTTCTTGCTTTATTTAACAAAGCAAAAGATTATTTTTCATCTAAAATTGATATTTTAATTAACTGCGCTGGGATTTATTCATATAAAGCAATTGAAAATATGACTTTTTCAGATGTTAACTCTATGCTTAACTTGAATTTTAAGGCAAGCTATCTTTTATCAAGCCTTTGTGTTCCTTTAATGAAAAAAGAAAACTGGGGCAGAATTGTTTTCATTGGTTCAATTTCAGGTGTAGTTGGGGAAGCAAACGCAACTTTATATTCAGCAACAAAGTCTGCTCTAAGTGGTTTAACAAAATCTTTAGCGCTAGAAGTTGCTCAAAATAACATTACAGTTAATCAAATTAACCCTGGGTGGGTGGATACTCCTTTAAGTGATGAAAATCTTACCCAAGAAGAAAAGCAAGAAATTGAAGACATCGTTCCACAAAGAAGATTTATTGAACCAATTGAAATTGCAACCTTAACAAAATATCTTATTTCAAAAGAAGCAAAGGGTTTGACTGGGCAAAACATCAATCTTTGTGCTGGTTTAAGTTGTGGCTGCTAAAATTAGACTTTTTTAAAAAAATACTTAAATTAATTAAAGAGAAATTAATACTTTTGTATGAATTTTTCTTTTTCTCGCTAAATCAATTTTACTTAATTCCGTTGTAGAAAACAGGGGAAAAGGCAAAATGTTCAGTCCGCAAATACAAAATTATATAAATTCATCATCACAATCAGCGGCTTATAACCGTATTAATGAGCTGGATAAATACATTAATTCAATTTATCCAGAAGAAAAACTTGATGAAGCAAAAAATTTAAGCGCTTTTGATAAAATTTTAGACGACTCAGATAAAGAATTTCAAGCTAATTCTATTTTTAAAATAGATGTTCCGCCAAATCTTAGATATGATGATACATCTGAAATTAAAAAAGCAGAAAAAATTTCCCCCTTGCCTTTTGGTTCATTATCAAAAGTTCAATCTGTTTCAAAAACTTCTAAAACCGCTAATTCAAATTCAAAAGAGGCGATTTTAGGATATATCAAAGAGGCAAGCAAAAAACACGGAGTTGAAGAAAAATTAATTCAAGCCTTAATTAAACAAGAATCGGGTTTTAATCCTAATGCTGTTTCAAAAGCCGGTGCTAAAGGTTTAATGCAACTAATGCCTGCAACCGCTAAAAGCCTAGGGGTTGAAAATGCCTTTAATCCAAAAGAAAACATAGAAGGTGGCGTTAAATATTTAAAGCAAATGCTAGATAAATACCACGGAAATAAAATTTTGGCTCTAGCAGCGTATAACGCAGGACCAAATGCCGTTGATAAATATAATGGAATTCCTCCATATAAAGAAACTCAAAACTATGTAAAATCAGTTCTTGCGCAATATCTATAAAATCTGAAAGGATAAAAAATGGATAAATTAAATCAAATTAACTTTTTAAATGCAACAAATCGTCCTATTCAAAAATTAAATGGCACGATTTCTTTTGATAATGATGTTGAAAAAACAGGTTTTAAAGATATGTTTGCTAATATGATTAATGAAATGAATGAAATAACTTCAAAACCTGAACAAGTTACAAAAGACGTTATGCTTGGAAAAGCAGATATCCATGACGCTATGAGTGCTATTGCTCAAAGTGAATTAACGGTTCAAGCCGCAACAACCATCACAGGTAAAATACTTCAAACGTATGAGAAAATCATGCAAATACAGATTTAGTCTTAACTTTACAAGATTACAATAGTATAATTTAGATTATAGAATAACTAAAATATGGAAAAATTTGACCTAAAAAAACTACTAGAAAATAAGCCCTTGTTATACACAATTGTTGCTTCGGCGTCAATTGTGGTTGTTATGTTTATAATTATGCTTGTTGTAGTAGTTAGTGTTTCAGGTTCAAATGGTTCAAGCGCTAACCCTGATAAGCAAATTCAGGCTGCGCAAAAAGTAATAAAAAATGAACCCGTTACCCTTTTTACAACAGATAACACAGGTAAAGCCCTAGAAGTTCAAGCTCTTTTAGCAAGAGAACAAATTGTTGCAACAAAAGTAGATAACGGTTCAAAAGTTAGTATTGTTTTAAAAGAATATACTCAAGATCAAAGAGATAGAGCTCTTTTAACAATCGTTAAAAGCGGTCTTTTAGATGAACACACTGGGCTAGAACTTTTTGATAAAAGTGACTTTACCGCTACAAAAGACGATAAAAAAATTAGATTAATAAGAGCAATTAATGGTGAATTAGCAAGATTAATCAGAAAAATTCCTCCAATTGAAAATGCTCAAGTTTTTGTTTCAATTCCAGAGGAAACTTTCTTTGCTCAAAATCAAAAACCTATAACTGCAACTGTTCAAATAACAATGCCTTCAGGCGAGCGCCTTGATAATATGAAAGTAAAAGCAATTTCAAACTTGCTTTTAGGTGCTGTCCATGGGCTTGAAGCAGATAATATATCTATTACAGATACAAATGGAACTGTTTATAATTCAATTATCGGCGCTTCTGATGACGCTATCGCTAAAATTGAAGAAAACGATAAATACATGCAATCTAAAGTTAATGCTCAATTAGATAAATTAATTGGTAAAGGTAATTATATTGCTACAGTTTCAACATTTTTAACCCAAGCACCGGTTGAAAAAACAAGCATTGTCTATGACCCAAATCAAAAAACTTCTGTTTCTGAGCAAGAATTTAAAGAAAACCTTGGAGATAATCAAAGCGACTCAACTTCTTCTGGCATGAATCCTGTTAGTGTTTATGTTCCAAACGGGGTAAAAGGTGCTGTTCAACAAGGTGCGTCATCTCAAGATAGAAAATACTCAAGAACCGCAACAGAAACTCAATATGGCGTTTCAAAAACCCAAATAAGTGAATTTCAAAATGCCGGAATAATTGAAGAAATTTCAATTGCTGTTTCAATTGATGAAAATGCAATCCCAACAAACATGAGCTTATATGAACTTAAATCTTTAATTGCAAATGCTGCAAGTCCAAAGGTTAAGGCTGAAAATGTTTCAATTGCATTTGTTGAATCAAATAGCTTAATTCTAGCGCCTGATAAAGAAAATGAACTTCCAAAAGTAGCAGAATCAGGCAATCCTTGGTGGGTTGTTGGGGCAATTCTTCTTGTGGGCTTGATTTTAGGCTTAAGTCACATAAGAAAAAGAGTAAGGGACGCTTCAAGAAAACAAGAAGAAGAACTTGAATATTTAAGACAAATTGCCGCAGACCAAGAACGTCAATTAAAAGATGTTACAAAACAGGCTTCAAGTTTAATTGAACAACAAGAAAAAATGACTCAAAACTTTATAGAACAAAAAAATCAATATGCTCTTGCGCTAGAACAGGCAAAATCAATGGCACAGCAAGCAAGTGCAGCTAAAAAAGGTAATTTAGCAGAAGCAATTGATGAACTTGAATCAGATTTTAATAGTCTTGATGAAAACGAGGCAATTGAAAAAATAAAAAATTGGATTGAAAGCGCTTAAACTAAAGATTAGGGAAAAATGGCAGAAACAGATATAAAAACTTTTGATTTTAAATCTTTTTCAAGGGATCTTGCCTCGCAAGCCAGCCAAGTTGTGCCTAATGACATCAAAAAAGAAGATAAAGCCTTTGTAATAGCAATAGTAGAACGCTTTTGTGAAATGGCGGGAAGTGCTTTAGTTAATGAAGAAAACACAAAGCTCAATGCCCAAGAAGCAAGCCTTATCACTCAATTTATCGGCGAATGGATTTTTCATAAGTCAATTGATATTATAAGAGCAAAAATTGACCCAAAATTTAGAGAAGGTGTACTTCAAAAGGTTGCGTTTACGGTTTTTGATATTGCAAAAAAAGCCGTTGAAAAGCAAATGCCTCAAGATCAACTTATTACTTTAGTTGAAGCACATGTTAAAAAATGTTTTGTAAAAGCAATTGAAGATTTACAAGCAAGAGGAATAATCAACGAAAAAGAAACTCAAAATGCTCTTTCTCAATCTAATATTGACGCTATGGCGGTTGAACAGGTTGAAGAAGAAACAAACGTTGATATTGCTTGTATGAGCGATTCAAAAATAATAAAATTGGCTTCTCTTGCAATTTTAATTAAAAACTTCCCAAGTGATAGAATTAAAGCGGTTTTGCAAAAGTTTAACAAACCAGAAAGAGAAGTTCTTCTTAAATATTTAAAAATGGACGATTTAGAAGAAAAATTAGATATGAGAGCAACTATGAAATGTTTTGAAGAAATGAAAAACGCATTACCTGAAATTGTTGTAATCAGTTTTGAAAGGGCATACAAAAAATTGTGTAAAATTGTTAAAAATTCGTCTAAAGAATCAATTTTGCATATTATAGATAATGAACGCCCTTGTGTTCAAGAATATGTTTTATCGTGTTATACACCTAAAGCAAAAAAGGTTCCGCCTTATATTGCTGACACAATATCTAAATATTTAGAAGAAAACGTTTCATGATAATAAGAAAAAAAAATATTTCATCTAAAAAAAATACATCTTCAAAAACAAATGTTCAAACTTCAAGAGGTAATGTAATTAAAAAAGAAGACATTATCTCAAAAAAAGAAGATGTTATTTTAGATACTGAAAATATTGAAGATACCACAAAAGAAAACGATATTCCTATTCCAATTAAAAAAACAATAGAACCAGAAGTTGTTGAACAAGAAACCTTTGAAAAAATAGACATTTCTTCAATTGAATTTAAAGAAAGAATTGAAAGAAGAAGGGGAGATAGAAGAAGGGGATATCGAAGAATTGATGAGCGCTCATTAGTTTCAAGAGCGCAACAAGAAGCTCATTCAATTAAAGAATTAGCTGCAAGAGAGGGTTATCAAAACGGTCTTAAAAAAGCGCAAAATGAAATTAATGAAATAAAAAGCTCATTAATTGAATTTTTAGCTATGAGAAACGAAGTAAATGAGAAATATTATCCTCATATTTTAGAAATTTCTATGGAAATTGCTAAAAAAATAATTAAAAAAGAAGTGGATTTATCTCAAGATGTATTAAAGAATATTATTATGTCTGTTTTAGATGAAATGAGTTCAGATACGCAAAAAATAATTATTAAAGTAAATTCTTCTGATTTAGAGTTTGCACAGGCTTCTTTGCCTGAAATTATTAAAGAAAAAAATATCTCTGCTAAAGTTAGCGTTCAAAAAGATGATTCAATTGAAACAGGAAGTTGCACAGTTACTGCGGATAACGGGGTAATTGACGCAAACTTTAAAACGCAATTGGCAGTTTTACAAAGTGCTTTTGGTATTTATAAAGGAGGCTTATAGTTGGCTTCACCTAATGCACCAAATTCAAATATATTATCAGAAATGGCGCTTGCCATATTCGTTATCCTTTTAATTGGGATTTTGTTATTTGAAGTTCCAACTTGGATGATTAATATGTCAATTGGTTTTAACATTACTCTTGGAATTGTGCTTTTGATGATTTCTTTATATGTTAACAAACCTCTTGAATTGGCTGCGTTTCCATCTATTCTTTTAATCGGCACGGTTTTTAGACTTGTTTTATCAATCGCCTCAACTCGTCTTATTTTAGCAAAAGGTGACGCAGGACAAGTTGTAACCGCCTTTGGCGACTTCGTTTCGGGCGGTAATATGGTTGTTGGTGTTGTAATTTTCTTAATTATTACAGTCGTTCAGTTTATGGTAATTACAAAAGGTGCGGAACGTATCGCCGAAGTATCTGCTCGTTTTGCCTTAGATGCGATGCCAGGTAAACAAATGACAATCGACGCCGACTTTAACGCAGGGTTGATTTCACCCGAAGAAGCAGTTAAAAGACGTGAGGACCTTCAAAGAGAATCAAGTTTATATGGTTCTATGGATGGTGCTATGAAGTTCGTTAAAGGTGATACAATTGCTGGTATCATCATTACTTTGATTAACATCATAGGTGGATTAATCATCGCAATTTTATTAAATGGAATGAGCCCAGAGGACGCAGTTAGTAAATATACAACCTTAACAATCGGGGATGGTTTGTGTTCTCAAGTTCCATCTTTATTAATGTCAATTTCATCTGGTGTTGTTATGTCACGTGCAACAGGTTCAGGGGTTGCATTAGGTTCAGATTTAGCTATGCAGATTTTATCTAAACCAACAAGTTTGTTTTTAGCTGCCGGTTTCTTATTTTTATGTGCTATAACTTCACCTTGGACAGGCTTACCTTGGTATCCATTTATTATCTTTATGGTAATTTTAATTGGCGCAGGTTTATCTGTTTTAGTTAATCAAGATGTTCAACAACAACTTGGTCAATTAGACGCTGTTAAACAAAACATGCAAGACCTTGTTAATCCTAATAAAATGTATGAAAGATTGGGTGTTGATGTTTTATCTTTACAAGTTGGCGCAGGCTTATTAGTAATTGCAGACCCCGAACAAGACGGTCAGCTTTTGGCTAAAATCGCTGCACTTCGTCAAAGAGTAACAGATGACCTTGGTTATATCATTCCAAACATAAGAATTATGGATTCAAGTGCAATTGGAGATAACGAATATTTAATTTCAATAAGAGGTAATCCTGTTGCTTCAGGTACTGTTTACCCTGGGAAACTTATGGTTATTGCTGATCAATATGAGGCATTGGGTAAAAAATTGCCTGATAACGCAATTGTATCTCTTGAACCAACTTTCCAATCTCAAGCATATTGGTTAAATCCGCAAGCTATTGGTAAAAATGATAAAATCCAAGCAGTTGACGCTGTGGATGTTATTGTTACACACTTACAAGAGTGTGTTCGTAAGTATGTTGATGAAATCATGACAAAAACAGATGTCTTAAAATTAATGGAACTTGTTAAATCTCAAGACCCAACTTTGGTTAATGACCTTGTTCCAACAATTATTTCAACATCTGATTTAAGAAAGATTTTTGTTAACTTAATTAGAGAAAAAGTTTCTATTAAAGATATTATCTTTATTTTTGAAAGATTGTGCGATTATGCAAGATTTTCAAAAGAACCAGATATTTTATCTGAAAGATTAAGAGCGGCACTAGGGCGCCAAATTTGTCTTTCAAATGCTAATAAAGAAAAAGTGCTTTATGCACTAACTCTATCTTCTGAATGGGAGAAAATTCTTGATGATAGTTGCCAAAGAACAGAACTTGGCACAATGTTTTTATTAAACCCAATGCAAGTTCAAGAATTAATTGAAACAACAGCTAATACATTAATGAGAGCACAAGCGGCAGTTGGAATTCAGCCTGTAATACTTTGCTCACCAAGAATTAGATTACCATTATATCAAATGCTTGAAAGACACATTCCAACTATCGTTGTAATTTCATATTCAGAATTAATTACAGATATCAGGGTTGAAGCTATTGATACAATTGGAGAAGGATATTAATTAAAAGATTAAGAAGGGTTCTCTTCTTTTTCTTTTTCGTGTTCTTCTTTTTGGTGGGCGATTTTTTCTTCTATTTCTTTAATTTTCTTTTTCTTTTCTTCTTCTTTTGCTTGAAACATTTTCATAAGTCGAATTGAGCCGGCATTAGCAGAAGCAAGGCTATCAAGCGAAGCTCTTAATTGAGCAGATCTATCTTGAAAATTTTCTTTGTGTTCTTGTTCTTGACTATCTTCTTCCATTTGAGAAGCGAAATATTCACCGCCTTGACCCATTTTTTCGTCAGACATTTTGTTTGCCATCGCAGAGCCATCGCCGGATTTAAAATTAAAACCAGATACTGGTGATATACCTCGGTTATCAACCATTTAGCTGTTTCCTTCTCTCTTGTTTTAAAAAATAATATCATTTTTTTCAACAAAAAACAACACCATTTAGTTGTATAAAACTCCTGAAAGGAAAAAGTTGCGCTTAAATCTTTCTAATTGAAGATAATAAAAACTTTGTGTAATCATCTTTTGGATGTTCAAAAATTTCTTCTGTTTTATCAAATTCAACAATTTCACCCTTATTCATAACGGCAATTTTGTCGCTTAAATATCTTACAAGATTTAAGTCATGAGAAATAAAAAGCATGGTTAAATTTAATTTTTCTCTTAAATCAAGTAAAAGATTGATTATTTGAGCGCAAATACTTACATCAAGCGCACTAACGGGTTCATCTGCCACAATAAAATCAGGTTTTAAAATTAAAGCCCTTGCAATTGCAATTCTTTGCCTTTGTCCGCCTGAAAATTCATGGGGGTATTTTTCATAATCATTTTTTGAAATTCCCACCATTTCAGAAATTTCATCAATTCTTTTAAAATCTTCTTCTTTTGTTTTAAAGGTTTTATGGATTAATAAAGGTTCAAGCAGGGTTTCTTTTATTTTCATTTTAGGGTTAAGGCTTGAATATGGGTTTTGAAAAATCATTTGAATTTTTTTTCTGTATTCAAAAGTTTGTTTTTTGTTGAATTTTAAAATATTTTCATTGTTAAAAAGAATTTCACCTTTTTGTGGTTCAATTAATTTTAAAATGCAATTAGCCAAGGTTGATTTCCCACAGCCTGATTCACCAACCAAAGAAACTATTTCACCTTTTTTAATATCTAAATTGATATTTTTTAAAACAAGATGAGGTTCTTTTTTCTTGAATGAAAAAGTCCCCTCATCAAAATATGTTTTTTCTAGGTTTTTAATTGAAATTAATGTATTATCCATATTTTAATTATACCAGATAGAGTTTTAAATATTGATTTTCTTCAGCTTTTCTTAATTTTTTCAAACCCTCGATTTCAATTTGTCTTATTCTTTCTTTTGAAAAACCTAAAATTTTCCCCAACTCCTCTAAGGTTTTTGGCTTTCTTCCCCCTAGCGCAAAACGATTTAAAATAATAAATCTTTCTCTTTCGTTTAAAACTTTTAAGGATGAATAAATGTCTTTTTTAAAATCAATTTTTTCAATCCTTTGATTTGGCGAATTTTCAAGGGTATCTGAAATGTAATCTTCTAAAGATAAATCTTGTGCAACTGGTGTATCAAAGCTAATTGGCTCTTTTGTGGGCGATTCTTTAATTATTTTAATTTTTTTCACTGTTGTATTCATATATTTAGCTAATTCTTCATCAGTTGGCTCTCTACCTAAATCAACGCTTAGTTTTACAATTGCACGTTTTAGGTTTCTTATTTTATCCCCCATATGAACAGGAATTCTGATTGCTCTTGAATTATTGGCAATAGAGCGGATTATTGTTTGTTTTATCCACCAAGTGGCATAGGTTGAAAATTTAAAGCCTTTTTTATAATCAAACCTTTGCGCTGCTTTAATTAGCCCTAAAGACCCCTCTTGAATTAAATCCATAAATAAAACGCCCTGACCCGTGTATTTTTTGGCGATTGAAATAACAAGCCTTAAGTTTGCTTGAATTAGCTTTTTCTTTGCGATTGTTGATTCTTTTTCACTGCCCTCTTTAATTTTCTTACCGATTTCAAGTTCTTCTTCTTTTTTAAGAAGTTTAATTCTGCTTACATCTTTTAAATACATTTGTAAAACTTCATCTTTATTTGTGATGATGTTAAAAGTTTTAATTTCCTCGTCGTCTTTTTGATAATTGTTTTCTAGTAAATCATCATTTTGCGACTTTGTAAAATCTTGATTATTTAATTCTTTTTCAAGAAAGTTCTGATAATCATAATTAATGTTAGCACTCATCTCTCCTTTGTTCCTCTTTTAAAATTTCTTCCGCATGATTTTTGACGAAAGAAAACCTTAAAAGTTCCAGACCCAAGTCAAGAGAGTTTAGCCCGACTGGGCTTAACGAACGCAGACGAGGGCATGCTGTGCGGAGTAAAAGACTTGTGATGAACAAGGCTTTTACGCAGTGCCTTAGATGAGCGACGTGGAAATCTTCGATTTCCTCAGGAGCCATACCCTAAACGAGTGAAGCATGTGCAGATTGCGTAGTAAAATTAGACCAAAGGTCTTAATTTTCAAGCAAGCCAGCAACGAAAATGTGCACCAATACTGTAAGTTGGGCATACTTAATCTGCCCCCTTAAAAAGATACAATACTTGTAGGCAATAAAATGTTTCCTTTGGTTTTTATTA
>CAKUXO010000012.1 GCA_934700385.1 uncultured Candidatus Melainabacteria bacterium
ATGTTACAAGAAATTACACTCAAACTGCATATTTTATGAAAGCCGATATAATGAGCTTTTTTAACAATATCGATAAACATATTTTATTTAAAGAAATTTTAAAATTAGTTTATGAACCTTGGCTTATTGATTTAATTAAACAAGTTTTATTCCACAACCCCGTTGAAAATGTCTTTTTAAAATCTCCAAAAGAACTTTATAAACTTTTACCAAGCTATAAAAGCCTGTTTTCAACACATCCAGATAAAGGGTTACCTATTGGCAATTTAACAAGTCAATTTTTTTCAAATATTTATATGAATCCTCTTGATCAATATGCTAAAAATGAGCTTGGGTGCAGATATTATTGCCGTTATGTTGATGATATCCTTATTTTAGATAAAGACCCAAAATTTTTAAATTGGGCGTATGATAAAATGGATAAATTTTTAAAAGATAATCTTCTTTTAACACTTAATCCTAAAAAGAAAAATATGAACCATATTCACCATGGGTTTGATTTTGTGGGACATGTTATTAAACCAAACAGAATTCATATTAGAACAAGAACAAGAAAAAAGGCGTTTAAAACCTTTAAAACTTGGGATAATAATCCTAATAAATTCAATCAAGATGTTCTTGAAAAATATATAAGAAGTCTAAATAGCTACATTGGTATGTGCCGCCACACAAATGGATATAACTTAAGAAAGCAACTTTGTGAAATGTCAGAAAATCTTTTTATAGGTTGTGATAAAGAATATACTAAAATTTTTTCTAAGGGGCTTAAAACCCCTTAGATTATTCTTTTGTTTCTCCAACCGTTTCTTCAACTGTTTCTTTAACTTGTGGTTGAGTTTTAACAGTTGGAAGTTTAGAATTTATTTTATCTTTTAATTGATTTTCAAAATTCAAAACTTTTTGATTACTTTCTTTTTGTTTTGTTTCAATTTTATTTTTAACTTCAGATAAATTTTCATTTATTTTATCATTTGTTTTTTGAATTCCTTGATTAATTTTTTCATTTGTTTGAGTTTGAGTTTTAATTACTTCATTAACAAGAATTTCTTTAACTTCAGGTGCCGTTGTATCTAATTTTAAGATTTTTTGAGCGCCAACTTTAAGTTTATTATCTTCTTCGTATTGATTTTGAAGTTTATCAATAAGCGCTTGTTTTGCAAGCTGTTCTTGTTCTTTAACATAATTATTTCTAAATTCTGTTGCTTTTTCCATATCTTGTTTTAGAGCAAGCCACTTAAATGAATCAATTAATTTGAGAGGTTTTGAAACATCTCCTTTTAAGATAATTCTGAATTTTGTAGCATTAGCGTCAGAATGTTTTTTATTAAAATCAGGAATTTCAGCATAGGTTTTTTCATCAACCACTTGAGTAAAAATAGAAAATAAACTAGCTGTTGCAACATTAAGCCCTGGGGTATTTTTAATTAAATTAACAGGATTTGCTAAAGCAATCGGACCAAGTAAATCTGAAACAGCAGAAGCAAGTCGAACCATTACACTTGTATTCATTTCATTTTTAACTAAATCCATATTTCCTTTAATTAAAATACAAAGAATATCCCCTTGAGAAGTAATTGGGCTTAATTGCGCTATTCCATCTTTGAATGTTAAATCACCCTTTAATTCTTCAAAATGAGAACTATCAATTGTTGTTAAAGGAGATAAAATTAAACCGATTGAATTTTTGAAAATCGGATTTTCTCGAATATTTTTAGCTAAGAAAAAGTTTTCAAGTTTAGCAAAAGGTCCATATTGACCATCCTTTATTTCAAAGTCAACCTTACCTTCAAGGGATTTAACCTGTTCAAGATATGTTGCACCTTTTAGGCTGATATCTGTTTTAAATTTCATTTTGCCTGAAATTGTATCTTTCATATTAGCGGCATCTTTTAAAAGAGAGTCAGTATTAATATTTTTTCCGTTTAATTTTGCTTTTATTTCTGAAGATAATAAGTTAACTCTAACTTGCCCATCAATATTACCTTCAAAACCATTTAGGTTTAAGTTTGATAAAATTAAATCATTTTTTAAGATATTTATTTTTGCTTTGATATTATCAAAAACCATCTGACCGCTTTTTAATTTTTTAATATTAATTGAACCGACTAAAGCAACTGGAATATCCGCTTGACTAGAAGAAACTTTTGAAGAAGTTTTAGTCGGTTGTGGAAGATTTTTATTTAAGCTATCTAAAACTTTCATAGCGCTATCCACATCAATATAATTTGATGAAAGGTTAAAAGAGCTTATTTGAAGCACTTTAGCAGGTTTTAAACTTAAATTAAAAGAAGTATTTAAAATTTGATTATTTAAAGAAGTTTCTTTTAAACCAACATTTAAAATATTTATAACAGGGTTAACATTAACCTCTTTAACTTTTAATAAAAATTCAGGAATTGAAAGATTTGAAATTCTTAAATCTCCACCATAATTTAAGTTATCAAAATAACCATGGAGAGTTAATTTACCTTTTAAATTTAAAGCCGATTTCTTAAAAATTGAAATTTTAGCGCTCATCGGTTTTAAAATGTTTAATTTTAAAAGGTTAATATGATTTCCCTCAATTATTGTTACAAAATCAACAAGTTGTTTTGAATTTGAAAGATTAGCTTTTAAGTCATCACTAAAACCAAAGTTTGCTTTTTTATATAAACCAGAATCTTTAATTTTGATTTTTGAACCGTTTAATTTTATATCAAAATTTAATAAACTTGCTGAACCCTTTAAATCAGCTAAATCAATTGGTGTTAAATAATTATTTATGTCGCTATAAATCTGAGCAAGAATTTCTTGTTTTTTCTTATCCCCCCTAACGCTAACTTTAAAAGGAATTGAGCCTTTTGAAACAGTATAAATAGCGCTATCTCCAAGAGTTTGTCGAAGTGCTTTTGTTGGAATAGAGCCATTTAGGAAGATATCTATATCAGGATTTTTAAAGTAATTTGAAATTTCACCTTTAACTGTTGTTTTAGAAATATTATTATAAAAAACATCAAAAGGATTAATCGTTATTTTATCATTATCTAGTTTGATATTAAGCTCATTAACCTTAAAGAAAGTTTTAATATCTTTTAAAATAAAGTTAAAGCCATTATTTTTAATGTCACCATTAAATGTGTTTGGTTTTAAATCAAAATCCATATTCATTAAGTTATTTGAAACAATCATTTTATTTTTAACATCAGATAAATTAAGATTATTCAACTGTGCATTTAATTTCGCATTAATTTCATCTAACTTACCAAAAACATTACAATCAAAAGAAGCATTTAGGGAGTTTAATTTATAAGCTCTTTTTAATTCTTTTGGTGCAAAAGCATTGAATAACGGTGGAATTGAAAGATTTTTTGTATCAATTTTAATGTTTACATTTGAATTATTATCAATTGAACCATTAACGTTTAATTTTGAATTGTTTATAGTAGCAGTTGCATCTTGAATTTTAAGTGTATCATTATCAAGATTAATTTTTGCAATTAAATTTGTTATACCAATTCCATATAAAGGATTAATGAATGAACCATCTTTAATTAAAACGCTACCTTCTGATTTAATTTTTTTAAAGTTGGTTTTAAAAGTGGCATTTGCGCTTAAATAGCCTGTTGTTTTAATTTGAGCAAGATTATTTTTAATGCTTAAACTATCTAATAAGCCTTTTAGTAAATCAACAAGGTTTGTAAAATGAATTTTATCGCAAACGATTGTTGTTTTCATTTTTGAATGTTTGCCGTGTTTTAAATATCCTGATAAATTTAAGGATTCTTTATTAACAACATTAATTGATGATTCATAATTAACTTGTTCACCTTTAAAATCGGCATGCAAGAAGCTATTAGGCAATCTTAAATTTGAAAGTTTTAAATTTAAGTCATCAACATTTAAAAATCCAAAAATCAACAAAGCGTCGTCTTTTGAATTTTTAATTCTCAATTTAGAATTCAGTTGAGCATTTAGGTCATATTTTTGATAAATTTCAACAATGTTTATAAAAGGAAGTTTAATTTCTTCATCAGGGTCAGTTTCATCTTTTGATTTTTCAAATTTAGGTAGAACGCTTATTACATCTATATTTGCGATGATATTTTCTTTTTTATTAGAAAGAAGTTTTATATCTGATTTAATTTTAGCCGTGTTTTTAGCGCTGTTATAGCCTAAAACAAGTTCATTACTTTTTAAACTTAAATTATTTTTTGTTTTAAGTTCATTAATTTCAACATCAAGGTTTGTAAGTTTAACAGATGGCACTTTGATTTTGATTTTTGTAATTAATGTTTCAACCCAAAGCGGCATTTGTTTAGGTTCTTGTTTTGGTTTTTTAAGATTTTCATTTATAATTTCTTCAACCAATTTTGCAATTTTATATTGCGTTTCTCTATCGCTATAGCTAACAATATCAAGATTAACTTGAGGATTTTCAATTTCAGATAGTGCTGTTTTAATAGTTAAAGTTAATAATGATGGAAGCGCTATTCCTGTTTTAATTTTATCCGCCCTAAAAAGAGTTGAATTATCAGGCATTGAAACCTTAACATCTTCTAAAACAACCCCAAAAGAAAGTAGCGGTGTTGAATATAATTTAAGTTTAGAATAATCTAAATTCAACTTAGAATTTTCTAAAACAGGTTTTTGAATTTCCGATTTGAATTTATCTAAGTTTATAAAATATGGAACAATTAAAAATGCAAGATAAATTATTCCTAATAAAGAGATTAAAAATAAAGCTAATATTTTTAAAAATATTTTCATAATACTCCCCTAATCCTTATATAAGCATTATAATATAAAAATTAAAAGAATATTATTTTTTACATTAATTAATCCAATTTATGTTTGTTTTGAATTTCTCTTTATTATAGTATTTAAGGTCATTTGTTGGGATTATATATTTATCTTTTTTTAATTTATTATCAAGAAATAATCCAAAAAAATCATCCTCAAAAACTAAAGAAAAATCTTTATCTTTCATCAACATTTCAAATAGTGGGTAACTTTTTTCAACTATCAACATATCAAAATGATATTTTGAAAAATAAAATTTATATTCATCTGTTACATAAATTTTTGCCATATCGTTAATTAAATTAACATCATAAACTTCTTCATATCTTCCATCCATAAAAACAAAATTATCAGGATAGAGTTTATATGCAACATAGCTTCCTAAATGAAAATTAACGAAAACATTTCCTTTTAAATTATTTAATTTAATAAATTCCACTTCAGAAACAGGATAAACACTTGGCGGCACCCTATTAATAAATTTATATTTATATAAATGTGAAACCATTGAAATTGAAATCAGAAAAAAGATTATTATTTCCTTAAAATTATCAATTTTTTCGGGCAATTTTTTGTTAAAAATATTGTAAAAATCAACATAACAAAAAGCAATTAAGGTATAAATAAAGAAAACATGACACCTTAGAGATTTTAGGGAAATTAAAATCGTAAAAATAATTAAAAGATATTTAACTTTATCAATTTTATTATAATAATTTTTAATGCCATTAATTTTGATGTTTTTTAAAATTGAATAAATAAAAATTAAAAAAGTAATAGCAAAAGCGATTTTAAATTTTAAAAGTTTTAAGTAAAAAGGCTCGTAAAAAAAGGCGCTTTGCCATTCTGTTATAAAAATTCGATTTAATCTAAAAGCATCAATTATAAAAAATAAATATTTAATTCCATAAGGATTAATTAAAATCACCCCTAAGGAAGCTAGAAAAGTAAAAAGATAGGGTTTTGATTTATTAAAATCTTTTTCATTTAAAAAAATTCCAAGGGCATAAATTAAAATCAAACTTAACCCCATAACAAAGCCACCATGGCAATTTTGCCAAATTATACTTAATAAAGGCAGACAAAATAGAACCCTATGATTATTTTTTATTCTTGAATATTCAAGAGCATATAGAAATATTGAAAAGAATAAAAATGTTAAAGTTTGACAACGAACCGTTGAAAAAATGTTATATGAAATTGCTTGCAAACAAAAGAAAAAGAATAAAAAATGTAATTTTACATTAAAAGTTTTTAATTTGATAACTTTAATTAAGAAAAATAAAGTTAAAAATATTATTAAAACTTTAAAAATATATATACCTATATCGTTAAAGTTATTTTGAATTAAATAAAAAATTAAACTTGAACCCCACTCATGGTCAATGAATTGATGAGTTGTACCAAAAGATTGAAAGTCAAAATTAAAAAGCGTTCCTGTTTGAAAAAAACTTTTTCCAACAGTTAATCTTGCCCAAAAATCATAATCAATAATGTTATCGTATGATGAAAAAATCATAATGAAAAACATTAAAGTTAAATAAAATATAAAATCCATGCCAAGAATTATAGCATAAATTTTATGTTTGAACTATTATTTAGCTTAGGAGAATGAAAAATGGAAAACAAAATTCAAGAAATAAGAACTCTTGCCTTAGAAGAAATTGAAAAAGCGACAGATTTAAAATCTCTTGAAGCCGCTAAAAACAAATATCTTTCAAGAAATTCTGAGTTCAACAACTTAAAAAAAGGAATGAAAGATCTTCCTAATGAAAAAAAGCCTGTTATTGGTGCTTTAATTAACAAAGTTTCAGGTGAATTAAACAAACTTATTGAAGAAAAAAATGAAATTTTTTATAAGAAAGAATTAAACGAAAGACTTTTAAAAGAAGCGATTGACGTTACTCAAGATGGTGATTATATTCCTTTAGGACATGTTCATCCACTAACTCAAACTGTTAATGAAATTGTTGAAATTTTTACACACTTAGGTTTTTCATTAGTTGAACCACAATATTCACCAGAAGTTGAAGTTGAAAAATATAACTTCGACCTTTTAAATGTGCCAAAAGAACACCCAGCAAGAGATGTTCAAGACACATTTTATTGCACAAGTGCGCCAAACGTTGTTTTAAGAAGTCAAACTTCAAATTCTCAAGTTAGACAAATGTTAAATTCTAACCCGCCAATTCAAGTGATTTCCCCAGGGAGAGTTTATCGTAATGAATCAGTAAGCGCTAGAAAAAACAATCTTTTCCATCAAATTGAAGGCTTGTATATTAATAAAAACGTTACAATTGCCCAATTAAAAGGTGTTTTAAACGAATTTATCAGATTGTATTTTGGTCAATCTCGCCCAACAAGATATAGAAGCAGCTTCTTCCCATTTACAGAACCATCTGTTGAAATTGATGTTCAATGTATTATGTGTAAAGGTAAAGGTTGCAGCGTTTGTTCAGGCACAGGCTGGCTTGAAATTTTAGGGGCAGGTATGGTTGACCCTAATGTTTTAAAAGATGTTAATATTGATACATCTATCTATTCAGGCTTTGCTTTTGGTATGGGGGTTGAAAGACTTGCTATGCTTAAATATGCAATTGATGACATCAGATTATTCTTTAATGATGACACAAGATTTTTAAAACAATTCTAATAATAAATAAAATAAAAATGCTCTTAGGTTTAACTAAGAGCATTTTTTTAATCTTGAATTAAGTTTTTCAATTTCTTCTTTTTAATTAACAATAAAGTTTTTCTATCTGGCTTTGCGCCTTTTAAAATAAGCTCTTGGGCTATATCAACCATATTATTTTTTAATGCCACATATAAAATCGTATTTTCTGTTAAAGAATCTTTATAATTGACATTTGCTTTTCTTTCAAGCAAAAAGAATGCCATTTCACGATTTTTATTTTTAACAGCCTCATAAAGTTCGCTATTAAAACCTTTATCAAGTTTTGCACCTTTTTCATATAGCGCTTGTAAAATTTCAAAGTTATTTTCCTTAGCCGCTATATAAATAGGATATTCTGCCATAAAGCTAACATTAGGATTAACATTTGAATTTAAAAGAATATAAACATTTTCATTATGTTTCTTTTTAATTTGCTCAATTAAACATTTTGTTGTAGGTAAAAGTTTTTTTTGAACCAATAAATCTTTTTGTTCTTGCGTTAGACTTTGTTGTCTATTGTTCATTATCAATGAACGAGAAGAAAAATCTCCAAACTCAGATATATCAATAGCTAAAGCCGGTGCTTTAAGAAAAAGTACCGGCAATAGAAACAAAAATATTTTTATTAATGTTTTTTTCATTAAATAGTTAATCCGCCATCAACCTCTAAAACTTGACCTGTAACATATTCAGAATCAACTGCTAAGAATTTAACTGCTTTTGCGATATCTTTAGCTTCGCCAAGACGTTTTAGAGAAATTAATTTTAACATTTCATCTGTATTTGGTAAATCTTTAGTCATGTCAGTTGCAATAAATCCAGGGGCAACAGCGTTAACTCTGATGTTTCTTGAGCCAAGTTCTTTAGCTAAAGATTTTGTAAAACCAATTAAACCAGCTTTTGCAGCGGCATAATTTGCTTGACCAGCGTTACCATAAACCCCAACAACGCTTGACATATTAACAATAGCGCCGCTACGTTGTTTCATCATTAATTTAACAACAGGTTTTGAAACATAAAATGCTGAATTTAAGTTAGTGTTAATTACAGCACTCCACTTTTCTTCTGTCATTCTTAAGAATAGGTCATCTCTTGTGATACCAGCATTATTAACTAAAACATCAATTCTTCCATATTTTTCAATAATTTTTGCGATATTTTCATCAACTTCAGCTTGATTTGAAATATCAAATTTGAATGCTTCAGCGTTAACATTAAGTGCTTTGATATCTTCAACTGTTTTTTGAGCAGCTTCAGTGTTTCCTGCGTAATTGATAACTACATCATATCCACAAGCCGCTAATTCAAGAGCGCATGCTCTACCGATACCTCTTGAACCACCTGTTACAAGAGCGATTTTATTTTGTTGTGTCATTTTATACTCCTATTGCCAATTCTTCTAATGTTGCTTTTAAACTTTGAGAGTCAAAAACGTTATATGTTTTAATTTCAGAAGAAATTTTACGATTTAAACCTGCTAAAACTTTGCCGTTTCCAAATTCAATAAAGGTATCAACCCCTTGTTCCATGGCTTTTTTAATAGATTGAACCCACATAACAGAAGAATTAATTTGAGAAGGCATTTTTTGTCTAAAATCTTCTTTTGATGTTGTCATTTGAGCGTCAACATTTGTGATAACAGGAATTGTTGCGTCGTTAAGTTCTAAATCTTTAACAAAAGAAACAAAACCTTCTTTAGCACTGTTCATTAATTTAGAATGGAAACCACCTGAAACTGCAAGTGGAACAACTCTTTTAGCGCCTTTTTCTTTAATTAATTCGCTTGCTTTTAAAACTGCTTCAACTTCGCCTGTAATAACAATTTGAGTTGGGTCATTATAATTTGCAACTTGAACCATGCCAAGGCTTGAAGCTTCTTCAATTGAAGATAAAATATCTTCTTCTTTAGCGCCTAAAATAGCTGCCATTGTGCCTTTTGTTGTTTTTGTTGCTTCGTCCATAAGTTCAGAACGTTTTTGAATAGCTTTCATTGTTGTTTCAAGGTTCATAACATTAGCGCAATACATAGCACAATATTCACCTAAAGAATGGCCCATAACAACAGATGGAGTGATTTTACATTCACTTCTAAATGCTTCAAGAGCAGCAATTGATGTTGCAACAATAGCGCTTTGAGCGTTAATTGTAAGTTTTAAATCTTCATCAGGACCTTCAAAACAAATTTTTGAAATTTCTTTATTTAAAGATTTGTTTGCAACTTCATAAACATTTTTTGCAGCTTCAAAATTGTTATACAAATCCAAACCCATGCCGGCACTTTGAGAACCTTGCCCTGGGAATATAAAAGCAATTTTTTTCATTTTCTCCCCTTGTGTTTTTTAATTAATTATTTCTGCAATTTTTTTGTTTACGCCTGATTCAACTGCTTCTTTAGCAACACGAACAGCATTTTTAATTGCATAAGATGAGCTTCTGCCATGAGAGATAACCGTAATTCCTTTAACTCCTAATAGCAACGCACCACCAAATTCTTCATAGTTAATTCTTTTATAAATTCTTTTCATGAAAGGTTTTGCTAAAAGACCAACTATTTTAGATATGATGTCTTTTTTAAATTCTTGTTGAATTAATTTAAACAACATCATAGAACATCCTTCAATTGTTTTCAATGCAACGTTTCCAACAAAACCATCGCAAACAACAACATCAACATCACCTTGGAAAAGCTCTTTTCCTTCGATATTACCTATGAAGTTTAATCCGATTGTATTTTCTTTTAAAAGTTTATGTGTATCTTTAACAAGTTGATTACCTTTTTCTTCTTCTTCGCCGATGTTCATAACACCAATTCGAGGATTAGGTCTGTTATATACACTTTTTACAAAAGTTGAGCCCATTGTTGCAAACTGAAATAACATTTCAGGAGTACAAGCGCTGTTTGCGCCAGCGTCAATTAAAATAACGGGCTCTTTTTTAGTTGGCAGGGTAGCAGCAATTGCAGGACGTTCAATTCCTCTTAATCTGCCTAGGCCAAATAAAGAAGCTGCCATCGCTGCACCTGTTGAACCTGCTGCAACAACAGCGTCAGAACTACCTTTTGCAACTGCACTAACCGATAAAACGATTGAAGAATTTTTCTTTTTACGAATTGCAACCCCAGGGGCTTCGCCCATTTCAATTATTTCATCTGCGGGGGTAAGTTTAATATCAAGTTTTGATAAATCTACCTTAATATTTTTAACGAAATATCCGCCACGATTTGAACGAATACCTTTTTTTGATATTTCATCAAGAACTTCTTGAATTTTATCAATTTGACCTACAAGTTCAATAGGAACGTTATAATCTTGAGCTGCCCAAACAGCACCTCTAACGATTTCCGCTGGGGCGAAATCTCCTCCCATTGCATCTATTGCAATTCTTGTCATACTAAAATCCTTAAACGCTATCTGCTATTATCTAAAGTTATTCTTCAGTTTTTTCTTCAACTGTTTCTTCTTTTACTTCTTTTTTAACTTCTTGAGTAGTTGCTTCTACAGCTTCGTTTTGTTTTTTAATTGAAGCAAAACCATCTTTATAATAGCCGCATTTTGGACATACTGTATGAGTTAAAACGATTTCTTTACAGTTAGGGCAAGTAGTTGTAGCAGGAACTGAACCTTTCCAGTTTGCTCTTCTTGTTGCTTGACTTGCTTTTCCTGTTCTTTTCTTTGGTGTAGCCATTTGTATTTCCTTTTCTATTAATATTATATTTCTTTTTGTAATTAAAAAATTATTCGACTTCCTTTATTGTCTAAAAAAAAGAAGTCCTTGTCAATATTTTACAAGGACTTTCTTTTTAAATTAAATTTTTGATAACTATCTTAAGCTAACTTTTGTGTAAGAACCTTTTTTAGAGAAGTTAACTTTGTCTTCACGAGCTAACCAACCTAAGCCAAGGCTTGTGAAGTTTTCGTTAAGACCAAGGTCTTTGTTCATTTTTTTAGTTGTAACTTCGCCGTTTTCGTTAAGGTATTCCCAGATTTTACCAGCTGTTTCGATAATTGTTTCTTGCATTGTTGTACTCCTTTTTAATGCTTTAATATACAAGTTGATGTCTTATGAAATTTGTTTTCCAAATTCCTGTTTGCATATTTATAGTAATTTATAATATAGTTATTGTATATAGTTTAAATGGATGAAAATATGATTTGGATTTATGAAAACAATGTTGATACCGATGTTATAATTCCTGCTCGATATCTAAATACAAAAGACGCTAAAGAACTTGCAAGCCATTGTATGGAAGATATTGATAAAGAATTTTCAAAAAATGTTAAAGCGGGGGATTTTATTGTTGCAGGATATAATTTTGGCTGCGGCTCATCAAGAGAGCATGCCCCGTTAGCAATTAAAGAATCAGGGATTAAAGCGGTAATTGCAAAATCTTTTGCTCGAATTTTTTATAGAAATGCAATTAATATCGGACTTGTAATAATTGAAAATGATGAAATTCAAAACGATATTTCTAAAGACGATGAAATTGAAATAAATCTTAACAATGGAAAAATCATCAACAAAACAAAAAACAAAGAATATACTTTTTCGCCTTTTCCAAATGAAATTCAAAATTTAATTAACGAGGGCGGTTTAGTTAACTATACAATGAAAAAGGTGAATAAATAATGAAAAACATAGCAGTTTTAATGGGTGATGGCGTTGGAGTTGAGATTGTTCAAAGTGCCATAAAAGTTCTTGATAGAATTTCTGAAGTTTATAAAATTGATTTTAACTATGAATATGTGCCTATTGGCGGCAGAGCCTATGAAGAAACAGGTGTACCACTACCTGATAAAACAGTTAATACATGCTTAAAATCAGACGCTGTTTTACTTGGTGCTGTTGGCGATTGGAAATATGACACTTTAGCACCTGAATTAAGACCAGAAAAAGCGCTTTTAGGAATAAGAAAAAAACTTAATCTTTTTGCAAACCTAAGACCTGTTAAAGTTTTTGATAATTTATTATATGCTTCACCTCTAAAACCTGAAATTGCTCAAAATGTAGATATAATGATAGTTAGAGAGCTAACAGGGGATGTTTATTTTGGTGAACCGAAAGGAATAATCAAAAAGAAAACTCTTGATAATAGGGAAATAAAAGTCGGCTTTAATAATATGATTTATGATGAAGATGAAATCGAAAGAATAGCCCACGTTGCTTTTAAATCTGCACAAAAAAGAAAAAAAAGAGTTTGTTGTGTTGATAAAGCAAACGTTTTAGATGTTTCAAGATTATTCAGAGAAGTTGCAACAAAAGTTTCAAAAAATTATCCTGATGTTGAATTATCTTATATGTATGTTGATAACACTGCTATGCAATTAATTCAAAACCCAAGACAATTTGACGTTATTTTAACAGGCAATATTTTTGGAGATATTTTATCTGATGAAGCTTCAACAATTTGTGGTTCATTAGGAATGCTTGCAAGTGCATCTTTATCAGATGGCAAAACTCCTTATTTATATGAACCAATCCACGGTTCAGCACCCGATTTAGCAGGAAAAAATGTTGTTAATCCAATAGCAACAATTCTTTCATGTGCTATGATGTTAGAATATTCTTTTGATGAAAAAATGGCAGCAGATGCCATTGTTAGAGCGGTCAAAGAAGTTCTAAAAGAAAACTATAGAACACGAGATATTTCTCAAAAAGACAGTATCTTAGTTTCAACTTCAAAAATTACTGATTTAATTATTGAAAAAATTAATTAATTTTGTGCTAAAATTATCAATAATACCAAATAAAGGAAGAATTTTATGGAAAAAAGTGTGAATGAAAAATTGCAAACTCTACGCCATTCTTGTTCTCATATTATGGCGCAAGCTGTGCAAAAACTCTATCCGCAGGCTAAGTTAGCAATCGGACCTGCTATTGAAAACGGTTTTTATTACGATTTTGATATTGAAGGCGTTACTTTATCTGATGAAAATTTAAAAGAAATCGAAAAAGTAATGAAAAAATTAATCGCAGGTAATTTAACATTTGAAAAATATGAAATTCCTGATGTTGAAGCTCAAATTGAAGAATTCAAAAAAGAAGGCGAAATATATAAAGCTGAACTTTTAGAAGAACATAAAAACGAAAAACCTACTTTATATTTAACAAAAGATAAAGATGGAAATGTTTTATTTAACGACCTTTGCTCTGGTCCTCACATTGAATCTACAAAAGAAATCAAAGCATTCAAATTAATGAGCGTAGCTGGCGCATATTGGCGTGGTAATGAAAAAAATAAAATGCTTCAAAGAATTTATGCTACAGCATTTTTAACAAAAGAAGAACTTGATGAATATATTAATCAATTAGAAGAAGCAAAAAGACGTGACCACAGAAAACTTGGAACTCAGCTTGATTTATTCTCAGTAAGAGATGAAATAGGCGGCGGACTTGTTTTATGGCACCCAAATTTATACACAGTTAGAGAAGAAATCGAAAACTATTGGAGAGAAGAACACAGAAAAAGAGATTATGTTATTGTTCAAACTCCACAACTTGCTAAAACAAAACTTTGGGAATTATCAGGACACATTGATCACTACAAAGAAAACATGTTCTTTATTCAAAAACAAGATGATGAAGAAGAACAATACATTGTTAAACCAATGAATTGCCCATTCCACATTTTAATTTATCAATCTCAAAGACATTCTTACAGAGATTTACCATTAAGAATGGCTGAATTAGGAACAGTGTATCGTCGTGAAAAATCTGGCGCATTATCAGGTTTAACTCGTGTTCAAGGATTTACTCAAGACGATGCTCATATTTTCTGTACGCCTGAACAACTTGTTGATGAAATTAATAACATCATCGACTTTGTTTCAGATACAATGAAAATCTTTAACATGGGTTTTGAAGTTGAATTATCAACTCGTCCTGAAAGCTATGTAGGTGAAATTGCAAACTGGGATTTAGCTGAAGCCGGCTTAAAAGAAGCTATGGATAAACGTGGCATGAAATATGAAATTAATGAAGGCGACGGCGCATTTTATGGCCCTAAAATCGACTTTAAAGTTAAAGATGCTATCGGAAGAACTTGGCAATGTGCAACAATTCAATTAGACTTTAACTTACCTGAAAGATTTGAAATTAAATATCAAGATAAAGATGGCAGCCTAAAAACTCCTGTAATGTTACATAGGGTTATTTTTGGTTCAATGGAAAGATTTCACGGTATCCTTATCGAACACTATGCTGGCGCTTTCCCTGCTTGGCTTGCACCACATCAAGTTGCTCTTGTTCCAATTGCAGATAGACACAATGAATATATGGAAGAAGTTTATAAAAAACTTCGTGAACACAAAATCAGAGTTATTTTTGAAGAAAAATCAGAATCTATGCAATATAAAATCAGACACTATCTTCAAAATCAAAAAGTTCCTTATGTTCTTGTGGCTGGAGATAAAGAAATCGCTGAAGGTAAAGTTGCAATTAGAAAACGTGCCGTTGGTCAAATTGGCGAAATGACGGTTGATGAATTTGTCGAAAAACTTGTTAAAGAAATTAAATCTAAAGGCAAAGAAGAAATCGGTAAATAATTAACAAATTCAATTTTAAAAGCTCAAGGTCATTAAAAGCCTTGGGCTTTTTAAATATAAAAAAATAGCCAATATAAATATCGGCTATCAATATAAAAATAACATGAGTAACCTCAAACACGAGGCTTAATAGCAACGAATCATTATTCTACAAAATAATAATTCAATTATTATATATAATAAAATTATCATGATTTTTAGTCAATAGTTTATTAAAATATTCTTGATAACTTTTTACAATTATAAAGACGCTTTGTGGAAAGACAAGATGAAAAACATTAAGTGTTTATTAGGAAAAAGAATTAGAGAAATAAGAAAAAATTGCAACTTGACACAAGAGCAACTTGCAGAACGTATTGGAATAGAAATCCCCAGTTTAAGCAACATTGAAACAGGAAAAAACTATCCAAATCCTGAAACAATTGAAAAAATTGCCAAAGGCTTAAGGGTACGCATTTTTGAGTTATATATTTTTGAACACCTTGTTGAACCTGATGAAGATAGAATGTTAAGAGAAATAAATAGCGCCCTTAAAGCTAATTCTAGGCTTTTAAAGGTGATTTATAGGATTGTTAGTAATATTAAAGAAAAGTATTAAATTTGAGTTATATCTTTTCAAAACCCAATAAAGCTGCACCTATCATTCCAGCGTAGTTACCTGTTTTAGCGTGATATACCTTAGTTTTTTGAGTCAAGGTGTGTTCATTAACAAAATCTTCAATTTCTTGAGAGTTTAAAAATTGTTCCATTGAACCGGATAAAATAAAACAATCTGAATCAAAAATATTATTCAAACTTAAAATACCAAGTTTAATGTCATTTTGCCAAATTTCAAGAGCTTCAATCATCTTTTTATCACCGTCTTTAGCCCTTTGAACGATGTCATAAGTTGTGATATTTTCTTCTTTAGTTAATTCAATTGCTGTTTTTTTAAGCCCGTTTCCGCTTGCATAAGCCTCAAAACAATCATAATTTCCGCAAGTACAAGCTCTTTTAGGTGTTCTTGACATAATAAAATGAACTTCACCAGCTGCACCTGATTTTCCTTTTAATAATTGACCATTTACAATTATTCCGCCGCCAACACCTGTTCCAAAAGTTAACATAATTGAATTTTGATATCCCTTAGAGGCGCCAATTTTATATTCAGCCCAAGCGGCAGCATTTGCGTCATTTTCAAGAAAAACTTTCTTGTTACTTAAAGAAGAAAAATCAATTTCACGATATCCCTTAGGAAGATTTCCAGTTGAGCCGATAACCTTTGAATTTTCATTATTTACAGCCCCAGCTGTAGCAAGCGCAACAAAATCAACCTCATTTTCAAAACCTGAAATGATATCTTTTAAGGTATTATAAATTTCATCAGCCGATTTTGGAGTTGATGTTTTTTTAATTTCACTAATAATTTGACCATTTTTATCGATAATCGCATAAGAGATTTTTGTTCCGCCGATATCAATTCCAAGAGCTTTTTCCATTTATAATTCCTTTTTTATTGTTTTGTTGGTTTTGAAAGCATTTCAAAAGTTATTTCTTTTGAAGCTAAAATAAAGTCGCAAAGTTCTCTAACTGCACCTTTTCCACCATTAAAATTTGAAATAAAGTTGCAAGTTTTTTTAACTTCATTAACAGCGTCATTTGGGCAACATTTTAAACCGACTTCTTTTAAAACGCATAAATCAGGTAAATCATCACCCATATAAGCAACTTCATCTTTTTTTAAGTTATATTTTAAAATTAATTCCTCAAGAGCCTTTGTTTTATTTTTTTGACCCATATAAAGCTCTTTAATATCAAGCATTTGAGCTCTTAATTTAACAGTATGATTTTCTCTAGCGGTAATAATTGAAGTAGTTAAACCGGCTTTTGCTAACATTACAACCCCAAGCCCATCTTTAGCATTAAAAGTTTTAACTTCTTTTCCATCTTCTAAAAAAGTTAAAGAGCCATCTGTCATAACGCCATCAACATCAAAAGCAATTAGTTTAACATTTTTTGCAATATTTTTTAAATCGTCGTGGTTAATCATTTTTATCCTTCCAAATAGAATTATACATCAAAAGGTTTAGTTTTTGAAAATATTAATAAAAAATCTTCAAATATTGTCGATTATTTAAATGTAGTGAATAAAGAAATAAAATGAATTCTATCAAACAAATTACATTATCACAAAACGATTTTATCGTTGAATATGATAACTCCTCATTAAAATTAAATTGCAAAAACGATACTAAAAAAATCTTGATAGACATAAGTCATCTAAATTTAATTAGTGCGCTAAAGGTTTCAATAACATGTTCAACATATTGTTTTATCAAAAACTTTGGTAAAAAACTTTGCTGGATAGTTAAAGATGAAGAAATCAAAAGAGCGATTTCAATTTTGAGATTATCAAACATAGAGTCTTGTATGATAGCGTCCGATAAAGAAAGAATAAAAGCCGTATCATGAAAATCATTGATATCATTAAAAAAGAAAAAATTTATGGAATTATAAGACAAGATGACCCAGAGGTTGCTTATGAAACCGCAAGAGCTTATCTTGAAGGTGGGATAAAAATTTTAGAATTAAATTGCCCAATTGAAGTTACAAAAAAAGTTTCAATTTTAAAAGATGCAATTGTTTCTCAAGGGGGAATTATTACAACCGTTCAAGCCCACAAAGCACTTGAAAACGGGGCAAAAATTATTTCAAGCCCAATTTTTCAAACAAATTTAACAAGGTTTGCTTCTTGTTATTCAACATTTTTAATTCCAACCGCAACTACTCCAAATGAAGCCTATAACGCTTGGAGAGCAAGAATGCCGTTGGTTAAAATTTATCCTGTAGATGAAATGGGCGGGGTTGATTATATTAAAGATATGGTTAAACCAATGCCATTTTTAGGTTTATTGCCTTGTGGAAATGTAAAATTAGAGGAAATAAGAGAATACATAAAAGCCGGCGCTGTCGCAGTAGGGGTCGGCAGAGAATTGTATGACAAAGGGTCATACAATGAAATTGTAAGTGCTGTAAAAAATGCAGTGGAAATGGTTAGATAGTTTTTAGGTCAATGCGGACATCAAGTCCGCTTTTTATTTTATTTTTTTGCATTAAAAAAGCGGTGGAAAATCCACCGCTTTAAAACTTAGGTTTTAATTATAGTTTAGAAGCAACCATTAATGTTGTTTCAGCTAATCTTGTTGAATAACCCATTTCGTTATCATACCAAGAAATAATTTTAACCATGTTGTCGCCCATTGTTTTTGTTAATAAAGCGTCAACTGTTGAAGATTGAGCAGAACCAACGTAGTCAGAAGATACAAGTGGTTCTTCGCTGTAGCATAATACGTGACCATCAGCAGCTTCTTTTAAAGCAGCGTTTACAGATTCAACTGTTACAGGTTTTTCAGTTTCAAATACAACGTCAACTAAAGAAACGTCTGGAGTAGGAACTCTCATAGCGAAACCATCTAGTTTACCTTTTAATTCAGGAAGAACTAGAGCAACAGCTTTAGCAGCACCTGTAGTTGTAGGACAAATGTTTAAAGCACCAGCTCTAGCACGACGTGGGTCTTTGTGGCCAGCGTCTAGAATTCTTTGGTCGCCAGTGTAAGAGTGAACAGTTGTCATTAAACCTTTAACGATACCGAATTTTTCTTTGATAACTTTTGCAACAGGAGCTAAGCAGTTAGTTGTGCAAGAAGCCATAGAAATTACGTTATGTTTAGCAGGATCATATTCATTTTCATTAACGCCGATAACGATTGTTTTATCTTCGTTTTTAGCAGGAGCTGAAATGATAACTTTTTTAGCACCAGCTGTAATATGAGCAGCAGCTTTTGTTGCATCTGTGTAGAAACCAGTTGATTCAACAACAACTTCAACACCTAGTTTTGCCCAAGGTAAGTTAGCAGGATCTTTTTCAGCAAAGAATAAGATTTTTTTACCGTTGATGATTAAACCATCTTCAGCAACTTCAACTGTACCATTGAATTTACCCATAACTGAGTCATATTTGAAAACATGTGCAGCATTTGCAGGTGTTAAACCAGGGTCATTAATTGCAACATAATCAATTTTTTCATAAATACCTTCTCTGATAGCGGCTCTTAAAGTGTTACGGCCGATTCTTCCGAAGCCATTAATTGCGACTTTTGTCATTTTAGTCTCTCCTTCTAAGTTTGTAATTTAATACTACATCTTTTATTATTATACAAAAATATAGACTTGCAAGAAGTTTATATAACAAAAAAACTGCCCGAAGGCAGTTTTTAAGCATCTATTTTTTCGATTACGATTTTATCATCTCGATAATCCATTTTCAATTTGTCATGCGCTTTGTAATTTCCGCTTAAAATTTCTTCAGCCAAGACATCTTCAACTTTCTTTTGAATTACACGTCTCAATGGACGTGCACCATAAGTTTCAGAATATCCTTCCTTAGCTAAATAATCTTTAGCAGCGTCAGTTACTTCAATTGTTAATTCTCTTTCAGAAAGACGTTTGAATAAGTCTTTTAACATTAAATCAACAATTTGTCTGATTTCATCTTGATTTAAATGAGCAAACACGATGATATCATCAACCCTGTTTAAAAATTCAGGTCTGAAAGCCTTTTTAAGTTCTTCGTTAACGGTATCTTTAAGTTTTTCGTATCTGTCTTTTTTATCATCGCCTGAAATTGAAAAACCAAGTTTTTGAGTATTTGTTATCATTGAAGCACCAACATTTGATGTCATAATGATAATTGTGTTTTTAAAGTTGATGTGACGTCCTTTTGAATCAGTTAAACGACCATCATCAAGTATTTGTAACATTATGTTAAATACATCTGGATGTGCTTTTTCAATTTCATCAAATAAAACAACGCAATATGGTTTTTTTCTGATGATTTCACACATATTTCCGCCATCATCATAACCAACATACCCTGGGGGAGAGCCGATTAATTTTGATGTTGCATGTTTTTCCATAAATTCAGACATATCAACTCTAACCATGTTGTCTTCTGAACCAAAAACAGCTTCAGCAAGCGCTTTTGCAAGTTCAGTTTTACCAACACCGGTTGGACCAGAGAAAATAAAGCTGCCGATTGGTCTATTTGGAGCTTTTAAACCAACTCTTGCACGGCGAATTGATTTAGCCAAAGAAACAACAGCGTCAGATTGACCAATTACACGGTTGTGCAGAGTTTCTTCAAGTTTTAATAACTTTTCAGATTCAGCTTCTGTAATTTTAGTAACAGGAATACCTGTAATTGTTGAAACGACTTGAGCAACTTCTTCAACCCCTACGGTTGGTTTGTTTTCTTCTTGTGTTTCTCTCCATTCTTCTGAAATTTCATGGATTCTATCTTTTAAATTAGCTTCATCATCTCTTAAATTAGAAGCCTTTTCAAATTCTTGATTTCTGATTGCTTCTTCTTTTTCTTTGATAATTGCTTTTAATTCTTTATCTAATTCACGACCCTCTGGTGGAAGTGTTGAAACATTTAAACGAACTTTTGAAGCAGCTTCATCAATGATATCAATTGCTTTATCAGGTAAAAATCTTTCTGTAATAAATTTAGAAGATAGTTCAGTTGCTGCAACAATTGCTTCATCTGAAATTATTAATTTATGGTGTTCTTCATATTTTGGTTTTAAGCCTTTAATAATTTCAATTGTTTCTTCAATTGATGGCTGGTCAACGATTACAGTTTGAAAACGTCTTTCAAGAGCTGAATCTTTTTCAATATATTTTCTATATTCATCAAGAGTTGTTGCACCGATAACTTGAATTTCGCCACGAGATAACGCCGGTTTTAAAATGTTAGCAGCGTCAATAGCACCTTCAGCAGCACCTGCGCCAATTAATGTGTGCATTTCATCAATTACAAGAATGATGTTTCCTGCGGTTCTGATTTCATCCATTATCTTTTTAAGACGTTCTTCAAATTCACCACGATATTTTGTTCCGGCGATTAATAAGCCCATATCAAGCTGAATAATCTTTTTATTTTCTAAAATATCAGGCACTTCACAATCAACAATTCTTTGTGCTAAGCCTTGAGCAATTGCAGTTTTACCAACCCCAGGTTCACCAATTAAAACAGGGTTGTTTTTAGTTCTTCTTGCTAAAATTTGAATAACACGTTCAATTTCTTTTTCACGACCAACCACAGGGTCAAGTCTTTGTTCTTGAGCAGCTAAGGTTAAATCTGTACCAAATTCATCTAAAGATGGTGTTTTAGCTTTTGTTTGAGAAATTCCCGCAGCAGCTAATTGTGAACCCGATGAACTTGTTTTTGTTTCGCCAAGCATTTTAATAACATTAGAACGACATTTATTTAAGTCAACTCCAAGATTTTCTAAAACCTTAGCAGCAACCCCCTCGCCCTCTCTAATTAAACCAAGCAAAAGGTGTTCTGTTCCGATGTAATTATGTCCTAATTGTCTTGCTTCATCCCAAGATAATTCAAGAACTTTTTTAGCTCTGGGTGTAAAAGGAATTTCAACCGCAACAAAGCCACAGCCTCGTCCGATTATCTTTTCAACTTCTTCACGAGCCTCTTTTATATTAACACCCATTGATTTAAGTGTTTTTGAAGCAATTCCGGTTCCTTCGGATATTAAACCCAAAAGAAGTTGTTCAGTTCCCACAAAATTATGTCCTAATCTTCTGGATTCTTCCTGAGCAAGCATTATAACTCTTATTGCTTTTTCCGTAAACCTTTCAAACATTGTAAGCTTCCTTTACAAGTTAAATTATATCCATAGCAAGATTTTACAATGAAAACAATAATAATACAAGATGATGTAGTGAAATCAATTTAAAAAGCGAGCCAAATTTAGCTCGCTTTTAATTATTAACAACAATCCCTTAAAAGGTTTAATCTTCTTCTTTTGCTTTTTGCGCTTCTTCTTTATCTTTTTTAACTTGGTCTTCAAAAGCTTTTTCAGCTTCTTCTTGGGTTTTATATGTTTCACCATTAACTTTATATGATGTTCGTTCACCATCAAAAGAAATTGAAATTCTTAATTTTGAACCATCTGAAAGAATTTGAGTTTTTTCTTGTAATGTATTGCCTTCGCTACCTATTCCGGTTCTTGTTACAGTTGTTTTGTTACCGTCATCATCATAATCATATTTCATTTCGGTAAAATCACCTAAAGAATTTAATAAATATGAATTAGCTTTTTTCGTTTTATCATCACCGACAAATTTATAAATTGTATAGCTACCATTTTCATCTACTGAAACCATGATTTCATTACCGTCTTCATCAGTTCCTGCATAATTTGTTTTATCACCAGCTGTTGAAGTTTGTTTTAAGCCTTCATCGGTTAATTTAATAGTGTTGCCGCCAAAGTTAATTTCAGTAAAGTCATCATTAATATCTAGCGCAAACTCTGATTTTTCTTCTTGACCAACGGTACCATCTTCGATTTTTTCATCAATTTTTGATAAATCAAAGTAATCGTTACCTAATGTGCCATCCCAAGATGTTTTTGCCATAATTTCATTAATTCCATCAATAAATGCGTTATTATCAGATGAATCAAGGGCTGATGTATCGATGTTATTATCAATAGCAATTTGTTTATAAATATCAGTTAATTTATCAGTATTAACAGTGTTTTCTTCTAGGCAATAATCTTCAAAATGTTGAACAATATCATTTGTAATATCTTCAGAAACTTTATCTAAATATTCAGCAAAACTTGCTGCGTCATTTTTGTTATAATCGTTATGATATTTATCAAAATATTTATCAGTATCGATTTGAGTTCCTTGGAAATCATCTTCATTATCAAGACCATTTTCAATTGTTTTTAATTCATCACGCTTTCTTATCGCATCTCTTTCAGTGTATGCTCTATCATAATTTTCGCCACCTTGAAGTGTATGTCTTACAAAGGCATCTTCTTCAGTTTTACCATCTTCAATTTCTTCTTTAGATAATTGAGTATAGGTGTCAATCCAATCATCACTATCTTGATATTTTACATTTTTACCATCTTCATCAAGTTTAAAAGTACGGCTATATAATGTACCATCTGTGGTAACACCATCTGATTTAACAGTTGCCGCTGTATCAGGGTTTATTGTTCTAACATAATATTCATTATCAGCGGTCATGTTAATTACAATGTCGTTACCGTCTTTATCTTTACCTGAATATGTTTTAATTGTTGGCGACATTGGCATACAGACATCATTAGAATTAGAATAACCTTCTTTAAGTTCACCATCTAAAACAACTTGTTTACCGCCAGCGTATTCAATTACATTATCGCCATCATCATTTGTAGTTGTTTTTAAAGGGAATGAAGGATTATCGATACTAACTTGTCCATCTTTAAAGTTTTTATCTTCTTCGCCTTTATGTGCTTGAGCATATTGCATTTGAGCGGCAGAAAATCCTTGATATTCATACATTTTATTGCCACTATCATCTGTTTTAATATTGCCATCATCATCTAAAACAGCTGTTTGAATTGTAGTTGCACCATTTTTACCAACTGTATATTTTTCAGCAGTATCTTTCTTATCTTCTGTTGAAACTTCAACTTTATAACCACCGTTATCATCAATTGAAATAGCAACGGCTTGACCATCTTTTGTTTCACCATATAATTTTTCACCGTTTGAAGTATCTTCTTTTAAATTAAAGATATCATCATTTGTTAAACCATCTTCATTAATTTCAATTTCCTTATCGCCGATAGATAATTTTTTAGAACTATCATCATAAATTAATGGAGTTTTTGAGTTGTTTGAAATATTATTTTCAATGTCTTTTGGGTCAATTTCTTCTTCTTTTTCGTCTTTATCAGTGGTTTTATTATCTGTTTTAGTTGTATCATCAACCTTTTTATCAGCTTTTTCTTTTTCTATTTCGGCTGCTTGTTCTTTTACTTTTTCTTCTGCTTTTTTAGTAGCAGAATCAATTGAAGCCTTATCTTCATCAGATATTTTACCATCTGTTTTATCAGCTTTTTCTTTTTCTATTTCGGCTGCTTGTTCTTTTACTTTTTCTTTTGCTTTTTTAGTAGCAGAATCAATTGAAGCCTTATCTTCATCAGATATTTTAGCTTCATTATCTAATTTTTCTTTTGCTTCACCATACAATTTGACAGCGTCATCAGCACCACCCACAATGCCTTCAACGTCTTTTGGTACAGCAGGGCTATCTGCTTCATCTTTAATTTCTGTTCCATCAGGTTGCTTTTTAGAAGTTGAAAGTTCTTTACCATCAGAATCTTTTTTAACTTCTTCAATTACGACTTTACCATCTTCAATAGTTGTTTTTGTTGTTGTAGTTGTACCATCTGGGTTAGATTTTGTAACAGAACCGTCATTATTATATGTTATTTGAGTAGCGCTAGAATCGGCAAAAGTTCCTGTTTTTGTTGTTTTACCTGTTAATTCATCTTTATGTGTATAAGAGCAGCTTCCATCTTCATCTTTTTTAAAGTCTGAATCAGGATGAACATTATCTTGGCTATTTTGCGCATTTTGTTCAGCCACTTGTTGTTGGGCTTGAATTTGTTGAAGTTGAGCTTGAAGCTCTGTTATAGCGTTTGAATATTCTTGAATTTGGCTATCAAATTCTTGTGTTTGAGTTTCAGCTTGGCTTTGAGCTTCTTCATTTTGAGAAGTTAATTCAGTAAGCGCATTTTGCATTTCTTCGGCTTGACTTTGAATAGCCTCAACTTGACTTTGAGCAGTTTCCATTTGAGCTTGTGCTTGGGCTTGTGCTTCCATAGCGGCATTATAAGCATTTAGCGCAGCTTGATAAGCAGGATTTTCTTTTTGGGTTGTTGTTTCTTTGCCATCTTCCCCTTTAGTTGTTTCGGGAATTGTTTGAGGAGTTGTGGTTAAAGCTTGAGAAGCACTGGCAACGTTAGCATTAGCAGATGACAAATTAGAAACAGCGGAAGCGAGTGTTGAAGTAGCAGAGGCAAGTTGAGCAGTTGCTTGAGAAACGCCTGTTTGAATTTGCGTCATTTGTTCTTGCAATTGTTGAGTAGCTTGAGCACTTTCTTGTTCTGCAGCAGCTTTATTTGTTTGAGCTTCTGTATTCATTTGCATATACTGATTAATTTGCTCTTGCACTTGTTGAGCGCTATTATCAGTATTTGTATTACCAGTACCTATTAAACCTTTTTTGTAATCTTCCCAAGGATTAGGAGTACCTGTGCCTTTTACATAATTCCCAAATGTCATAACCTTTTGCTTCCTTTTTTATATACACTCACAAGGAAGTTATCGGCTAAATGGTTGATAAACTTTAGAAATCAGGGAAAAAATCTTAAAATTTGTTACATAAGTTAACAATTAAACATCTAAATCAACATCAAGCATATCAATTCTTTTTTGATGTCTTCCGCCCTCAAACTCTGTTTTAAGCCAAGTTTCAAGTATTTCAAGGGCTAAACCAAAGCCTAAAACCCTTGCACCTAAACATAAAACATTAGAATTATTATGAAGTTTAGACATTTTTGCGCTATAAGTATCTGATACACAAGCGGCACGAACCCCCTTAAAGCGATTAGCGCAAAGCTGCATTCCAAGCCCTGTGCCACAAATTAAAATCCCGCTATCAAAATCAGAGGTTAAAAGTTTTCTGCATAATTTTTTAGCATAGATAGGATAATCGCAAGATTCAGAAGTTTTTGTTCCGACATCTTCAACTAAATAGCCTTTTTCAGCTAAATATGAAGAAATTTTATTTTTTAATTCTAAACCGCCATGGTCAGAGCCTAAAAGAATTTTTTTCATTTTCACCTCTAAAGTAATTATAAAAGAAAAAATTAAACCAAGCAACAAGCATAAAATATTGTTGTAACAATTTTTTGTTTGATATAAATTAAAACATGTAGAGGTATTTTATTTAAAGGATAAAAACTTATGACTGAAAGAAAACTAGTTGGAACAAACGAAATGTTCAAAAAAGCCCTAGCAGGCGGTTACGCAATTGGTGCTTACAATGTAAACAACATGGAAATTTTGCAAGGTATTGCAGAAGCTGCTGAAGAAACACAATCTCCTATTATTCTTCAAGTTTCAGCAGGTGCAAGAAAATATGCAAACCAAACATATTTAATCAAACTTGTTGAAGCAGCATTAGCTACTACAACAGTTCCTATCGCACTTCACTTAGACCACGGTGCTGATTTTGAAATTTGTAAAGCATGTATCGATGGCGGTTTCTCATCTGTTATGATTGATGGTTCAAGATTCCCATTTGAAGAAAACGTTGCTTTAACTAAAAAAGTTGTTGAATACGCTCATGAAAGAGGAGTTTCAGTTGAAGCTGAACTTGGTAAATTAGCAGGTGTTGAAGATGACGTTAATGTTGACGCTAAAGACGCTAAATATACAAACGTTAAAGAAGCTGTTGAATTTGTTAAACAAACTGGTTGTGATTCATTAGCAATCGCTATCGGAACTTCTCACGGTGCTTATAAATTCGCTGGTGAAGCTAAATTAGACTTCGACAGATTAAAAGAAATTAAAGACGCTTTAAAAGAAGCTGGTTTTGGCGATTACCCAATCGTTTTACACGGTTCTTCTTCAGTTCCTAAAGAATTTGTTGAAAAATGTAATAAATTTGGTGGTAAATTACCAAATGCTCAAGGTGTTCCAGAAGATATGTTAAAATATGCTTCTCAACACGGTGTTGCTAAAATTAACATCGATACAGACTTAAGATTAGCAATGACTTCAACAATTCGTGAATTCTTTATCGAACATCCTGAAAAATTTGACCCACGTGAATATATGGGACCAGGAAGAACAGCTGTTAAAGAAATGGTTATGCACAAAATGAAAGATGTATTAGGTACAGCAGGTCACGCTAAAGACTAATTAAAATCTTTAAACTAAAATTGCCCCTTATGGGGCAATTTTTTTATGAGTTATTAGGATTAAGCCCTCTTGAGGCGGCTTTCGCATTTAGTAAGACTTTATAATTTCATCAATTGCATTTTTTGCAAGATTAAAAATTTCATCCATTTTTTCTTTTTCAAATGGCGCACCCTCGGCAGTTGTTTGAAATTCAATTATTTTTCCGCTTGCACTTAAAACAATGTTAGAATCTACTTGCGCTTTTGAATCTTCACCATAACATAAATCAACCATTACTTCATTATCAAAAATTCCTGCTGAAATAGCGCCAATAGGTTCTATTATAGGGTTTTCTTTTAATTCACCTGTTTTTAAAAGTTTTTCTATCATTTCTTTCATCGCAACAAATGCGCCACAAATTGAAGCTGTCCTTGTTCCGCCATCTGCTTGTAATACATCTGCATCAATTATAAAAGTTTTACCTTGGATTTTTTCTAGGTCTAAAGAGGCTCTTAGGCTTCTACCTATTAATCTTTGAATTTCTTGGGTTCTTCCTGAAATTTTTGTTCTTTCTCTTTGACATCTTGTTTCTGTGCTTGAAGGCAAAAGAGAATATTCAGCGCTTAGCCAGCCTTTTGTTGAGTCTTTATCCATCCATTTTGGAATAGCATTTTCATAATTAGCGCAAACTAAAACTTTTGTATCTCCAAATTCAACTAAAACGGAACCAAGTGCGTGTTTTGTGTAATTTTTTGTAAATTTAATTGGTCTTAGTTGATTATTTTTTCTGCCATCTTCTCTCATAAACCCTCCAAAATAAACTAACAATTAATATAATACAAAATTATCCTAAAATCCAATTAAAAAAGTTGAGAAATTTTTTATATTAGTTATATAAATCCTCAACTCTTCTGATTGCTATAACCCCTGCGCTGCAGGGCTTTTTTTATATTAATAAAACTTTACAAGAAATATGATATAAAAGTTATATATTTTATATATCGGGCATTATAAAGATACAAGTTGTTCTCTTTTCCACTCCTTCCTCCATATGCAGATTTATAGCATTAATCCAAGGCTTTGCTTTGGATTTTTTTTGCTTTATCATAGGCACTTGTTACAAATTGCCTTGCAAGGGGGTTTGTATAGTGTTCAAAATCATAAAAAATTTCTTCATCTGGAATATCTATTCTATTTATTTCTAAGCCAAAATGAGGAGTTGAAGAAAGTCTGCCGATTGTTCCATAAAACATTTGATCTTGAAGATTATCTATGTCTTCATTTGATGGTATCATTCCTCGATTAAATTTTTCATCACAACTTGCTAACATTTTATTAGCCTTTAGAGTGTCTAATACAGACATAAGCACAATATTTTCATCTTCTAAACCGTTAAAATGTTTTAAAAATGTTTTCATATTTTTAATTGTATTACCTGTTAAAGAATAATCCATTACATAAATCTTTTTACCCTCGCAATCTCCTTCAATTCCTTTTGAAGCAAGATATCTTGAACAGGTTTTAAGATTATCTGTTTTAGGGCAAAATTCTTCTTTATTTTTTTCAGGGTCAGGATTATAGTTAAAATATGTTTCATAAGCGCTTCTAAAATGTGAAATAGGTAGATAAACGACATCTTGACCTAATAATTCCATAATATTAGCAATTGAAGCGGGGCTTGTGCCCACAGCAAGCACTCTTGAATTAGGCTCAACACAATTATTTAAAAGCAAAGCTGCTTTTGCGTGTTGTTCAGGTTTAATTGTATAAATCAATTCGCCATCTAAAATTTTATCAATTGCTTTAATTGAATCAGGAAATTCTTTAATCAATTTTTCATATTGATCTTTTTGGACTCTACCTTCTGTATGGGAATAGTTTTTAACAGCAGCATTTCTTGATAGAGTATATCTTCTTAAATTTTCAATTGGAATTGAACCAAAAAAACTTACTTCATTTGTTTTTGGCGCAGTTACATTTCCTTTAAAAACAGGGGAAGTATTAAAATTTGTTTTCGTTAGTTTTGCTGGTGAAGCAGGCGTTAATAAATTAATATTCATGATACTTTGATAAAACAAATGAAGAAAAAAAATTGCCTAAAAATTTTATTTAACCTACAAAGTTTTCAACTTTATTATAAGCACAAGCTGCAAACTTCCTTGCTAAGGGGTTTTTAAAGTTTTCAAAGTTGTAAAAAATTTCTTCTTGACCTAAATCGCTATAATCATTATCAAGTTCAAAATGGGGAGTTGAAGAAATTTTTGCAACATGTTCATAAAACATATTTCTATCAAGCTCAAATTGCTCTTTTCGGGATAATAATTCAGAATCAAAAATTTGGCTATAGGCAGATAAAATTTTACCAACTGGAAAAGTTATTATATCATCTCGTTTAATATTATTTCTTTCTTCAAGCATTAATCTTGTATTATATAAAGTATTTCCAGAATCTGAATAATCAAGAATTATTACAGGTTTACCCCCGCAATCACCTTCAAAACCTTTTGATTTAAGATATTCAAAACAAGTTTTAGCATTTCGACTTTGGTCTTTAAACATTCCCATAATATCATCGTCATCATAGGTATATGAAGAATAAAAACCACTAAAACCTGAAATTGGTAAATATGTAACATCACTTCCCATTAATTCCATAACGTTTGCAATTGCAGCTGGGCTTGTACCTATTGAAATAATTCTTGGGTCATCGATTTTTCTTTCACAATCTACCATTTTTCTAATTGCAATTGCAGCTTTTGCATAAAGATTAGGTTGAAGTGAAGTTTCATCAGAAATTTCTCTTTCAAAAGTTGAAATAGCACGAGGATAAGCCTTTTTAAAGTCGTCAAATTGCTTTTTAGTTAGTCTGCCGCCTTTATCTAAAAATTTATTTATTGCAGCTTGCTCTTTGATGTCATATTCATCATAAGTTGAATTTATTGAAGTAGCATAAGGGTTTTGATATAATTTTAAAAATTCATCAAAGTCATCAAAATCATCATGCCCTTTAAAATTAAGAGCTTGAGGCTTAACATTATTTACATTATTTTTATTATTTATGTTTATTTTTGGCTGAAAATAGCCGATATTATTTATTATCATTTTTTCTCTCCAAACTGCCTAGCAGCGTTATATGCAGCAGTAATAAAAAATCTTTCATTTGGACAATGTGTTTTTTCAAAAACTTCTTCTATGGGTTTACCTATAATTTCTTCATTTTCTTTTATAAAATTAAAATGAGGAACAGGAGATATTCTTTCAATCATGCTAAAAGCCATATCAAATTCAAGTTTTGCAAATTCTTCTTCATTTAAAGTTGGTTTTACTTTTTCTTTAATATTTTTCTGATTTTGTTTCGATAAAGTTTTTAAAATAGAACAAGTTTCAATTCTTTCAGGCGCAACTTTATTCATTCTTGTTAACATTTCTTTTGTATTTCTTAAAGTTTGACCACTTGCAGCATAATCAATTAAAACGATATTTTTTGTTGAACCACCTTTAAAAATCCCCTTATCTTTAAGATAATCTGCAACTGCTCTTGTATTAAAATATCTTGTAGGATAGCTTATCGGGCTTTTATATGTAACAAATTCATCGTTAAAATGGCTTGCAGGCATATAAATTACTTCACTTCCCATTAATTCCATAACGTTTGCAATAGCAGCTGGACTTGTGCCTATTGAAATTATTGTATTATTTTTTGTTTTATCTTCAAGCGCTTGTTTTAAAATAATCGCCGCTTTTCCAATAGCTTCAGGCTTAGAATATGTTTTTATATCAACTTCATTAGATATTTTTTGAATTGTATCTGGAAAGGCTTTTTCAAGTTCTTCAATTTGTTCACTTGTAACCCTACCAAGAGTTGAAGAAAATTTTGCAATTGCTAAATCTCTTTTAATAGAATATTCTTTTAAAAGATGTTCAGGACGAATTGGGTCAGATACATCTTTTTTAGAAAATAAACCATTAAAATTAATATTAGAATTAGATTTTATTTCATTTGGCTTATTAACGTAAAAATTAGACCTTAGATAAGGTGTATATTGAGCTTTCAGTGGGGCAATAATATTCATTACATTTGTATAAAACATCTAAAAGAAAAAATTTGCTAAATATATTTATTGACTGATTTAGTTTATGAGATTAAACTTAAAATATAAAAGATTTATAAAGGAGAGTGAATTATGGTTAAAATGTATTACGCACAAGACTGTGATTTAAACAGATTAAACGGCAAAACAGTTGCTATTATGGGTTATGGTTCACAAGGACACGCTCATGCACTTAATTTAAAAGAATCAGGAGTTAATGTTGTAGTTGGTTTATATGAAGGTTCAAAATCAATTGCAAAAGCTCAACAAGCAGGTCTTGAAGTTTTAAGCGTATCAGAAGCTGCAAAAAAAGCAGATATCATCATGATTTTACTTCCTGATGAAATTCAAGCAAAAGTTTACAATGAAGAAATTAAACCATATTTAACAGCAGGCAAAACCCTTGCATTTGCTCATGGTTTCAACATCCACTTTAATTTAATTGAACCACCTAAAGATGTTGATGTTATTATGATTGCGCCAAAAGGCCCAGGACACACCGTAAGAAGTGAATATGTTGAAGGAAAAGGTGTTCCTTGCTTAATTGCTATTCAACAAGACGCTTCAGGAAATGCACTTGCTAATGGTTTAGCTTATGCAGCAGGTATTGGTGGCGCTAGAGCAGGCGTTATTGAAACAACATTCAAAATTGAAACAGAAACAGATTTATTTGGCGAACAAGCTGTTTTATGTGGCGGCGTTTGCGCTTTAATGCAAGCAGGCTTTGAAACATTAACAGAAGCAGGTTACGCACCTGAAAATGCTTATTTTGAATGTATCCATGAAATGAAATTAATTGTTGATTTAATTTACCAAGGCGGTTTTGAAGCAATGAGAAAATCGATTTCAAATACAGCTGAATTTGGCGATTATGAAATTGGTAAAAGAATTATTACAGATGAAACTAAAAAAGAAATGAAAAAAGTTTTATCTGAAATTCAAGATGGTACTTTTGCAAGAAACTGGATTAATGAATGTAACACAAATCAAATCCACTTCAAAACTACAAGAAGATTAAAAGCGGAACATCCTCTTGAAGCAGTTGGTAAAGAATTAAGAAAAATGTACTCTTGGAACGATAAAAAATAAAATGAATATGCAAGAAGAAAATACATTATCAATAGAAGAAGTTAATGCGTGGCTTGAAGAATATCAAGCCACCAATGACGAAAAAACAAAAAAGAAACTTAAAGAGCTTGTTGTTTTGGCTTGCATGCCAATAGTTAAAAAAGTTGCTCGTTCTCTTGCAAGACGTTCAACCGACCCAGTGGAAGATATTACACAAGTTGGTTCTTTAGGATTAATAAAAGCAATAGATTTATATAATCCTGAAATTTCTAAAAATTTCAAGTCTTATGCAACTTATTTAATAACAGGTGAAATAAGGCACTATTTAAGAGATAGAACGACTATAATAAGAGCGCCTCGTGAAATTAAAGAGTTGTCTTTTAGGGTTCATAAATTAACTTTAGAATTAACTGAAAAATTGGGCAGAATTCCAACAGATAAAGATATCGCCCAAGCACTTCAAATGCCTCAAGAAAAAGTTGAAGAATGTAACAATCTTGATAGAAGAACAACCACAATTTCAATCGATCAAATTATAAGTTCTGATGATAATTCAATTTCTTTAGTTGAAAAAATTGAAGATGAAAGCCAAAAACAGGCTTTTGATAGTTATGAAAATAGAATCATTCTTGATGACGCTATTAAAAAACTTGAACCAATTGAACAACAACTAATCACTTTAAATTATTATGAGGGATTAAATCAAAGAGAAATTTCTGAAAAATTGAACATTTCTCAAATGCAAGTTTCAAGAAAACTTAAAAAAACTCTTCAAAAACTTTTTGAAATCATTTCAAAAAAAGGCTTAAAAACTTATGAATAGCCTAAATAACCCTTTGGGGATAATTATCGCCTTATATATTTTTGTTTTTGGCTGTTGCATAGGTTCATTTTTAAATGTTGTTATTTTGAGGGGTCTTAAAGGTGAAAATTTCATCAAAGGCTCCTCAAAATGTCCAAAATGCCACAATGTTTTAAAATGGTATATGAATATTCCCATTTTATCTTATCTTTTTTTAAGAGGAAAATGCGCTTTTTGTAAAACCAAAATTTCAATTCAATATCCGATTGTTGAATTAATTTGCGGATTAGGATTTTTATTATCTTATTTTGTTTTTGGTTTGGGTTTAAAAATGGCTTTTAGCTTTATTTTTATCTCGTTTTTCATTTTATTAAGCGCAACAGATATCATTGAAACAGTTATAATTGATACCCATGCTTATGGTTTAGCTATTTTTGGATTAATTTATTCTTATTTTATTAATTTCAGTTGGCAAAACCTTTTGAGTTCATTTTTAGCGGGGGTTTTAGGTTTTATTATCTTTGAACTTTTTTCAAGATTGGGTTTAAAATTAATTAAACATAGATTTTTTGGAGAGGGCGATAGCCTTATTATCCTTGGCTTAGGTACAATTTTTCAATTTAAAGGATTATTAATCATTATTCCTTTAAGTTTTTTAATTCAGGCCGCTTTTTCAATTCCGATTTTAGCTTTTAAGGCTTTAAAAGAAAAGAAAAAACCGCTTTTTGCTTCATATATTTTTGTATTTTTAGGAATGATATCAATTATTTTGATTAACTATTATAATTTAATTCAAAATGAAAAAATTTATCTTTCTTTTGCAGTTTTAATCACCTTAATTTTATTGTGGTCATTAAAAAACATCTTATCTGAAATTGAAGAAAAGAAAAATTTAATTAATGATAATTTATCTAATGATGAAATAGAAGATAACAGCCCATATTGCCTTATGCCTTTTGGACCTGCGCTTATTTTAGCTGCGAGCATTGTTTTATTTATATACTTCTAGCCCATTGCATAATTTTCATTAGCTGATACTATGATAATATAGTTTTTCAAGGGTATTTATGCTTAGAATTTTAGGTTGGATTAATACAATAATTGAAGATATTAAAACAATTAAGGAAAAAGATGTTGCCGCAAAAAGCACCCTTGAAGTCATTTTTCTTTATCAAGGGTTCCATGTTCTTTTAGCTCATAGAATTGCCCATAAACTTCTATATTGGAAAATTCCTTTTATTCCAAGGTTAATTTCTCAAATTGCAAGATTTTTCACAGGAATTGAAATTCACCCTGGGGCAACAATTGGTAAAAGATTTTTTATTGACCACGGTATGGGAGTTGTTATTGGCGAAACAACGATAATTAAAGATGACGTTTTAATTTATCAAGGTGTAACCCTTGGCGGAACAGGCAAAGACAAAGGCAAAAGACATCCGACTTTAGGTAATTTTGTAACAGTTGGGGCAGGCGCTAAGGTTTTAGGAAACATTGAAATAGGCGATTATTCTTCAATTGGCGCAGGTTCTGTTGTAATTAGTGATGTTGGTGAACACTGCACAGTTGTGGGTGTTCCAGGGAGAATTGTTAAACAAAAACAATATATACAAGGGCAACTTCAACACAACAGAATTCCAGACCCGATAACTTGCGAATTAAGGCGCTTAACTTATGAAATTAAAGAACTTAAAGAGAAGTTAAGCCAAAAAACTATTTAATTTTACACCCCTCTTGTTTTCAAGTATAATGATTTTAGAAAGAAAAGAGGGCGCAATGACAAATAATTACAATCGTGTTTACAATTTTTCCGCAGGTCCTGCGGTATTACCCGTTGAAGTTTTAGAAACAGCAAGGGATGAAATGCTTAACTATCAAAATTCAGGCATGAGTGTTATGGAAATGTCCCACAGATCTAAAACTTATGATAATATCATTAAAACCGCTGAAAAAGATTTAAGAGAATTAATGTCAATTCCTGATGATTATGCAGTTTTATTTTTACAAGGCGGCGCACATCTTCAATTTTCAATGGTTCCAATTAACCTTTTAAAAAATGGTGTTGCAGATTACATAGTTACGGGTCAATGGGCTAAAAAAGCATATCAAGAAGCTCAAAAATACGGTAAAATCAACAAAGTTGCAACAAGTGAAGATAAAAATTTCTCTTACATTCCAGATTGCAGCGACCTTGATATTTCACCTGACGCTGATTATGTTTATATTTGTGAAAACAACACAATTTATGGTACAAAATTTAAAACCTTACCAAACACAAAAGGTAAAATTTTAGTTTCCGATATGTCCTCTTGCTTCTTATCTGAACCGGTTGACGTTACAAAATATGGCTTAATTTATGCCGGTGTTCAAAAAAATGTTGGCCCAGCTGGTGTTCAAATTGTTATAATCAGAAAAGATTTAATTAGAGATGACCTACCTTCTTGGTGTCCTACAATGTTAAGCTATAAAACCCATGCAGATAAAGACAGTTTATATAATACACCGCCTGCTTATGGTATTTATATCTGCGGTTTAGTTTTCAAATGGCTTAAAAAAATGGGCGGCTTAGAAAAAATGAAAGAATTAAACGAGAAAAAAGCAAAAATTTTATATGATTTTCTTGATAATTCTAAGTTATTTAAAGGTACTGTTGAACCTAATTCTCGTTCATTAATGAATGTTCCATTTGTAACTGGTTCAGAAGAAATGGATAAAAAATTCATTGAAGAAGCAACTAAGGCATCATTAGTTCAATTAAAAGGTCATAGAACAGTTGGCGGCATGAGAGCTTCAATTTATAACGCTATGCCAATTGAAGGGGTTATTGAACTTGTTGAATTTATGAAAAAATTTGAAAGTGAAAACGCTTAAACTTTTATAATAAAAAAGGTTAGATTTAATCTAACCTTTTTTATTCATCTTTCATATAAATAAGTTCTAAATAAGGTGAAACCTTAAACCCAGCTTTTTTATAAACATAATAAGCATGTTCATTTTCTTTTTCAACTTGAATTCTTAAAATAGAATTTTGATTTTCATTTTTAATTAGTTCAATAAATTTTGAAATAATCCCTTGTCCTCTGTATTTTGGTTTTATATAAAAATCTTCTAAAAACAAACAGATTTTTGCAAACTCTGTTGAAAAACTTTTAGCTATCATTGAATAACCGATAATTTTTTCATCAATAATAAAAACATATCCATCTAAAAAATCTGTTTTTAAACAGGTTTCAAAATCTTTTTCAAAAATTTCTTCGCTACCGTTTGTTTGAACACAATTAGATGAATAAAAAGTTTTCATCATTGAAAGAATTTCAGTTTTATCTTCTTTTTGAAATTTTCTATAACAAAAATTATTCTTCATCAGGAAATTTTGGCTCCTCGGCTTGTCTGATTAATTCATAAATAAAAGCGACTTCTTTTTCATCCATTCCTTTTTCACAATATGCACTATAATAGCCATTTGAAGCAGACATATTCATAACATAAATTTTATCTTTATCCCCTCTTAATTTAATAGGAACGGCATTATAAAGCATTATTTCACGATTAACAGGATAATCATTATAAACACCAGAAATATCATCAGTAGTGGAAGTTTCAGCTTTTCTTATAATTAAATTTCTTTCATTATCAAGCGGAAATTCAACTTCAATCATGCCTTTCATAGCTCTTGCTTCAAACTTTTTAAGTTCAAGAGGAAAACTAAAACCTGCCTTTTTAGAAGCAGCAACTAAATCCATATTAAATTCTTCCCAAGGATTAGCCATACCAATTGTTTTAGTACATCCATTTAAAATAAATAAAACTGAAACAATTAAAAAAGAAAGTATAATTTTTTTCATAAATTCCCCTTTAGAAAAAAGATTATCATAAAAATTTAAATTAAAAAATCCTGTAAAATTGTTTGCCGCGGATTTTACAGGATTTAAAATTTTTATCAAAACTAATAAGTTATTTAGCTTGAGTTAATTTATTGATAGCTTTTGTTAGTCTTGATTTTTTTCTGGCAGCGGTATTTTTATGTAAAATACCTTTTCCAACTGCTTTATCGCAAAGTTGATAAACTTTTGATAACAATGTGTTTAATTCAGCTTTATCTTCACTTTGAGCGCAAGCTAAAACTTTTTTAACAGCAGTTTTGATTGATGTTTTAAACGCAGTGTTTCTTTCAGTGTTTCTTTTTGCGATTAATACTCTTTTTTTTGCAGATTTGATATTTGCCATTTTTTCTTCCTTTCACAAAATAAACTAATGTTCTTCTGCGAGGTTTAAGTGAGTTACTTATATAATACTCAAAAATAATTTTTTTTGCAAAAAATTTTTAATCTATAAAATTTATAAACCCATATCTTCAAAATCGCTTATTGCAGATTTTATGGCTTCCGGATTAAGTTGTTTTAATTTATAAGTTAAATATTCTTTTGAATTTGTTTTTGGTGTAGAATCACTTTTCTTTAAACCTGCTCTTGCTTTTGGACTCATTTTCAAAAGATTTTTTCTTTCTTGAGCTTGGGTTTTAATGCTTTTTTGCATTTGAATTTCAGTGCTACTTTTAGCAGCTTGTGCAACACTTTTTGATACAGCAGCTGCAAACTCTTTACCTTCCTTACCTTCGGTTTCATTTTCTATTTGACTAAAGATTGATTTAAGGAATGTCTTTTGAAATTCTGTTAATGAATTATTGGCAGATTTTTTCGCTTTTAACAAGTTACCTTGAGTATCAGATGAAATAATATCATATTTTGCCATAATATTTTCCATCATAGTTATAACGCTATCGTTTGTTACGTTTTCAAGAGTAACACTTTCATCAAAAAATGCTTCTTTTAAATCTGCTAAAACTTTTTCATACGCTTGTTCATAAGTCATTCCCTTAGGAAGTTTTGCCCCATCAAGCGAGAATTTAACAATGTTTTCAGTATCAGCATTTTTAATGTAATTTGATAAATTTAAAAATCTAATCGCATTTTCTGAACTTTGATTAATTGTATTACCTGTATCAATCAATGTAAAGAAATTATCTTCACCTTTTCTCATCGCAGGAATATCAATGAAAATATTTCCGGGGTGAATATCACCATGGATTGTTTTACCTTTTTCATCAACCTTTGAAAATTGTTCAATTAAAACGTCATTATATTTTGTTAAAAGTTTTTTAGAATCCTCAAGTGTAATTTCACCTAAATCTAAAATTTCTTTTGAATTTTCCATAAATTCTTGAAGCTCTTTTTGAGCTTTTTCAAGAGCTTCTTTTTCTTCAGCTAAATCTACATATCCACGTTCCATTAAATGTTCAAGGTCAAATTGAGCGTTTCTAACTTGTCTTTCAAGGTCATCTTTTTTATTGAAGAATTGAAGAAGATTTTGTAAACTTACGCCGTCTGCTTTTTCCATAACATAAGCGCCGTCTTTAACTTCAATCGGCACAACAACTTTAGCTTTATTTGTTACTTTAGCCAATTCTCGAGCAGCTTTTGCTTCATTATTAAAATCAACCTCATTAATTACACCTTGAGCGATATTATTTATGTTTTCGATTAAAAATTCTTTTTCATTATCAGATTTATCACTTGAATTTTTAATCATTTGAATAAATTTATCTCTATCTTTTGCAATTTTTTCTTCATCAATTCCGTCTTTTAAAATTTTAATACAAACTTCCCTGCCGCTTTCATCTTTTGCAAGATATGTTTCAGCAACTGTTCCAACCCCAACAAGTTTTTGAGCTTGATATTTGCCACCAAATTTTTGATTAATAATATCAGACGCTTCTTCAAGAGTTCTTGTCGGTGGACAATCTGTTTTAAGAGCTTTTGAGAGATCATCAGAATTAGAACAAATTTGTTTGAATTTTAGAGCAAAAATGTTTTCATCACTTAATGCTTGGATTTTTTCAGGCGTTGAAAGACTAGGATTATCCATTATGCTTTTAATTTTTTCATCTTCAAAAATCGTATCTTCAAGTTTTTTATAAGATGAAACAGTTGTAACAACTTCTCGTTTTTGAGCTTTTTTAATACCATCAAGCGCTTTATCAAAGTTTTCATTGAAAACTTTATCTGCTCGACCAGATTTAACACCAAGTGCAAGTGTTACAATTGAACCAATAGAAGTGGCAACTGGGCTTGATTTAAGAGTTTCAATAAATCCATCAAAAGATTTTTCTTTTTTATCTGTTGAGTTAGATATAAAATATCTATTTAAAAGGTTAGAACCTGTGTATAAAATTGCACCTAAACCCCCGCCAAGAGCGTTTAATGGGGCTAATAAACCACCTAGAGCACCGGTTAGAGTAGCTTTTGAAATTTCTGATCTTTTTGCTTTTGCCATTTCTTTTTTAGCGGCCTTTTTCTCTTTTTTAGTCATATCATCAGTAATTTCAGGCTTATATTTTTTAGTTGCAAAAATATTTAATCTTGTTAAAAATGGTTTAAGAGTTGCACCAACAACCACAGCGGCAAGTGTACCCACTGCAAAAGAGGTTTTATTATTTTTCAAAATTTCAGGAAGTTTATCAAGGTTTTTAGCTAATTTTGCTAATTTTTGTTTTTTAACTGAATCCTCACTTGCTTTCATAAGATTATTTTTAACTCTTGTAGAGGTATCTTTCACTTTATCATAATTTAATTCTGTAAAGCCACCAACAATTTGTTTGAAGGCTTGTTTTGCTTTAAAAAATACGCCAATAGAAGCAACACTTGTAGCTGTATCAATTGCAGTTTGAGCGCCAAATTCTTGAGAACGGCGATAGTTTTTAATGTCTTTTTTAATTTTTTCAGAATCTTCATTATTATTTATTTCTTCTTCAATTTTTTTAGAAGAATAGCCAACACCGGTTAATGATTTAACTTTATCGAAGATTTTTTCAAGCCAGCCATTTTGTTTTTTGGCTTTTTTAAGTTCATCAGATAAATTAAAGCTATCTGATGACGGTTGTTTTATTGTTTTTGTTTGATTTAAGACTTGTGGTTTTAAATTTTGAACTGCGCTTGAACCACTTTTAGAGGCATTTTTAAAATCATCAAAGGGAATAAAGTTATTAATCATAAACTTCCTAACTGTGCTCGCATTATATACTATATATATTTAAAAACATTTAAAAAGAAAATATTTACAATTTTAATGTAAACTTTTATAACAAAAAAGCTGAGTTTTAAACTCAGCTTTTAAAAATTAAACCATTTTATAAACCCTAAACTCTGCAGGGCGGAGTTCTTTGAAGGTTATTTGATTTTCAATTGGATTTTCAAGTTGTTTTTCAACAAAAAGACATTTCTTATTTTCATCTAATTCAAAATCAAAATAAGAAACAAGTTTTTTACCTTTTTTAATTTTAACTGTATTATCTTTTGTTATTGCTCCTCGAACGTTTCTTTTTTCAATGTGACCAAGGTCATCTTGAACATTTTTAATTTCTGTTGGCGAAAAATAATTTGCAACAATTAAATATGTTGCTTGTTTTTCTTTTTTATTTTCGTTTTGGTCTGAAACAATTTCCCAACAAGCAAAACCGTTGTTTTCTTGGGTATGTAAAACAGCTTTTCCTTTGTTGATTAATTCATCATTTTGTGCAAAATAATTAATTGCATTAAATTTTTCAAAGAAATCCCAATCATAATTTCTTACCATTGAAGTTTCTTTTGAAATAACTCTTTCTATTCCAACTTTTGTGAAACTTTCATCCCCATCAACAAGTAATGTTGGACGAGAAGCGAATTTTCCCCCTGGAATGAATTTCATTTTAAACCATTTGAATAACGCCCCTTGTGCACCAAGTTGCCCAGGGTATTGGTTAATATCACGAAATTCACCGTCTTGATTGTTATATCCTTTTAAAATAGATAAAGGATTATTTTTAGATTGCTTTTGATTATATGTTGATAATCTTAAATTATCGTTAATTATTTGCTCTGGGGTTTTCATGTTTTGAGATACAATATCATCCCCCCAAAGTAAATCAAATTTCATATCTTTATGATATTCCTTAAAATAGCCGTCCCAAAGCATATATTCTGCTAAAGTTGCAAAATAAGGAACTCTTTTTTTAATTGTTGAATTAACTTTTCCTAAAACCTTAGACGGAATTCTATAGCTTAAAGGTTGACCTTTTTTGTTTTGAGAAACTTCATCTACAATGTGATCTATGTGATCTACTCTAAAGCCATCAAAGTTAAATTCTTCTTGAAGTTTATTTGTGTAATTAATATAAAAATCAATTACATCTCCATTATATTTATTTAATTCAAAATGATAGAAATAATAAGGTGTTTGACAATCTAGGTTAGCAAAATGAGTTACATCTTCACCTTTAAAATTATAGTGTTTATATAAAGGATATTTTCTTCCTTTACTCATTTTATCAAACACAGGAACACCTGCAGAACACCAAGCACCCCCAGGCATTGTCCATAAACCTGCTTTAATTAAAGCAGAAGTTATTTCATCTTGATTTTCAATATCTTCTTCTGTTTTAACGTGTTTTTTTGCAACAGATTGGATTATTTCTTCAGCTTTCTTTTGAAGTTCATCTTGTTTTTGTGCAAAACTCATTTTATATGAAGCAAGAATTTTATATTCTTTTATATCGCTTTCAATTTCATCAACAATTTTTTGTTCTTCTTGATTATATTTTTTCTCGTTACCTTTTAAGTTTTCAATATACAATTTTTGAACATTAATAACATCTTGGTCTTTATATATTCTTTTTTGCATAATTTGAGCGCAAAGCGCATTCAAATAGCCGCTTATGCTTGAAATTAATTCATTAATATCCATCCAACGAGCAACATAAGGTTTTGATAAAACAATTTTTGAAAATCTTGCTGTTTGAGGAAGAATATCATAAATAACAGGATGATTACAAAGTTGTGCAAGTTCTATAAAAAGTTTAACTTGTTGAGCTGCATCTAAACCTAAAAATTTCATCAAATTATCATCTTGAAGGTTAGGTGAAACTTCAGAAGACTTAGGAAGATAAGCGCAATCAAATTCTCTTTTAAAAAATGGGATTAAATATAGAGTTGTAGGTAAAATTCCAAATTTTTCATTCCCGCAATCAAGAGTAATAAGGCATTTTAACCAATCGATAAATTTTCCACAATAATCTGAACAATTGCCATCTCCTAGGGCACTTAGAGAAAGAAGTTTAATGTTATGACCTTCTTTTTTAAACCAATTAGAATTTTTAATATTTTTTCTTGCTAAAACAGATGGATTTTTGAAATCTATGAATTTATTTACATCAAAAGTTTTTGCATAGATTAATTTTTGCACTAAACAAAAAATTGTTTCAGCAGGTGATAGTTCTTGTAAAACCTTAAATTGAGGATATGGCAGATATCCAAATTTTTTAATTGTAGATGTTAAATAACTTTTTCTTTCGTTTGATATTTCATCAATTCTATAAATTTGTGCTATTTTTGCAAGCAAAACATCAAGCTCTTTTGGTGTAAAATTAGCTTCTTTTGCTTTATTTGCCGTCAATAAATTAAACATATTAAACCTACCTCTATCCTAAATAAAATTATTTTATCAAAAAAATAATTTTTTATCCCTCTTTGATACAATTTTTAATATTTAGTTTTGTAAAATAAAAGCACCTTTTAAAAGGTGCTTTTAAATTTTATTTAATTGGATAACAATCGCCATCTACGACATTTATTTTTGTTTTAGCCTTATCAGATACCGAATTTTGAGTGTGAATACCCTTATAACCGCTTTGATAAACAAAATTTTTACTATCTTCACCAAAAGTAAAAACTTCATTAGCCTTTACAATATGGCGATTTAAGAAAAATTTATCTTTTCTTCCAAGTTGAATTGTTTTAACTTTGCCATCTTTAATTTCAAAGCTATCCATTTCTTTTTTATTAGGGTGAAATTCCTCAATAGTAATTAATTTGCCGTCATTAAAAAATGATCTTCTTAAGTGGCTATCTTCATACATAACAGTTTGAACAAAATCATCAACAGGACGAACAAATGTTGCAATTCTTTCGCCTTTTTCATCAATTCCACCGTTATCATATAGATTTTGGATTTTTTCTGCTCTTGTGTTTGCTAAAACGAAAAGTCCTTGGGCTTTATCTTTAATTTCTTCGTTTTTTTGAGAAACGTTTTGTTTTCTTGAAAACAAAGAAGCCTTAAACGCAAGTCCTTGCATATCAAGTGCTTCAAGCATATTTGCGGCTGTGTTAACAGAATTTTTGCTATTTATAGTTTTGTTAATAAAATTTAATGGTTGGTTGTTAATTTTTCTAGCCGTAAAATTTGATGTTATAGAATTAATTTTCATATCTTGACTCCTTTTACACCTTAATTTTACCTCAAAAAGAAGAAAATAAAGTTAAGTTTTATTTTAAAAAATCCAAAAAATATTTGCAAAAATAATGTTTTTAAAATAAAATGGATATAACTTGAAGTGGCTTTGGTATGCCACAAGGGTATTAAAAAAAGGAGAAAAAAATGCCGAAAATGAAAACACACAGATCTGCTGCAAAACGCTACAAAGTTACCGGCACAGGTAAGATTTTGCGTCAACAAGCAGGCAAAGGCCACTTATTGGCTCACAAAAAAACAACCAGAAAAAACAGATTATCCGGTAATGTTGAGGTTTTTGAAGGAAACTTAAAAATGGTTTCTAAAGAATTACCGTACAAAAAGAAATTTACTAGATAAGGAAGGTTGAAAAATGAGAGTTAAACGTGGTAACGTATTAAGAAAAAGACATAAAAAAATATTAAAACTTGCTAAAGGTTTTTTAGGCGCTAGAAGCAGAATTTTCAAAGTTGCTAACATAGCAGTTATGAAAAAACTTAAATATCAATACAGAGATAGACGTGTTCTTAAAAGAAATATGCGTTCTCTTTGGATTGTTAGAATTAACGCCGCTGTTAGAGAATTAGGCGTAAGCTATTCTAAATTTATGAATATGCTTAAAAAAGCTGACATTCAAGTTAACAGAAAAATGTTAGCAGAATTAGCTGTTAATGAACCTGAAGCTTTCAAAGTATTATTTGATGAAGCAAGCAAGGCTTAATTTTTAAAGTTTTAATTCTTAAAAAAGCTAAGAGTTTACTCTTAGCTTTTTTGTTGCGCCATTTATTATATACTTTATTTTATATAAAAATTGAGAGGGCTTTTTAAGTTTCACCCTCTCAATTTTTTACTTTATATTATTCTTATTGAACTGAAGAAATAACATCGCTTTCAATTTTAGATAAAATTTCATCAATTCCTTCTTGAGTTTTACCTAAACCTTGTGCCATTTGTGGTTTTCCGCCACCATTACCTTTAAGGGCACGTGTTATTTCGCCAACAAGTTTACCAGCTTGAACTTTTTTAATTAAATCATCTGAAACTTTTGCACTAACAAAAACTGTACCGTCTTTTTTAAGTGAACACAAGATAATTATAGATTTACCAAGTTTAGATGATAAAATTTCAAGTCCTGCTTTAATAGCATTTGGGCTAAATTCTTCAATTTTTGAAATGAATATTTTAGTTTCATTAACCTCTTTTGCTTTTGAAATAAAGGTGTTAAATTGATTTTTAGCGTTTTGAACCTCAATATTTTCAAGGTTAGTTGACAAAGTTTTAACTTCATCAGTTAATTTATCAATTTTTTCTTGAATTTTATCGAAAGGAACTTTATTTACTTGAGATAATTTATCTATTTCATCTGCTTTTTGATTTAACATTTCAAAACAAGCATTAGAGCAAACAACTTCCATTCTTCTAACACCTGCTGCAGTTGCACTTTCTGAAACAATTTTGGCGTTTTTCAATTCAAGAGTTGAATTAACATGGCAACCTGCACAAAGTTCTTTTGAATAGCATTTTTCTTCATTATCAAAAGAAACAACTCTAACAAAATCACCATATTTTTCGCCAAATAAAGCCATAGCGCCAGTTTGATTTGCTTCTTCAAGGCTCATAACTTTTGTTGTTCTTTTTAAATCTTTATCAATCCATTCATTAATTAGATTTTGAACTTTTTGAATTTCATCTTTAGTCAAAGCTCTTTCAAAAGTAAAGTCATAACGAGTTTTGTTTTCATCAACCGCAGAACCCGCTTGGTGAACCTCTTTACCTAGAACATTTTGAAGTGCAGCTTGTAATAAATGGGCTAATGAGTGATGTTTTGTTATTTCTTTTCTTCTTTTAACATCAATTTTAGCATTCACTTCGTCATTAATTTTAAGCTCATTTTCATTTAAAATTGTTCTATGAACAAAAATATTTTGAACTTTAAAAGTTTTAACAACTTCAAAATTATTTCCATTTAGTTCTAAAACACCGCTATCACCGGCTTGACCACCGCATTCAGCATAAAATGGAGTTTTATCTAAAATGATATCAAAAACGCCATCAGACGCTTTTTCAACATTTTTGCCGTTTTGGTCAACAATAGCAATTACTTTTGATTTTGAAGAAAATTCTTCATAACCTAAAAATTCTGTATCAGGATTTTTGATGTAATTTAAGTCATCTGTTATAACAACTTTTTGAATTGAAGCACGTGCACGTTCTTTTTGTTCTTGCATAGCTTTTTTAAAGCCGTCTTCATCTACTGTTAAACCTTTTTCCTGAGCGATTTCATTTGTTAATTCAAATGGAAAACCAAAAGTGTCATACAATTTAAAAGCGTCAGCGCCTGAAATTACTTTTGAATTATCTTTTAGGGCATTTTCAATTGCTGTTTCAATTAGCTGATAACCCTTATCTAGAGTTAATTTAAAGCGTTCTTCTTCTTTTAAAATTGTATCTTTAATTTTCTTTTCGTTTTCTTTTAATTCAGGGTATTGCACACAATATTTTTCAATAACTGTGTCAACAACAGGCGCCATAAATGGTAAATCCATTCCTAAAAGATAACCATGACGAAGCGCACGTCTTAAAATCATTCTTAAAACATAGCCCCTACCTTCATTAGAAGGCATAATTCCATCTGCTATCATAAAAGAAACACAACGAGCGTGGTCGGTTACAATTCTAAGTGAAATATCGGTTTTTTTATCTTTTTTATATTCCTTACCAGAAATTTCACAAACTTTATTCAAAATGTGTTTTAAAACATCTGTTTCAAAAGTTGATTCAACCCCCTGGCAAACCATTGCAATACGTTCAAGCCCCATGCCTGTATCAACATTTTTCTTATCAAGAGGGGTTTGATTTCCTTCTTCATCTTGGAATAATTCAGTGAAAACCATATTCCAAATTTCAACCCATCTATCACATTCACAGGTATCAATTCCGCAGTTTTCGCTGCATTTTAAATGCTCACCAAGGTCATAATGAATTTCACTACATGGCCCACAAGAACCAGTTGGCCCAGGAGGACCCCAGAAATTATCTTTTTTACCTTTTCTTATAATTCTTTTTGGGTCGATATCTGTTGAATTTTTCCAGATTTCATAGGCTTCATCATCTGTTTCAAAAATTGTTACCCAAAGACGATTTTTATCTAAGCCAAGATATTCTGGACTTGTAACAAATTCCCATGCCCAAGGAATAACTTCTTTTTTATAATAATCACCCCAAGCAAAATTACCCAACATTTCAAAAAATGTGTGGTGGCGAGGTGTTCTTCCAACGTTTTCAATATCTGAATCTTTACCACCTGCACGAGCGCATTTTTGACAAGTTGTTGCACGAGCGGGAGTATAAGGACATTTTTCAATCCCTAAATAATATGGTACAAATTGAACCATGCCGGCACTTGTTAAAAGCAAAGTCGGATTATCAGGAATTAAACTAGAACTTTTAACACGTGTTGAATTATGTTTTTTTTCGAAAAAACTTAAAAAACCTTCTCTTATTTCATCTACAGTTTTCATCATAATACGTTGATAATATCACAAAAATAAAAAATAAAATAGGGCAAAAAATGCCCTATTGTTTAACGAAAAAGTTACGAGATTTATAACGATATGTGTAAATTTATTCCGCCAAAAGGAGTGTAATATCCTCTTTGACAGCAACTATAGCAATTTCTATTTGAATAGAAAAATGATGTTTTGATTTTATTGTGTTTGTGGCATTTTGGCACTTGATGATGTTGAGGAGGCCTGTTATATCCTCTATCATGCATTGGACGATTATCAAATCTATCATGCGCTAAAACAAAATTAGAACCGATTAAACCTAAAATCCCTAAAATAATTAAACTTTTTTTCATTTTTACTCTCCTTATTTTTCTAGCTTGAATAACGAGTTTTGTTAGAAGTCATAAGCGCATAGCCATTTGTACAAATTCTATTATCAGATGTGCAAACGATGTTGCCATTTATGTTTAATGGTTTTTGGCTATTTGATGAAATTACATATTTTCCAACAGTACAAATTCTATTGTTTTTAGTGCACATAACATTTGAAATAGCGCTTTGTTTAACATTGTTTGTAACGTAAACATTAATTGTTTTTGCTTGAGTTTCAAAACCTAAAATTAAACTTAGAAATAATATATAACCACACACTTTTTTCATTTTATTCACCTTTATTTCATTTCAACGCTAACCTGTTTTTTATCTTTAGATTTATCTTTTCTACCTAAATAATTAGCTCTACTTGAAGACATAATAAAATGACCATTTGTGCAGATTCCGCCTTTTTCAGTGCACATTATATTTGATTGCGGAACGTTTGTTATATTATTTACAACATAAACATTAACCGTATCTGCCGCATTAACTTTTGAAAATAAACCGATTAAACAAAATAATGATAGATAAATTGATAATTTTTTCATGACACACTTCCTTTATATATTAAATAAAACGAATTTTTGAAAAAATTGTTCATTATTTTTTCAAATTTTAAGAAATTTTAAAATTTTTTTAAAAAAAGACTTGATTATTTTTTTTGATATTGTATTATAGTTAAGCAAGCAATTGCGGGAGTAATTCAGTGGTAGAATGCTTCCTTGCCAAGGAAGATGTCGCGAGTTCGAGCCTCGTCTCCCGCTCCATAAAGAGAGTCAGTGATGACTCTCTTTATTTATATGTTGGGTTTTGAGGTGATTTTGGGTGTGGACTATGCACCATTATAGAATCTGTAATCTCGAACCTGAAAGTGTGAGCCGGTACAAGAGGGCTTAAAGCGTCCACACCTAATTCTCGACTCGTCATCCTGAACTTGTTTCAGGATCTGACGTGTATCAGTGCTTAAGGGTTTTGCCCTATTTTAGTCAATGATACTTTATAAGATCCTGAGCTCGGCAAAGCCTCCTCAGGATGACAGTTCTATAGTTAAATGTGTGTAAATAAAAAAAATGCTGCG
>CAKUXO010000013.1 GCA_934700385.1 uncultured Candidatus Melainabacteria bacterium
AGCGTGAGTTGCAAGAGAGTTAATCAAACCTGCGTTAGGTCCTTCAGGAGTTTCTACAGGACATAAACGACCATAGTGAGATGGGTGGATGTCACGAACCGCAAAACCGGCTCTTTCTCTCATCAAACCTCCAGGTCCAAGAGCTGAAATACGACGTTTGTGAGTTAATTCAGCAAGTGGGTTTGTTTGGTCCATAAATTGTGATAATTGAGATGAGCCAAAGAATTCTTTTAAAGACGCAACTAAAGGTTTTGTATTTAAAAGATTTAATGGAGTTAAGGTTTCAGAATCTTGAAGTGTCATTCTTTCTTTAATGATACGTTCAATTCTTGATAAACCAACTCTGAATTGATTTTGTAATAGTTCACCAACTGAACGAATACGACGGTTGCCTAAGTGGTCAATATCATCTAAGCTGCCTTCGTCGTAAGTTAAGTTGATTAAATATTCAATACCTGCAACGATATCTTGAATTGTGATTGTTCTTTGAGTTTCAGGTAAGTTTAAACCTAATTTTTTGTTTAATTTATAACGACCAACTTTACCGATGTCATATTTCTTTTCATCAAAGAAACGAGCTTCTAAAATTGAGCGACCGCCTTGAGGAGTAGCAGGATCCCCCGGACGAAGTTTTTTATAAACTTCAACTAGAGCTTCATCGGTTGTTGCCGCTGTATCTTTAGCTAGGGTTTTCTTTAAGAAATCAAAGTGTGTGAATAATGTTTCCATTTCAACAGGAGTGATTCCTAGGGCTTTTAATAAAGTTGTAGCTAAGATTTTTCTGTTTTTATCGATTTTTACATAAACAAGGTCATTAGAATCTGTTTCAATTTTTAACCATGCACCACGGTTTGGAATTAAAGTTGCATTATAAAGACGTTTACCAGTTGGAGAAACTTCTTTTTTATAGTAAATCCCAGGAGAACGAACGATTTGAGAAACGATAACACGTTCTGCACCATTAACAATGAATGTACCTTTATCAGTCATTGTTGGGATATCACCGATATAAACTTCTTGTTCTTTAATTTCACCGCTATCACGGTTAACTAATCTCATCATTACACGCAATTGTTTAGCATAAGTTGCGTCATGAATTCTTGCTTCTTCAACTGTGTATTTTGGTTTATCAAATGTATAGTTTGGTAAAAAATGAAGTTCAAGTCTGCCCGTATAATCTTTAATAGGGCTAAACGACAATAATTCTTCTTTTAAACCTTCTTTAAGAAACTGTTCAAATGATTTTTTTTGCACTTCAATCAAATCGGGTAAATCCGTAAGGCGAGTAGCCGGAATGCCTTGAGGAGTAACACGATTTGCTCTTTTTGTTGTTGTCATCTAAATACCTCTAATATATGTAATTACAATTTTGTTCAAAATTACTGCAAAATAGCGTCTTTTGGGCTTTTTTGATTTTTTGCCGATTTTTCGCCACAATGCAACAGTTTATTCAACTTTATTAATTATATGGGCTAAATAACAAGGGTCAAGATTTAGGCTTTACAAAATTTTACAAAAGACTTGAAAAATTTAAAAAATCGTGTAAAATACGTAGGCTCTAAGAAAAAAATCATATTTTTAGATGAGTGTTTTAAGTTTAAAAAAATAAAAGTAGTCTAAAATTTTAACTTATTTTAGGTTTATCTATTAAATCTTGCCATAAAAAATTTAACTAATTTATCAATATCTTCTAAACCTCGAACGTGTTGAATGGCGGTGTTTTTACCATACAAAAAGTCATGATAGCTTAGTTGATAATTAGCTTGAGTAGCAAGGTCAATCCAAATATTTTGATGAAAATTATTTTTTTCAAAATCTTCTACATTACAATGATAATATGGAATGTGATTAATTAATGTGTTAATAAAATTTTTTCTTCCGTTATATTTTAAATAATTTTTTCTTGGCTCATAATAATCTAAATTTGAAATAACTTTATGGATAGTATCTGCTAGAGCAGGTGCACTAAAAGTCTCAACATATTCTCCGCTATTTTCAAAGAAAATTGGATGAGAACCTCTTGCCCATTTGTTATGGTCACGAAAAACAACAACAGGGGTGTTACAAGTTAAGGCTTCATTAATAGAGCGGTTTTTGCCTTCAATTAAAGAAGCTAAAACAAGGCATTTAGCAGATGTAAAATATTTTGTTAAATTTTTATAATCAACCCAAGGAAGATACTCAATGTTTTTTGAATATCCTAAAATTTTAATAACCTCATCCATTTGTTTTTTCTGTCTATCAGGTAAATTTGGATAAGATAATTTTCCATTTTCATCTTTTTCAATTAGCCTTGAACCAAGAACAAATGTTACTTTTAGGGGTTTATTATATTTTTTTTCATATTCTTTAATAGCTGAAGCTAAAAGTGGAAGATTTTTAACAGGTAAACAAGTTGAAACGCAAAGAACATCAATTGTTTTAGGGGTATTAAAAGTTGGCGCAACTTGATATTCATTAGTAAAATCAGCGTCTTGCAAAGGCACAAAAATTATATCTTTTTTATTAGGATATTTGTTTTTATAATATTTTTCACGCTCTTTATTTTCATAACAAGTTAAATAAACCTCAGCACTATCAGACCAAGAATAATTAGACCACATTGTATAAGCGCAAGGAATAAAGATTTTTTTAAGCTCAGGATAAAGTTTTAAAATATACTCGCAAGCCTGAGAAAAAAATAATCCTTTTAAAAATTTTCCTTTATATTTTAAAGGTGGCAGGGGAACCACAAAATCGATTTTATTATGTAAATGTGGTTCATCTTCAAAATATTCACCAGTGTATGCGTCTATATCATCCCAAATTTCTTCAATGGGCTGATTTATAGATGGATTTAGAAAATATTTTACAGGATAAGCGCCTTTCATATTTTTATCTTATAAAATTTTTCACTATTTTTCAAGCAAAATATAGAATTAATCTCGATTTTGCTTTTAGCGGGTTTTATAGTATAATTAAAGCATTAAGAATAAAAGAGGAGAGTTTTACTTTGGCTCAAACAAGCTTATTTGATGACGGAAAGATAGTTCCTGTCAATATACGTGACGAAATGAAACGTTGCTATATAGATTATGCGATGAGTGTAATCGTGGGTCGTGCCTTACCCGATGTTAGAGATGGCTTAAAACCCGTTCATAGACGTATTTTATTTGCCATGAATGAACTTGGCATGGCACCTGATAAACCATTTAAAAAATGTGCTCGTATCGTTGGGGAAGTACTTGGTAAATATCACCCACACGGCGATAGCTCTGTTTATGAAGCATTGGTTCGTATGGCACAAGATTTTTCAACAAGATATTTAACTGTTGACGGGCATGGTAACTTCGGTTCAGTAGATGGCGACGGCGCAGCTGCGATGCGTTATACAGAAGCTCGTATGCACAAAATTACAACTGCAATGTTAGCAGATATCGATTGTGAAACAGTTAATTTTGTACCTAACTTTGATGGCTCTCTTGAAGAACCCTCTGTTTTACCTACAAGATTACCGATGTTACTGTTAAATGGCACATCTGGTATTGCAGTTGGTATGGCAACAAACATACCTCCACATAACCTAAATGAAGTTGTAGATGGCGTTATAGCTTTAATAGATAACCCTTCTATTACAACTGACGGTTTAATGCAATATATTAAAGGTCCTGATTTCCCTACTGCTGCAACAATTGTAGGAACTTCTGAAATCAAAAAAGCCTATGAAACAGGTAGAGGCTCAATTAAAATGCGTGCTGTTTCAACAATTGAAGAACTTCAAGGTTCAGGCGGCAGACAATCTAGAAGTGCCATTGTTGTAACAGAAATTCCATATCAAGTTAATAAAGCAGAATTAATTAAAAAAATCGCTGAACTTGTTAAAGACGGCAAAATTCAAGGCATTTCCGACCTTCGTGATGAATCAGATAGAGAAGGTATGAGAATTGTTATCGAATTAAAACGTGACGCAAAGCCAGACGTTGTTAGAAACAATTTATATAAACAAACCGCTCTTTCAACAAGTTTTGGTTTTAATATGGTTGCTCTAGTTGGTCAACAACCTCGTTTATTAAACTTATACGAAGTTTTATCTGAATTTATTGAACACAGAGTTGACGTTATTACAAGAAGAACAATGTTCTTCTTAAAGAAAGCAAAAACAAGAGCTCATATCTTAGAAGGCTTGATGATTGCTCTTAATTCATTAGATGAAGTTATTGAATTAATTAAAAAATCACCAAACACAGAAACCGCAAGAAATGGCTTAATGAATAGATTTGGCTTAGATACTGAACAAGCTAACGCTATTTTAGAAATGCAATTAAGACGTTTAACAGGTTTAGAACAAGATAAAATAAGAGCCGAACACGCTGAATTATTAAAGAAAATTGCAGAATATGAAGACTTATTATCTTCAAGAGAAAAGGTTTTAGCTTTAATTAAAGTTGAACTTAATGAAGATAGAGAAAAATATGGCGACGAAAGAAAAACACAAATCATTCCTGAAGAAGGTGAAATGAGTGTTGAAGATTTAACTCCAAATACTCAAATGGCTGTGTTTATCACTCGTCAAGGCTATATTAAAAGAATTTCATTAGACACTTTTGTTCGCCAAAACCGTGCAACCCGTGGTAAAGGCGGCATGAAAACAAAAGAAGATGATGATGTTGCACATTTCTTTACAGCGATGATGCATGATAAAGTTCTTTTCTTCTCATCTAAAGGTCTTGTTTATAGCTTATCTGTTTATGATTTCCCTGAAGGTTCAAGACAATCTAAGGGCTTACCTATAATCAATGTTCTACCTTTAGAGCAAGATGAACAAGTTACAGCTATTGTACCTGTTTCAGAATTTAAAGATGATATGAATTTAATTATGCTAACTAAAAAAGGCTATATTAAACGAATTTCATTAGATAATTTCACTTCAATCAGAAGAAATGGCTTAATTGCAATCGGCTTAGAAGATGGCGACACTCTAAATTGGGTTAAATTAGCAAAAGGAAATGATGAGATAATAATCGGTACTTCTTGCGGTATGGCAATTCGCTTCCCAATTGAAGATTTAAGACCATTAGGTCGTTCTGCTCGTGGTGTAAATTCTATGAAACTACGTAACAGCGATGAAATCATCGGTTGCGACGTTGTTCCAAAAGATTATGACGCAGATTTACTTGTAATTACTTCTGATGGCTTTGGTAAACGTTCTAAAATTTCAGAATTCAGAACTCAAAACCGTGGCGGAATGGGCTTAATTGCAACTAAATTCAAATCATCTTCTTCAAGACTTGTAGATTTATCTATTGTTAAAGAAGATGATGAAATTATGGTTGTAACAGCTAATGGCGTAGTTACAAGGGTTTCAGCTTCTGATATTTCTCGTCAAGGCAGACCTGCAACAGGTGTTAAGGTTCAATCTTTAGATGGTGAAGATTATGTTGTTTCTGTTAACAAAATAATTAACACTGATGAAGATGAAAAATCTAAAGAAGAACTTGTTAAAGAGGCAAAAGAAGAAATAGCCGGAGTTGAACAAGGTAATATATTTGAATAAAATATATATTTAACATAAATTAAAAGCTCTAAGATTTTCTTAGAGCTTTTTTTAATATTTAATTAGTTTCTAGTTCTTTATACAGGGTGTTTGCAATATTAATCGGCACATTTCCTTGTGGGATAATTAAAACCTCATAAGTTTTTGTCATATTTTTATATTCAATTGAAATAATATCTCCAACTTTTAATTGCTTAGCAGGTTTAGCAGGATTATTATTTACAAAAACACGAGCAGAATCGCAAACATCATTTGCAACGGTTCTTCTTTTAATAAGTCTTGAAACTTTTAAGAATTTATCCAACCGCATTAACAACCTCTTTTTCCATTGGAATTGTTGCAACCCTAAATTCAGGTGCTTGTTGAAGTTTTGCTTCTAATTCATCAAAAGTTAAAAAGCCTTCTTGAGCGCCAAAATGAGTGCAAACAGAAGCAGAGTTAATTGTTGCATAAAGCAAAGATTTTTCTATATCCCAATTATATCTATCCATTGAAGCACAGAATGTTGAAGAAAAAGCGTCCCCAGCGCCAAGTGTTGAAACAACAACAGCAGGATAAGTCGGGCATAAGTAAACCTTTTTACCATCATAACAATAAACGCCATTTTTACCGTCTGTTATAACAACAATTGTATCTGTTTTAGCTCTAAGAGCTTTCAACATTTCCATAACATCAGGGTGAACTTGTGCTTTTGAAAATTTTTCTTCTTTAGTATCAGGACGAACTAAAATTTTAGTAACCAAACTTGCTTCTTCTTTATTCATAACAACAATTTGAGCAGTTTTTAAGATATTTGAAAAATATTTTGCGCCTTTTTTAAGAGCAGTTGTTCCAGCGTTAATCGCAAGATTAATTTTATTTTCTTTACAGAATTTTGCAATTTTATCAAGAATTTTGTTGCTATCACCAGATAGAGGTGAAACGTAAACCCATCTTGAATTTTTAATTGCTTCAAAATTAACTTCTCTTTCTTTAACATGAGCGTTTGCACCACGGTGCGCTAGAACAGTTCTATCTCCTTGAAAACTTACAAGAATAATTGAAAAACCTGTTAAGTGTTTTGCTGAATCAATGATATTCATAATATCAACGCCAGATTTTGCCAATTTTAATTTGATTATGTTATTTAATTCATCATTTCCAAGTTTGATTATTGTTGAAGTTTTGCAACCTAAGTTAGCAAAGTTTGTTGCAGTGTTAACGGCACCTCCCCCAAGATTTTTTGAAAAATCTGCAATTTCAGTTTTAGCGCCATAAGGAAAAGACATAAATTCGCTTTTTTTCGCCACTTGGCTCACGGATACAATACTTGCAACATCAGATTGAATAAAAACGTCTTGAGTAGCAGAACCAATTGTTATAAAGTCGTACATATCTTTTCCCTTTCAATTAAATGAGATTTTACCTATTTTTTTCTTTATTATACTATAACTATATGAAGTTGAAGAAATTAATTCTAAAAAATTATAGAAATTACAAAAATTTTGAATATAATTTTAAATCAAACAAAACTTTAATAATAGGAAAAAATGCGCAAGGAAAAACAAATATTTTAGAGGCGATTTATTACCTTTGTGCGCTTGATTCAAATAGAATTAAAAAAGATTCTGAATTAATTTTGTTTAATGAAACATCTTCATCTATTAAAGCAGAAATTGAAAAACGAGGAATGAATTTCGAGCTTGAAATTGATTTCAATCTTGGAAAAAATAAAATTTTAAAAGTTAATGGCTTAAAAAAACCTAAGTCAAAAGATTTTTTAAGAGAGTTATCGGGAGTTAATTTTTCAACAAACGACCTTTTATTATTGAGAGGTGAACCTCAAAATAGAAGAAAATGGCTTGATATGGCTATTTTTCAAGTTTATCCTTTATATTTTGAAAAATTATCAAAGTTTAATAAAATCCGCTTACAAAAAGCAAACTATTTATCTGATTCAAATTCAATCAATCCTCTTATGCTTGATGTTTTTAATCAGCAGTTTTCGGTTTTAAGTGCTAATGTTATTTATTTAAGAAAAAAATATCTTATTGAGCTTGAAAAAATAGCCAAAATTAAACACAAAGCAATAGCTCAAAATGAAGATTTAAAAATTTATTATAAGTCAATTACAGATGATTTTATTTCAGTTAGTGAATTAAGTGAATTAATTTATCAAAAATTAAATGAAATTAAAGATGAAGAAATTAGAAAAGGGCAGTGTTTAATTGGCGCTCATAGAGATGATATCGATTTTTATATTAATGAAATTGATTCAAAAAAATATGCCTCACAAGGTCAACAAAGAACAATTGTTCTATCTTTAAAATTAGCAGAATTACAGATAATTAAAGACAAAATTAATGAAACTCCGCTTTTATTATTAGATGATGTTTTAGCTGAACTTGATTCAATTCGTCAAAATTATCTTTTAAATGTTATTGAAGATGACATTCAAATGATTATAACAAGTGTTGACACCCTTGCTTTTGAAGATGAATTTTTAAATAATGTTGATATTGTTAAAATTAAAGAAGGTAGTATTGTTAGCTAAACCTTCATTTCAGTTATATCTTTAACAACCCTTCTTCCAGCTACAACGGCTGCAAAGAATAAAGCCAAGGCAAGCCCTGTCCAATAGCCCTCTAAAACGTAACCATGGAAATATGCAACATAAGTACCTAACGGTATTGCAATACCAAGATAGCCAAAAAGCATTATTTTCATAATTATTTTAGTATCTTTTAAGCCTTTTAAAATGCCCACACAGCCCGCTTGAAAACCATCAAAGAATAAGAAACAAATTACAATTTTAAGAATTTTTTTACTTAATCTTAAAACTTCAAGGTCATTAGTGAAAATTTTAATTATAAAATCAGACTTAAATATCATAACTAAAAACATAACAAAACAAATCGCAAGAATTGAAAATATATTAGCAACTGAATATTTTATAATGTTTTCTTTGTCTTTTTTACCGTTAAAATAGCCTATTTTAATACTTGCAGCACTTGAAACAGATAAAACTATCATAAAAGTTAAATTTGCAATACATAAAACGATATTATGAACACCTGCAAAAAGTGCGCTAAATTTGCCGATTAAAATAGCGGTTAAATTAAACCCTAAAAATTCAAAAAACATCGCTAAAGATATAGGCGTTCCTATTTTGAATAAATCTTTTAAATATTTTTTTGAAAAATGACAAGGAGTTTTGAATAATGGTAAGCAATATAAAATCATAAACACAGGTGCAATTGTTTTAGATATAAGAGTTGCAAGACTTAAACCAACAACACCTAAAGAGGGGATATGGATTGAGCCAAAATCAAAACCAAAAGTTAAAATTATATTTAAAATAACGTTTAATATAACCATAAAAAACATTAATAAATTAGGCACAATTACTTTTTCCCATGCCTGTAAAAATTCTTTTAGCGCAACAAAAATAGCAGTTGGAAAAACACTCCAAGCCGTTATTTCAATGTATTGTTTAACATAAAAGGCTAAATCTTGCTCGAAACCAAAATGTTGAATATTTTTTGATATCAATTCGATTATTAAAAAGAAAGGAATTGAAACTAACAAAGCAAAAAGAATTGTTAATTTGAAATATTTTTTAGAGGGGATTTTTTCTCCTCTAAAGTTTGATATTACAGGGCTAACGCTTAAAATTAAACCAATGGCACCAATTGTTACTGTCATTAAAATTGCACTTGCAACACTAACAGCCCCAAGAGCCAAAGTTGAATAGCGTCCAGCGGTTGCAGTATCAGCAAAACTTATTAAAATTTGAGATAAGTTTCCACCTAAAATTGGTAAAGATAGCTTTAATAAATCAGCTATTATTCCTTTATATTCTTTTAATTTTTTAATCATAATGTTTTATCTTTATTTAAAATGTTGTTAGAATCGAAAAATTTTTTCAAATTTTTCATTAAGTCGTATGCGTTTTTATCCAGCGCTTTTTCAAGATATTTCTTTTTTGAAACACCAATTCCATGTTCACCTGATAATGTTCCATCTATTGATAAAGCATAATAAAAAAGTTCATCTTTTAGCTTTTTAAAGTTTTCTTTTTCTTTTTTATCAGATAAATCAAGCGCAAAGTTAGGATGAATGTTGCCATCGCCGGCATGACCCATTGTTGCAGCTATTATATTATATTTTTTAGATAATTCTTGAATTTTTAAAACAAAATCAACAATTTTTGATTTTGGTACAACAATATCTTCCGTTATAACATTAGGTTTTAATTGAGTCAAGGCACTAAAGGCGCTTCTTCTTGCTCTCCAAATGTTTTCATTTTCAATTTCATTTTTTGCTTGAATAATTTTAGATGAATTTGATTTTTTCAAAATATCTTTAAGAATTTCTAATTCATATAAAACAGATTGCCTAAAGCCATCAAGCTCAATTAATAAAACCGCCTCTTTATCACATAACAATCCGCAAGGATTAAATTTTTCAATTGTTTGCAGGGTTATTTTATCTAATAAATCTAAAGTTGAGGGGATAAAACCAGAATTTATTATTGAATTAACACAAAGCGCAGCCTCTTTTAAAGTATTAAAATAAGCTAAAGTTAAAAGCCTTGTTTGTGGTTTTGGAATTAGTTTTAAGGTTGCTTTTGTAATAATACCAAGTGTTCCCTCACATCCGCAAAAAAGACTTGTAATGTTATATCCTGTAACATTTTTAGCTAAATTTTTAGATGTTTGAATGATTGTTCCATCAGCCAAAACAACTTCTAAATTAATTACATAGTCTTTTGTGTTGCCATATTTAAAAGTTCTTGGCCCACCAGCGCAAAGAGAAATCGCACCCCCAATCGTTGAAACAGCAAGGTTAGATGGATCAGGCGGAAAGAAAAGATTTAATTCATCTAATTTTTTATTTAAATCGCCGATTATAACATTAGGTTCAACGATTGCAATTAAATTTTCTTTATCAATTTTTAAAATATTATTCATCTTTGAAAAATGAATAATGATTGAATTTTTAGTCGGTCTTGTTGCGCCACAATGATTTGTTCCTTGTGCTCGAGGCACAACAGTTATTTTATTTTTATTACAAAGTTTTAAAATTTCAGATACTTCTTTTGTTGTTTTAGGAAAAACAACAGCTAAAGGCAAGATAATTTCATCAGGATTTTGAGATGTGTCATAAGCATAGACAAAAATATCTTGTTTTTTATCTAAAAAATTATTTGGACATATTTTTTTAAATTCATTTACAAAAGTCATGATAATATTTTATTATAAACAAAATGAATATAAATTTTTGAAAGGAAAGTTTATGAAAAAAACTTTTAAAATCATTTTTCTAACTGCATTTATGCTTTTAAATGTTTCATTTTTATCAGCCCAAGAAAACACTCCATTAACAATAGAAACTCTTGATAAAATGCCGACTGATGAAGAAATTATGGAAACAATTAACAAATTTAATTTTGACGAAAAGAAAAAAGAATATCTTTTTAATGAAACAAAAAAGAGTTTAGAAAAAATGTATTTAGAAAGTCAAAAAGAAGTTAAGAGTAAATAATCTAATTGATTTTTTATGTAAAATTTTGTAAAATTTATATATAAAAATTCTCTAAAAATAGCAATATTTTTTATTCAGGTGTTTATATTATTTTGTAAAGGTGGTGTAAAAATGATAAGTCCATTAAAAAATACTAATTATACAACATTTAAAGGTAATGAAACCTCTCTTAATGCTTTTAAAAATGAAGCTCTTGGCGCTCAAAAACCTGAATTAAAAGCTATTTTAAACGAGCCAAGTGAAACTTTTGAAAAAACCACCCAAGGAGTTTCTCAACAAAAACCTGAAACTCAAGAAGTTGAGCCAAAAGAAAACAAACTTCAAACTGCAAAAGGCGCTGTTCATAACATTATGAACAAAGGTGTTGGTTTTATGAAAGGTATTAACAATGTTTCATACACCACTCAAGGCATTATAAAAGGCGTTGTTGCAGGTGGCGCAACAATGGCAGGCGTTGCAGTTTTAGGTAAAAACTTCAGACAAGGTGAAGGTAAAATCATAAACACCGCAACAGGAATTGTTAAAGACGCTTTTAAAGGTTTAGGAAAAGCAATTAAATCTGTTCCTAACTTAATTACAAAATCACCTCTTGAAAACGTTAAAAATATCGGAAATACTCCAAAAAGATTTTATACAGGCGATTATTTAAAAGGTGCAAAAGGCACAAAAACCCTTGCAACTTTAGTTGGTATTGGCGCTTTTGCAGCAAGCGTTGTATTTGCTAGAATGAATGCTAATATGGCAAACGCTGATATTGACCACAAAACTAACCGTGGACACGTACAAGAAGCATAGGACTAAGCGATAATTAACAACCCCATAAACCCCTAAAACAGAGTATTTTGTATGGGTTCGGGTTCTAAAATATCTTCAATACCACATTCTAAAACAGAACAAATTTTATCTAAATTCAAATAAGAAGGTTGGGATCTTCCTTTTGCCCAAGAATAAACAGTTTGAGCGGGAAGATTTAATTCTTTTGCAAGTTTATAAAGACTGTAATCTTTTTTTAATTTAGCAGCTTCTTTAATCTTAACTTTCATAAAACGATTATAGCTTACTTTGATTTTATTTTTATTAAGAAGAACTTTTTTCAACTGTTTAGAGGAAAAATAAGATTTAGACTTAAGAAAAAACATATTGTTACGATATAATTTAATATATTGCCATGTTCAAAAAAGGTATTAAAATAAAGATAAACAATATAATTCGAGGATATAAAATGAAAAAAATAGTTTCATTATTTTTATTAGGTCTTTCAATAATGCTTGTTAGCGCACATAATTTAAGTGCAAACGCAACAACATATTACACAGTAAACGCAAAAGCGCCTTATGTCTCACCAAGCATGAAACCAATTATTGCAAAATATAGACAACAAAATTATGTTGGCGCTTTGCAAGATTTAGAAGATTTAGTTATTACAGAAAAAAATAACACTCTTGCAAAATATTATCTTGCCCTTTGCTACACTCGTTTAGGTTATGAAGCGCAAGCAAAAAAATATTATCAAATGATTATTGATGAAGAAAAAAATGAAGCCTTAACATATTACTCTAAACGTGCACTTGATTGCATTGGAAACCCAGATTCTGAACAATGTTCACCTAAAAAACAAGAGCAAGAACAAGTTGAAGTAAGTGATATTGAAAAATTTATTCAATCAGGAAAGAAAATCCATCCATCTGCCGCTGATAGAATTACAAAAGACAGAATGGAGCGCAGAATTCAACAAGAAGAATATCTTAAAAAACAACAAGAAAAAGATAATGCTAATTTAAAATCAGATAATTCAACTCCAACAAAAGAAGAAATAATGGCAGCTATTAATACATTATCTAAAATTGGTTTAAATCCTTATTCACAAAACAATTTAGCAACTAATCAACTTTTAGGTTTGTTAAATAATCAAAATCAATATAGCCAATTTGGTTTTTTAAACCAAAATCAAATTAATCCTTTGTTGTTGCAAACACAAGGCATGAGCCAAGATGCGGCAAAAATGCTTTTATATTCACAACTAACAAATTCGCAAAATAGCTTAATGAATTATGGAATGTAATTTTATGACAACAAAAGACGAAACAATTAAAATAAATACTGTTAAATTTGGTGAAGTTGAAGTAGATAAAAATTTTATCTTCGATTTTGTATCTCCCATAATCGGTTTTGAAGATTTAAAAAGATATACAATCATAGACTTTAAACCAGACTCACCTTTTAAATGGTTGCAATCTATGGAAGATATGGAACTAGCATTCCCAATAACACTTTGCAGCTACTTTGGAATAGATTATCAATTTGATATACCTGATGAGGAAGCTGAAAAACTTGAAATTGAAACACCGGATGATATTTTTGTATGTAACATAGCAAACATCCCATCTTTTAATCCGCAAGGTGCAACAATTAATATGCTTGCGCCAATTATAATCAACCTTCAAAATAAAAAAGCAATTCAAACAATTTTAAAAAACCAAGATTTTGAAGTAAGATACAAATTATTCAAGCAAGATACGGAAGAATAAAATGCTTATTTTAACCAGAAAATTAAATCAAAAATTAATCATAAACGATAACATTGAAATAGTAATATTAGATTGCTTTAAAAATGCCGTGAAAATCGGTGTTAATGCACCTAATAACGTGTCTATCTATAGAGAAGAAGTTTATAACGAAATTAAAAAATCAAATAAACAAGCGCATGATGTTAATATTTCAGATATTAACAAACTTGCCAATCTTCCAAACAAAAATAATTTTGATTTAATGAAGAAAATTCGTCATAATGAAAAAGCAGATTGAAGATAAAGCAAAAGAACTTTTTTATAATAAAGAATATTCTAAAGCCATTTCATATTTCAAAAAAATCAATGACGATTATTCAACAGGGCTTTGCTATTTGCTTTTAAAAGATGAAAAACACGCAAAAAAACATTTTGAACACGCTAAAAAATCTTCTCCAGCTGCAAACTGGGGATTGTGTGTTTTAGATTTCATCAATCTTCGCCCATCTAAACAAGCAACGTTTTTTCAAACAAGAGCTTTTTTAGAGGTTTATCTTAATCTTTTTATTGAAAATCATTTAATTGAATATGCTCAAAATTTAATCAGTTCTTCTGATAGCCTTTATTTTGCAAACCCTGAAAGCTATAAGTTTATTGCAAGGGCACTTTTTGCAAACGGATATTTTCCTTTAGCAATAACCTTTTGTGAAAAGTCTTTAAGAATTTTTTATAGCGACCCAGAGGCTCTTTTGATTTTATCTCAATGTTTATTTTTAATTGGCAAAATTGAAGAAGCAAAAACAACAAACGAAAAAATCTTAAAAATAGCGCCCGATTATTACCCCTCTAAATTATTCAAAGTAATTTTAGAAAATCAAACTAAAAATTAGAAAATCATCTATTACAAGTTCATTTTCTTGTAGTATAATAAAATAGAGATTTTAAGGGGACTTATGAAAAAAACATTATTTTTTCTTTTATCATTAGCGATTATTTCAAACTATCAAGTTTCATTTGGCGCACCAACAAATGAGGATATCCAAAGATATTCTGCATATTATTCTAATGGTATGCAAAATTTGAAAAATCAACAATTTTCATCAGCCATAAGTGATTTTAAAAAAGTTTTAAGATTTTCCCCTTATGATGACACAACAAAAAGTGCCCTTGTGAATGCTTATTTTGCAAGAGGACAAAATTATAAACAACAAACAAAAGAATATAAAAAAGCGCTTAACGATTATAAAAGCGCATATTTCTATGCAACCTTGTGGTCTAAAAATAACTCTCAAACAGTTTTATCAATAGCAAACTCGGCTCAAAAAGAAATTAATGACCTTGAAAAAAGATTAATGGTTTCACAAAACCCAGACTCTCGTTTTCAAAATGCTAAAATAACAAAAGCACAAGGAGAATTAGCAGCTTCAGGATATGATTTTAATCTTTTATTAAATTCAAAATATAAAACTCAAGCCTATGAAAACCTTGGAAATATTTATAAAAATTTAAACAATTTAATGAAAGCGATGGATTATTTTAAAACTGCTATTGATAATAATCCAAAAGACCCAAAACTTCATTTTCTATATGGCGTTATGCTTGATGAAGCAGGAAATTTTGAAGCAAGTATGGAACAATATAACCTATCTTTGCAATATGGAGATAGCTCCCCAGAACTTCTTGAAATTTTAGAAAATAAATGGACTCAAAACATCGTTAACAATCCTAATGACTCACAAAATTATGTTAATTTAGGGGCAATTTATCAAAAACAAGGTAAGTTTGACGATGCAAAAAATCAATATCAAAAGGCTTATCAATTAAATAGCGCAGATGACACAATTTTATATAATTTAGCTTCTTTATATATTCAACAAAAAGCATATCAAAACGCTATTGGAGTTTATGATAAACTTCTTTTAAAGAAACCAAATAATGTTGAAGTGCTTGATTATAAGGCAAATGCGCTTTTAGAACTTCAAAAATATGATGAAGCTCTTAAACAATATGAAACAATCCTTAGCCTAGAACCTAATAATCAAAATGCAAAAGCAAAAGTTGATGACATTGTTTTAAATCATTTTTCTGGCGCAAAATTCCAAAATTATCTTCTAACAAAAGCTAAAAATTCGCCTAATAATTATGAGGCACAATTTAACTATGCGCTTGAAATGCACAAAAATAAAAATTACCCTGAAGCAATTGCTTATTATAACAAAGCGCTTAATTTAAACCCAGCAAAAGAAGAAGTTTATATCAACCTTTCTTCAATTTATCTTGAACAAAAAAATTATGAAAAAGCTTCCGAAATTGCTCAAAAAGGCTTGCTTATTTTACCTTCTAGCCAAAAATTAGCTCAAGCGCTGAAAGATTCTAAAACATATTATTCAGGTTCAATTTATGAAAAAGCGACAAAACTTTATAATGAAAAACAATATTCTGCCGCTATAAATGAATATTTAAAAGTTCCAAACAAAACAAAAGAAGTTCAAGAAGCAATTGCAAGCTGCTATTGGCAATTGAATGATTTTAATAATGCTAATAAATATTATCTTGAAATTTTATCAAAAAACCCAAATGATGTTGAAAACCTAGTTAACAGCGCTTGGGCATATTATTCTTTAAACGATTTTAATAATGCAAAACTTACAAGTGAGCGCATTTTGGCTCTTGATAAAAATAATTCTGAAGCTAAAAACATTCTTCAAACGATTATAAATGAGCAAAATTCAAATATGCTTAATGATGTTATTGCTAAATATGAACAAGGAAAATTTCAAGAGTCTTTGAATTTAGCTAATAAATTACTTCAAAAAACACCTAATGATGAATATGCGCTTTATTATAAAGGGCTTTGTTTTGATGAATTGAAAAACCCACAAGAAGCAATTAAAACATATCAACTTCTTATTTCTAAAAAGCCTGATTTTGCGCCTGCATATTATTCTTTAGGGGTTGCTTTAGATAATAAAGAAAATTATCAAGAAGCCGTTAAAAATTATGAAAAATTTATTTCTCTGAAAGCAAGTTTAAAAGAATCAGATGAAATGACAAATTTTGCAAACTCTAGAATTAAAGAGCTAAAAGATTACTTATCTCAAATTCAAAAATAAATATGAAAAACAAACTGGACATTAAGAAAATAAAAGTTATACAAGCACCCTTGGCTGGGATATCTGATGTTGTGTTTCGTGGACAAATAAGGAAATATTCAAAAACTTGCCTTATGACAACAGAGATGATTTCATCTGAAATGCTTTGCAATAACCCAAACCCAACAATAATCAAATTTGAAGATTTTGAACACCCCTTGGCTTTTCAGCTTGTGGGTCATAAGATAGATAAAATGGTGCAAGCAGCGAAAATCATCGCCCCTTTTGCAGATATGATTGATATTAACTGCGGCTGCCCTGTTAAAAAAGTTGTTGTTTCGGGGGATGGCTCTGCTATGATGAAAACTCCTGAACTCGCTTGTGATATTTTACAAGCCATTAAAGAAGAAACAAAACTTCCCGTTAGTGCAAAATTTCGCCTTGGCTGGAGTCAAAGTGAAGAAAACTATATCGATTTTGCAAAAGCCTTAGAAAAAGCAGGGGCAGATTTTGTTACGCTTCACGCTAGAACCCGCTCACAAATGTATCAAGGTTCAGCAGATTGGAATAAAATTAAACTTTTAAAGCAAGAGGTTTCAATTCCCGTTTTTGCTAATGGAGATATTAAAACAATTCAAGATGCCACCACCTGCCTTAGTTTAACAAAAGCAGACGGGGTTTCAATTGGGCGTGGAATTATGGGCGATTTTACTTTGCCATATAGAATTGAAAAATATATTAATGACGGGGTTAAAATTGAAGAACCAAGTTTAAAAGAAAAAATTGAAATGTTAAAAGAACACCTAAAACTTGAAGTTGAATTAATGGGCGAAGTTAATGGTGTTAAATTTATGAGAAAATTTTATAACTATTATATTTCTTCAACCAGAAACGCTTCAAAATATAGAAGTGTGCTTGTTTTATTAGAAAAACAAAAAGAAATTTTAGAGGTTTTAGATGAAATATTATCTATACATTCTTCTGACCAATAAAAACACATATTATTGTGGAATTGCAAAAGACCCTCTTAAAAGATTTGAACTTCATTCACTTGGTAAAGGTGCAAAATATACAAGAATTAATAAACCCCTTGAAATTGTCTTTTTAGAAGAAATGAATTCAAAAGAAGAAGCGCTTAAAAAAGAATATAAAATTAAAAAGACGCTAACAAGAAAAGAAAAAATTAATTTAATTGAAGAAAACAAAAATAAAACAAAAAAACTTCTTGAAAAATTGAGGGCTATTAAGGTTTAAAAACACTTATTCCTTTAATTTTATTTTGATAGCAAAATTGAATTATTTTATTAATATCATCTTTTGTTGAATTTTCATCTAAAATTATTGTCTTTGAAATTGAATAATCAATATTTTCTTGTGCTATTTTTAAGGTTTCAAGTTCAACAATTAAATCAACTTTTTTATTTGGCTCAATTGAAGGGGTTGTTTTTAAAATTCTTGAAGTAGTCCCTGTTGGGCTTATAGCAAGATTTAAACCGTTAGAAGATTTTTTTATTTCTTGAAGAATTTTTCTCAAAAGTTCATTAGCTTTTTTTGAACCATATTTTAAATTCATTTTGTCTAAAAGTTCAGCATAACCTAAAACCCCTATACAAGCTGAATTATCAAGGTTTTTTAGAGCAGTTGAAAGATAATCTGTTGCATAATTTAAATATTGATAATTAAAATCAGACGTTTTTTCATCATAAAATTTAGATAAATTCACTTGCCCGATTGTAAAAGTTTCATTTTCTTTTAATTCTTTAGCTGCGCAACAATCACAAAGATAGTTTTTATCGTTTGAAAAAATAACCGCAGGTTCTCCTTTTTTTAACATTGAATTTAAAAGGGTTTGATAAATTTTTCTAGCTGGAACCATTTGCCCATTTGAAAGGGTGATTGGTTTATTTTTTTCAACTTTTTCTAAAAAATCGTTATCTAAAATAATTGATAAATCAAAACACCAATCTGAATAATCTTCATTATCTTTTAAAGTTATAAAATTAAAAACGTCTTTATTATAAACGTCAAGTAAAGCAATTATAGCAGGCGGCCTTTTAAGAGAATTCTCTTTTTGTTTAAGATATGAATTTATTTTTTTAATTTCTTGAATTGGGTTATCAAAATCCCTAAAATTAATCCCTATTCCTAAGCCATTTGAAATAGCTTCATCTATTTTTTTAAAATTTTCTTCTTTATTAAAGGGATTTAATTTAAGCCCAATTGCGCTTTGTGGCTTTTTAAGATTAGAATAAGCATTACTTGAAAGAGTTATTGCGCCTTCTTTTAAAAGGGTTGAAAAATTTTTTGCTTTTGTTTCATCTAAAAAAATTTCATTTGAAATTTTATCAAAAAAAGTGTTTATATTTTCATCTTCTTTTATTATTCCTCTTTTAATAAATGGAATTTTATTTATGTTTTTATTTTCAAAAGAAAAATCATCTTTTTTATTTTCAAAATTAATTCCACCCCTAAAAGGAATTTCTTTTAAAGAATTAATTAAAATAGAATTAAAGTTTTTAGATGGCAAAAAAGAAATCATTTTTATAGATTTTTTAAATCCTGCGTAGCGTCAAGTTTTTGAACTAAAGATTTGATATCACCTTTTAATTTAAAATATTCTCTGAATTTTTTAGTTGTTTTAATGTTATAACTTCTGCCATTTTTATCTTTTGTTCTTGAAATTAAACCTTGTTCAATTAATTCTGGGATATGCTCATAAGCACTTGGGCGAAGCTCTTTTAGGGTTGTTTGTCTTATAGGTTCTTTTAGAGCAATTACTGTTAGGGTTTTAATTACAGCCGGTTTTAATTCTACAGGACAAAGTTTTTCAACAATATCAAGATGTTGCGCTTTTACTTGGATAATATATCCATCTTCATCATCAATTTCTAATGCGCCATTTCTTGAAGAATAATCGAACATTAAATCAAGCAAGGCTTGTTCAACCATTTCTTCTTCAACATTTAAAATTTCAGCTATTTCAATTGGTTGCATAGCTTTAGAAGTGATAAATAAAACAGCTTCAACTTTTGATTTTAATTCATCAATTTGTACTTCGTTATCCATTTTAATTTTCTTCTTCCTGTGTTTTCAAAGCCTTTTTAGCATATAGTTTGCCATAAAATTCTTCTTGATAAATTTCAAATTGTTCTTCTCTTGTTAAAAACAAAAGTGCAATATAAGCAGAACTCTTATCAAAACCCAAAAGGCAAAGCTCTCTTAGTTCAATCATTTCTTCTCTTGTTAAAATTTGAGCAAGATTTTGGCGCATTTTTTCAACAACTTGTTCAACATATTCTTCATGCGCAAGCTCTTTAATATCTTGAGCTTTCAGGCTTGCATAGTTTCTAACCCTTCTTTCTTTTCTATCAAGAGCATTTTTGATTGCATATTTTTTTTCTAAATCTTCATAAAATTGAATATGGCGGATTAAATCTTTTAAGGTTACTGTTCTTTTACGATTTAAGCGAACAGATGTTCTTCTTTGTAAAACCTCATCAAAAGACACGATGTTATTTGTTGGAATTTGCATTTGTTCATAGTCATTATCCATCATATCATCAATAAAAAGGTCATCAGGCTCCATTTCAAAGTCATCAATTGTAATACCTTGTAAAATATCAGATTTAATTTTTAAAAGTGTTGATGAAAATAAAATCGCCTTTCCAACAGAGCGCAGGTTTTCTTGTTTTAATTCTGAAATTCTTTTAATGTATTTATCGTATAAATCAACAATATCAATATTCCAAGGGTCAACCTTGCCCATTTTAACAAGGTCTAGGATGATTTCAATTGCGTCTGTTTGAAAATCTTTTTTAATACCAGATTTTGAAATGAATTCTGTTTGAGAATGAAAATCAATTGTTCCATCTAAAACTTCGATATCATTTAAAATTTGATTATTCGGATTGTAAAATGTTTCAGCTGTATTATTCATTAATCATCCTTTAATTTAACGCCAGAGATTTTTGTAACCCCTTTATCTTTTTGAGTTACCCCAATCATTCTATCTGCGTTATCTAACATTGGTTTTCTAAGTGATACAACAATAAATTGCGCTGTTTTAGCGTGGTTTGTGATAATTTCAGCCAATCTTTCAACATTAGGTCCATCAAGGTGCATATCAACTTCATCAAAAGCATAAAATGGAGATGGAAGATATTTTTGAATTGCAAAAACAAAAGCTAGGGCAGTAAGAGATTTTTCGCCCCCTGACATGCCTGCAAGTTTTTGATTTTTCTTATCTCTTATGTTTGCAACAAAAGTTAAACCGCCTGAAAATGGGTCTTGTTCATTTTCAAGTGAAAGACTGCCTGTTCCTTGTGATATTTGAGTAAACACCTCTTGGAAATTTTTATTTATAGCATGATACGCTTCAAGGAAAGTTTCTTTTTTAAGTCCTTGATAACCATTCATCCTTGTTTTAATTTCATTTTTTTCATTTTCTAAGGTGTTAACTTTTTCTTTATATGAATTTTGTCTTTCCATAACAGAATCATATTCATCTAAAGCACGCATGTTAACAGGCTCTAGTTCATTCATTTTCTTTTGAAGTTTAGATATTTTTGAATTGATTTCTTCAAGAGAAATTTCTGTTTGTTCAAGCTCTTTTGGGTTAATTCCCGCTTCTTCAAATTCTTTTAAAAGATTTTCTAAGATTGGTTCAAGTTCTCGTCTTCTTGCTTTATAACTTTCTTCTTGTTCATTTAATCTTTCAAGGTCATCTTGAGCTTTATTTTTAGCCGATTTAGCAGATAAAAGTTGTTCTTGAATTTCATCTCTTTTTTGTTGAAGCTCAACAAGATTTTTTCCAAGTTCTTTAATTTCTTCTTCTAATTCAGCTAGGTTTTGATTTAAAACAACAAGTTCAGAATTAAATTGTTCTATTTCAGATTTTAAAAGTTCATTATCAGAAGTTAGTTTTTGAATGTCACTATTTCTTGTTTGAATTTGGCTTTGTTGGAATTTGATTTGATTTTCATCTTTTTCAATTTCATTTTCCTTTGCCATAATTGCTTTTTCAAGATTTTTAATTTCTTCTTCTTTTGATGAAGTTTTTTCTTTTAACTTTTTAAGTTCGCCCTCATCAATTAATTTTTCAATTTCTTCAAGTTCATCTTGTTTTTCTTGTAACAATTCTGTTAGTTTAATGTGTTTATTTTCAAGTAAATCAAGCTCTTTAGATAATTTTGAATTATGTTCTTTTAAACTTTGAAGCTGTTTTTCACCCTCTGTAATAATTTCAGATGAACTTTCATTATTTGAAATTAAATTTTTAAGCTCAATTTTAGCGCCATTAAGGGCACTTAGCGCAGTTGAATGTTTTTGACGGATGTCATTTAATCTTCTTTCTAAATCTTTTTCTTTTTGAGCTAATTCAGCTGCTTCTTTTTGAAAATCTTGTAGCGCTTTTTTATATTTATTCAACTCCCTTTCTTGACTTTTATCAAAGAAAGAAGTATTTTTCTTTTTCGCACCACCTGTAATTAAGCCGCTTTTTTCTGTAATATCACCCTCTAGGGTAACGACTCTATATTTACCGGCTAATTTTTTAGCGCAGTTTTCATCTTCAACAACAATTGTTTCACCAAGCGCAAAATAAAAAGCGTCAAGATATTGATCATCAAAATCAATTAAATTAATTGCAAAGTCAATTACCCCATCAACCTTTGGAAGATTAAGACGAGTTGGCGCTTTTTTAATTATGTTCATAGGAATAAAAGAGGCTCTATCTCGCCCAAAGGAACGTAAAACCTGAATTGCTTTATACGCTGCGTCTTGGCTATCAGCTACAATTGAAAATGCTCTTGCACCCATCGCAACATTAATTGCGTCAATGTATTCACCCTCTATATCTGCTAATTGTGCTAGGGGTTGATGAATTCCCTCAATATGAGCATTTAAAACTGTTTCAATACCAGAACCCATACCGATTGATTTATAAGCATTTTTATTAGCGTCTAAAATTGCAATTCTTTTTTGCGCTTGTTGAATTTTATAATAAGTATCTTCTTTTTGCGCTTTTGTTTTATCAAGTTCTTCAAAAGTTTTTGTTTGAATTGTTTTACAATCTTTTGCTTCTTGTTCTAGGGTTTCAACTTGAAGACTTAATTTATCTTTTTCAGATTCAAAGGCTTTTTTTGAATTTAGGAGTTTTTCAATTTGTTCTTTTGTAGATTTTATTTTATCTTCATTATTTTTATAAACCCCCTCAAGAGGAATTTGCTCTTTTAAAAGCTGATTTTCTTTATCTTTTAATTCATCAAGCTCTTTTCTTATTTTGTTTCTATTTTGAATATGCTCATCGGCAGATTTATTCAAACCTGTCATTTCAGTAATGATTTTATTCAATTCTTCTTTTTTTGAAGTTAAAGATTGATTTAATTCAGTTAATTCATTTGTTTTAGTTTGAATTGCAGTTTGAAATTCTTCAATTTTAGCTTTTTGAACATTAATCCCATTTTGATAATTTTCAATTGATTTTAAGTTATCTAGGGTTGTTTTTTGGCTTAGGGCAATAGCAGATTTTTTGCGTTCAATTTCACCTTTTTTTTCTTCTGCTTGCTTTTTAACTTCAAGTTGTTTTTCTTCGCCTTGCGCTTTTACTTTTTCATTAATTTCATCATATTTGATTTTTGTATCGTTTATTTTAGACTCAGATTCTTTAAGTCTTTCATTTAATTCTTTTTTTTGCTTTGTTGCAGCTAGAATATTTTGATGGACAAGTTCAAGAGAACGAACAGTGTCAAAATATTTTGCGCCTTGAATTTGATTTTCTAAAAGAGTTTTTTCATCTCTAAATTTTTTATATTTAAGCGCAACTTCTCTTTCTTGTTTTAATTGTTCAATTCTTGAATCAATTTCATCCATTAAGATTTTTTTATTTGCAATTTCATCTTCAACCCCTTGAATTTGATCACTTGCAAGAGAAATTTTCCTGTCAAAATCGGCAACACCAGCTATTTCATCAATGATTTTTCTTCTTTCATTAGGTGAACATCTGGTGATATCCGTAACGTCCCCTTGCATCATAACATTATAGCTATTTGGTGAAATGTTATATTTTTCAAGTTCAAGATGAATTTGAGTTAGAGTTGTTGGTTTATCGTTATAGTAATAGTTAGATTGAACCCCATTTTTACCTTTTTTAATATATCTTTTAATAGAAAACTCTTGCTCATCATCAATTGCAAAAGTAACTTTAACGCTTGCTTCCCCACGTTTATTATGGTTTGTGATTAAATCGGCAACACCTTGTTCTGAGCGCAAAGTTCTTGCACTCGTTAAGCCAAGAGCAAACAAAATACTGTCAATTATGTTACTTTTTCCTGAACCATTAGGCCCTGAAATTGCGGTAAAGCCTTCCATAAAAGGTACAGTAACTTTGTTTGCAAAAGATTTAAAGTTATCTATTTCTATTTCTTTTATATACATCTATAAGTTATTCACTAACCCCATAGTCCGCTATATCTATTAGACTATAAAAATATAAGGCATGTCAAATTTTATACAATAATTCATATCTGTTAATAATAAAATCTTTGTTTTCAAAGCTATTATTAACTTTTTGGCTATGAAGGTTTAAGTATTTGTCTTTTAAAACGTTGATTCTTGAAATTGGGAAAAACATAAAATTAGCTCGCCCAATTATTCTATTTTTATCTAAAAAGCCCCAAAAACGGCTATCTTGAGAGTTTCCACGATTATCACCCATCATAAAATAGTTATCTTCAGGAATTGTAAAAGGTCCGCAGAACATATCTTCATTACAAGGTGTCCAATCATGCCTTGAAATTATATATGGCTCATCAAGTTTTTTATCGTTAATGTAAACATAATATTCATCTTGGTTTTGGTCGTATTTAACTTCAAATTTATCGTTTGGCATGCCGATAACTCTTTTAATAAAAGCAATATCTTTACAAAAAATACCTGATAACCTTGAAAAAACTGCAAAAGGAGAGTTTGAAAGTTGAACCTCTGGCGGATAAAAAACAAGGATATCCCCTCTTTTAATATCTTTTTTAGGAAAATCTAATTTTTCAACAAAAACTCTGTCTTTTTCCATTATAGTTGGGCGCATTGAGCCTGATGGAATCCATCTTAATTCCCCAACAAAATATCTTATTACAATTACACAAATAATCACAAAAACGATTGTGTTAATTATTTCTTTTGTAATGTTATCGTCTTTTTTATCGTCGGTATCATCAAAAAGAAGTTTTTTTAGAAAATATTTAAAACCTTTTTCTTTTGAATTTTTAAGGAAGTTTAAAAAATCATCTTTTTTCTTTTTTAAAAAACTCGAAAAATTATCTTTTGAAGTTTGAATTAAAGTTTTTTTATCAAAAATTAAAAGCATTAAAATTAACCACAAAAGAATTGCCGTTATACATAAATTTATAAACTTCAAAAAAGCGCCAAATGGCGTGTTATAGTTATCGTTTAAGGTTTTAATGTCTTTTAGGGTCGCATTATTATAATTATCAAAAATGTAATCTGAAACATTATTAATTAAAGAAGTTTTATTTTCTTTTGCAAGATAAGGCAGAGTTATAAAAAGTTTTTTTTCATTATCAATTGAAAGCATAGAGCTGTTATCATTAGTTTCTTCAACAACAGAAGCGTATTTTATTTTTAAACTTTCAAGATAATTTTCGATATTTTTTTTATTTACAAATTGAGTTTGATTAATTTGATATTCAAGAATTATTCCCCTTTTTAAAACAAAATTAAGGGTTTGAGAATTTGTGTTATACATTAAACAAGTTAAGAAAAAAATCAACATAAACAAAAGAAATTTAAAATTTTTCTTTGCTTTTATTGATATGTTTTCAAATTTTTCTTTTATTAATGTATTCAAAATTAACTCCTTAGCGTATATTTTGTTAGTTCAATTAAAGAATTTCTATAAGGCGAATTTTCAATTTCATCTAAAAATTTAATTGAACACTCTTTTAATTCTTCAATTTTTTGTTTGGATTTTTCAATGTATTTTGTAAAATCGCACTTTGAAAAATCTAATTCCTCTTTTTTATTTTCCAAACAGAAGTATATCACAGGCAAGGTATAGTTGCCATTTTGTAAATCTGTTTTATTTGTTAAAAAATTTTCAAGGTCGTTTTTAATTTGAAAAGCAAGGCAATAGTTTTTTAAAAAAGATAACAAGTTTTCTTTTAATTTTTCATCTATTTTTTTTAAGGAAAAAAGCGCTTCTAATCCGCAAAAGAAAAGATTACCCGTTTTTTCAAAGGTTTTAGTATAATATTCATCTAAATCTAAAACTTTATTAGAAAATTCGTTTTGTTTAATTTCACCTTGAATTGTTTTTTTAATTCTTTTAGCAAAAATTTTATTTATTTCTAAAGTGGTTTCACTTAGAAGCTCTAAAGCTAAAGCCAAAAGAAAATCGCCCTCTAGAACTGCTATTTTAGAATTAAATTTATAGTTAAAAGTTTCTTGATTTCTTCTTAATTTATCACAATCAATTATATCGTCATGAATTAAGCTAGATGAATGAATTAACTCTGTTATTAAGGCGATTTTTAAAGTGAAATCAGAATTTATTTTTAAAATTTCACTAAAAAGAAAAGTAAAAAGGGGACGAAGCCTTTTTTGATTAGAAAACATAAAATTTTCAAGATGATTAAACAAAAAATTCTTATCTTTTGAAATTATTTCTTTAAGTTTAATTTCAAAAGTATTCATTTGATTTTTTATTGGCGAAGTAATTTTTAATATTTCTTTTTTATCTGCCATTTTAAATTAAATAATAAATTTTCCGTTTTCATATATTAATTTATCATCAGCGTAAATTTTTCCGCCTTGTTTCATATTTTTAATCATATCCCAATGAAGCCCTGATTGATTTTTTCCGCCTGCTTCAGGATAGCTTGCGCCAAGTGCCATGTGAATTGAGCCGCCGATTTTTTCATCAAATAAAATGTTACCTGTAACATTTTGAATTCTCTCATTTGTGCCGATAGCAATTTCGCCGACAAATCTTGAACCTTCATCCATATTTAACATGTTAACTAAAAATTCATTTCCTATTTCAGCACTTGATTCAACAACTTTGCCATTTTCAAGAGTTAAATAAACTTCTTTTGAAGTTGAACCATGATAATTTTGAGGAAAATCAAAGTATATTTTACCAGATGCGCTATCTTCAACAGGAGAAGTAAAAATTTCACCGTCAGGAAAATTCATGTTACCTGAGCATGGAACCCAAGTTCTTCCTTTTGTTGAAAAAGTGATATCTGTTTTATCTCCAATTATGTGAAGTTTTTCAGTTTTATTTAAAATATCAGCAATTCGTTTTTGTTCGTTATCAATTTCAATCCATTTTTGAACAGGATTTTCTAAATCTAAATAGCAAGATTTAATTAAAAATTCGCTATATTCTTCAAGGCTCATTGAAGCCTCTTGAGCTAAGGCATTTGTTGGATAATCAGCAATAACCCATCTCATATCGCCTTTAGCAGAGCGTTCTAATCTTTTAGCTAAAATAGGATGAGTTGCTTTTGAACGTTTTGCAAGTTTGTCTGATTGAGCGTTAGCCATGTTTTTAATATTAGAAGGTGCACCTATAAATATCATAACGTCCGCCAACTCAACCTCTTTTTTAGACATTTCATCAATAAAATCAAGCTGAGAATCGTTAGCATATTTTATAAAAGTTTCAGCTAATTCATCCATTGAAGTTCTAACAATTGGATTTGCGCCATTAATAAGACAAAGTTTATAGATTTCTTTAACTAATGGCTGCGCTTCATAACCCCTTGCGTAGATAATTACAAGGTCATCTTTTGAAACTTTTGTTGAATAATTTACTAAAACATCAGCATATTTATTAATGATTGGGTTAAACATTTATTCTTCACTTTCTTCCATAACACCGTGGTAAGCTGCTTTATATCTAAGAGTGCAACCTCTTTTTGAACTTCTTACAAATTCAACAAGATTATCAACATATTTATTGCCTTTGAATTCTTTTTCAATTAATTCAAGAGCTTGAGTTGTGTTATATTGTTCATTTCTTAAAATTCTAATTGCTTTATGGATAGCGTCACGAGATTCTTTATCTACCCCTTTTCTTCTTAAACCGATAGCATTTAAGCCGATTGGCAGACATGGGATACCTTCAGCTTTGCAATATGGGATAATATCAAGTCTTGCAGCAGAAGCACCAGAGATAATAGCCATATCCCCAATTCTAAGATTTTGATGAAATACGCTCATTCCGCCTAAAAATGCGCCAAAACCAACGTGACAGTGTCCGCCGATTGTTGCAGCGTTTGCCATGATAACATTATCACCTAGAACGCAGTTATGAGCAACATGGGTATAAGCCATTAACATACAGTTATTTCCAACAATTGTGTTGTTACCTTCGCCACTTGCACGGTTAACCGTTGCAAACTCTCTAATCCAGCAATTTTCACCTATAACAACACCTGTTTTTTCATTTTTATAACCAAGGTCTTGAGGTTCTCCGCCGATTGAAGCAAAAGGTGATATTCTTGTGTTTTTGCCTATTTTAGCGAATTGAATGTTTGCATGGTCACCGATTATACAACCTTCTTCAATAACTGTATCTTTACCTATAACAGCATAAGCGCCTATTTCAACATCAGCAGCAATTTTAGCAGTTGAATCGATTATAGCAGTTTGATGTATTTTATTTGTCATTTTTTAATCCTTTTTGCATTTTGTTTTATCTAGTTATTTAAGAGCAACTGTAAGAATTGCTTCAGTACAAAGTTTGCCATCAACGTAAGAACGACCTAAACATTTTGCAATAGGACCTTTTACTTTTAGACATTCTGTTTCCATTTCAAGTTTATCCCCAGGGCGAACAATGTTTTTAAATTTAGCATTTTCAACACCTGCAAAAAGTGTCAATTTTCCTTTATATTTGTCCATTGTCATTAAAATAGGAGCAGATGTTTGAGCCAATGCTTCAATTTGTAAAACTCCAGGCATAATAGGATTAGATGGAAAATGTCCTTGGAAAAAAGGTTCGTTAAAAGTTACATTTTTATAACCTTTTGAATATTCCCCAGGAACACATTCTGTAATTCTATCAACCAATAAAAAAGGATACCTATGAGGTAACATTTCTAAAATTTCACTGTAATCTAGCGTGATTGGCGTAATTGTTGTATCCATATTTTCTCCTCTTTTTAAGTATCCTTTATTTTATTTATTTAAGTGTTTTTTTAAGCGTTTTAGACATTTCACAATGAAAAGCATGACCTGCTTCTTTAACTAAAATGTTAGCATTTAATTTAAGCGGATTGTAGCCACTTAAGTATAAATCGCCAATTATATCAAGAATTTTATGTTTAATTGGTTCAAATTTACTTCTTAATGGAACAGTGTATGTGCCATCATCTTTTAAACCAACTGTGTTTTCAATTGTAACACCTTTTGAATAGCCTGCGGCTTGAAATCTCTCAAGGTCTTTTAAATAACCAAAAGTTCTTGCTTCAACAATTTCAGTCATATTATCTTTTTGAGATAAACTTGCCCATCTGTTTTCTAATTCAGGATGATTAAAGTTAACACTATATGTGATTTTAGTTTCATTTTCAGATGGTGCAAGGATAATTGAAGAATTATCTTTTTCAAAAACTAAAATATCATTTAGTTTTTTTGTTTCAAGAGCTTCACCAGAGAAACCAACTTCATTAAATTTTTCAACCCAAATTTTTGCACTGCCATCAAAAATAGGCATTTCAAAACCTTGAGAGTTAAAATAAACATCTAGTGCGTCAATTTCACAAATAGCGCAAGCTGCCATAAAATGTTCTATTAAAGCAATTTTATTTTTAGCGCCATTTTCAATATCAGCTACAATAACACAATGTTCAGTTGAAACAACATTTTCAATTTTTGCTTCAATTACACTTCCATTAATGAAAAAGCGAATTCCTTTTTCATTAGATGGTTTAATTTCAAGTTCAACAGGTGCAGCAAACATTAAGCCCGCACCTTGTAATTTTAAGTTAGATTTTAGCGTCTTCATTTAAAAATTTCTCATAATCTTCTAATAAGTGTTGATATTTTTTATATTTTTGAACCATAACTTCAGCTTCATCAAGATATTTTAATCTCTTAATGAAATCTTTTCTTAATACAGCCGGTGCACCCATGATTACTGATTTTTTAGGGAATGATTTTGTAATGCCGGCTTTTGCTAAGATGATTGAATCTTCACCGATTTCAACGTGGTCTTTTAAACCTGCTTGACCAGCGATTACAACTCTGTCGCCAATTACGCAGCTTCCTGCTATACCAACTTGAGATACAATTGTGCAGGCTTTGCCGATTTTACAGTTATGACCAATCATAACAAGGTTATCTATTTTTGTTTGAGAACCGATTGTTGTGTTTTCAATTGTGCCACGGTCAATTGTTGTATTAGCACCGATTTCAACATCATCTCCAATTTCAACAGAACCTAGAGAAGGGATTTTGAAAACTTTTACTTCTTTGTTTGTTTCTTTAATAGCGCCTTCATTTCTTGCTTGTTCAATATTATTTGGAGATTCTGTTACAAAAGAAAAGCCATCTGCCCCAAGGCTAACACCATGATGAAAAATACAACGAGAGCCAACTTTAACAAAGTCGCCAACATTAACCCCAGGGTGTAATAAACAATCTGAGCCGATAACTGCCTCTTTACCTATATAAACATTTGGTTTTAAAACAGTGTTATCGCCGATTACAGCGTTTCTTGAAACAACAACATTAGCGCCAATTGAAACATTTTCGCCAATTTTAGCAGTTTCATCAATAACAGCGCTTGGATGAATTCCAAGAGGTCTATCAGGTCCAATATAAAATACATTTAAAAGTTTCATAAAAGCTAAACGAGGTCTTTCAACTTCGATTGTTGAAATTCCATCTAGATTAACTCCTAGTGGAACTAAAACAGCACGTGCCTTAGAATGAGCAATATTTTCAATTTCTTCTTCATTCATTGCAAGAGCAAGTGTATTTTCATCTGCTAACTTTGGCGGTGCAACACGTGTAATTGTTAAATCTTCCACTTTGGTTAAAATACCGCCAACTATATTTGAAAGTTCTTCTAAACTAAATTTTTTCTCACCCATTTCGGCACTCCACATAAACTAGTCTGTATGTCTATTCTATAACAACTAAAGAAAAAATGCTAATTTTTTAACAAAAATTTTATTTTGACATTTTTTTAATTATATTTGTTGTTGATTTTCCCTCTACAAGGGTTATAAATTCAACCTTTCCGCCGTTTTTTAAAACGGTTTTTGCTTCAGGCAAGGTTTCAAGGGTATAATCTGCCCCTTTTGTATATATATTTGGTTTAATTTCATTAAGAAGTTCTTCTGGGGTATCTTCTTCAAAAATAACAACATAATCAACAAATCCTAGTGCTGATAAAACTTCTGCTCTATCAAGTTCTTTGTTTAATGGTCTTGAATCACCTTTTAATCTTTTAACAGATGAATCAGAATTAAGCCCAACTATCATAACATCGCCATATTTTGAACTTTCTTTAAGATATCTTACATGCCCGACATGCAAAATATCAAAACATCCGTTTGTGAAAACAATTTTTTTACCTTGATTTTTTAAGTTTTCAGAAAGTTTTTGAATATCTTTTCTATTAATTATTTCGCCCATTTTAATTCCTTTTTTAAATTTATATAAAAAAGCTGCCAAGATTAAGATTAATCCTAGCAGCTTAAAATTTTATTTTTTATTAGTCTTTTTTATCTTTTTTTATTTTATCTAGAAAGCTTTTTTTATCAGCTTCTTTTTTTTCTTTTTCCGTTTGTTTTTTGATTGCTTCATCAAGTTGTTTTTTAAGTACATCAGGATTTAGCGATTCATCAACATATTCAATGTTTGCGCTTGATTTTAAACCTTCGATTAATTTTTGAAGAGATTCAAATCTTTTTTGCGTTGTTAAATATTTTTCTAAATCAGCTTTAACTTTTGCATAAGGTTGAATTCCTTTTGCTGCTTTATCTTTAACGTAGATGATGTGTGTACCATATTGAGATTTAACTAATGGACCAACTGTGCCAACTTTTTGTTTGAAAGCTGCTTCTTCAAATTCTTTAACCATTTGACCGCTCATTACATAACCAAGATCTCCGCCTTTTTCAGCAGTTGCTTTATCTGTAGAATATTCTTTTGCTAATTGAGCGAAAATTTTAGGATTTTTTGCAGCTTTTGCTTGAAGTTCAACTGCAAGTTTTTCTTGTTTTTCAACTTCTTCTTTAACTCTTTTATCTATATCATTACTTGATAATTTTGCTTCTTTATCAGCGTCAACAAGTTTTCTTTTGATGTTTTCAGGATTTGTATCGATTAAGATATGAGCAACTGAAACTCTTTCAGGTAAAGAAAATTGTTGTTTATTATCTTCATAATATTTTTTAACATCTTTTTCAGATACTTTTGGGGCAACTTGCGCAGCTAATTTATCAATTTTAACTTCGTTTGCCATATCAGAATTTAAACGTTCTTGAGTAATTCCATTTTCTTTTAAGATGTTATCAAATTGTTCTTGTGAACCAATTTGGGCTACAATTTGAGCTTTTTTATCTTTAATTTCTTGTTCTGATGCTTGAATTTTTCTTTTTTCAAATTCTTGAGCCAACAAGGTTCTAATGATTACATCATTTGTGTATTTGTCTTTTAAAGAAAGCATTGGATAGCTATTTTCTTTTTGAATTTCTTTAGGAGCATTTTTAAATTGCAAGTTTTTAATTCTGTCAAAATCACTGTAAAATTCTGCTCTTGTAATTGTTTGGTCATTAACTTTTAATACAACATCTGTATCTTTAGCGCAACCGCAAAATAATGCAACCGAGCATAACAGTGTAGCTGCTAATGTTTTAAACTTCATTTATTCCTCCTTATTTTATGAATTATTATTTATTTTAAAATTTAATACTACCTCAGAAATATAATAAAACAAATCCGCTAATTTGTTAAATATTTCACAAAAATCATCTTCATTTTTGTTCATAAGTAGAATTCCTTTAGTCTTAGCAAGGTTTTTGGGGGGATTGGTGTATGTAAAATTTCTTATAATTTTATTATCAATTTTTGATTTTAAAATCATCCACTCTTGATAAGAAAAAGGTGTATAAATTCTTAATTGACTTCCCATTTGTCTAATAGCACTTATACCTGCATTTGTGGCTAAAATTCTTAGTTTAACAAGTTTAATTAAATTTTCCACACATTCAGGAATTTTTGAAAATCTATCTTTAAAACTTGTTTCCATATCTTCTAATTCTGATAGGGAACTTGTATCTGATAATCTTTTATATTCAAGAATTTTTTGTTCATAAGTTTGCGCCCATTCATCAGGAATATAAGCGTCAGCGTTAATATCAACAATGGCGGGTTCTTTTTTAGGTTCTAATTTTTCATAAGGATTTTTGTTTTGCCTTTGTTTAATATCATTAATACATTCAGATAATAAATTACAATATGTATCAAACCCAACTGCAACCATTTGTCCGTGCTGTTTTGTTCCTAGAATGTTTCCAACACCTCTTATTTCAATATCTCTTAGAGCAATTTGATATCCACTTCCAAGTCTTGAAAAATCTTTAATTGAATTTAAACGTTTTTTAGCTTGTTCATTTAATTCTTTTGATTGTTTATAAAAACAGAAGCAATAGGCTTGTCTGTCTGAACGTCCAACTCGCCCTCTTAGTTGATATAGTTGTGCTAAACCAAATTTATCAGCGTCATGGATAATTATTGTGTTAGCATTTGGAATATCAAGTCCTGATTCAATTATCGTTGTAGAAAGAAGAATGTCATATTCTTTATTTAAAAATGCACAAATTACCCCTTCGAGCTCTTTTTCGTGCATTTGCCCATGGGCAACGGCAATTCTAGCATTAGGCACTATTTCAGATAGAATTTCTTTAAAGCGCATAATTGTTTCAACTCTGTTATAAAGATAATAAACCTGTCCTTCTCTTTGAATTTCTTGATTTATCGCATTTTTAACATATTGCTTAGAAAATTCACCAACATAAGTTTTAACGCTTAATCTGTTTTTTGGTGGAGTATTTATAACAGATAAATCTTTAAGCCCTGATAATGCCATATTTAGTGTTCTTGGAATAGGAGTAGCACTTAGAGATAAGATATCTATATTTTCTTTAAATTTTTTCAATTTTTCTTTATGACGAACGCCAAATTTATGTTCTTCATCTATAACTAAAAGCCCCAGTTTTTTAAATTGAATGTCATCAGATAGAAGTCTATGAGTTCCAATTACAACATCAAGCTCGCCATCATTAATTTTTTTAATTATTTCTTTTTGTTCTTTTGAAGTGCAAAATCTATTTAAAAGAGCAATTTTAACGTCATAAGGTTCAAACCTTTCTTTTAAGGTTTCAAAGTGTTGCATTGTAAGGATTGTTGTTGGCGCAATAAGCGCTGTTTGATATCCAGACATTACCGCTTTAAACATCGCTCTTAAGGCGATTTCTGTTTTACCAAAACCAACGTCAGCACAAATTAACCTATCCATTGGTTTAATATTTTCCATGTCTTTTTTGGTTTCAATTATGGCTTTCATTTGATCGGGAGTTTCTGTGTATAAGAAATTTTCTTCCATTTCATATTGCCAGCTGCTATCTGGGTCAAATTCAATTCCTTTTGCAAGTTTTCTTTTTGCATATAAATCAAGTAAATCATAAGCGATTGATTCAACTTCTTTTTTAGCCTTTGCTTTTGTTGTTTCCCAAGCACTTCCGCCCATTTTTGAAAGTTTTGGTTTAACATTAGCACTTCCACGATATCTGCTTAATAAATTAATTTGTTCAGCAGGCATGAAAAGTTTATCTGTTCCTTGAAATTGAATTTCAAGATAATCTTTTTGATTATCGTCAATTGTTTGTTTTGTTATGCCGTTATAAATCCCGATACCATGGATACTATGCACAACATATTCGCCAATTTTTATATCGTTAATTGAATCAATATAATCTTGAGTTTGTTTATTTGAATAATATTTTTTAGTTGTGATGTCTTTATTATGCTTATTAAAAAGTTCTTTATCAGTTAGAAAAAGAAGTTTATCATTTGATATTTTTTCATCTTCAGAAACAACTCCACCACAAGAAATATCGGGAAGATAAAAAATGTTTGAAGAAAAAATTTCTAATTCATCAAAAATTTCTTTTAATCTATTTGGAAAATTAGAACAGATATATATTTTATAGTTTTCATTTAAGTGTTTTTTAATATATTTTGAAACATTTTCAATGTTTGAAGAAAAAATAGGCGGCAAGTTAAGATTAAATTCAATTATTTTATCGTAATCATCCGATAAAAAGTTATCTAGCCCAATTATTTTAAATTTTTTAATTTTTTTCTCAAATTCTTCAAAAGTATAATGATTTAAGTTATCTAAAGGTAATTTTAAATTAGAATCAAGAGCATCAGAATAGTTTTTCAAATAGGTTTCATCAATATATTTATATTTTGATAAAATTTGAGAAGACTCTTTAAAAATTAAAATATAATCATCTAGAAAATCTAAAACCCCAGAAGTTTCAAAAATAAAATCAGATAGATAATATTCAACGCCTTCAAAATATGTTGTTTCATTAATTTTTTCAATTAATTCATTTGAAATTCTTGTTTGAAATTCATCATCTTTTTTAATATTTTTTTCAATTTTTTGAATAAATTTTTTCTTATTTTCTTCATTTAATAAGAATTTATAAAGTGGATAAATTGTTGTTTTTTCAATGTGTTCAAAACTTTTTTGATTAGATGTATTGAAATATCTTATATCTTCAATTGTATCCATAAAAAATTCAACCCTTAAAGGAGAATTATCCAAGGTATAGATATCTAAAATATCACCTCTTAGAGCGAATTCACCGATATCTTGAACGGTTGTTGTTCTTTTATAACCAAGTGAAGTTAATTTTTTAGAAATTTCAGAGTAATCTATTGTTTTATTTTTTTCTAATTCAAGAGAATTTTCCTTGTAGAATTTTTCAGTATTGAATTTTTCTAATAAACCTTTAACATCTGAAATAATTACATTTGGCTTATTTAAAAGGATATTTATTTGTTCTTTATAAATATAATAATTTTTTTCTAATTCACTATAAAAATCAACTTCTTGCGCAGGATATACGCTTGATTCAATATTTAAAAGATTAGAAAGGTCTTTTTGCGCCTTTAGAGCTTCTTGTTCTGTTGAAACAACATAAAGAATTTTTTTATTACTTTTTAAAATTGAATTAATTAAAAATAAATCAAAAGGCGGCAAAAAACCGTTTAAAACCATTTTTGATTTTAAACGGGAATTTATAAAGCCATCAATACAATTTATGTTTATATTGTTAAAAAGTTGATTATTATCAGACATTTTACTGCTTATTATCGTCTTTCATGCCTATATTTTTTAATCTTCTTTCGATATCTCGCCACCAGCTTAGTTTTTGTTTATAAAGATATCTATATCCTTCAAAATCGCCTCTTGAAATTTGAAGTTGTTGATTATCGCACATTTTTTCAAAATCACGTTCTAATTTATGGCAAAATTCTTTTCTGTTTTCCTTGAATTCGTAATATGTATCAACTTTTCCAAATTCAACAACGACTTCCGGTTTATCTTGTCTTAAAAATGTGTAATTAACACTTACAGGACATAGGTTAATTCCGCCATACATTTTTGTAGCATTTTCAACAAGATATGCTAAGCCTGATTGGAAAACTTCAGGACGATAATGTGGCGGTCTTATTATTCCTTGGGGGAATAACCAAAAATTAATGTCTGGTTTATCAAGGGTTGTTGCTGCATATTTTAGAGATTTAATTGCATCTTGAGCTGATTTTTTATTTACAGGAAAACAACCGATATATTGAAACAAAGGAAATCTATTCATTTCTTCAATCATAAGACGAAGTTTGCCGTGCATTATTCTTCTTGCAACAGTATAACCAATTATACCGTCCCACCAATTATTGTGGTTAGTGTAAAATAATATTGCTTTTGTTTTATCTCTTTTTTCAAGATTTTCATAACCTTTATACATAAAAGAATGAAATCTTGCTTCAACCATTCTTTTAAACACAAAATCAGCAACCATTAACCAAAAAGGAACATCTTTTGCAGTTCTAAATTTTTCTTCTCTATTTCTTAAAATTGTAGGTGGCGTGTCACAATATAGATGTTGTGGAGTTTTAATTTCTGTTGTCATATTATCTGTTATCCTCCATAATTCGATTTAGCTGACAATGAGCTCTGAATGATGTTAATTCTTTTTCTATTTTTTTAGCAATATTTGAAAGATTTAACTTGTTTGCCATTTCTATTGTCTTATTATACATTTTTATAATGTTTTGTGCATAGTCATGCTTTTTATTATCCATAACGGCAGATAATAATTCTCTTGAAATTGTTGCTTTCAATCCATTTAATCTTACTTGAAGATAAAGTAGTTCGTTTGTTGTGGCACTTTGCAAAGCTAAATCGCAATACATTTTTGCATTTTCTTTATCATTTAATTTTAAATATGCCTTTGCAAGAAGTTCTTGGAATAAAATTTTGAAATATATGTTGTTATTTTGAGCATTTTCACAAATTTTAACCGCTTTTTCACAAATTTCAACGCAATACATATCTGCTTTATTATATGCTGTTGCAGCGGCACTAATATACCAAGCTAAAAGAGCGCCGAAGGCTATTTTCTTACTTGAAAAATATTGCATTTGACTTGTTGAAATTTCAATTGCTTTTAAATATGACTTTTCTTGAAGCAGAACATAGGCTAAAAGTGTTTTTAAAATGTTTTTAGATACTTCATCTTTACAATTGTTAGCATAAGCCGTTGCCTCAAAAAGTTCTTCTTTAATTGAAGATGTATCTAATCTTAAAATTTTATTTATTAAGCTGATTATATTCCAAAAAGAAACTAAATTAGGGGTGTCGATTATGTAAGAATAGTCTTTAACTATTTCTTGAAGAATTGTATCTGATTCATCAAAATATCCTCTTGAAGTGTTTGCCATAGCTTCAGCGTAAGCAAGGCGCACTTTAAGAGTATCTGCTTTTTGACCTTTTTCTTTTTGAAGAACTTTATCTATTTCATCAATTAGTTCAAAAGCCAATGGAGAGCCTTGAATTGAATAGCTTTGAGCTAAAATTATGTTTGCTTCAATCCAAGAATAGAAAATTTCATTTTGACTTATCCATTTATGTTTTGAGAAGAAATTAAGATGTTTTTGCAAAGTTGGGTTAATTTCTGTATTAACAAGGCTTGCGATTTCTTCCCATAAACCAAGCTCTAAAAGGGCTTGAAGTTTTTTAGTTTTAATTAAGGCAACTTGAAGTTCAAGCGTTCCTCTTTTTTCATTTGGTTCTTTTGAAGTGAAATATTTTAGAACGTTATCAACAACTTCTACAACAGCGTTGTAGTCTTGGGTTAAATATGAACTTTTAACAAGATAACCCGATAAATCTATTATTTTATTTGTATCGTTAAATTTTTGCGCCGCAACAATTACATTAGAAAGATAATCTTTTGCTTCTTGTGGATTTTTGATATAGATTAATTTTCCAAGTCTTTCACAGATGTTATTTTTAATATATTCAAAATGATCTGTTTTAACGCTTTCTAATAATATTAAACTTTGTTTTTGCGCCATAGCATAAATATTTATATCGCCAATGAAAGCGGCATATTGTAAACTTGCACTCCAAAGTTTAAAGGCGAGTTCTTTATCTTGAATTATTTGAGCTAAAATCGGACAAATTAAAGGAGTTGAAATAATTTTATCGCTTAAATTTACAAGAAGTTTTCTTGAATAAGTTTTAATTAATTCTTCTTCTTTAGCTTTAATATAACAATAAGACCAAGTTAGAGAGTTTTTAAAACCGTAAACATCGTCAAATTTTCTTTTTAAATAGCCTTTTTTCTCTAGTTTTGAAACTATTTCAAAAAATTCATTTTCATTTAATTCAAAAACATTTGAAAGCAACTTATAATCTAATTTATCACCTAATAAAGAGGCAACATTTAAGAAGATATATTCTTTTTCAAAATTTTCTTTTAAGAATTCTAAACGCAAATTGAAACATTCTTCAAGATTAGATGGAATTTCCATATCTGCAAAAACAACATTAAAGCGAACAGATTTATCTTGAATGTATAATATTTTTCTTTCAAAAAGATATTGCATTATTTGTTCAAGATAGGCTATGTTACCTTGAGCATTATAGGCAATTTGAGCGATTATTTCATTTGGTACGTTTGAATTTTCACCTAAAATTTTTCTAACAAAAATTTTACTTTCAGAGGTGTTATATTGTCTTAAAGATATGTTAAGGCAATTTTCATTGTTTAATTTGTTGGTTTGGAAATAAATTGCAATTGAGTGGCGGTTTTTATAAGCCAAAATCATTTTTGCATTTTTGTTAAAGTAATCTTGTTCAACAAGATATTTTATAAAGCCATAAGACGATTCATCAATTAAATCAAAATCATCTATCATAAAAATAACATTTTTCTTTTGTTTAATATATTCAAAAATATCTTTTAAATATTTATATGTTATTTCTTTATTAATTAAAATGTTTTCAAAATAATCTTTTTTAAGTGGATAGATAAGATTAGCAAGGGTTTCAAGTTTTTCTTCTTCAATTTTATCTAGTTCAAGAGTTTGTAAAACTTTCTTTTCAAAAGTTTTTAAATTGAATTCTTTTTCTAAAACATTAGGGCAATCAAAAAGACTTATAAAAAAGCTTTGAATTAAGCCATAAGAGCTAACTTGAGTTAGGGCAGAACATTTTGCATAAAAAACAACAGTGTGCTTCATTGAAGCCTTTGTAATTTTATAATAAATGTCGTTTAAAAGATGAGTTTTTCCGCTTCCACGAGCAGCATTAACAGAAATTGCTCTAATTTGAGAATCGCTTTTTAAAACGCTGTTTAAGATTTTTTCAAGAGCTTTATCATAATTTTCATCTTGGGCATGCTCAAAAGTTGGCTTTTGATCAAGGAAAATCATTTTATATGAATCAGCTGAAATTTTAATTAAAGATAATTCAGAATTTAATTTAATATAAGCGTCATTTGAAACAATTATATCCTTGCTTGAACCATATTTTAATTGAGTTGGAAGAAGATTAGAATTGTTTTTTAAAGTTATGGCGAATTTATAAGTTAAGCCGCAATCAAGCGTTTTTTCAAGAATTTGATTAAATTTAAGAAATTCTTGTTCAAATTGTTCGATATTATTTAATATTTTAGCATTTTTATTGTATTCAAAATCAAGTTTTGTACAATGTGAATTTACAAAATCACATGTTGAATTAAAGGCAATTTTAATTGCAGTTTTAATGTTTTGAATTACTTTTTGTTTAAATTCTTCGTCGTTATATTTTTCAAAAATAGAATCAAGATTAATAAAATCAATGAAAACAGATAATAAATCAGGATTTTCAGGAGTTTTTTGCTCTTGTTGAGCTTGTTTTACAACTTGCTTTTGAGGTTGTTTTTGTTTTGGTGAACTATCTTCAAAAGTTGTTTTAAGAGTTTCTTGATTTTCAAAATTAATGTTTAATTTTTTGGGTTTAGGGTTGTTATCGTTAGCTTTTTGGATTTGTTTTTGTTCAAGTTGAGGGTTTATTTTTTCAGATTGTACTTGTTGCTCAATTGGCTTCTTAGGCTCTATCAGTGCAGAATTAAAGTCATAATCACATTTTCTGCAAACAGAACTTGTTGCATAGTTTGCACTATGGCATTTTGGGCAGAATTTAACAAAAGTATAGCCACATTTTTTGCAGCTTACAGAACCAAGACGTGTTGGGGAAGAACATCTGGGGCATTTAAAAATTAATTTTAAGCTACAATTTGGGCAAACTGCATCTGTTGAAGATACTTTAGCCTTACATCTTGGACAAATCAAACCAATTAATCCTAAAAATGTTATAACACTACAAAATAAATTATAATACAAATATATTATTTTTTAAAATTTTTTTGTAAATTTTTCTAAATTTTTTTATTCCTTTTATTTTTTGTTGTAATATTTTTTTATGAAATTAGGAGTAAATATAGACCACATAGCCACATTAAGAAATGCTCGTGGCGGAGTAGAACCATCTATTGTTGAGGGCGCAAAAATAGCTTTAAAAGAAGATATCCACGCTCTTACTATGCACTTAAGAGAAGATAGACGTCATATTAAAGATAAAGATTTATATGATGTTAAAAATCTTAACGCAAAAATTAATCTTGAAATGGCAGCTGTTTCAGAAATTCAAAAAATCGCTCTAGACCTTGTTCCATATAGCGTTTGCTTAGTTCCTGAACGTCGCCAAGAAATTACAACAGAGGGTGGTTTAAATGTTTTAGGTCAAAAGGAATATTTAAAAGAATTTATTAAACCACTTAAAGAAAAGGGGATTTTAGTTAGTCTTTTTATAGATCCAGATATCTCTCAAGTTGAAGCAGCAAGCTATGTTGGGGCAGATTATATCGAACTTCATACAGGAAGTTTTGCTTTGGCTTTTGAAAAAAATGACTATAAAAATGAACTTGAAAAATTAAAGCATGCCGCAAAAAAAGCTCAAACTTTAGGTTTAAAAGTTAATGCCGGTCATGGGCTTAATTATCAAAATGTTTATTTGATGAAAGAAGTTGAAAATTTATGTGAATTAAATATTGGTCATTCAATTATTTCAAAAGCAATATTCACAGGACTTCAAGACGCAATTAAAGAAATGATTTCTTTAATTAAATAAAAAAATAATAAAAATGCTTGACAATAAAAATTGTCTTAGATATATTATTAATTGCAGATAGGTTGGTCGCACCGAAATGCTTAATTTAATTAAGCTGCGATTCCTTAAAAGAAAGGACATTCAATGTACGCTATAGTTGAAACAGGCGGAAAACAATATAAACTTGAAGAAGGAAGATATGTAGATATCGAATTGTTAGAAGCCAATGAAAACGACAAAGTTACTTTTGATAAAATCGTTATGTTAGTTAACGGTAAAAAATCAAAAGTTGGAAGACCCTATGTAGCTTCTGCTACTGTTGATGGTACCGTTGTTAAAAATGACAAAGCAAGAAAAGTAATTGTTTACAAACAACGTCCTAAAAAGGGCACAAGAGTTAAACAAGGTCACAGACAACAATTCACTCGTGTTATGATTAACAAAATCAACACAAAAGCTTCAAAAGCTGCTAAAAGTGAAGAAACAACAGGAGAAGAATAGAAAATGGCACATAAGAAGGGCATGGGCTCTACCAAAAACGGTAGAGACAGCGAAAGTAAGAGATTAGGCGTTAAAAAATACGCAAACGAAAAAGTTAACGCAGGTAACATTTTAGTTAGACAACGTGGTACAAAATTCCACCCTGGTAACAATGTTGGTATCGGTTCAGATGATACATTATTTGCACTTATCGACGGTGTAGTTAAATTCGAGCCATACAGAAGAACAAGAAAACAAGTTAGCGTTTACGCTCAATAATAATTTAAACACTGGTTTAAATTACAAAAATGAAAATTAAATATGGATGGGAGCGTAGCTCAGTTTGGTTAGAGCGCTTGCCTGTCACGCAAGAGGTCGCGGGTTCGAGCCCCGTCGTTCCCGCCATATTTTTATCTAATATTTATAAAACACTCACATAACCTTGTGAGTGTTTTAGTTTTACGACTTTATGATAGACTTTATTGTCAATTTATTAAGTGGTTTAATTATTACAGATGGTGCGATTATTTAGGGTTTTGGGCTTAAATAGGGCAATTGAGAGGTAGGAAATAATACTACCATTCGTAATTCAAACTACTCCAAAATACTCATTTTGCGGGCTAACGGATGGTGTGATTATTTTGGGCAAAATGTTTCAAATGCGTGTAATTACTAATTTAAGGGCATATTTAAGACTCGTTACGAATGGTATGATTATTTCGGAGAGTCCATTTTGAAATTTTACTCCGAAAAGTGCCGAAAAATTAGGAAAAAATTTTTTTTAAAATTCCTGTGGTATGAAAAATTTTAATTGATTCAAAACAGACACAACGGTCGGAATTGATGTTCTCATTTGCATCTGAAAGTGCAAGATTAACTTCACTTAAAACTTTTGATTGTCAAGTTTTATAATATTTCATTATAAGTTTTTATTTCAAGTCTTTGGTTTCTTGAGATTTAACAGTTCCTAACTTAGCAATATCTTTGTCTGTTCTATTGCCCCAAATTTTTATTTTTTCTAATTCTTTTTCAATTTTTATAAACTCTTCTTCTGTTAATTGAAT
>CAKUXO010000014.1 GCA_934700385.1 uncultured Candidatus Melainabacteria bacterium
AGTGCAAACAGTACGATGACAGTCATAGGTACTATCACCATTACCACTACTTGAGCAACTATTTCCACCATTATTTTTTACAAACCAGCAACATTTCGCAGTATAGTCACCTTCATAACCGCATGTGCTATCAATATCAACTACTTGTATTCCTGCCGAAGCTACAATCTGTGGTCCATCAGCAAAAGTATCACCAACATTGGCTTTGGTGACGCATGCTCGTTTGCCGCCATTTTGTTCTGCAGTTAGAAACAGAAGATTTGGGGCTAGTTTATCGCACACCTCTTGAGAATTTAATTCTGAGGGCATGCTTACATTTCCGCCATTATCATCATTTTTGCTATCATTATTTACACCGCCATTTAATACTACACTAGAAGTTGTAAATTTTCTTGTAATAATTGGGGCAAAAGCCGATATGACAATTGAAATTATTATCAAAGCAATTAATAATTCTATTAAAGAAAAAGCGGTTTTCTTGATATTTTTAAATACCATATATGTATTACCTTTTAACAAAATAAGAAACTTATAAGTATTATTATACATATTTTTTAAAAAAGCAATACATGTTTCTTATAATTTAAAAAAGTTAAATATGTAAGGTTAAATAGTCAACATATATACGGTATTTTTAAAAAAGAGGCGGTATTTATTGTGATATATGATGACAAAAAATTTATTGGTAAAGTTATAAAAAATGCTAGAAAAAAGGCAAAACTAAGCCAAGCAGAACTATCTGAAAAAATAGAGATGTCTGATAAAAATTTAGGAAATATTGAAAACGGCAAACAATTTCCACAAGTTAACAATTTTTTAAAGACAATTGAAGTTTTAAATTTATCTTTAGAAGAATTTGGGGTTAATGTTCAAAAAAGACTTATAGATGAAAAAAAGGAAGAATTAATTAAAAAAATTATTGAAGCAGATGAAATTCATCTTAAAGGTTATAAAAGCGCATTAGAATTAGTTGAAAACATTTTAGGTTAAATAATTAAAATCTATGTTAAAATTTTTCTATGAATTTTAAAACAATCGATAAATTCAAAATAATTAATTTTGGAATGATTTTAATTGGGGTTATTTTAAGACTCTATCTTTATTTTTTAAATCGTTCTTTTTGGCTTGATGAGTGTAATTTAGCGAATAATTTAGATTTACCTTTTAAAAGTTTAGCTTATAATCTTGATTTTAATCAATCTGCCCCTTTTTTATTTTTAGTTTTTTCAAAAGTAATGTTTTTGTTTTTTAATTCTTATTCAGAATTAGCGTTAAGGTTTTTACCTTTAATGGCAAGCATTTTAGGGTTATTTCTTTTTTATTTTATTTTAAAAGATGTAATTAAAAATAAGATTATTTTAACGATTTTAAATTTTTTATTTATTTTTAATGAAAAATTGATTTATTATTCACAAGAATTTAAGCAATATGGCTTTGATGTTTTTATTGTTTTAGGGTTAATTTATCTTTTTTCTAAAATAAAAATCGAAGAATTATCTAAAAAAAGGTTGATTTTATTATCTATTTTTTTGATTTTTCTTCCGTTTTTATCTTTAGCAAGTTGTTTTGTTTTAGGCGGATATTTTATTTTATCTTTAAAAAAAGATTTTAAAAAGGCTCTTTTTTGCTTTGTTCCAAGTATTTTAATCTTTGGATTTTATTTTATAAAAATTCTTCTACCCTTAAAAGAAAAAATGATTGAAAATTATTCTTATCTTTGGAGTGATGGATTTTTAGGGATTAATTTAATTCAAAATTTAGAAATTTATAAACAAACATCTTCATTTTATTTTATGCAAGATAAGTTTTTTCTTTTTGGTTTAATTTTATTTTTTATTGGGATTTTTATTTTAATTAAACAAAAAACGAAAACAACAAATTTAATTATTTTAACTTTATGTTTTATCGTTTTAACTTCTTTTTTACATATTTATCCGATTAAAGAAAGAGTTTCACTTTATTTAATTCCTTTGTTATTAATAATTTATGGGGCTTTTTCTAATCTTGATTTAAGTAAACACAAAAAACTTTTTACTTTTTGCTTGATTTTATTTTTAACATTTTTTCTAAATTATAATTTTTCTTATTTTTATAAAACATATTTTAAAAAAGAGATAATTGAAAAATGCAAAAAAGAAAATCCAAGAGAGTTGATGAAATATTTAAAAGAAAATTATGATAAAAAAGATTGGATTATTTTTAATGACGCATCTGAAGCCGAGTTTTTATTTTATTCTGAAAGATATGATTTAAAAAATATAAAATTTGGCAAAATTTCATTGAGTTCTTATGGAAAAGATTGGTATTTTTCCGTTTTAAAAGAAATTACAAAAAATAAAAAAGGTGAAATTTGTTGGTTTTATTATTCTAATGACTATAAAAACCGCCCTGTTATTGATTTTTTAATACAATATCTTAAAAGCAACACAGAAATTTTAGAAGAATTAAAAATTGATAATTCTTATTTATTTAAAGTTAGAATTTGATTATTTTAAAAGTTTATCTAAAATAACAGAAACTTCATTCATTTTTTCATCAATTTCTTTATCATTACCAGATTTAATTGAATCTTTAATACAATGAGAAAAATGCCCTTTTAAAATGTCAAGGTTGACTTTTTTTAAAATAGATTGAACTGCTAATATTTGATTACTTATTTCAATGCAATCTCTTTTATCTTCAATCATTTTAATTAAGCCTTCTGTTTGACCTTTGGCGGTTTTTAATAATCTTAAAATTGTTTTTTCATCTGCGTGCATATATTTTCCTAAAAATAAATCGCCTTTTATTATATTTTACTACAAAAGGCGATTAAATTGTTAGTTGTTGTTAAATGCTTTTAATTATTTAGATTCTTTGTGACATTCGCAGCTGCAATCTTTTTTATCGCATTTTTTATCTTTATGACAACCGCAATCGCAATCTTTAGCGCATTTTACTTTATGGCAAGAACAAGCGCAGTTTGCTTTTTTACATTTTTTATTTTTATGACATTTGCATTTGCAATTTTGATTGTCTTTATGACAAGCGCATTTACAATCTTTAGAACATTCTTTGTGACAAGCGCAACGGCAATCTTTTTTATCACATTTTTTGTCTTTATGGCAACCACAAGCGCAATCTTTAGCACATTCTTTATGACAAGCGCAAGGGCAATTTGATTTTTGACAATCGCAGTTTTCACAAGCAAAAACTGAATTAGAAACAAAAAACATTGCTACTGCCATAATTAAAAATAAAAGTAGTTTTTTCATTTTTTATTCTCCTATAAACTATTTTCTTTTTGAACACCCCACGGGGGTATGGGATTATGTTACAACTTTTATTTTTCTTTGTCAAGAAAATATTGTTCTAATAAAAAAAATAAAGGACAAAAATTGCCCCTTATTTAATAAATATTAATAAATATTAAAAAATATTACTTTAGCTAAATTTGAAGCTCTTTAACATAATTATAATATTCATTATTTTTAAAATTAGATATTTTTTTATTTAGTTCTTCTTTAGTAATAAAACCTTGTCTTAGGGCAATTTCTTCTAGGCAAGCGATTTTAACACCTTGATTTTCTTCAATTGTTTGAACATATTGCCCTGCTTGAAGTAAAGACTTATGAGTTCCTGTATCAAGCCAAGCAAAACCACGCCCAAAAACTTCAACATTTAATTTATTTTTTTCAAGATAAATTCTGTTTAAATCTGTTATTTCAAGCTCACCTCTAGCTGACGGTTTTAGGCTTTTAGCATATTCAACAACAGAATTATCATAAAAATATAGCCCAACAATTGCATAGTTTGATTTTGGTTTTTGCGGTTTTTCTTCAATTGAAATCGCTTTAAAATCCTCATTAAATTCAACAACACCAAACCTTTGAGGGTCTTTTACCTGATATGCAAAAATTGTTGATTCATTTTTAATTTTTGCGTTTGAAACCGCCTTTTTAAGTAAAGATGAAAAACATTGACCATAGAAAATGTTATCTCCTAAAACAAGCGCAACGCTGTCATCCCCGATAAATTCTTCACCTAGAATGAATGCTTGCGCTAAGCCGTCTGGGCTTGGTTGAACTTTATAAGAAAAATTAACTCCAAAATTCGAGCCATCACCAAGTAACTTTTCAAAATTTGAAATGTCATAAGGGGTTGAAATAATTAAGATATCTTTTATTCCTGCCAACATCAAAACAGAAATCGGATAATAAACCATAGGTTTATCATAAATCGGCAAAAGTTGTTTTGAAACGCCGATTGTGCTAGGGTATAATCTTGTACCTGAACCGCCGGCTAATACAATACCTTTCATTTTTAACCCTTTCTTTCTTTTAAATAGTTTGAAAGCCCAATTTTCCAATCATCAATTAAATCAGAGTTTTCCATAACGCTATATTTTGGTCTTTTGGCTTTTCTTGGAAAATCTTTTGTTGTGCAAGGTTTTAAATTTACATTCAAATTTTCAAGTTCAAAAATTTCTTTTGCAAAAGAAAACCAAGTTGTTTCGCCTTTTGAGCAACCATGATAAATTCCATAAGGCATTTTTAAAACTTTCCAAATAGCGTTTGCTAAATCTTTTGTCCAAGTAGGGCAGCCTTTTTGGTCATCAACTACTTTAAGTTCAGGTTTATCTTTTAAATTTAACATAGTTTCAACAAAATTTTTACCATTTTTACCATAAAGCCAACTTGTTCTAACTATATAATATTTTTCAAGGGTTTCTTGAACCGCTTTTTCACCTTGAAACTTTGTTAAACCATATTTATTAATAGGATTTGTTTTATCATCAACTTGATATGGAGTTGTTTTTTCGCCGTCAAAAACATAATCCGTTGAAATATAAACCATTGTTGCATTAAGTTTTTTTAAAGCAAGGGCAAGGTTTTTAGTTCCCTCAACATTAATTTTATATGCAGTATCAAAATTATCTTCAATTTCATCAACATTTGTATAAGCGGCACAATGGATTAATACATCGGGTTTAATTTGAGATAGTGTTTCATTAACTAAAGCACTATTTGTTATATCCATATTTTGATGAGTTAGGGGGTATATTTCACAATCTTTTGTTTTAAGAAAAGATATTAAATCTTGCCCTAGCATACCGTTTGCGCCGCTTATTGCAATTTTCATTTAAACAAGACTCGCTTTCTTGTTTTCAATTGATTTCATCCAATCTTGATTATTCAAATACCAATCGATTGTTAGTTTAATACCTTCTTCAAAGGTGATTGAAGGCGCCCAACCAAGTTTTTCAGTAATTTTATCATTTGAAATAGCATAGCGTCTATCATGACCTAATCTATCTTCAACATATTTTATAGAGCTTTCATCTTTACCCATAGCTTGAAGAATTAAGTTTGTTATTTCAAGATTTGTTTTTTCGTTGTGTCCGCCGATATTATAAACTTCGCCCACTTGACCTTTATGCAAAACAACGTCAATTGCTTCACAATGATCATAAACATATAACCAATCACGAACATTCATTCCGTCACCATAAACAGGCACTTTCTCACCTTTTAAAAGTTGAGAAATAAAGAAAGGAATAAGTTTTTCAGGATATTGATATGGTCCATAGTTATTTGAACAACGAGTGTTTAGAGTTGGCATTTTATATGTTTCAAAATAAGCTCTAACAAGCATATCTGCACCTGCTTTTGAAGCTGAATATGGGCTGTTTGGTGCTAGTGGAGTTGTTTCATAAAAATAACCTGTTTTTCCTAAAGTTCCATAAACTTCATCTGTTGAAACTTGAAGATATCTTTCAACTTTGAATTCTTTTGCAGCTTGAAGAAGATTAAGTGTTCCTTGGATATTTGTTTCAACAAAAATTTCAGGATGTTTAATTGAATTATCAACGTGTGATTCTGCTGCAAAATTAACAACACAATCAACCTCGCTTATTAATTCTTTGGCTAATTTTGAATCACAAATGTTACCTTTTACAAAAGTGTAATTAGGGTTGTTTTCAACATCTTTAAGATTTTCAATGTTGCCTGCGTAAGTTAGAGCATCAAGATTAATTATTTTATAATCAGGATGTTTTTTAAGCATGTGTCTAACAAAGCAAGAGCCGATAAAGCCTGCGCCACCTGTAACCAATATATTAGTCATTTATTAACTCCTTTAAATTTATTTCTTTAAGTGTTAGTTGATTTTTATCTTTTTCAGATAAAACAGGGTCAAAATCAATTCCCCAGTTGATATTTATATCTTTATCAGACCAAAGTATTCCTCTATCTGCGCTTGGGTTATATTCACCACTTGCTTTGTATAATAATTCTGCTTCATCTGATAAAACAACAAAGCCATGCGCAAAACCTTCCGGAATAAAAAGCATGTTTTTATTTTCTTCAGATAATTCAACTTTAACATATTTTCCAAAAGTTTTTGAATTAGGACGAATATCAACCGCAACGTCATAAATTCTTCCTTTTGAACAACGAACAAGTTTTGCTTGAGCATACGGAAATGCTTGATAATGCAAACCTCTTAATACTTTAGCTGATGACTTAGAATGGTTATCTTGATTAAATTCAACCTTAATACCATTTTCAAAAAATTCAGATTTTTTATAGCTTTCCATAAAAAATCCACGATTATCTCCAAAAACTTTTGGCTTAACCAGAACAACATCTTGAATTTCTTGTTTTTCAAAAGTAAAAGGCATTTAATCCCCTTTCAACCAATAAACTAATTGAACTTATAATATCATAAAAAAGAAAATAGCTTAGCTATATAAACTTTTCTTTACAAAAAAGGCAATTTTTTCAAACAAAATGTTTTTATATACATATAAGTTATTGAGGATATATTGAGGAGATTTACAACGATGAGTACAAATGTTAATAGTGTTTCAAATAGCGCCTATTCAACCTTTAGGGGAATTAATAAAGCGGCAGAAAAAAAAGATAACCAAGGAACTTCTATTATAGATTTAGCAGATGATAAAGCAAAAAACACAAAAAACGCTTCGGGGGTAACTGTTGCTCTTGAAGATTTTGAAGAAGTTGTTGAAAATTTCCACGGAAAAGATAGTTCTAATATAACTGTTGAAGATACAAAAGACAAACTCCTTGGTTGGCTTTTTGAAATCGGAAAAGATAAAAATATTTTTAAAACAGATGAAGGTAAACAAATTTTAGAAGATAAAGGCAACGTTTTTCAAGATGATATCTATCAACAAGATGTTAATAAAAATGATGGCATAAAATATCTTTCAGACGCTGATAGCACAGCTGAAAGTGCTCAAAGATTTGCTAAAGCTGACATCAAAGCTATTGAAACAGCTTTTAATATGGCACATCCAGGGGAAGGCGTTTTTGATGATTCACTTAGTTCAGAAGAATTACATTCATATTTAGGTACAACAGAAACCGACTCCGGCGAAAAATTAACAGATGCGCTTGATTTAGATGGAAAATCCTCAAAAATTTCAGATAAAGAATACGCTAGCTATCTTTTAGCAGCAGATACTCTAAAATATGCTAATGGTGATAATTATGATGTTAGCGATTTAATCACAAAAGCTGATGGAACAATTGATAGCGCTGACGCTAATCTTGTTAAAAATACAAGCGATGAGGACTTTAAAAAATTAGCTCAAGGCTATTATGATAAATATTTTGACTAAATTATTCATCTTCTATAAATTAAAAGCCGCTTTAATAGCGGCTTTTTTAATAGTTTTATTATCTTAAAAATCTTAGATAAATATAAATTGAGCTTATTAATAATGAAACAAAAACAACAGTTACACCATATTTCATAAAACCAAGGAATGAAATAGGATAACCTTTTTTGCTTGCATTTTCTGAAACAATAACGTTTGCAGCAGCACCGATTATTGTCATATTTCCACCAAGGCAAGCACCTAAAGATAAGCACCACCACAATGGATAAGCATAATCTCTACCCATAACTTCTTGAATTTGAGCAACCATAGGCGCCATTGTAGCAGTATATGGAATATTATCAATAATACCTGAAATTACACCCGAAGCCCATAAAATAATAAATGATGTAAGTTCTCTTGACCCATGAACAGTATCAAGAATGAATTGCGCCATCAATTTAATACCGCCTGAAGCCTCAAAGCCACCAATAATGATAAATAAGCCGATGAAGAAGAAAATTGTATTCCATTCAACATCTCTTAAAATATCTGTTGGTTTTTCAAAAAGTAATAAGAAAGATGCACCAATCATCGCTACAATTGATGTTTCAATGTGGATAACGTCATGTAAAACAAATCCTAAAATAACAAGTGCTAAAACTACGCAAGAGCGCACCATTAAAGGAAAATCAACAATTGCGTTAGAATTATCAATTTTACTTATTTCATCCATTTTTTCTTTTGAAGCCTTAAGAGTTTTTCTAAAATGAAAACCAAAAATTAAAAGTACTACAAATAAAATAACAAAAACAACTCCTGTTAATTCATTTAAGAAATCTAAAAAGCTAAGATTTCCGGCACTTCCTATAATAATATTTGGTGGATCACCGATTAGAGTAGCTGTTCCACCGATATTAGATGAAATAATTTCTGTTAAAAGATAAGGTATTGGATTAATATCTAGTTTTTTAGCTATAGAAAAAGTTATCGGCATGATTAATATTACAGTTGTAACATTATCTAAAAATGCACTAACTACCGCAGTAAATAAGCCTAATACAACAAGAATTTTAACAGGATGTCCTTTTGTTAATTTTAAAAGCTGACCTGCTATATAGTTAAAAACTCCGCTTCTTGTTGTAATAGAAACTATTATCATCATTGAAACGAGAAGAAAAATAACGTTAAAATCAACAAAATTAATAAAATAATTTGGATTAATTACCCCATCAAGCATTTTTGTTTGAGATAACAATCCTAGAATAATTGTTATACCAGCACCTAATAGCGCTATTGTTACTTTTGGGATTTTTTCCGCTGCAATAAAAATATAAGCTAAAATTAATATTGAAGCAGAAATAACAATGCTATTAGAGCTTATAAAGTTATGGAAATTTTCTAACATTTAAACTCCTTTCTTTGTTAACTTTTTTGTGCTTCATTAAATGCTAATGCAATTGCAAGAGCAATTTCATCATCTGTTTTTGCTTTCTTTTTGGCTTTTGATTTATTATCTTGTGGAATTTCAGGCGGAAAAATTTTATTAAGATATAAAATAAACTTAGAACTGATATTCATTACAAGAATCATAATTGTTAAAAAACACATTACAACGACCATACCAATAAAGGTAATCATAAGGCCGGTGCATAAATTTTCATTTAAAAAATTCATACTACATTTCCCCTTAAAATAAACTAAAAACTACTTAAAAAAATAGTTGATTTAAGGGGCATTTGGTTGAATTTGGAATAAAAGAGAAGGAAGTCTTAAAGGAGTGTTGAGACTTAAATATGTTTCATTTTGAATATATTTAATTAATGAATTTTGTTGTTTTTTATTGTCAAAATAAAAGTCTGTATTTCCGTTTAAAGAATTGTTTTCTTTTTTATTTGAAAAAATATTTTCGTCTTTTTTTGAATTATCAATCAAAGAAAAAGTATCTGCTAAAACAATTCTTTCTTCGCTATAATTTTCAATTGCTTTTGTTTGAGTTGAAATTGTGGGTTCAAAAAACCCTTCGCTACAAAATGAATTTGAAAAAGCTGGGCTTATGGTAGCGAAGAAAAAAGATATAAAAAATGTAATAAAAAATTTTAATACAAATTTCATACTTTGATACTATCACGCTACATTTTATTCGTCAAATTTTAACTATTTTAACTTATTTTTTAAATCAGATTTAATATCAGATAAAGGTCCATTATTTGGAGATTTAACGTTGTTAATATAATTTTTTACATAAACCACAGGAAATTTTATAATCCAACCTGATTTAATCAAAATTGAAGCAGTGTCTGCGCCATGATACAACACAAGTTCATCAATTGTTTTTTCATAAGAAGGTGAAATTGACGAAAAAAGTTTAATAAAATAATCCCCCGTTGTAACAATTCCATATCCGGCAGATGTAATTGGATTAGTGATTATTTTTGTAACAGTAAAGTTTTTTTCATCTTGAATTGATAAAATATCAACAGGTAATTCAAGAGTATCTTTTTTGCTTTCAATTTCATACCAGTTACCATCATATAAAATTTTAAGCAAGTTTGCCTTTGGCATATAAATATCATCTGCAACAGGAACAAGAATAATATCACCATTAAAACCAATTAAGCCATATTTAAAATTTTTGCAAACAAGAAACATTTTTCCATATAAAATGTCAATTGATTGATAATTTTCATCTATAATCGTATCGCCAAATTCATCAAAAAGGGCATATTTTCCATTTCTTCCTAATTTAGCAAAACGAAGCGCATATCTTTGAGCTTGGGTATATTTTGGTGCAACTAAAATTTCGCCTGTTTTTGAAATAATCCCATATTTATTTTTATACATAAAAATAAAAGATTCATCTTTTAATTTAATCAGCTTTTTATAAATCGGCTCAGTTATTTTTTTATCACCTTGAATTAAACCGAATTTATTTTTATATGAATATACTTCAACATAATTATTTTCACCAAAAGCGCTAATTACATTGAATAAAAGCAATATTAAAATTAAAAACAATCTTTTTTTCATATAATTTTATACTATCATTAAAATCTTCTAAAATAAATATTTATGATAAAATATTGACTGTTATGTTAAAGAAAAAAAATGTTTTAATTATTTTAATATCATTATTTTTTGTGTTCATATTTTTAATCATAGGAACACTTTACACCTATTTAAATATTTTACCTAAATTTGTTGAAACAGATTTTTTCCAAAAATCTTTAACTAAAATTGTTAAAGAACAACTTGACCTTGATTTAACTTTTTCTAATCCAAAATTAAAAACATATTTAAACCCAAAACTTGATTTTGAAATTAAAAGTTTAACCTTAAAGAAAAATGCCCTTGAATTAGTTAATCTTGAAGATTTTAAAATTTTAATTTCTTTTGATAAACTTTTGAAAAAAGAAATAACCTTAAAAGAAATAAATGCAAAAAATTTAATTGTTAAAATAGATGAACTTTTAAATAATTTAAAACTTGAAAATAATCAACAAACAAAACAAGATTTTAAAATTGATTATTTTAACACCGATATCAAACTAGATAACCTTGAATTAAGCTATAAACAAAAAAATAATTCTAAAATTGAAGTGTTCTTAAAAGATGTTGAATTAATTAATGAAGAAACTTTTAGAAACCTTGGCTTTAATTTTGAAGCGATTATTACAAAAAATAATCTTGAATACGTTGATATTGTTTCTTCAACAATAGACGAAATAAAACTTTTTGATGATGAAATTTTAATTCAAAATTTAAAAGTTCTTATAAATAATTCTGATTTAAAATTAAATGCAAAATTTAACCCAGATAAAATCTCACTTAACGCTAAATCTAAAAGTTTTTATTTAGAAGATATTTTTAAAATAATCAATTCTGATTTTATTATTGAAAATGGTCAAACAATGTTAAAACCTTTAGTTAATCCAAAAGGCTGTGTTAGTTTTGATGTTAATATGAACAATAATGTTCTTGATGGAGTTATTTTTGCTAACAACACAAAAGCCGAAATTAAAGATTTAACAAACATTCCTATTTCAATTCAAAAAGGTAAAATCTTAATTAAAAAAGATTACATTAATTTTATTGATTTAATTGGTTTTTATGGCAAAAATAAAGAAAATAATCTTAAAATTTATGGTAAAATTAAAGATTACTATAAAACTTTTGATTCAGATATTTCAATTGATACGGTTGTATCAAACGAATTTTTTAAAGATTATCTTTCAAAATTAATTAATAACACAATTTTTTATACTTCAAAACCCTTTAAAACAAAAATTATCTACAAAGCTAAAAATAATATTATGGATATAACTTGGCTTGCTAAAATCCCTAAAGGGGTTAATTTTGGGGTTGATAAAGAAAAATCTGCCTTATCAGATTATGATAGAGCAATTAAAGGCGATTTTAATATTAATAAAGATATTCTTGAAATTAAAAACATTAATTATTATATAGCGCAAGACATCAATAAAAATTCTAAAATTAAACCTATAATAGTTATTTCAGGAAAAACTAATCTTTCAGGAAAAATTGATAACCTTGGTTTTTCTTTTAATAGAAAAATGCCTTGTGAATTTTTAAACATCTTTACAAAAGAAAAAACCTTTAAAAAAGGTACAATTCAAGGGAACTTATATGTTGCATATAAAAACAATATTCCTTATTTAAAAACAAATCTTGAAATAGAAAAAACCTTAATTCCATCTCAAAGAGTGTTTATTAAAAGCGCAAAATTAATTTCAGATGATGAAAACATTAATGTTTTAGCGCAAGGCGGCTTTAAAAGAATTAGGTTTGATTTTAACGGAAAAATTAAAAATGAACTTCAAGCGCCATTTATAATTAGAAATTTAAAACTTGATATTGATAAAATTGATGTTAAAAAGTTTTTAACATCATTAAATAATGAGCAAAATCAACATATTAACTATGAAAAAACAGAATCTGAAAATGATATTAAAGATGATAATTTCATGTTTAACACAAATTTAATTGTAATAGAGGACGCTGATTTTTCATTGAAAGAAGGAAGCTATGGTGAGCTTACTTTTTCAGATATAAAGGCGCAGATGACATTAGATAAAAATGGAATTTTAGAACTTCAATCTAACAAATTTAACATAGCAGAGGGAATTTCAACTCTTAGAGTGAAATCTGACCTTAAAAATTTAAAACACTCTGTAAGGCTTGGAGTTAAAGATGTTAATTCTGATTTAATGGCAAAAGTTTTATTAAACTTGCATAAAGAAATTTCAGGCAAAGCCTCAGGCTTAATTGAACTTTATACAGATAAAAGTTTAAAACTAAATGGCGACATTAAATTTATAGTTCAAGATGGAACGATTGGTAAAATCGGGCTTGTTGAATATGTTTTAAAAATTGCTTCATTATTTAGAAACCCTGTTGTAATGGTTAACCCCGCAACAATAGCAGACATTGTTTCAATTCCAGAGGGAAAATTTGATAAAATCACAGGCTCTTTATCAATTAAAGATAACAATGTTCGCTCAATGAACATTAAATCATATTCATCTACCCTTAGCGCTTTAATTAGAGGGCAATATAACCTTGAGCGCCACGACGCTTCAATTAGAATTTATACTAAATTTTCTAATGATAAAAAAACAATGTTTGATTTCTTAAGAAATATCTCTTTAAACAGATTGGCAAACAAAGTTCAAATGAATACAAGAAATGACGCTAATTATTATTCATCTGAACTTGTTGACTTACCTTCAATTGATGTACCTGATGATAAAGCGCAAATCTTTATTACCCAAGTTGAAGGAGATGTTGAAAACAATAACTTTATTTCTATTTTGAAAAAAATTAAATAGTTTTAATGTTTTCATCCAATTTAAAAACAGATTTAATTATTAATGCGCTTAAAATTAAAACGTTTGAAGAAACAACATTTTTTGCAATAACTCTAAAATTTTGTTCTTCATATTTTTTATCTTCTTTTCTTAACTTATTAAATTGAAAAGATAAATTAGAAACGTTATCTTTTGAAAGATTTTTTAAAACAAAAACAAACTTTTCAGATGGAAATTTATCATTTGAAAAAATTTCAATTGATAATGCGTTATCTATTTCATTTATACAAAAAAGAATATTAGAAAAATTAATCGTTTCAAATAAAATAGATAAAGCTGAGTTATCAATTGCCGTGTTTTCATTTTCACTTAATTTTATTGGTGAAGTTTGCTTATTAAAAATAGGCATACTTAAAGGAATATAAAGCAAAAGAAACTCTTTTAAAATATTATTTTCTTGAGATAAATTAGATTGAATTGAATTTAAAATTTTAAAAACGTGTTCTAATTGCTGCGCTTTTTGAGGCGTTGTTTTATATGCAATTGAAATAGTTTGAATTAATTTTTCAAGAGCAGAAGTTGTTTTTTGATTTAAAATCTGACCTAAAACTTTTATTGATAAAAGATTATTTATAAAAGTTTTTAAATTTTTAGAATCTTTTGAAAGCTCTTTAAGAGTTTTTTCAACGTCATCTGGTAAATCAAGCAACTTTTGCAGATATTCAAGAGTTTCTTCTTGACTCATTTGAGAAGTTTCATAATTAAAAATTACATTATTAAGATTTTTTTCTTGGTTTTGAATGTTGCTTTGATTTTGCCCTTGAGTTGTTAGGGCATTTTGAGAATTAAAAAGGTTAGTTTGATTTAATTGATTTGTTTGATTTAATTGATTAGTCTGATTAGCCTGATTAAACTGGACAAGATTAGCCTTTTCATTAGATATTTTTCTATTTAAAAATAGATTTTGAAAACGATTATTGAAATTGTTTAAAAAATTAAAATCATTCATAAAAATATTTTAATCAGATTAAGTGAAATTGGCATGGAAAAAAATTGGAAAAAATTAAAATCTTAATAAAAATTAACATGTTTTTTAAAATGATAATACCCCCAAAATCCTTTATTTATAGGATGAAAGAACTATGTTACAAGTGTAGAATATAAATAAAGGTAAGGTACTTGCCACAATATACAAGTTAAGTTTATAATAATATTATAAAGAATTAAATCTTAAAGATTTAATTGAACTGAAAAAATATTAATTTTTTAATGGGGAAATGGGGGTTTTGATAACCTCCCTTTTTTTCTCTTTTACAAAATAAGTTATCTTGAAACTTCTCTTAGGGCTTTACTTCTTTCAAGTTGTTTTTTATAAAGCTCAATAAGGTGTTTATTTCCGATTTTTTGCGCTATTTCAAATGCCATAGCAACATAATTAATTTCATTTTGATTTAATTCAATTGCTTCTTTAATATATAAAAGTGCGTCATTTGGCTGATTAAAACCAAGATAACTTCTTGCCATTTGAGCATAATATTTTGCTGCGTCTGGTTTAAATTTAATAGCCTCATAAATTGATTCAGCCGCTTTTTCATAATCAGACATATCATTTAAAATTAAACCCTTAAAGTAATATGCTTCAGAATTATTACAATCAAGCTCAATATATCTATTTATGCTCTCAAGCGCTTTTGATAAGTCTTTAAGGCGATAATAAATTCTTGCTAAGGAATTATAGATGTTTGCACAATTTTTATATTTTGAACAGAAGTCATTAATTCTTTTAATTGCTTCATCATATTCTTCATTATCAATTAAAAGGTCAATTATTTCTAAAGCATAAAAAATTGAATCAGGATAATATATAAGCGCTTTTTTATAGGTTTCAATTGATTGCTTATATAACTTTAATTCTTTATATACACCAGCTAAAACTTCAAGAAAAAGCGGATTATCCTTTTCTTTTTCATAATTTTGTTCAAGTGCTTTTTTAGCTGTTGCAAGATTTTTATTTTTAAGATTAATGCTTTGAATTAAAATTTGCGCTCTAAGATAAAAATTTGAATTTTTATTGATTAAATTAAGATTTAACAACGCTTTTGAAGATTGATTTTGTTTAATTAAAATCCAACCAATTAAGAAATATTTTTCATCAAGTTTTTCTTTTTCATTTTTAGCAATTGAAAAATTAACAGATTTTTTAAGCATAAACAACGCTTCTTCAAACCAAGCAATATCACAATATGCTTTTGCTAAATCAAAATAAAAATCGTGTGTATCATAATCAATGTTTATTGCTCTAATAAATAAATCAATTGCTTTAGAATATTCGTGGCGAGATTGTTCTACAAGAGCAAGATAATATAGCGCTAATGGATTATCATCAACAATATTTAAGCAATAGTTAATTACTTTATTATAATTACCCTCTTTAAGTTCAATTTCAGCTAATTCAAGATTAGCATTGATGTGAGTTTCATCAATATCAACAATTTTTTCTAAAAGAAGTTTTCTTTTTTTAGGGTCAATTTTAGAAATTGTATATAAGATATCTGGGTCAAGTTTTATGTTTTCATCTAACGCATTAAAAATTTCAATAGCATCTTGAGTTTTATTAAGCGCAACAAGAGCTTTAAAATAATTTAAATATGCAATTGAATTTTTATTATTTTCACAATATTTTTGAGCTAAGTTAAGAGCTTTTGAATATTGCTTTTCTTTAAAATAAATATCAAAACTTTTTAAAACACTAAAAGAATGATTAGGGTTAATTGCTAGAGCTTTTTGAAATTCCTCAAGAGCTTTTGGATAGTTTTCAAGCTCCATAAACAAAAAACCAATTTGAGATAATATTTCAACATTATCTTCATCATTAGTTTCCTTGCTTTCAATCGCTAAAGCCTTATAAAGCATTTCAACCGCTTTATGATATTCTTTTAATTGTTTAAATTTAAAAGATTCTTTAATGTATTCAATTTTTTTAATTTTATCTTCATTCATAACTTTAATTATATTTTATTTTTCAACTTAATACAACAAATCAAAAAGTTGACTTTTTAGAAAAAATAATTATTTCTAATATAAAAAGAGTATTTTTTGAAATTTCTTTCAAGAAAAGTTTTAAAAAACCGACAGCCATATAAAAAGGGGTATCGATTTATGAGATTAGCAGCAGGTATAAATTTTGACGCAAACGGCTTAGCGCAATCTGTTAATGCTATGCAGCTTGAAATGGATATTATGGGCATTTTTGGCGAAAATGTTATCGGTTTTGATAAAATCGGATATCAAAGAAAAGAAGCCGTTATATCTTCTTTTGCTGAATATCTTGGTCCTTATGCTCTATCTCATAATATAGATAATCAAGTTGGAAGATTAACTCTAACCCAAAGACCGCTTGATATTGCCTTAAGCGAAAAAGGTTATTTTCAAGTTTTAAATAACGACGGAAGTATTGAACTAACTCGTGATGGGCGCTTTATGGTTAATAAAGACGGCGAACTTTTAACTCAACAAAATCAAAAAGTTCTATCTCAAACGGGTTCACCCTTGGTTTTGCCTTATGTACCCGATGACACAAGTAAAATTGTTATCGGATTAGACGGTAAAATCGGCGTTTTTGACGATAAAAAAAGAGGAGTTTTAAACGCAGGAACAATCGGAGTAATTAATGAAGACGGCAGTTTGGTTTCTTCAAATTGCGTTAGACAAGGCTACGTTGAATCTTCAAATGTTCAATTAGAAAAAGAATATATTGAAATGGCAAACTATAAAAGAAGTTTTCAAGCAAACAGCACAATGTTTAAAATGCAAAATTCAAAATTATCTAACGCTATTTCAAGATTAGGTCAAGTTTAATTAAGAGGTTAAAATGGCATATAATTTACAAGGTATCATAAGAAAAGCAAGCACAGGTATAACCTCAGAATTTGATAGACTTGCTTATGCAACTCAAAACATAGCAAACATAAACACAAATGGCTATAAAGCAGTCCGCTTTGAAAATATAATAGACGCAGACGCTTCAATCCATGGCGTTGAAAGAACAGACACAAGAACAGGTGAATTTTTAATCACAAATAATCCGCTTGATGTTGCACTTCAAGGCGCAGGCTATATCCCTGTTACAACTTCAACAGGAGAAATAAGATATACAAGAGATGGTTCTTTTATGACAGATAAAGACGGCTATCTTGTAACAAAAACAGGAGATTTAGTAGGTTCTGGAATTCAAATTGATGGCGCAAGCGAAAAAATTGAAATAAGAGAAAATGGTGACGTTTTTTGCTATAAAAGATTAATTGATGAACCTGAATATAAAGGAACTATCCCAGTTGTTCAATTTCAAAACCCAGAAGCCTTAAAAGAAGTTGGCGCAAGTGAATTTGTTGCAACAGAGCAATCAGGAAATATGAAACTTGTTGAAAACCATAATTATATAAAGCAATATGGAGTTGAAAGAAGCAACCTTGATACTATTTCAGAAGTTTATATGATTTCAAGAATTAACGCTTCAATTTTAGCGTCATCTTCTTTAATGAAAGCAGTTAATTCAATGTATGACACAATGTTTAACAACTTAACAACATAATAAAATAAAGGTAAAATTATGAACCTAGTACCATTAAAAATGTTAAATTCACCTCAATCAATGCTTTCTTTGATATCTCAAAGGCAAGAAGCATTAGGTGATAATATCGCAAATATGCACACAGTGGGATATAGAAGAAAAGACGTCGATTTTTCTCAATATCTTAATAATGGAATTTCTTCAAATCTTGAAACAAGAACAATAGAAAAATTTGGAACAGCGCCAATTTCATCTTCTTCATCAAGTAAACAAATTCCTGTTGAAGATGAACTTGCCTTAATGCAAAAAAACTATTTAATGTATAACGTTGCAGTTAGACAGCTTTCAAGCACAATTACAGAAATTAAAACAGCACTTAATGTATCTTCAAACGGATAAAAGGGGTAAATTATGGGTTTATTAAACGCATTTGAAATAGGTAGAGAAGGGCTTTATGTCCATGGTAAAAGGGTTGAAATTGCAGCAAAAAATATTGCAAATATTGATACCCCTAATTACACAAGAAAAATTCCTATAATTTCATCTAATCAAGATCAAAGTTTTGCAACCGTTCTATCTTCAATGGGAATGGGGTCTCTTAAAGGTTCAGAAGGAATGAGCGGAGTTAATTTTGATGGAATAATTGAAGACCCAACCCCAGGGGCAAAAATTTATAAACCAGGGCACCCTGACGCTGATAAAGACGGCTATATTAGAACATCGAACACAAATGCAATGGTTGATATAGCAGATGCAACAATGGCGCAAAGAGCCTATGAAGCCTCATTAAGCGTTATGACTATTTCAAAAGCAATGGCAAGCGCTTCATTAGAAATCGGAAAATAATTTATCTAATTGAAAACTCGCAACCGCAATATGTTTGAGCATACATTTCATATTGCTTGGCGAGTTTTCTTGATATTAAAAAGCCATTTTGTTTTTTAAAATCGTATTCTAAAAATTTAACATTATATTCTTGTTCAATTTTTTTAGCTATTTCAAAAATTTGTTTAGAATTTTTATGAGGAGATACACTAAGAGTTGTTGTAAAGCAATCTATGTTTTGTTTAAGGGCAAAAAGCGCAGTTCTTCTTAATCTTAAATCAAAACAAATTGAGCACCTTTTTCCTTTTTCAGGTTCATTTTCAAAACCTTTTACTTTTTCATAAAAAAGTTTGATATCATAATCATCTTCAAAAAACTCTATGTCATTTTGAAAACAATAGTTTTTAATTTCATTTCTTCTAATTTCATATTCGCTAAATGGAAAAATATTAGGATTAAAATAAAAAACTACAGGCCTATATCCATCATTCAATAATTTTTGAATTGGATAGAGCGCACAAGGCGCACAACAGGCATGTAGTATTACTTTTTTCATATTTTCGCTATTCTAATTAAGTGCTCTTTTTTGAGCTAATTTTATTTTTTCAATAAGGTCATCATAAGGCATAGCACCCATATAAAGTACGCCATTTATTTCAATAGCCGGAGTACCATTTACCCCTCTTTCAAAGGTTTCTTGAATATCATCTTGAATTTTTTGCATTGTTTCAGGGCTATAAGCATCTCTATGAAGCATATCATAATCAAGATGAAGATGAGCTTTTTTAAATTCTTTTTCAATATCATCAGGAGTCATTGGCTTTTTATAGAATAAAACATTCGCAGCCCCCCAGAATTGACCTTGATTTTTAGCAGCAAGAGCATATTGAGTGTATAAACAAGAAGTTTCATGACCACCTAGAGTATTACCGATTTTAGAATTACAAGTTGTATCTAGTGGATAATTAACATCTTGAACAAGAATGTCTTGCTCTTTAGCTGCTTTATGAAGCATTATATTAACAACTTTACAAAATGGACAGTTAAAATCGCTGTAGATTTTTATAATAACTTTAGCGTCTTTAGAGCCAAGGGTGTTACCTTTAATTTCATATTTATTTTTTTCAGCTTGATAAAATTCTTTTTGTGTTCTTTCTTTTTTAAGTTTTGGAGAAAAAACAAGACTTTTTGAAAAATAAACTAAAGCGCCAACAAAAGCAATTAATAAAACTAAGAATAAAATAAAATGTTTTTTAGCGCCATCAATAAAATCAAGAATTGTTGTTTTAATATCTTCAACAAAAAAGCCTTTTCCTTTAGCGCTAAGAGCAATAAATAAATCTATAAAATATGTACAAAAACATAAAACACAAATTTTATTTATTTTAAAAATTGATATAAAAGCTAAAATCATTGATAGGGCAAAAGTTAACAATGAAATAGTTGCAATATAACTTCTTGGATTTTTAAAAACATTAAATATAGAATTTTTAAACTTAGCTTGAATTCTATCTACAAACAAAAGCATTAAAATAATTGAATAAACAAATAGCCCCCAAAGTGCATTAGGCACTCCAAAAGAAAGGCTATAAGAAGTTTGCGCCACTCCGTCACAATCTATTAAATTAGACACTGAACAAAAACTTGGCACAAAAACATCTAAAAAATTTGTTTTATAGAAAATATAGGCTAAATCTAAACATAAAGCCACGCCAATTAAAGCCAAAATCAAGATAACAAAAAACCTTGGCTTGCTAAATTTTAATTCAGACTGATTTTCTTTATTTTCCATCTTTATACCTCTATTCGACAGTTTCTCTAGCACTATTTCTTAATACTATTATACTAAAGAAATATATTATTAATAATAGACAAAAGTATAATAAAAATAAAGAAAATATTTTTTATGAATTTAATTCAGCCAATTTTTTATATAAATCAAGCGCTTCAGAAGATAAATCATCAGGAATAGTTATTTTAATTTGAACATTCAAATCCCCTCTGGTTTTATCTTTTTTAGGTAAGCCAAGATTTTTAAGACGCAATTTTTTACCTGTTTTTGTCATTTTAGGTATTTTAATTTTAATTTTGCCGTCTGGTGTTTCAATATGTTTTTCTGTACCAAAAACAGCTTCATAAGGTAAAAGTTCAACGTAAGTTGTTAAATCAAAATCATTTACTTCGTAATTTTTATCTTTAATTGTAACAACAAGATAAACATCTCCAACATTACCTTGGCTATCCGTTTTTCCTTCACCTTTAAGTCTAATTTTTTGACCATTCTTAACAAATTTAGGTACATTAAAAGTTAAACTTTTTGAAACTTTTTCTAAACCTGTTCCAGAACAATTTGAACAGAAACCTTGTCTTTGACCATGGCAAACACGGCATTGTTGATAAGATGAAACAATGACAGTTTTTTTAGGCGTTTTAATTAAGTCATCAACGCTTAAAGTAACATTTTGAATTATATCAAGATTTTCTTTCTTTTGTGGTTGGGCTTGGGCTTGTTGAGAATGGGTGTAGCCTGCTCCACTTGAAAAGCCTGAAAAATCTCCAAAACCGGAAAAACCACCTCTTGAACTTCTTGAAGATGCACCTTGAGCGGTTTGTTGATTCATTATATCCCCAAAAATTGCAGAAAAGAAATCTGAAAATCCGCCCATTGATTGAGCACCTTGAGAATAGTTTGAAAATTTTGAAAAATCAAAACCCTCAAACCCAGGGGGTGGTGTAAAATCTGCCCCTTGTTGCCAAGAAGAACCAAGCTGGTCATATCTTTTACGTTTATTTTCGTCCCCTAAAACTTCATAAGCCTCATTGATTTCTTTAAACTTATTTTGAGCATCAGGAGATTTATTAACATCAGGATGATATTTCCTTGCTAATTTTCTATATGCTGATTTAATTGTTTGGCTTGTAGCGTCACGACTAACGCCAAGCGTTTCATAATAATCTTTATATTTCATATTTTTATATTAAATCTAAAAAATTAAAATTGTCCATTTCTTAATTATTTTTTAATTAATTTATTCTCTTGAATTCCACTTAAAATACCTTATTGAGCTTCTTGAAGTAATAAGTCCATCTATTAAAACAATGAATTCTCTTGTTGTTTGACCGACTTGAGGATTATATAATTCAGGAATTTTAGATAAGTCATTTTTATCTATTCTAATTGAAAGCATTTTTTCAATCGGCGAAGCGCTTAAAGATTTAATTAACTCGCTTGCTTCAGATGACATTTTATCTACAAGGTTTTGAGTGCTGAATTTTCCAACGTTACCCATAACATTTACAATTGAAGAAGGAATCCTTCCTAATACTTTTAATTTTGCAACTTTTGAAATTAGGTTAAATCTTCCCTCAATATAAAGACTCATATTTTCACCGATTGATTTAACATATTGAATTGTTGCGTTTGAATTTTTGATTTTAATAGTACCCTCAATTGTTTTAAAATAGCCTGTGTTTGTTCTTGTAATAGCAGAAATTGTTGAATTTAGGGTTAATTTTAGAAAACTTTGAGATAGAATATTTCCCGCTTGTAAAAGTTGTTCTAATTTTGCAAATTGAGATAATTCACCGTCATTAATGTTAAATTTAACGTATCCTTCAAAAGTTCTTAAAACATCATCAAACTCAAAACCTTGACAAGTTCCTGAAACAAAAGCGCTTAATTTTCCGCTTGCAGCAATTGAAATATCTTTTAATTTTGAAGATAAAAGCCTTACATTAATCTCTTTTAAAACGACATCAAGTTTTGTTTTCATTGTTTTTAGATTAATTGTAGCACTTCCTTGAGCTTTTCCATTAAAAATATCTGCTCTAAATTTTGTTAAATCTAAAACATTATTTAATAAATTCCCCTCAAAACTAACAGAATTTAAAAGAAATTCTGAAACTTCAAGAGAATTTATATAACCTTTAATTTTTAAAATTTCAATAGGCAAGTTATTTGTTTTTGTTTGATTAAAATATTGCTCAATTGTATTAAAATCGATGTAATTAGATGAAAATTCAGCATAATTTACAACAATTTTATTTGATAAAATTTTAATTTCTGAAACTAAATCAAAATCAAATCCGAAAATTTTTCCATTTACGATGTTAATATATGCGCAAGATTTTTTTAAATTTAAAATTAAATCTTTAACTTTTAAATTAAATTTTTTATATACTAAATTTCTGATTTTTAAATTTCCATCTGCAACAGGGGTGTTTATTGTGCCTTTAACAATGATATTACCCTCTACGTCAAAAGAAATGTTATCAAAATAAGGACTTAAAATTGAAAGGTTTTCTAAGATATTAATTTTTAAATTATTAAATTCAGGCTTGTTATTTAATATGTTTAAAATTTCACCCTCTAATTTTAAAATTGGTTTATCAAAAGTTAAAATATCTAAATTTTTAATTAAAAGTTTATCATTTTCAAAAATTATTTTAGAAAAAAGTTTAAGAGAATTATAATTTTTAATTATCAAATATTTATTATTTTTATTTAAAATTGTTTCAAAATTAATCATAATTTTTTGATTTTTTGAAGATAAATTTTCAATCAATCCATCAAAAAATATTTCAAAACCATTCAAATTTCCTTTTGTTTTTTCAATTTTTACAGTTTTAAAATCTGAAATATTTAAAATCATTTTTTGGTTTATGAAGTTAATATCTTTATTTTTTAAAATTGTTTTATTAAGTTCAAGTTTAATGTTATCTAGGGTTGGATTATTAGGATTAATTAAAGGGTTAATTTTTTCAACAAAAATATCTGCTTTTAATGGAATTAAATGAATTTTCAAGTCTTTAATATAAGAAGTTGAATTAATGATTGGTTTTTTAAGTTCACCTGTAATTTTAGTATCAACTTTTAATAAACCATTTTTAATTTCAAAATCTTTATTATTTAAAAAGTTTAAATTTATATTCAAAATTGGAGTTTTTTGAAGCAAAATAACCAATTTATCAAGGTTTATCGGGTCAGAATTTAATTTTAAATTAAGCGCTTTATCAATTGTTCCATTTAGGAAAAATTTAGAATTGTTAAAAATAAAAGATGAGTTTAAAATGTTAATTTTATTATTCATAAAATTAACGTCAGAATTGATTGAACTGATTATTATATTTAATTTTTTATTAGATAAAACTGCATCTTCAATTTTTAAAAAGCCTTGAGAAGTTATATTTTTAAAATCACTTTTTAGAGTTAAATCAGCATGGGCTTTGCCTTTTAGGGTTGTATCTTGTGCTATATTTTTAAAATTGAAAATTTTAGAAAAAGTATTTAAAACAAAATTAAAATCTTCAAGATTAATTTCATTTGATTTAACACTAAGCGCTATCGATTTATTTTTTGAAATATCAACTAAGGCTTTTAATTTTATAAATTGATTTTTAATTAAATAAAAATCGCAGTCGGCGGTTATTTTTTGTCCTTTAAAAATCAAAGTCACATTATTTTTAGGTAATTTAATCCCCTCATAATTAAAAGTGTAATCTAAAAGCGCCGCTTCACCGTTTAAATTAAGTTTATCATTTTGAGGAATGATTTTTAAATCAATATTACTTTTAGCATAAAAATTAAACTTATCAGCATAGATAAAAGGGTTTTGATTATATTTTTTAATTGTATCTTTAAATTTTGAAAGCGCATTTTCTTTTGTTTTAAAATCTAATTTTAAATTAAAATCAAGATTTTTTTGAGAAGATTTTATATAGCCATTAGTTAAAATTTTATATGAATTAAAGTTATTTAAGTCTTTTGGCTTTTTTGAAAACTTAATTTTTGAAGTAAAGACATAGAAATTTTTATTTATGTTTTCATCATAAAGTTTAATTTGAGATTTATTTATTAAAACATTTAAACTTCTTAATTTAAAATCGGTTTTGTTTTTATTTTCAAAAAGATTTAAAAAGCCGTTATCTACACAAAAATATGTTTTATTTTTTGTGAATTTTGTTTGAATAATTGCTTCATCAACGCTGATTTTATTCAAATCAATGTATTTAAAAAACAAAGTTAATAAATTAAGGTCTATTTTTGGTTTTGTTAAGGTGATAAAGTTTGTTTTATCTGGATTATTTAATTTTAATTTATCTGCTTTTATATAAACATCAAACTTATAGCCCGATTTAATCTTTAAATTTTCAAAATCAAGAGAAAATTTTGTTTCATTTAAAACATAATCATTAATAAAATTTTCAATTGTTGTTTCTTTAAGATATTTTGGAATTAAAAACACAAAACCTAAATATATTGCAATTAAAATAAAACCAAAAAATAAAACAATGTTTTTAAAACATTTTAATATATTTAAAAATGCAAAATCAGGAGTTATTAAAAAACTCCCGATATTTTTAATTTTATTTGATAATCTTTTTAAAATACTTCGCTTTTTATAATATATCATTTAATTTTACTAAATTTCAACGATTGATATGCTTTCAACTCCGGCACTTCTGGCGTTATCCATTAATCGAACAACTGTTTCATGATTAGAATTTCCATCTGCTTTTATTAATAAGCCATCAGGGTTTGTTTTAGAAAGTTCTTTTATTGTTGAAAGCAAGCTATTTTCTTCAACTTCTGTATCATTTAAAATATAACGATTATCAGGTGTTACTTCAGCAGTAATGATTTTTGTTTCTTTATTAACAGTATTTTCTTCAACAAATTCAGGAACCGCAAGGGATAAACCTTGTTGGTCTAAAATTGGCGCTATAACCATCATAATGATTAAAAGTACAAGAAAAATATCCGTTAGAGGTGTGATATTAATTTCATTAAAAGTTTGTCTTTTCATTAACCTTGAACCTCATTTTCAAAATCATTTTCACTTGGGACATTAACATTTGAATTTTCTTCTAAATCCCTTTGTTGTTTTTTGCTTAGCGGTTCGCCTGCTACAACAAGTTTTGTATAGCCTGCGTTTTGTGCCGCTTGCATTACTTTCATAATTTCAGAACTTTTTGTTTCTTTATCAGCTTTCACGACAACTTCTTTTGTTTGTGTATTTGAAATTAAATCAGATAAATATGTTTCAAGATTATCAGGGTTAACGCTTGTTTCACCTACATAAAAAGCACCGTCTTTTGTAATTGAAACAACCGCTTCTTTTTGTTCAACAGAAAGCCCTGAGTTTATTTCAGGCATTTTTATATCACCATTAACAGATTGAAAACTTGGCGCTATAACCATCATAATGATTAAAAGTACAAGAAAAATATCTGTTAGAGGTGTGATATTAATTTCGTTAAAAGTTTGTCTTGTGCCATCTTCTTGTTTTTGTGAAGAAAAGTTCATCTTAAATCCTTTTTATCAATTATAGAGCAATTGAGTTATTTTTATCCACTGCAACTTCTTCATCTGAATCAATAAAACTTAAGAATACAAGTTTAATTAATTTAAAATCAGATTCAAAACGTGCAACAACGGTTTGAAAATAGTTGAATAATACAACCGCAACAATCGCAACACCTAAACCAAGAGCAGTTGCAATAAGAGCAGATGCAATACCTGAAGCAACTTCTGCAGATTGATTACCTTTTGTTGCTAAGTCTTGGAAAGTATAAAGAATTCTTACAACTGTGCCAAACAACCCTAAAAATGGTGCAACCCCGCCGATTGTACCTAAAATTGTTAAGTGACGTTCAAGTTTTCTTGTTGCTAAAGATGAAGAAATATCATAAGCTCTTGAAAAACCGGCTTTTTGTTCTGTATAAATTCTAAGACCTTCATCAACCATTTCTGAAATTATGCCGCCTAATTGAACAGAAGCTCTTTGAGCAGCGCCGATGTTATTTTTAACAAGTGCTTTTTGAAGCCCTGGGATGAATTCAGAGATATTTCTTTCATTTTTTTTGTAGTAAACAATTCTGTTAATTGCAACATATACAACTAAAATTGAACAAATAAAGATTGGGGTTAAAACCGCCCAGTCTTGCACGATTGCTTTTAAAATCAAATCCATTTTTATTTATCCTCTTTTCTATTATTTATCTTAATACACTGTTTAAAACGTTGTAATCAAATGTAAATTCGATTGGTACAGATTGACCTTTAAACTCTGGTGGCAGTGGTCTAAATGGCGCAGTTAATTCAATTGCACTCATCGCTGCTCTATCTGCTAAAGGTACTCCTGAAGATTTTGTTACTCTATGAGATAATAAACGACCGTCACGAGCAATTGTGAATGTGATTACAACACGTTTTGAACTATCTCCTTTTGGTGGAGTCCAGTTTCTTTTAATTCTTTGTTCTAAATCACGCATGTATGGTCCCCAATTTGGTTGCTTAATTGCGTCAATCCCAGGGGCGCCATTAGGATTTCCGGGGCTTGGATTACCAATTGAACCGGAACCGCCTGAGCCACCTGAACCTCTTGAAGCATATCTATTTCCGCTTGAGGCTGATGAGCTGCCTGAACCAGAGCCACTTCCACCAGATGTAGAGAACTTAGGTGCAGGTGCAGAGCCCGTTCCACCAGCTACACCGCTACGACTACCTGAACCAGTTGTACCTTGAGGTCTATAAGTTGAACCTACGGGCGCTTTTGATTGTGGCACGGGAACCGTGAATGGGCTTTTTGGCGCAGTAGCAATTTTTGGCGCTTGAGGTTTAGCTGCACCGGTTGGTTTTGGTGTTGTATTAGTAGGTTTTAAAGCGCTTGGCGCTTGAGGTTTAGCAACTGTTGGTTTTGTTGGCACAGGTGCTTTAGCAACTTGAGGTTGTTTTGGGGTTGGTTGTTTTTGAGGTTGTTGTTTAACAAGCTGTTTTGCTTGATTAAATATATTTTGTTTTTGTTGAGGTTTTTGAACCTTGTTTGGTTGCGCTTTTGGTTGACTTGCAACCTTTTTGGTTGGTTTAGATGATGGCGTAGATGGTTGAGAAACAGGAAGTTTCTTATTGTGTTTTCCGCCTGCTTGAGAATTTCTATCTGATCTTATTTTTGTTTTCTTGTTAATCGGAGGTTTTTCTTCTGATTGAACAAGTTTAAATTCAATATCACGAACAGGCATATCAGGCTTTGGAAAATGAGGCATAACAAGCCCATAAATCGCAGCCAAAAAGATAAATAAAATCGTACCTAAAAAGTGAAACGCTATTGACATTGATATGCCGCTTAATGGGCTAATATCATCTTTAGTATCAAAAAAGTTAGGTAACTTTCTTTTTGTTAATATTGTATCTTCTATTAAAGAATCCTGTATTTCAAATCTATTTCTTATCTGTGCCATATTTTTTTCTTTACTTCTTTTGAATTAAATTAACATTTATTTTCTATTTTTTAATTACCTTATAGGATAAGTTTTATTTTGCCCCCAGTGTAATCGGTTGGTTGAAAAATAAATTTATGCTGCTGTTAACAGGAAGAACAATGTCATCTCCCTCTTGAACAACTGTTTTTATAAGCCCACTTGTAGCACCTATTGCTAAGCCATAAATTGCACCTTCGCCAACGGTTTTATTTTTTGAAATAGCACCCCCGACGCTACCTATAGCAGCCCCAGCGCCTAAACCAATACCAACATTTTTAACATATTCTTTCATAGAATCTTTTGCGCTTGATGCTTTTAAAACGCCTGACATATCGGTTGTTGCAATAACAGCGTTAATTGGGATTATATTATTATAAGGTGTTCTAATTGTTGTGAATTTAATAAGCATTTTTGCACTTCTTGCACCCATGCCTGCTCTTTTTAATTCAACAATATTACCAATTATAACACTTCCTTCTGGTGCTATTAAAGAGCCATTATATTTAAAATCTTCTACTAAAAGAGCGTTAACCTCTTGACCAACAATAGCACTTCTTGAATTAATTTCTTGAGATAAAACAGCACTACAAGTAATTCCAGCCGGAACATAAAGAGCATAACCATAAAGGTTTTCATTTTTTGAAGCAGTTTTTTTAGATCCTGAAGCTTTAGTTGCGGCGCTAACTTTAGAATTTTGTGGCGCAACAAGGAAAAAACAAAAACATATAAATATAAATATTGTTAATATTTTTTTCATATTTCTATTTAACTACCTCTCCAAATTAGTTTAAACTTATGGATATTTTACCACGAGAATTTTTTTTAGCGCAAATTGTTTATTAAATGTAATAATTTTCTAAAAATTGAACAAAAACACTGCTTCTTTGATCAATTTCAACATGGCTTCCAAATTCATATTCCCCACTTGGAACATATTGATATGTTCCACCCCAAATTGCACCATATACTTTTCTTGGGTGAAAAGTTTTGTTATATGAAGCAGGATTAGTTAAATTCCCCCCTAAAACTTCACTTCCGCTAAAAAGTAAATTGGCATTTATATCATATTCTTCGCCATCTTTTTTAATTAATTTATCGATATTTATTTTTAATGCCGCATTTACCCCTTGAACAGGCATTTTAAGCATGCTGACATATCCTTCAAAAATATCCCCTTTTTCAATCGCCTTTTGTTCCAATACCCAAACATCACTCGGAGAGATAAAATATACCCTAGAGCCTTCTTCTAAAGCGCTTGTTGAATAAACTTGCTTAGGATAAACCTTAACCAGTGAACCTTTTTGCAAGCAAGGACTAAAAGCAAGCGTTGATTGAATTGTTAAGAAAATTGTTAAGATAAATATAATTAATGTTAATAAAGTTTTTCTAACCATATCTTTAATATTAACGTTTTTTGAAAAATTTTCAAACAATAATTATACGATATTTTAATATTTTAGCTTTTTTGAAAAATTAAAACTATAATAAAAATATGCTTAAAAGTTTATGTAAAAAAATAACTATGAATAAATCCCTTAAACTTGCGGTTTTAATTCCGTTAGCTTTTTTAATTATTCTTATTTTATCTTTTCTTATTTTAAAAAACTTTTTTGCTTATTCGATTGTTGAAAATAATTTTTTAAATATGACAGGTTTAAAATTAGAACTTGTTAACCCTAAATCAACTTTTGATTTTAAATTTAATTTTGTTTTAAAAAGCGATTTTATTAATGTTTATGACAAAAACAAAACTAAAAAATTCATCTGTTTAAAAAACCCAGAAGTTGCTTTTAAACCCTTAGGATTTTTATTTAAAAAAGTTAACTTTAAAAAATTAAACTTTGAAGAAGTTAAAATCACCCTTAAAAGAGATGATAAAGGTGAAGTTGATTTAATTAATTCTCTTGATGAAGATTTTAAAAAGAATTTAAAAAATTTAAACAATGAAAAATTTAACCTTACAAGATTAAATTCTAAAATTAATGACTTTGAATTTGTTTTTGAAGATAACTATAAAACAAAAACTTTAACAAAATTTCACCTTAATCAAAATGAAATAGCAATTTCTAAGAAATCTTCCCTTTTTAAAATTCTTCAAAAAGGAACGGTTGAAGTTAACTATAATTCTAACAAACAAATTTCTGATTACAATTTATTTATTCAATCAAAATATCCTTTTAACAACATAAATTCAAAAGATTTAATAACAGATGTTTCACTTAAAAACATCAATCTTTTCTTATTTAACGATTTAGCTAAAAAATATATTTCAAATGACATCAGCCAATTTTTAGGTAATATTAATTTAACTCTTAAAACTTCAAAAGAAAATTCTTCTCAAAATCTTAACCTAGAAATTAAAAACCTAGCCTTAAAGTTAAATGATAACAGATTAATTATTCCTTATAAAAATTCTATTACTCTAAATTCATTTTTTAATTTAGATAAATCAATTCTTAATTTAGATAGTTTTGAAATAAAATCAAATAATCTTTATCTTAATATTTTTGGAGAAATTTCAAAAATATTTTCAAAAAAACCTGAAACAAATTTAAACATCTCAATTAAAAATACTCAATTAAATAATTTCACATATCTACTTCCTGATAACTTAATTTTCTATCGCCCCCAAGGAATTCCTAATTTAAAAAAGGCTAACTTTTTTGCAACTTTTGACGGGGATTTGAATTTAAAAAGTTTCATGCCTGTTGATATTAATGGCAAAGTTAAAGTTTCAAACATTCATATTCCAAACTATCCAAAGCCTTATATTCAAAATGATGTAAATTTAACTTTTATAAGAGATAAAATGAATGTTTTTGCAAGAATTTACACCCCTCAAAATGAATATGTTGTAATTGACGGGGTTTCAAACTTAGATGACTCTTTATATGGCAAGTATTTCGTTAAATCAACTAAAAAAATAGACTTAGATTTTGCTCAAAAATACCTTGTTCCTGTTCAACAAATAATAGGTTTTAACATCGGTCCCGTTCCTATTATGAAAATTAATGGCTATGGAAATATTGATATTAAAACAAAAGGGACTCTAAAAGATGCGCAAATTTTTGGAAATTTTGAAGCATATAGCGCAAATGCAACCCTTAATGGCTTAGCTACAAAATTAACAAACGGGGATTGCAAACTTGTTTTTGATAATAGAGATTTAATTTTTAAAGAAGTTAAAGGAAAAACAAATGGCGCAGATTTTCTTTTAACAGGAAAAGGAAACACAAAAGGTGAGGTTGAACTAAATGCAAAAATTTCAAATGCAAGAACTTCTCAACTTTTAGATATCTTTAAAAATAGCACTGTTTCAAAGCCTTATAGCTTCTTAGTTAAAGATATAGCGGCAGTTTCAGGTATTTCTTCAATTGATATTAATTTAAAAGGAACAATAGCAGATTATGAAACGCCTGAACTTTTAAATGCACTGGCTTTAAGTGGCAGGGCTGAATTTAAAAACAATAAAATAATATTAAATAATAAACTTGAAACAAAAAATCTTAATGGCTTTTTAGAATTTGGCGAAAGTCAAAATGGAATTTTTGAAACAAACATAAATAATTCTAAATTTAATGTTCAATTTAGCTCAAAAGATAACCTAAATAAAATAATTAACGGTGAAGACATTGATTTTAAAAGTGAAATTTTTTCTAATAAAATAGCTTTTTATGATATCTTTAATGAAGCTAAAAAATTAACAATTAACTCTGTTCAGCTTGAAAAATATTTAAAAGATATTAAACCTTTTAATATTTATTTTAAAACTAAAATTTCTTCAAAAGGAAAGATTAATCTTAATAACATCAACTTCCAAAACATTAAAAATTCAGGCTATATAATTGGTCTTAATTCAAGCCAAAATAAAGATATAATCTTTAAATCAGGATTAATTAAAATTAATAATGATGTTCTTAACTTTGATAACTTTAAACTTCAAGCCTTTAATGGTTCACTTGAAGCATCAGGCAAGGTTTATGATATTTTTTCTTCAAAACCAAAAGGCGATTTAGGAATTAATTTAAGAAACATCAATCTTGAAAAATTAAACAGAATAATTCCTAAAATACAATTTGAAAATTCTATTTTAAAATCCGGAAACATTCATTTTAGTGGAGATGATTTAAAAATAGGTTCATTAAACATAGATTATAATTCAATGCCTATCTTTTTAAATGCAAGGGTTAAAAATCTTTATACAAATAAATTCATTCAATCTGACTTTTCAACAATAATTGATGAAAAAACAAGCGATTTAATAATTAATCCATATTTAACTTATCCTTTAAAAATTAAAGGCGAAGTGCCGATTAAAGGCTCTTTTAAAGGGACAAATTCTAATTATTCAATTGATTTTCTTGCAAAAGTTCCAAAAAATTCTGATGTTTATTTTCTTGGTTCAAACCTTGGAGATGTTAATTATGACAGAGAAATTTCAGGCTTAGTTTCAATTAATGATAATATTGCTAAAATTTCTGATTTTAAGATTTTAAAATACATTCAAAATCAAAATTCTAAAACATATCCTCTTGATATGTTAAAAGTTAACGGGCAAATTGTTGAAAATGAAAACCAACTTTTCTATAAAAATTTAAAAGTTAAAACTCAAACCCCTCTAAATGTAAGGGTTTTAAATTTGATATTTAAAAAATCTTTACTCAAAAAAGGTAATTTTGAATGTTCAATTCTTTTAAATGGAAACACTAAAAAACCACAAATAGACGGAAATGTTCAACTTCAAGATTTAGATATTCCGCTTTATGATACTCAAATTAATAACATAAACTTCAATATTTCAAAAAAATATATTGATGGCGTTATTTTAGCTAAAAATTCTAAAAGTGACGTGAAAATTAATTTAAGAGCTTTAAATAATTTTGAAGCACCATATATCTTAGAAAAAATTTCAGTTAGTTCAAACTATTTTAACATAATGGAAGTTTTAAACAGTTTAACTACTCCAACTCAACAAAAAACAGACATTACCCAAAAATCTGAAATTTCAATCAAACCCGAAGATATAATCATTAAAGAGGGCGACTTTGATTTTCAAAATGTTATCTATGATAAAATTAACGCTAAAAATTTAAAAGGTAAATTCAGCTATACAAACAACGTTTTTGATTTAAAAAACATCTTTTTAGATATAGCAAACGGCGAAGTTAAAGGGAAAGGAAAATATAATCTTCCTCTTAAAAAACTTGATATCGCTGCAAACATGCAAGATTGCGACGCAAATATTTTAACTAAACAATTTTTAAACTTGCAAGGTCAAATTTTTGGCAAAGTTAATGGTTCACTTGTTTTAAGCACAAAAAATCTTGATTCAATGGATGTCATTAAAAACACTTCTTCAAACGTTAAATTTTCAATTGATAACGGAAAAATGCCAAAACTTGGTTCATTGGAATATCTTTTAAGAGCCGGAAACTTAATTAAAAATGGCATTTTAGGCTTATCTTTAAATAATTTAATTGAAGTTTTAACTCCATATAAAACAGGGGAATTTGAAAAAATTTCAGGTGAAATTAAAGTTAAAAATGCTAAAATTGAAAACCTTGAAATAATGTCTAAAGGTAAAAATTTAAGCTTATTTTTAGAAGGAAATTATAACATCTTAGAAAATCTTGCCGATATTAAAATTTATGGTAAGTTATCTCAAAACATCTCAAATGCTCTTGGTGCAATTGGTAACGCTTCAATTAGCCAATTTATTAATTCTGTTGTACAAAAACAAAAAACAAATAAAGATGAAGAATTCTATAAAAATGCTTCTAAAATCCCCTCAATTGAAATTGAAAATCCTGAACCAAGATATTTTAAAGTGCGTGTTTTAGGGGATATTAACAAAGAAAATTATATTAAAAGTTTCAATTGGGAATAATTTTTTAACAATTTAAAATTTTATACTATAATTTTGATATGGACTGTTATTTTTTTGGAACATTTAACCCAATTCATTTTGGACACATTTCAATAGCTAAACAGGTACGTGAAGCCCTTGGTTTTGAACGTATTATTTTTGTGCCGTCTTATATGCCGCCACATAAACTAGGCATAACTTTGCCATTTGAAGATAGACTCAACATGACAAAACTAGCCGTTGGCGAAACTTGCGTTAGCGATATTGAAAGAAAAATGCCAATTCCAAGCTATACTTATAAAACAATTGAAAAATTATACAAAGAAAATAATAATGAAAAAGTTAATTTTATTTTAGGTTTTGATCAATTCTTCAAACTTGAAAGTTGGAGAGAGCCTGAAATTTTAAAACAAAAAACAAATTTCATCGTTATTCCAAGGAGATTTTCAAACGGACAAACTTTAAGCGAAAAGGCTTTTGAATATTTTAAAAACAAAGGTTTTTCTTTTCAAGTTTTAAACATAGATTTTTTAGATGTTTCATCTGAACAAATAAGACAACTTTGTTCTCAAAACAAAGATATTAGCAATTTAACAACAAAAGAGGTACAAAACTACATTGAAGAACATAAATTATATAGAAAACTGGCTGAAAGAAAATCTATCTTCTAAAAGATTTAATCATTCTCTAGGCTGTGCTGAAACTGCTCAAAAACTGGCAAAACTTTATAATCTTGATGAAAAAAAAGCATATTTAGCAGGCTTAGTCCATGATTGCGCTAAAAATTTTGATAACGATTTACTTTTAAAAATCATAAATGAAGATATAAAAGAAGGTTTTGAAGTTTCTGAATTAAAAAACCCAAAAACATTCCATGCTATTGTTGGCGCTTATTTAATTCAAAAAGAATTTGAAATAGATGACCCTATGATTATTTCAGGGGTAAGAAACCACACAATTGGTTGCGTTAATATGAATTTATTTGATAAAATCATTTTTTTAGCAGATAAAATTGAGCCTAATTCAAGAGATGAAAAATATACAAAAAAACTTTGGAAACTAATTGAAAATAATAAAGGCACCTTAGGGCTAGACGCTGCTTTATTAAAATGTTTTTGTGAAACAATTAAAAGCCTTGTAAAAAGAAAATTATATATCTGCCCAACAACAATTCTAGTATATAATCAACTTCAAGAAACAGTTGGAGATTTACTTGAAGAAGAATAAAACGCAAATTTTTGTTTGTGTTAGAATAATCTCGTAAATAAATTAAAAAAAGGAGTTATCTTATGGCAAGAAGACCTATTATTGCAGGCAACTGGAAAATGAACAATAATAAAGCTGAAGCTAAATTATTAGCAGATGGCATTGTTGAAGGCGTTAAAGCTCTTGACGCAGCTAAAATGCCTGAAGTTATTTTAGCCCCAACTTTTACTGCTTTATGGCAAGTATCTGATTGTATTAAAAATGAACCAAAAATCGCTTTAAGCGCTCAAAACGTAAACCCAAACAAATCTGGCGCTTACACAGGTGAAATTTCTTTAGATATGTTAGCAGATTTCAACGTTAAATTCGTTATCATTGGTCACTCTGAACGTCGTCAAATGTTCAATGAATCTGATGAATTTATCAATGAAAAAGCAAAAGCTATTCTAGCCGGTGGTTTAATTCCAATCATCTGCTGTGGTGAAACTTTAGAACAAAGAGAACAAGGCGTTACAGACGCTCACCTAGCTAATCAAATCACAAAAGCATTTGAAGGTATTTCAGCTGCTGACGCTGAAAAATCAGTTATTGCTTATGAACCAATTTGGGCAATCGGAACAGGAAAATCTTGCGATTCTGTTGAAGCAAACAGAACAATCGGCGAAATCAGAAAAGTTATCGCTAAATTATATTCTGCTGAAGTTGCTGATAAAATCAGAATTCTTTATGGCGGTTCTGTTAAACCATCAACAATTGTTGAACAAATGGCTCAACCTGAAATCGATGGCGGCTTAATCGGTGGTGCTGCTCTTAAAGCTGATAGCTTCATTGAATTAATCAAAGGCGCTATGTAGTTAAATTTTAAGCCCTTAGCCTAGCTAGGGGCTTTTTAAAGGCAATTTTTCTTTGAGTTTTGTTTTTATTATATTGTTATCACTTTTTTAGATGGGTTTATATAATGGGTATTAAAATCTTTGGCATGTCGCCATTCAACAAAGCAACAACAACAGCTGCTGAAAAAGAGGCAGTAAAAAATCTTCAAAATGCTAAAAAAACTGTAAATAAACAATGCAGGGAAACTATGAAAGATGTAAATAAAATTATATCTGATCAAAAAATCAATGTTGATCAATTTAGACTTTTAGCAGATGAATTTAAGAAAACAACAAAAATAAAATAATTATATTTCTTCAACTAAAACAACTGCATTAGCCGAAATTGCTTCGCTTTTTCCCATTGAATCCATTTTTTCATTAGTTTTTGCTTTAATTGAAACTTGGTTTAATTTTAAGTTGCCAACTTTTGAAATATTCTCTCTCATTAAATCAATGTAATCTTTTAATTTTGGCTTTTGACAAATTATATTTGAATCTATGTTAATTATTTTATAGCCTTCTTTTTTTAATAATTCTAAGGTTAATTTTAAAAGTTCAAGACTATTGATTCCTTTATATTTTTCATCTGTATCAGGAAAATGATATCCAATGTCACGAAGTGCAACAGAGCCTAAAATAGCGTCAATTATAGCATGCACCAAAACATCAGCGTCAGAATGACCTAAAAGTCCAAAATCAGATGGAATTTTCACCCCGCCTAAAATTAAATCTCTTTTTTCATCTGTTTGATGAATGTCATATCCAAGCCCTATTCGCATAAAACCATTCTTTCTATTAATTTAACAAGTTCATTACTATTAACATCTTTGCAGCAATAATCAGCAATTTCTTTTAAACCTTTTGAATGTGAACCCACACAAACCTTAATGCCTGCATTTTTAAGCATGTCAATATCATTATCTTGATCACCTGACGCTAAAACTTCTTCATCTTTTAAAGACCAATATTTCTTCAAGAAGTTTAAAGCGTCCCCTTTTGAAGCGTTAATGTTATTAATTTCAAGATAAATCGGATTACTTTGAACAATTTTTAAAACCCCAGCATATTTTTTAGTTAATTCTTCTTTAACTTCTTTCATAATTTCAGGGTTTTCAATTACCGCTAGAATTTTTGGCGCACTTTCAAATTGAACATCATCAAAAGATTTAACAACTTCATAAAATGTTCCTCTACCATTACAATACTGCGCCATTATCCTTTTATCGTCGTCATCAATATAAAGTTTATCGTTAGCATAAAGATGAGTGTGAAGATTTTTTTCTTTTAGATAAGTGATTACTTCACGAGCCAATTTTTTATCAACTGGCGCTTGCCAAAGAATTTCATCATTTAAACGAACCATCGCACCTTGATAACAAACAATCGGCGTTTTAAGATTAAATGTATCTGCTGCAAACTTAGCCCCCATATACATTCTACCTGTTGCAAGAACAAACTTAGTGTCGCTTAAATTAATTTTTTTAATTAATTCAGCCATTTCATTTGTATATGTATTATCATAATTCATTAAAGTGCCATCGATATCACTTATCCAAAGTTTAATTTTTGTCACAATTGTACCTCATTTTATGATTTTATTATACAATAAAAGAAAAGCAGAATAAAATTAGGAGCTTATAGAAATTATGGCTGAAAAAATCGAAAGACAAAGACAAAAAGAACAAGATAAAATCCAAAGAAGAAGCAACTTTGACCCTGTTGAAGAAAATTTTACTTCTGAACAAGCTCATCTTGAAGCTTCAAGATGTTTGTCATGTAAAAATGCAAGATGTAAACAAGGTTGCCCTGTTAATATAGATATCCCATCTTTTATTAAAGAAGTTAAAGAAGATAATCTTCAAGCTGCAGGAGATATCATCAGACAATCTTCAATGTTACCTTCTGTTTGCGGAAGGGTTTGTCCTCAAGAAAAACAATGTGAAGGTAATTGCATTTTAGGAATTAAAGGTCAACCTGTTGCAATTGGCGCTTTAGAAAGATATGTTGGAGATAACACAAAAGCCAAAACAAACCCAATTAAAGAAAACGGCAAAAAAGTTGCAATTGTTGGTTCTGGCTGTGCAGGCATGTCAGCAGCTGCTGATCTTAGAAATGCAGGCTTTGAAGTTTCAATTTTTGAAGCATTACACGAATATGGCGGAGTTTTAAGATATGGTATTCCACCATTCAGACTTCCAAGAACCGTTTTAGATAGAGAAATTAAATCCCTACAAGATATCGGTGTTAAATTCTTTAAAAACGTTATTGTTGGTAAATCAATCACAATTAATCAACTTAAAGAAGAAGGTTATAGTGCTATTTTTATCTGCTCAGGCGCAGGCTTACCTAAAATGATGAACATTCAAGGTGAAAATTTAAACGGTGTTTATAGCGCTAATGAATTTTTAACAAGAGTTAATTTAATGCACGCTCAAAGCCCAGACACCCCAACACCTTTAAAAATCGGCAAAACTGCCGCTATCATTGGTGGTGGTAATGTTGCTATGGACGCTGCTAGAACAGCTGTTCGTGTTGGTTATGAAAAAGTTTACATTTTCTATAGAAGAACAGAAAAAGAACTTCCTGCTCGTCTTGAAGAAATTCGCCATGCTAAAGAAGAAGGAATTGATTTCCAATTCTTACACGCACCTGTTGAAATTATTGGTGAAGATGGCTATGTTAAATCAATGAAATTTGAAATAATGGAACTTGGTGAACCTGACGCTTCAGGTCGTCAAAAACCTGTAGGTACAGGTAAATTTGTTGATGTTGAATTAGATAGCGTTATTGTTTCACTTGGAACAGGTCCAAACCCAATTATTCAACGTTCTTGTGCTACAGAAGATATCGATTTAAATACAGATAACAAAGGCTACATCGTTATTAACGATAAAGGTGAAACTTCTGTTAAAGATATTTATGCTGGTGGCGACGTTGCACCTCTTGGTCCATCAACTGCAATTAATGCTATGGGAGCTGGTAAAAGAGCTGCAAAAGCAATTATTGAAGCCCTTGGCTAATAATAAATTTCTTATTTATTTATATATTATATTATATAAAACCCTGCATGCCTCGAAACTTCGGGGCATTTATTTTAATTAATGTGATATAATATTTTTGTTAGCTCAAATTTGCGATTTTTTCGCTTTAAACGTATAAATTGTTATACAATTAAAAACCCTTGATAATTCTATATTTTCTGTGTGACTGGAATTCCGGTTATGGGTCAGTTCAATGCAACAACACTGACGCTTGCCCTGGGTCTAACGGCAACTGCTACCCGAACATCGTCTGGTCGTCAGATGAGTACAGTTCATCTAACGCTTACGAGTTTCGCTTAGAATCAGGTAGTTTAAACTCGAACAACAGTGCTAAGACTTATGCTCAGTCAGCTCGCTGCGTTCTATGGAATTTATCAAAAAAAATACGTGTTCTTATGCTCAAAATTTTGAGCATAAGTTTTTAATCAATTAAAGAAGCAAACATACACCAAGTTGAAACTCTTTCAATTTTTGCTTGAACAAAATCGCCAATATTCAACTTTTTATCATCTAAAATATGAACAACTTTATTATTTCTTGTCCTACCTTGAAAAACGCCGTCTTTAACTTCATCAATTAAAATTTCAAGAGTTCTTCCGATATATTTTTCATTAGATTTTAAACTTGCTTCTTTAACTTTATCGTTTAAAATTTGAAGTCTTTTTTTCTTTTCTTCTTCAGGGATAAATTTATCAACCATTTTACCTGCTTTTGTAATAGGGCGAGGTGAATATGCCGCTGTGTTTGAATAATCAAGCCCAAGTTCATCAATTGCTTTTAAGGTGTCTTCAAATTCTTCAAAAGTTTCCCCAGGAAAACCTGCAATAAAATCAGATGTAATTGTAACATCTTTAATGTTTTCTCTTATTTTTTGAACAATAGCCCTGTATTGATTAACGTTATATCTTCTATTCATTTCCTTTAAAACACGGTCATTACCAGATTGCATAGGAATGTGGAAACATTCACAAATGTGTTTTGAGTTTTTAACTGTTTCAATTACTTCATCAGTAATATCAGTTGGATATGAAGAAGTGAAACGAATTCTAAAATCGCCATCTAATTTATCAAGTGCTTGTAATAATTTTGCAAAATTTTCACCATTTTCAAGATTTTTTCCATAACTATCAACATTTTGACCTAATAATGTAATTTCTCTAAAACCTTGAGATAAAATGTTTTTAGCTTCTTTAACAATCGCTTCAATTTCACGAGAACGCTCACGTCCTCTTGTATAAGGCACAACACAATATGAACAGAAGTTGTTGCATCCTTCCATAATTGGTAACCAAGCGTTTATTGATTTTGCACGCTCGATTTTATAATCATTTTCATTAATTGGTTTATCATCAAGTGCGCAAATTCTTTTATCATCAAGTTTTTTAAGTAAATCAGGTAATTCAAAAATATTTCTTGTTCCAAAAATTAAATCAACATAAGGAAATTTTTTCTTAATGTTTTCGCTTTCTAATTGCGCAACGCAGCCGCAAATAGCGATTTTAACACTTTCACCTTTAGCTTTTTTATCTTTTTTAATTCTTCCCCAATTTCCAAGGCGAGAATATGCTTTATCTACAGATAATTGACGAATTGCACAAGTGTTAACGATAAATAAATCTGCTTCTTTTTCATCTTGTGTTTGTTCATAGCCAAAATGCCCCAACATCCCGATTATTCTTTCAGAATCTGATTTATTCATTTGGCAGCCAAGGGTATCAATATATAATTTTTTCATTTTCTTCCTATACTATTTTTGAACCAGCGATTTTTTCAAGCCTTTCCATTCTTTCTTTTAATGCACCAGATGGTGAATAATATGGATCAACTGTCATTATTTTTGCAGCAATATTAGGATAAAAATAGATAAATCTTAATTCACTGTCTGTTAAAGGTTTTTGAGTGTGAACGTTTGCATAACGACATAATTCAAGAATGTTTCGAGCTTCGTTTTCATCATGGAATTCAAGTTCTAGTCCATGGAAAACATTTCTAAATCCTTTAATTCCACCATATTCGCCAACGGTTATCATTCTACCTGTTTCAATGATTTCAGGCTCACCTCTGCCTAATTCTTCATAATCATAAAGTTCATAATTTCTTCTATCTTTTAAAGCGCCATCAGCATGGATAACGTATTCATTCTCAAAAGCATTAGCCCCAACTGCCACTTGATTCATTAGAATTTGAACACAAAA
>CAKUXO010000015.1 GCA_934700385.1 uncultured Candidatus Melainabacteria bacterium
AAGATGAGTAAAATTAATACAATTTTTTTATTTTTTTGCTTTTCATGTGACATAGTTATTTTTTCTCCTTAAAAGGGTTGTTATCTTGAAATATTACCAAGTCCTATTGCTTGGTTAACTGTGTCTGATTGGGTTTTTAAAATCTTACTCATAGATTCATATCCCCTTGATACATTAATTGAATTCAGCATTTCATTTATGGTATTAGCGTTTGACATTTCTAACATTCCTTGTTGCAGAGAAAATGTCCCCTCGGACTTTGTGTAAAGCCCTGCGTCTTGCCCATAAATAGGAAGATATCTTCCCTTTCCTATGCCTGAAATTTTTGTTTTATCTTCAAAATCGCAAATTTGAATTTTTTGAAGAAGTCCTCGAAAAGATGAATTATTCAATTGAATTTGACCATTTTCAGAAATAATTAAATCTTTAGATATATCAAGTCTATTCATTTCTCTTACTTCTGTTGCCTGTAAATCCCTTGTAATTCTGATTTTGCGGTTATTTGTATCCATTACATAATCCCCGTCAGAATTAACAAGATAGTTATCAGTTGTTAGTTTAAAATCACCCGTTCTTTGATAATAATAATTTTTTTCATTATATTGAGCATCGTCGTCAATATCGTTATATCTTATTTTAAAGAAACCTTGCCCTTCTATAGCAACATCAAGATTATTTCCTGTTTGTTGCAAACCGCCTTGGGTAAAATCAATGTATGTTCTATCTGATTTTGAACCTATGCTTAGCGTTCCAACGTTTTTGTTATTTCCTTGTGGAGTTTTAGTTTGAACATTTGAACTCATAACATCTTGAAAAGTTAAATAACTCTTTTTAAAGCCTTGAGTGGTTACGTTTGCAAGGTTGTGCGCAGTTACATCTTCAAAATCAAGCATAGCTTGCATGCCTTTTGCAAGTGTGCCTATTCCTCTTGTAATCATAATTCCACCCCTTTAATTTTGTTATAAGTATCCATAATAGAATTTACATAGTTTTGAGTTTCTTTATATGGGGGAATTCCGCCATATCTTTTAACAGCAGTCGGGCCAGCGTTATAAGCCGCTAGTGCCATTTTTTTATCATCATTATAAGTATTTAAAAGTTTTTTTAAATACTTAACTCCCCCCTCTACATTTTCCCAAGGATTATAGGCATCTTCAACCCCTAGGCTTTTTGCGGTTGTAGGCATTAATTGCATTAAACCCATCGCACCTTTTTTACTTGTAGCATTAACATTAAAGCCCGATTCTTTATTAATTATTGCTTTTATAAAATCTCTATCTATATCATATTTTTCGCTAAAAGTGTCGATTATTTCATCAACATTAACTTTTTGAGATTTTAAATCTATTTTAGATTTTAGGTTAATACTTTCTTTTTTTGAAATTTTAGAATCAGATAAAGGGGTTTTTGTGGGTGATATTTCAACTTCAACCATTTCTTCATTTGAAGTTTTATCTGTTTCCTTATTTTCCTTATTTTCTTCAAGTTTTTTATCTAAAATATCTTTAAAATTATTTTTAATTTCAGAGGCACTTACAGATTTTTCAACATCTAAAGCAGGATTTAGCGTGCTAAATTCAACCCCATTAAGGGCATTGAAGTTATTTTCAATAGCACTCATACGTGCTAAAGCTGCGCTTAGGCTTGAACTTATACCTCCAGCCATATACTAATCCTACCTCTTATCGTCATCTAGTTATCATAAAAGTATAAACCTTTACATCAATAATATAGACTAATCTTTACTTAAAGCTCATCAACCAAAAGATGTATTTTAGCTAAAAAAATAAATCTAAAGATTGAATTTTTGATTTTAGATAAAATATTATATAATAACCTTATGAAAATTCTTTTAATAACTGATCTTTATCCAATTAAAAAAGATGACTCTTTGCCCTTTATAGTGCGAGATTTTGCCCTTGGGTTAAAAGAAATGGGAAATGAAATTATTTTAATTCGCCCAAATTTTCTTTTAAATTCTTTTATTAGAAGAAAAAAATTTATTAAACAAGAAGAATTTTTTGAAAACGGGATAAAAATTTATAACAGAAATTTTTTAACTCCATTTTTATTTGAAGAAAAATCATTTCTTGAAAAATTAAAAAATGAAAAATTTGATTTAATTATTTCTCACATGCCCTCAGGGCACCTTTATAGGGATTTAATTAATAAAACCTTAAAACTGTCTTGTGTTTCAATTATTCATCAAAGTGATATTTGGGTTTTAAAAAATTATAAATATTCTTTTTATTTTAGAAAAAAACTTTTAAATGCCCTCAAAAAAGCAGATTTAATTGGGCTTAGAAATCCTAATTTAAAATATGAAAAATTAAGAGAAGATTTTATTTTACCCTCTTTTTTAGATAAAAAATTTCTAAAACAAAAAAAGAGCTTTAATTTAGATAAAAAAATGAAAATAATCACTCTATCTCAATTAATTAAAAGAAAAAACTTAAACCTTGTAATTGAAGCGCTTAGGGTAATTAATAAAAATAAAACTTTTGATTTTGAATATGAAATTTATGGCGAGGGAAAAGAAAAAATAAAACTTTTGAAGTTAATTAAAAAATATCAACTTCAAGATAAAATAAAAATTAATAATAAAATTCCTCACCCTGAAATTTTTTCAAAATTAGAAAAAAATGATGTTTTTATTTTGCCCTCTGTTAATGAAACCTTTGGGCTTTCTTATCTTGAAGCGCTTTTTTGTGGCTTAATTACAATTGGAACAAAAAACACAGGAATTGATGGCGTTATAAAAAATAATGAAAATGGCTTTTTAATTGATAAAACAAATAAAGAAGAAATTATTAAAGTTTTAGAAAAAATTTCAAAATTAGATGAAGAAAAAAAAGAAAAATTAAAGGAAAATATCTTCAACACCGCACAAAAATATGAAAAAGAAAAAATTATGACGAAATATTTTGAAAATATTAAAAAAATTCTATGAAAATAGATTTTTTTAAAATATAATTAATTTAAAAATATTTCAATAAAAAATAGAAGGAATTAAATATGCAAGCAAGAAGGGCAAGCAGAGAACTGGCATTAATCCTGTTTTCTCAATTAGATAAAAATTTAGAAAAATATCAAAAAGAAGATTTTACGACTATTATTTTAAAATCGGTTAGAACTCTTATTTCATCATCTTCTGATGAAGTTTCTATGGCGGTTTCACAATTAAATGAAATTAAAAATCAAATTATTGAATATGAAAACAATCATAAAGATAACTTATCTCGTCCTATAGATTGTGAAAATATCCCCGTTCAAATCCCTATGACTTCAGATATGGAAGGTAAAATCGATACATTAATTAATGCCGCAGAAAAAACAATAAGCGCACTTGATATTGCTGAATTATGTACACTTTCAGCTAAAGAAGAAGTACAAGAATACGTTATGCGAATTTGTGGCGAATTTAAAGCGCATAAAGATGAAATAGATAAAACAATTTCTGAGTTTGCTTTTGGTTGGGACATTGAAAGATTATTCAAAATCGATAAAGATATTTTAAGAATTGCAATTGCAGAATTAGTTTATATTAAAGATGCACCTCACAAAGTTGTTATTGATGAAGCGCTTGAATTAGCTAAAAAATATTCAACAGATGATTCACCATCATTTATTAATGGAATTTTAGCAAGAGTTGTTGAAAAATATGTTTAATTTTTTTAAAAAAAACAAAGAAACTAAAGAAGAAAATTTAAAAAATCTTGAAAATTCGCCCCAAAAGAAAGAGGGCGGATTTTCTGATTTTAAAAATGCTCTTTCAAAAACAGCAAATTCTTTGGTGAATAATGTTATAGGTTCAATAAAAGGAGATTATCCTGATGAATTTGAGCTTGAAGACATTGAAGCCTTGTTAATTAAAGCTGACCTTGGGCTTGAACTTGCGCTTGAATTAGTTGAAAAAATTAAACAAGAAAAAATAAGAACTTCAAATTTAAAAAATTTCTTAAAAGAAGAATTTACAAAAATCCTTAGCGCCCCCTCGTCTGATAAATTAAAATATGATAAAGATAAACTTAATGTTTATTTTGTTGCGGGGGTAAATGGCGCAGGAAAAACAACCCTAATTGGTAAATTAGCAAACAAATTTAAAAAAGAAAACAATAAAGTTTTAATGGTTGCTGGAGATACCTTTAGAGCGGCTGCTGAAGAACAACTTGAAATTTGGTCTAAAAGAGCGAATGTTGATATTTTAAGAGAAGATAAAGCAGATAGCGCTTCATTAGCTTATAAAGCAATTGATAAAGCAAGAAATGAAAACTATAACGTTGTTATTATAGATAGCGCCGGACGACTTCAAAATAAGTTTAATTTGATTGAAGAATTAAAGAAAATTAAAAATGTTATCTCTAAAAAAATTCAAGATGATAACCTTGAAACAATCCTTGTTTTAGATGGAACCCAAGGGCAAAACGGGCTTAATCAGGCTATGGTTTTTAATGAGGCGCTAGATATCACATCTTTAGCTATAACAAAACTAGATAGCACATCTAAAGGCGGAATAATTCTTTCTGTTGCAAAAAACCTTAATCTTCCAACAAAATTGGTGGGGATAGGTGAAGGCATAGATGACATTCTTGAATTTAACAAAGATAACTTTATTAAAGCAATTTTTGAATAAAATCTTTTAAAATGAAAAAGAAAACATTTCCTTACGATAAAACCTATACAATTTTCTTATCAACATTTTATATTTTTGGTTTGTGTGGAATATTTTTTAATCATCCTCAATCTTTTTCGTTTTTGATTTTTCTAATTTTATCTTTATTTATCATATTTTATGATATCGATTTTAAAAAAGTTTTGCTTTTATTTTTCATTTTTATTTTAGGTTTAACAAGAGCCAATTTTTCAATTTCTCATGAAAGTTTTATAGATGAACTTTATGATAATCAAGCAGAATTAAAAGGAATTGTTACTTCTTCAAAAGATATTAGATATTCAACTAATAAAGTAAGATTTTATGTTGAAATAATTAATTTAAAAGCGAAAAATCATCTTTTTGAGCCGAAAGATGAGAAAATTCTTCTTGTTTTAGATAATAATAAAGATGTTTTAAAAAAGTCTAAAATAGGGGACATTATTAAAGTAAAAGGAAAACTCCGCCCTGTTTATAATTCAAGCAATCCATATCAATTTGATTATAAAAACTATCTTTTAAATTCTGATTGCTATAGCGTTTTATATGTTGATAATAATACCCTTGAAAAACTTGGGCAAATAAGGGTTTCAAAGAATTTAAAAAATGACTTTTACCTTGTTTCAAGAAAATTTGAAACTCTAAGAGAAAAAATAATTGAAAAACATTCAAAAAATATTAAATCTCCAAAACTTGAAATTCTTGGGGGAATTGTTTTTGGGTGCGAAACAATAAATCCTGATGATAAAATTAAAGAACAGTTTAAAAATTCAGGCTTATTACATCTTTTAGCGGCAAGTGGCTTGAATGTTGCTTTAATATTTGGAATTTGGTGGTATTTAGCAAACTTAATTAAAATTCCATATAACGTTTCAATTTTAATTGGGTGTGCTTTTGTAATTCTTTATACTTTTATGACAGGTTTTCCGCCCTCTATTTTAAGGGCTGGGTTAATGCTTTTATTTGTGCTTTTTGGAAAAGTTATTAATAGAACAGCCTCAAGCAGTGCTTTAATTTTCTTTGTTGGTTTTTTAATTTTATTATTCTATCCTAAAATGCTTTTTGATATTGGTTTTCAGCTTTCTTTTGCGGTTACTTTTGGTTTAATTACAACTTGTGAAGTGGTTATTTCAAAATTTAATAAACTAGAAGAAAACTATAAAGAAAAATATAAAAATTCTTCAAGAATTAAAAAATATCTTTTTTCTTTATTTAGCCCAAAAAATCTTGTTTCAATTGTTTTAATTCCCTTAGTAGCGCAAATTTGGGTAATACCCTTACAAATGCACTATTTTAACAACTTTGCGCCATATAGCGTTTTAGCTAATGTTTTAGTTGTACCTTTTATCGGCTTATTAAGTTTTAGTGGGTTTTTAGGTTCAATTTTAGCTCTAATACCAAAATTCAGCGATTATTTTGTTTATATTTTTGATTTTTTGGCTAACCCTTTACTTAGCTTATTAATTAAAATAAGTGAAATTTTTTCTTCTCTAAAATATTCACTAATTCCAACTATGGGGCTTAATTTATTTCAAATTTTCTTATTTTGGGGATTAATTTTAGTTTTTGTGTTGAATTTAAAAGACGATTTTCACAAGAAAAAGAATTTAAAAATTTTTCTCATTATGTTAAGCATTTTTCTTTTAAGTCTTGTTAATTTTAAAATTTTTAACCATAACCTTGAAATTATGATGTTTGATGTTAAAAATGCAGATTGTTTTTTAATTAAAACTCCAAAAAATAAATATATTATGATTGACACCGCTAAGAAATCATATAAAGGAATTAGTGACGCAAGAATGATAATAATTCCTTATCTTTTAAATGAAAGAATTAAAAGGCTTGAAGCGCTTATTTTAACTCATTTTGACCTTGACCATTGTGCTGGAACTCTTGATATTTTATCTACTTTAAAAGCTAAAACAATCTATATTCAAAAAAATGAAGCAAAATCAAAAACTTCAAAAGAAATTCTGAATTATCTAAAAAATGAAAAACTAAACTATAAAATCGCAAAAAATAATGAAATAATTTATAAAGAAGATGATTTAACAATTAAAACTTTTAAAATTGACCCAAAAAACCTGAAAAATCAAGATAAATTAGATAATGAGGGCTCTATTATCACCCTTTTAAGTTATAAAAATAAAAACATTCTTTTTATGGCAGATAGCGGAGTTATGGCTTTTTCTGAAATTAAAAAATTTCTTCCCGAAAGAATTGATATCCTAAAAGTAGGGCACCACGGCGCAAAAGAAGTTGTTGACCTTGATATGATTAAAAGAATTAACCCTAGTGTTGCATTAATTTCAACGGGGACAAATTATTTTGGACATCCGCATTATTCAACAATGAACCTATTTTTCAAGCAAAAAGTTAAAACAATTTCAACTAAAAATTATGGCTTTACGAAAGTTATTTTAAAAGAAAAGAAAGATTTTGAAATTTATCATTTTGATTTTAAAACAAAGAAAATGAGAAAAGTTTTTCTTCAAGATGAAACAAATCCATTTAAAATTTTTATAAATGAAACATTTAATCTTGAAGATGATAATCTTGATGAATTTGAACAGCTGCTTGTTCCTTTTCATCAGTCGAATTATTATGAAAAATTTATTTATTATCGAGAATAAATAAATTTTGACTTGTAGGCAGTTTTGGTTTGAGATAAAATTATTCCATACAAGAAATTATCAGGAGATAACCCTTGCAATTTAGTTTAGAAGAAATTATAGAAAATTTTGACTGCGAATTATTATATATTAATGACGCTTACGATAAAAAATCTCTTTTTGAAATTTCAACAGACACAAGAAAATTGAAAAAAGGGGATGTTTATCTTCCATTAAGAGGTGAAAATTTTGATGGACATAATTTCATTGATAAAGCGGTATCTCTTGGCGTTGTTGGATATTTTACGCAAGATAAATTTAAAATTAATAAAGAAGCAAATTTTGTTTTATATGTAAAAAATTCCTTAATTGCATATTTAAAATTGGCTTCATACATTAGAAATAAAATCAATCCTTTTGTTATAGCAATAACAGGCTCTTGCGGCAAAACAACTACAAAAGAAATGCTTTACAGCGTTTTTTCAACAACATTTAAAACTCATAAAACAATTTTAAATCATAATAATGAAATCGGGCTTTGCGAAACAATGTTTCTAATGCCAGAAGATTGCGAAGTTTGCATTGTTGAAATGGGAATGAGAAACCTAGGAGAAATTGAACTTCTATCAAACTATTCAAACCCTGATATAGGTATAATTTCAAACATTGGCTCAGCCCATGTTGAACGTCTTGGAACTCTTGAAAATATTGCAATTGCAAAATGTGAAATTGCCTCTAATCTTAAAAAAGACGGGCTTTTCATCGGTGTTGATACAAAAAGCATTAAAGACCACTTAAAATTTGATGGCAAAAAGATTTTTACTTCCCTAAATGATGTTAAAAATATCGAAATCGCCGTTGAAAAAACAAAATTTACATATAAAAATGAAACTTATGAAATAAATCAAGCAGGCGAATATAATGTTTCTAATGCTCTTTTAGTAATTGAAGCAGCACTAAGTAAAAATATTCCAATTGAAAACATCAAAAAAGGCTTATTAAACTATAAACCAATTGAAAAAAGGTGGGAAAAAAGCGAAATCAAGGGTTTAACTTTTATTAACGATAGCTATAACGCTAACCCTGAATCTATGCTTGCAGTTTTAAAAACTTTCTTACAAATCTATAAAAAGCCATTAGTCTTGGTTTTAGGGGATATGGGTGAACTTGGGAAAGATTCAATTACATATCACAAACAAATCGGCGAATTTTTATCTAGCTATGAAGATATTAAACTTCTAACAGTTGGCTCTTTAGCTAGTTATATCGCTAAAAATACTACTCTTGAAAGCGTACAATTTGAAAATAATAAGGATTGCGCTCTATATATCTTAAAAAATATCAAAAAAGGCTCAACAATTCTTTTAAAGGCTTCAAGGTCAATGAAATTTGAACAAATAATTGAAATGGTGGAAAATAATGATAATGATTAGTGTTGCAGGGCTTATCGCTCTGATATTATGCTTGCTTTTTGCAATTCCTTATATAGACTTTATGAAGAAAAAGGCTTATTCTCAATATTTAAGAGAAGAAGTTGCTCAAATGCACGCATATAAGGAAAAAACCCCTACAACAGGCGGAGTTTTCATTGTATTATCAATAATAATCGCATCTTTAATTGCTCTTTTTATGGCGCAAAAAACCACAACAAGAGCTATGATTGTTATTATGACTTTAATTTTCTATACTTTTACAGGTTTTGAAGATGATATCAAAAAAATTAAAGCTCATCAAAACCTTGGTTTAAGCGCAAGGGCTAAGCTGCTTTTGCAAATTGCAGTTGCGATGTTACCTGCTTTTTACATCATTTTTTCAAATCAAACACAAATCGACTTTTTAAACTTTAGTTTTGACTTAGGTTTGTTTTATCCTGTTTTTGTTGTGTTTATGATGGTTGGTGCGTCAAACGCTCTTAATTTAACAGATGGATTAGACGGTTTAGCCGGAAGTTCTTCTGTAATAGCGTTTTTGGCTTGCACAATTATTTGTTTTTTAAATAATAACATTGACCTTGCAATTATTTCTTTTGCAACTTCAATGGCTTGTTTAGGCTTTTTATATTTCAATAAAAAACCTGCAAAAATCTTTATGGGTGATACTGGTTCTCTTGCCTTAGGCGGATTATTAGCAACAATTGCCATTATGGGCAAGTTTGAACTTTGGTTAATTCCAATTGCTCTTGTTTTCATTTGTGAAACATTATCTGTTATGATTCAAGTTACAAGTTTTAAATTAACAGGTAAAAGAGTTTTTAAAATGAGCCCAATTCATCATCACTTTGAGCTTTGCGGATGGAGTGAAAATAAAATCGTTTTTGTTTTCACCTTAATCACATTAATTTCATCAACACTTGCTGTTTTAGCGTATTTTTTATATAAGGCATAAAATATGAATTTAGATAATTTAGAAAATAAAAAAGTATTAATTTTAGGTTTTTCAACAACAGGAATTGCCTGTGCTAATTATTTTGCTCTTAAAGGCGCAAATGTTTATATAAGTGAATTTGAACCCCTAAAAGAAAAAAATAAACAAAAAGTTGAAGAATTAGAAGAAAAAGGCGTTAAAATAGAATTTAATGGTCATAGTGATGAATTTATTAATGGTGCAGAATTTTGCATTTTAAGCCCTTCAATTCCTGATAGTGCGCCAATTTTAGCTAAATTAAAAGAAAGAAACATTGAATATTTTTCTGATATTGAATATGTTTCATTTTTTGATAAAGATAAAATTATCGCTATAACAGGAACAAACGGCAAAACCACAACAACAGCCTTAACTTCTCATATCTTATCAAGAAAATTTTTCGCACCATACTGCGGAAATATAGGCATAAGCCCAATTGAATATTTAGATAAAGATATAGATTATTATGTTGTTGAAGCAAGCTCTTATCAACTTCATTATTCTAAAACATTCTCACCCTACATCGGAATTTTCTGTAATTTAACACCAGACCATATTTTATGGCACAAAACTTTAGAAAATTATTTTGAAGCAAAAGCAAAAATGTTTCGTTTGATGAATGAAAATCAACACGCTATTTTAAATTATGATGATGAAATGACTAAAAAATTAGGAGAAGAAATTAAAGCTAAGGTTTATTATTTCTCTTTAAAAGAGCCATCTCAAAAGAAAAACTTCATCTATTTAAAAGGTAATAAAATTTTCTTTGAAAACCAAGAAATAATTGAAGTTTCAAAACTTCAAATTGTTGGTGAACACAACATTCAAAATGCGATGTGCTCTATTTTAGCTGCATTAATTTTAAAAATGGATATTGAAACAATTAAAGAGGCACTTATGTCTTTTAAAGCAATTGAACACCGCCTTGAATTTGTAAGAACAATTGAAGGAACTGATTATTACAACGATTCAAAAGCAACAAACCCAGAAGCCAGCATTGTTGCTATTAATTCTTTTGATAATAAAAAAGTTGTTTTAATTGCAGGTGGACGTGATAAAAAAACTTCTTTAGATGAATTTATAAAAGCAATTCAAGAAAAAATTTCAAAAGTTATTTTAATCGGCGAAGCCACTCAAAGATTTAAAGACGCCCTATCTTCAAATGGTTATTATAACATTGTTAATTCTAAAACTCTTGAAGAAGCAATTGATATTGCCTCATTAGACAAACCAGATATAGTATTGTTATCTCCTGCATGTGCAAGCTTTGATATGTTTGAAAGCTACGAAAAAAGAGGGGAAGCATTTAAAAATTATGTATTATCAAAAAAATAAACCATATCAAACCCATACAAACACAACATATACTCAAACTCCGGCTGATAACTTATTAGTTGTCGTTGTGGTTTTTATTGTTGTTTTTGGAATAATGGCAGTTTTTTCTGCCTCTGCACCAAAAGCAATTAACTTTGGAGAAAATCCTTTTTCTTTTACTTTAAAACAGTTAATTTGGCTTGTTGCGGGGGTTTTTGGTGCTTGGTTTTTTTCAAATTTTGATTATAAAAAATTAAAACCCTTTTCAGGCATGCTTGCGATGGCGGTTTTGGTTCTTTTGGCTTTGGTTAAAACACCTCTTGGGGTTACAGTTAACGAGGCAAGAAGATGGCTTGTAATCGGTCCATTACAATTTCAGCCCTCTGAAATGGCAAAACCGGCGTTAGTTTTATATTTTGCAACTTTGTTTTCTAAAAATTGCCAAATTTTGGATTCAAGGAAATATCCTTTTTACTTTATTTTTGGGGCGATGTTGCTTTTAATTTATATGCAGCCTAACCTTTCAATGATTATTCTGCTTTTGGTTACTTCCCTTGGAATGTATTATGTTGCAGGGGGTTCAACAAAGGTTCTAATGGGGGTTTTCGGGCTTGGTGCATTGGCTGTTGCAACAACAATAAGAGGATATCAACTTCAACGTATTAAAATTTGGCTTAACCCTTTTTCAGACGCACTTGGCGCTGGATATAACATAATTCAATCTATGGTTGCTTTTTCTTCGGGCGGATTTTTAGGTGTCGGCTTTGGAAATTCAAAACAAAAACTTTCTTGGCTTCCAGAGGGTCATACAGACTTTATTTTCGCTATAATCGGGGAAGAATTTGGTTTTATAGGTTGTTTCTTTTTAGTTTGTTTATTTTGCGTATTTTTACATAGAGGTTTTGTAATTGCTAAAAAATGTCCTGATATGTTTGGAAAAATCCTTGCAACAGGAATTACTTTTTCAATTTGTTTTCAAGCCTTTACAAACATGGCGGTTGCAAGTTCATTCATTCCTGCAACGGGTATTCCTTTACCATTTATAAGCTATGGCGGTTCAAGCCTTTTTGTATCTTTATGTATGATTGGAGTTTTAATTAATATCTCCAAAAAAAGAGTTCAAAGGATAGTTCATTATGTTCAATAAGAAAAAAAATAAAACATATTTTATAACAGGTGGCGGAACAGGAGGGCATATTTATCCTGCTGTATCTGTTATAAATTCACTTTTAGAAAATAACATTGAAAATAAAGATATTTTTTATATCGGCAACAAAAAAAACATGGAATATGAAATTTCTCAAAAAAACGGATATAATTTTCTTTCCCATGGCGCTAAGGGTATGCCTAGAAAAATCGGTTTAAAACTTATTTTTTGGCTTTTTGGCTTATTTTTAGCAACTCTTAAAACAAGTTTTTATGTTTTAAAATATAAGCCCGATGTTGTTTTTGCTACTGGTGGATATGTTTGTGCGCCTGTGTTATTTTGCGCTAAAATTTTTAATATTCCTTATGTTCTGCATGATAGCGATATTCAACCTGGGATTGTGACAAAATTTTTTGCTAAAGGCGCAAAAAGTGTTTCTTTAGCTTTTGAGGACGCTAAAAAATATATAAAATCTAAAAACGTTTTTGTTAATGGAAATCCAATTCGCCAAGAATTTAAAACAATTTCAAAAAAACAAGCAAGAGCAGAATTATCTCTAAAAGATGATTTTACAATATTGATAATGGGAGGCTCGCTTGGTGCTCGCACAATTAATAACTCATCTTTTAGAATTTTAAAAGAATATGCAAACAAAAAAGGTATTGAAATTATTTGGCAAACAGGTAAGAAAAATTTTGATGAAGTAACTAAAAAAGTAATTGAAGAATTTGAAGAACTGCCTGATAATCTTATGTTACAGCCATATTTTGATAAAATGTATCTTGCTTTATTATCTTGTGACCTTGTTATTTCAAGGGCAGGTTCTTTAAGTTTGTCTGAAATTTGTGCGTGTTCTTTGCCTTCAATTTTAATCCCTTATCCTTACGCTGCGCAAGATCATCAAAAGAAAAACGCTTTGGCTCTGAAAAATAATAACGTTGCATTAATGTTAGAAGATAAAGATTGTAATAACGATTCTCTTTTTGAAATGGTTGATTCATTGATGAACAATAAAAAACTTCTTTCAGATTTATCTTATAACGCTTATAAAAATGCAAAATTAAACTCTGTTGAACAAATTACAAAACAAATTAATGAAGCAATTAGAAAATGAAAACCGCAAAAGAAATTCTAACAAGCCACAACAAATTTCACATTACACTTGGGCTAGAGCGCATTTCAAAAATTCTTGAAATTTTAGGAAACCCTCAAAATGCCTATAAAATAATCCATATCGCAGGAACAAACGGCAAGGGTTCAACTTCTAAAATAATTGATGAAATTTTAAACGAAAACTTTAAAGGTGAAAAAAACATTGGGCTCTATACTAGCCCTCACATGTTTTCATATTGCGAAAGAATTAAGGTTAACAAGGAAAATATTTCTGAAGAAATCTTCAATCGATTAATTTCAAATATTGATGATTTAGCTAAAAAAAATGATATAGACCTAAGCGAATTTGAACTTTTAACGGCTTGCGCTTTTTATTATTTTTATATTAAAAAAGTTGATTATGTTGTTTTAGAAACGGGCTTAGGAGGTTTATTCGACGCAACAAACGTTTGTAATTCAATTATAGAAGTAATTACAACGATTGATTTTGACCACACTGAGCGCCTTGGTTCAACAATTAATGAAATTGCAGCTCAAAAAGCAGGGATAATTAAAAATAATTCTAAAGTTATTATTTCAAAAGATAACTTGGGTTTTGAGGTTATTAAAAAAACGTCAAAAGAAAAAAATGCAACTTTAATTTTAGCACTTGAACCCGAGTTTAGAATTGAAAATGGCGAAACTTTTATAAAAATAGATAATGATTATTCTCTTTTTAACTTAAAAGGGCGTTATCAGCTTCAAAACTTGGCTTTAGCTTTAGCTACAGTTAAAAATTTAGATATAAAAATTAAAGATGAAATAATTAAATCTGCCTTAAAAAAAGTTACTTGGGGTTTTAGATTAGAATTTATTAAAGAAAAAAATCTTTTACTTGATGGCGCTCATAATCCATCTGGAATTAAGGTTTTAGCTGATTATATTAAAACCCTAGAACCTCAAAAAAAAGTTTTAATTTTTGGGTGTTTAAAAAATAAAGATTATAGAAAAATGCTTGAAATTTTAAAACCTTGCTTTGATTTAAAACAAGATGAACTTTATTTTTACGAATTTGACTACCCTAATTCCCTAAAATTTAAAGAATTAGATGACGAACTTTCCCTAGGATTTAAACCCCTTGCTGAAGTTGATGAAGTAATTAAAAAAGATTGCCTTAAAATCTTCTGCGGGTCATTATATATGTTAGGAACCTGTAATTTTGTATAAATTTATGTACTTTTAGATGATATTTATCTATTCATCACAAAATATGTAAAAATACCACAAAAACTGCCACTTTTGTGGCAGTTTATAATTCAAGTCTAGTAGTCCCTTAATATCTTTTTCTTATGCGTTAAACGCTGAAATTGTGATTGGCATTTGTGTATCGTTTGCATCTGTTATATAGTTAACTGTCCAAATAAATAGTGTGCAGGAAATCAATACAAGCGTACATAAAAGGCAATCTGACAGTTTTTTATTACTCATCTTCATATCTCTCTTCCGTTTGTTCTAAGCTACTGCACAAAATACAGACCCGCCTTGAGAGCCTGAAGAACTTGCTGCGCTTGCAATTGAGCCGGCTGTTTCAGTTTGGAAAATTGAACCTTGTTGTTGCGCTGCACTTGCGATTGAGCCCGCTGTTTCGGTGTTTTCCGGTTTGTAATTAGATTTAATTGCTTGTGTGTTCAATGATGTAAACATTTTCTCTATCTCCTTGGTTTGTAATATCTCGCATTTACTCTTATATAAAAACGATATAAAAAGTATAATTGCCTAAATATATCATTTTTTTACAAAAGTTTACAAAATAAAATAGAGAGAAATTACCTACAAATAAAGAATAGAACGTAAAACACACCCATTAAAAGAAGTAAAAACATATCTACTTTTTTTCTAATTAATGTATATAAAACAAAAATCAAAGCCGCACAAAAAACGCAGATGACGTTTAATAAAGTTGAAGGATTAGCTTGCCAAGGGGTAAAAAGAATTCCGATTGACATTGGAATCATCGCCTGAAACACAGTTGCACCAACGATGTTTGCAATTGCAAGTTCATCTTTAGAATTTTTTGTCCAAATAATGCTATTAACACATTCAGGTAATTCTGTTGCAAAAGGGGTGATTAAAAGGCTTAAAATCATTGGATTAACATTTAAAAATTTTGAAAAAGTTTCTATTTCAGATACAAAAAAATATGAAAAAATAACTAAGCCAATTAAAGAAAGCGCAACTTGGCTTAAAATTAAAAATAAATTGTTTTCAATTTTGAAAAATTTTACAAAATAAAGTTCATCAAGTTCTTCACTTTCAAGGTTTTCACTTGATTTTTTAATTGTTCTATAAACAAAAACTAAATAAAAAGAAATTAAAAATCCAACGATTAAAACTTTAATTAAATAGCTATTTATAAAAAGGCAAGAAACTGAAAGAAAATAAGCAAAAAGGAAGTATTTATAGTTTCTTAGGGTGTCTTTAATTGAAATATTTAATTCAAAAGATTTTCTTTTTTTAAACAAATTTAAAATTAAAAGGCAAAAGCCTAATAAAAATAATCCAAAAGTTAATAACATAAATGGCGAGCCAAAAATCGCCCCTTGGGCAACGTCAATATGGATAGAGCTATCTTTTCTAAAAAATGAAATTAAAATAGCAATAATTGGAACAATTGTTTCAGGTAAAGTTGTACCAATAACCGCTAAAATAGAGCCTGTTGCGTTATTTCCAAAGTTCAACTTTTTGCCTAGGTGTTCAATTGCATTTGTGAAAAATAAACACATTAAAACAATTAAAAACAAAAATAGAACGATATATGAAAAATGGCTCAAAAAAAACATTTATTTTTCCTCTTTTTTTTGATATTCTAAGTACAATGAAGAAAGAAATTTTAGACTTAATTAATCTCTCAAATAATATCCTAATTGTAACACACATCAATCCTGATGGCGATACATTAGGCAGTGCGAGTGCTTTTAAAAGTTTTTTAGTTGAAAATCTTTCAAAAAAGGCAGATATTTTAATTCAAATTAAAGACAATTTTAATTTTCCAAACACATATTCTTTCTTGCCTTATATCAATGAATCCCTTAATTTTGAAACCTTAAAAGATGATTACGATTTAATCATCGCCCTTGATATTGCTTCAAAAGACAGAATGGTTGATAAAATGGGTGTTTTATTTAACAAAACCCCTAATACAATAGCTATTGACCACCATAAAACAAACAAAGGCTATGCAAAATTAAACCACATTCGAGGCGGTATTTCATCAACGGGCGAAGTTTTATATGACTTTTTTGTTGATTTAGGTCAAGAAATAACAAAAAATATGGCAATTGGAATTTATACCGCTATTTTAACAGATACGGGCTGTTTTAAATATGAAAGCACAACTTCTCATACCTTTGAAATAGCTGCAAAATTATCTAATCTTGGAATAAATACCTCTGAAATAGCAGATTTATGTTACACAAATAAACCAAAAAATATGATTTTATTTCAAAATTTTGTAGTTTCAAATGCGGTTTTTTGTCTTAATGATAAAATCGCTTATGCCTTAATTACAAAAGATTTAATGGATAAATATAAAATAAAAGATGAATACACAGAAGGAATTTGTGAAACCTTGCGCTCAATTTATAAAGTTGAGGCGGCTTTTGTTTTAAAAGAAACTCAAAATGGAACAAAAGTTTCTATTAGAACAAAAGATAAAGACGCAACCTTGATAGCACAAGCATTTTCAGGTGGCGGACACAAAAGAGCAAGCGGTTGTACAATTAAAATGCAAATAAATCAAGCGCTTGAAGCCCTATTAAAAGAAACAAAAAAAATCTTATAATTATGAAAAAAGTTTTTAAAATATTAAAAGAATATCTAGAAAATCTCATAAAAAGCATAATAAGAGATGATTTTGCTAATGCTGCAGGAGAAATGGCATATATGACTGCTCTTGGCATTTTTCCTTTTATGTTGTTTTGTATGGCGGTTTTTGGCTGGCTTGGAAAAACTTTTTTTATTAATAAAATCATTTTCGGACTTTCAACAATTGCCCCTCAAGGCGTTATTGATTTAATTAACGATGTTTTGGCTGAAGTTGTTATTTTTAAAAGCGGAAAATTGATGGCTTTTGTTGGCTTTTTTGTAACAATGTTTTTAACTTCAAACGCTATTGCTGTTATTATTAAAGGCTTAAATCGAGCTAACAACGTTAATGAAAACAGAAGTTTTATAAAAGTTCGTTTTCTTGCGATGTTAATGGTTTTTGTTAATACATTTTTTCTTTTTATATCAATAAATTTAATCGTTTTAGGGAAAGTTATTTTAAATTTCATAGCAATTTATTTATCTATTCCTCAACACATAATCGACACAGTTTTAATTACAAGATGGCCAATTGCCTTTTTAATGCTATTTTTGCTCGCATTAATTAATTATTATGTGCTTCCGGCTAGAGATTTCAGCGCAAAAAGAAAAAGCGTTATCCCTGGGGCATTATTTTTCTGTGTTTTTTGGTTAATCGGCTCTTGGGCTTTTTCATTATATGTTAACGCTCTTGGCACATATAACAAGGTTTATGGCACAATCGGAACTTTTGCAATTTTAATGGTTTGGTTATATTATTCTTCAATTATTCTTTTAATCGGGGGACAGGTTAATAATCAAACATTTAGAAAGCTCATTCTTTTAGATAAAAAAAGGCAAAAACAAACAGATTAATATGAAAAAGATTATTTTAACTTTTATTTTTTTACTAACTTTCACTTCTTTTGCTCAAGATATTGATAAGCAAATTTCACAAAAAATTATCTTAGGTTTTAATGGAAATTCTGTTAATTCAAAGGGTTTTAAGGATATTTTAAAACAAGTTCAAAAAGATGAAATATCTGGTGTCATTTTATTTCAAAAAAATATTAAATCAAAAGAAGAATTAATAAAAATGAATGAGGCACTTCAAAATGCTTCTAAAACTCCTGTTTTTATTGCAATCGATAATGAGGGCGGAAAAATTCAAAGGTTTGATTTTTATAAATATAAAAGTGCAAAAGAAGTTTCAAAATCATCTTTAGATGAAGCAAAAAAAGAATATTCTAGAATGGCAGATGATTTATCTGAACTTAAAATAAATTTCAATTTTGCCCCTTGCGTTGATTTATCTTTAGAAAAAAATTCAATTATTTCTAAAAAAGAAAGAAGTTATGGGGATAATCCAAAAATTGTAAGCGATTATTCTAAAATTTTTATTGAAGAAATGAATAAAAAAAATATTATAACTTCAATTAAACACTTCCCAGGGCACGGAAACACAAAAGATGACACCCACAAGGGTTTTGTTAATTCAACAGAAACATTTTTAGATAAAGAGCTTGAACCTTATTCTCTTTTAAAAAGTTACGATAAAATGAATACGGTTATGGTTTCTCATATTTTTAATAAAAATTTTGATGAAAAATATCCCGCTAGTTTATCTAAAAAAACAATTGATTTTTTAAAAAATGACATCGGTTTTAAGGGTGTAATTGTTTCTGATGACCTTGATATGGGGGCAATTAAAAAGAATTATTCCCTAAAAGAAATTATAGAAAAAACAACGACATCAGGGGTTGATATTCTTATTTTTTCAAATAATATCGGCGCAAAAAATAAAAATTTAGCTAAAAAAATTCATAAAATAATAAAAGAAGAAATCAAAAAAGGCAACATTCAAAAAGAAGACATAGAAACTTCTTATAAAAAAATAATGGCGCTAAAGGAAACCTTGTAGTAGAATAAATTTATGTTAGATTTAGAAGCAAAATACGAAATTTTATTTTTTTCTGTTGGCGGAACAAAAGCCGGCACTAAAATGGGCAAAATGCAATTGAAAAATTTAAACGATTCTTCAATTATGAACTGCGTTTTATGGGAAGAAGCGCTTAACCGTATGCCAGATATTGCAACTCGCCCTGGAAATATCATCAGAATAATTACAGCAAGTTATAATGAAAAATATAATAACTGCTTATTAAATAACTATGAAGTTCTTGAAACGGCGATTTTAGGGCTTGAAAAAGAAAAAAGCGAAGAATTTTTTAATAAAATAATTGAAGAAGTTGAAGCCTTTAAAAATGAAAAATTAAAAACTTTCGTTTTGAATATTTTAAACGAAAACAAAGAAAAATTCCTTATCTGCCCAGCTGCAAAGCAAATGCACCACAATTATATCGGTGGCTTAATTATCCACACATTTGAATGTGTTGAAATTTTAAAAGCGCTTTTGCCTGCCCTTAAAAAACCTTTGAAAAAAGAAGAAGTTATAGCGGCAACAATTCTTCATGATATAGGCAAAATCTTTGAATATTCAATTAACACAGATTCAGGCATAATTGAATATAATGAACAATTCAGAAAAGATTGGATTAGCCACTCGCAATTTGGCTATACACTTTGTATGAAAGAGGGCTTTTACGATATGGCTAAAATGATAGCTGCCCACCATTCAAGAGCTGATTGGGGCGCTATGATTGACCTAGGCGAAAGAGATTTGGAACCATTTTACTATATTGTTCATCATGTTGATGACTTAAGCGCAAAATTTGGCGCTACAAGCGCAAACGATATCAGAAATATATAAGGGGTAAAAATGAAAGTATTACAGATTATCTTTTTAACTTTATGCTTGTTAATTTTTGGTAAAGCAAACGCAGCATATCAACTATACGCTGATATAGATGGGATTAACATTCCTTATGGCACAAAACTTGAACTAACCATGGCACAAGATGTTTCAAGCCGTGAAATTGCCCAAGGGGATTTATTTGAAGCATATTTGAAAAAAGATATTTATGTAAACAATAAATTAATTCTACCTTCAAGAACAATTTTTAGAGGTAGAGTTTCTGATATTAAACTTTCAAGGTCGCTTTCTCGCCCTGCGGTAGTTTATTTAACCCTAGATCACCTTGTTACAAAAAGAGGGGTGCAATTACCCATTAATTCTGGAATTGCAAGCCACTTTGGATATATTTTAAAATCAGATGGCTCTCTAACAACAAATGGAAATTATTTCAAAGCAGTTGCAAGAGATGTTAAAAAATCAGGTCAAATTGTTCCAAGAACAATAAAATGGGGCGCTACAGCCGGAGATGAACTATTTAAAGGTGCAAAAATTTTATATGTACCCGTTGCAGCCCTTGGGGGTGTAATTGCTTGCGCCGGTTCAAGCGTTTATAACACAGTTGCAGACCTTTTTCGTCATGGGGATGAAGTTGTAATTAAAAAAGGTACAGAATTTAGTATTATTTTATTACAAACCCTTGAAATTCCATCTTAAAACAAGTGAACCTTGCAGATTGGAAGCAGTGTGTAAAACTTTGATTTTCTCAGAAGTTTTTGTATTGGTAGGCGTGCTTGCACCTAATCTTCTGATATGTCATCCTGAACTTGTTTCAGGATCTAGTGTATTTCAATGCACGCAAGGGTTTACTCTGTTTCTTTAGGCGAAAAGGTGCGCCATTACTGTAGGTTGGGCATACTTGCCCAACAAAAACTTTAGTTTTTTATAAATAAATTTAATTGTATTATTTAAAATATATCTAAAACGCTACTCAATCAACAAAGACAACGCCTTAGAAAAATCTTTATCGGTTGAAGAAAGGTATGTGCTTTCAAGTTTTTTAACAATGGCGCCATTCCAATTGATTTTTTCTTCAAGCTCTATAGCAATTTCGTTCAAGTGATGATAGTTGCAAATTTGAATGTAATATGCTTTTTTATTCATCAAATCTTTTTTTCTTTTTTCAAATTCTTTGATAGATTTTAAATCGCCGCTATTTTCAAAATCTCTTATTTCAGAAGTTAAATCGTCAATTGCTTTGTTTAATCTTTCAAGTTGGTCAGAATAAATTTGAGCTTCTTTTTTATATTTTTCTTTGTTTAAATTGTCAACATAGGCTCTTACTTTTTGATTTGAAGCATAAATTTTATCCATTTTTGACTTATGACTTTTGATTTTTGATTCAATTCTGTCATATTCAGGTGTGCCTTTTTGTTTCCTTTTAAGGATTTCAAGGTTATTTTGATAATACGTTTGAAGTTTAAAATATTCAGCTAACGCCGGATCGTTTGGTTTTAATTGCTCAAAAATACCTTTAGTTTTTTCACATCTTACTTCGTAGTTATCGGATTTAGTTTTTTTACCTTCATAAATTTTTTTCACTTCTTGTTTTTGAGATTTTATTTTTTTAAGCAATTCTTTTTGTTCAAGATAAGTCTCTTTTTGAGAGATATAGCTGTTTGCGTCATTAATAGCGCCATCAATATCAACAACGCCCCAAAGGTCAAGTTTAATTTTTTCAATTTCTTCTTTTAAAATCGGACTATTTAAGTTGCTTTCGTTGTTAATTTGTTCAAGGTGCACAAGGCGCATAACAATGTTGAAATCAGGATTTTCTTCAATTTTTTTGATTTCATCTTTCATTGTTGTAAGGGTTTGCTCATCTTTTTTAATTCCCTTTTTGGTTTGCAAAATTTTTGCTCTTTTTTCTTGCATTGACTTATTTTCAAAGTCATAATGTCTAATATCAACATCGCCTTGAGTTAAGTTATATGTATGATTAATTATTTTATCAGCATAGGTTTCAAAAGTATTATAAGGAATTTTTCCAAGACGGACATTTTCATTAATTTCATTTAAGTATGTTATAAAATTGCTTTCAAAATCAGGGTTTTCTTTTATCCAAAGACGAAAATCCTTGTTTCCTCTTGTATTGTTGCAAGAATAGCAATCGTAAAGATAATTTGAAATGTTGTTTTTGCCGCCTGTGCTTTTTGTTTTCATGTGTTCTTTTGTAATTCTAGTTCCTTGAACAAGGGCTAGGGCAATTTCTCTTGAGGTTTTATCATGAGAATATTTAACAAAAAACGAGCTGACATCATCTTCAGAAGTTGGTAATTCTTGTGCTATTTTAACTAAATTTTGCGTAGTTTCAGGGTTAGATGAAACATCAGATAATTGAGAAATAAGATTTTTTCTTTTGAAACGATACTCGCTTCTTCCTAAAATTTTTGCAGTTTCTTTATTAATAATTTCATTAAATTGTTTTAATTCATCTTCATTTTTAATGTTGCCTGCAGCATATTCAACAAGCCCAGACACAACCGCCATTTGTTTGTTGATTAAGTCTGGGATGTAATCTTGAGAAGCAAGTTTAATAAGCTCTGCAACATTTTTAGTTGGATATTCAACGGCATATTTTTTCAAAATGTCGGAAACAATTTGTTGTTTTTGCCTTAAAATCCCCTTGTCATCTGTAATTGTGTAATGAACAAAATTGCTTTCTTTGTCATATTTTTCAAGAGCTTTTTTTAAATCTTCCCCTTTTTTGTTTGAAATTTCATCCACAAAATTGTTAATCTGATTGCTGCTTAACATAAGTTGTGCGCAATAAGGACAATGAATTCCCTCTATTCTATGAATAGGAAAAATATTTTTGCCATTAAAATTTATGGAACTACCTTTTTGAAAAACATCAGCTTGATTAGTTCTAAATTGATAAAGCGGATTAGTTTGATTTTGGTTATTTTTTGGTGATTGCTTTAATATTTTGCTATTAAAAATAGGTTGAATTTTCATATTGTTTTAAAACACAAGAAAAAATTTTTTTGCTATGTTAAAATGATTTTATGATAATAATACCAGAACAATTAGAAATTCACAAACCAAATAAAAAACTTGAAGAAAAAATTAATTCTATTGAAATTAAAGAAAAAGTCCTTTTTCAAAAAGAATCTGATTTTCATAATATTTTTGTTGTTGAAAATTCTTTTGGGCGTTTTTTAAAATATCAAGAAACCTATCAAGCAGGTTTTATTAAAACAAAAGAATATTCTGGAAACTTGCCTTATATCAACTATTTTCTAATTCCATATTTAATGAATAAAAATATTAAAAATGTTCTTTTGGTTGGTTTTGGTTCTGGAATAATAATTAATCAATTTGAAAAACTTTTTAAAAACCTTAAAAGCATTGATATTGTTGATATTGAAGAAAATATTTTTCCAATAGCGCAAAAATATTTTGATTTTCAAATTTCAGATAAAATGGAGTTTTATCTTCAAGATGCCCTAATTTTTCTTAAAACAACAAAAAGAAAATATGACCTTATTATTGTTGATGTTGCAGGGGATGAGGGAATTGACGAGCGCTTTTTAGAAGATGAATATTTTTCTTTAATTCAAAAAAGACTTAAAAAAGGTGGAATTTTTGTTTCTAACTTGCCTTCTAGCAGAGATATTTTCAACAAGAAAAACAAACTTATTTTGGATTTATTAAAAAGACAGAAAAAATATTTTCAAAATATTAAAATGTTTAATGGCGAAACTTCAAATAAAATTTATTATAAAACATTTTTTGATATTGATGAACCTGTTTTTGATATAACAAATTTAATTTTGATTTCATCAGATAAAGACTATTCAATTAATCAAAACATTAATGAAATAGAAGAAATTGTGCCTAATTTTAATGAATTTTTAGGAGATTTAGTTAGTTTTTAGGTTTATAGTTAATTTTAATGTTGTTTAATTGCATTAAATATTTTTTCAAATCGCCAATGTTTTGATTTTCTTCTAATAAATCTTTTTTTGGTGAATTTTGTTCAAGGCTATCTTTTGTTTTTTCAAAATCTGATTTTTCATTTTGTAATGAAAGTTTATAAATCATTTCATCAACGCTTTTAGCGTGTAAGTTTGGATAGCTTGCAAGAATTTCACTTGGCGATTTTCCAACAGGCAATTTATAAAGCCATTTAAGGGTTTTAAGGTCATTTTGAGAAATATTCACAACCCCATATTCATGAGGGACATACATTATATCTCCTTTTGTTTTAGAATGACCTAAGCCAATGCTATGCCCAATTTCATGAAGAATTGTGTGAAAAACTTCATTTTCATCCATATATTGATGATGAATTATCCCGTCTGATAAACCAATTGAAACTTCAGCAGAATAATATCTTCCCATTTTATCAAAATTAAAAGTGCAAGAACCTAGGGATTTTCTATCTACCCTTTTCCAATCTATGTTAATTTGAGAAGAATAGATATCCATTGTTCTTTCAAAACTGACAAGCCCATAGGTTAACTGCTCCCATAAATTAAAAGCGTCAATTATCATTTGAGTGTATTTATATTCATCGTTTGCGCCTTGAGATTTATACCAGTTAAATTTCCCGATAAAAACCTTTAGAGGCATAACATTATCGGGCCATCTTGTTAATTTATTATTTCTAAAGCAATCGTCTATATAAGTAAGTGTTTGCATATAAATATATAATATCATATAATATTAAAAGAAATTATTTTTTGACTAAGGGAGAATATAAAATTATGATGAATATGATGCAAGTTATGCAACAAGCACAAAAAATGCAAAAGAAATTTAAAGAAACTCAAGGCGAACTTGAAAAAGCTGAAATCATTTCTACTTCTGGAAATGGCGCAGTTACAGCTATTTTAAACGGACAAGGTAAATTCAAATCTGTTAAATTAAAACCAGAAGCAATTAATCCTGAAAATCCTACTGCTGTTGATGCTGATACAATTGAAATGCTTGAAGATTTATTATCACAAGCATTTAACGACGCAACAAACAAAGCAAACGAACAAATGGAAAAGAAAATGAAAGCTATCACAGGCGGAATTTCAATTCCTGGGTTATTTTAAGAATATTTTTAATTCAAAGCCCCTTTTAAAGGGGCTTTTTAAAGTGAAATTATGGAATATACAAAACCTTTAGCAAAATTAATCGAATATTTTCAGCACTTGCCCTCAATCGGACCAAAAACAGCGCAAAGGCTTGCTTTATATACAATTAAAATGAGTGAAGATGAAGTTAGAAAATTTGCCCAAGCCTTAATTGACGCTAAAACTCAAATTTCATATTGCGAAAAATGTTTTAATATGTCTTGCTCTAATCCTTGTGAAATTTGTAGCGATATTTCTAGAAACAAAGGTATTATCTGCGTTGTTTCTGAAACAAAAGACTTAATGGCAATTGAAAAAACAAACGAATACCACGGGCTCTATCACGTTCTTCAAGGTTTAATTTCCCCAATTGATGGAATTGGGCCAGAAGACATTAGAATTAAAGAACTTTTATTTAGAGTTAATTCAGAAGATATTAAAGAAATAATAATCGCCCTAAACCCTTCTATAGAGGGCGAAGCCACAAGTTTATATTTAACAAAACTACTAAAACCTTTTAACATTAAAATTTCAAGAATTGCCTTTGGGCTGCCTATGGGTACAGAACTTGAATACGCTGATGAAATGACTCTTGTTAAGGCTCTTGAAGGCAGAGTTGAGATATAAGTTTGAAATGCGGTCCAAAAACATCATCTCACTTATTACTACAATTGTAAAATAAAGTAAACATTTCCCCCAAACCCCTTGCGAATAAAATAAAAAAATCCTATCATATAAAAATATTTTGCCATACCAAGAAAGCAGGTTGCATGAATATATCACCAATTATTTTTTCACAAAAAAAATCGCAAAAAAGTTTAAGCGAATTGTATTCAAAAGAAAACATAAATAATTTTTATCAAACAAATTCAAGTTTTCTTTTAAACAAAAAAACTTTAAAAAAGAATAAAAACTTTGGCGCTTCGTTATTTTTCATCGCACTTTTAAGCCCCATTTTAACTTCAATTTATAAAATTTATATGGCAAGAAACTCTCAAATTTCACTTGAATTTTTATCTAAAAGAAAAGCCAAACTTCAAACACATCAAGGCTAATTTTCATTTTAATATTGACAAATGTAGTGATTTATTTATATACTTAAATCCGATAGCAAAAGGAAAAAGATGAAAATTAACAACGAACATTATCAATGGAGAGAATCCAGCCCAAAAGCGATTATCCCTTTTATTGTATTTATTTTATTTTATTTTGGTTTTTCTTTGTGGACAAGAGATTTTTCAAAAGTGCCGATGACGGTTGCTTTTTTAATATCTTCCGTTGCGGCATTAACTTTAAATCATAAAGAAAAATTAGGCAAAAAAATCGAGCTTTTTGCCCTTGGAATGGGAAATAAAGACATTATGATTATGTGTTTAATTTTCATTTTGGCAGGCGCTTTTACGGCAAGTGCTAAGGCTGTTGGGGGAATTGACGCTGCGGTTTTAATTGCTCAACATTTTGTGCCTGCAAAATTTATGGTTTTAGGATTATTTATTATCTGTGCGCTGATTTCTCTTTCAATCGGCACTTCTTGCGGAACAATTGCCGCCATTGTCCCTATTGCGGTTTCAATTTCACAAACATTTAACATAAATCCATCTTTTATTTTGGGCGCTGTTGTTGGTGGGGCGATGTTTGGAGATAATATGTCTTTAATTTCAGATACTAAAATCGCCGCAAGTAGAACGCAAAACGTTGAAATGCGAGATGAAATGCTTGCAAACCTTAGAATAATAACCATTCCTGCGATTTTATGTATTATATTATATGCGCTACCTATGTTCTCGGGAACTGCCCAACTTGAAACACAAAACCTTTTAACTTTAGATAATTATGTTAAAATTAGCCCCTATGTTTTACTTTTGGTTTTAGGGATATCAGGCGTTAATGTTATGTTTCTTTTGTTTTTTGGAACAATTTTAAATGTAATTATCGGCTTAAAATATGGTGTTTTCACAATTTTTGATGTTTTTAGCTGCATTGGTGATGGCACAGTTAGCATGTCAACAACAATTATTGTTGCGATGTTAGCCGGTGGATTGCTTTTAATGGTTCGCTATAACGGCGGAATTACTTATATCATAAGGCAAACAGGTAAATGGATTAAAGATAGAAAAACTTGCCAAATAGGCATTTGTTTTTTGGTTGGAATAATTAATCTTTTCACGGCAAATAACACAGTTGCAATTATAACATCAGGCTCAATTGCAAAAGAATTATCTGAAAAATATGACGTTTGCCCCGTTAGAACAGCAAGTCTTTTAGATACGACTTCTTGCGTTGTACAGGGGTTAATTCCTTATGGGGCGCAGATTTTAATTGCAACCAGCTTAGCAAGCGGCTTAGCCGTTAGTTCTTTTGATATTTTAAAGGGGATGTTTTACCCTGTCTTAATGTCTTTAGGGTTAATTTTCTCGGTTTTAAGAAGTAAGAAGTAATATTTTTTATTGGCTTGGCGGAAACGTCCGTTGATATCGAAAAATATCCGTTGGTATTGAAAAATGTCCGTTGGCGCATTCGTACCCCGAAATTCACGGTCTTGAGGGTGACGTTCTATCCATCTGAAAAAGTGTTGACAAAAACTAAAAATGTCCGTTGGCGCATTCGTACCCCGATATTCACGCTATTGAGGGTGACGTTCTATCCATCTAAACAAGTGTTGACTAAAACTAAAAATGTCCGTTAGTGTTGAAAAATGTCCGCGGGGCGATTCGAACGCCCGACATTCACCTTAGGAGGGTGACGTTCTATCCATCTGAACTACGTGGACATTTTTACTTGATTTTAACATAAAATTATTTTATAGTATAGATATTGAAAATTAAATATTAAGTTATACTTGGGTTTGTAGCTCAGCTGGTAGAGCAGTTGACTCTTAATCAATTGGTCGAGGGTTCGAGCCCCTCCGGACCCAAAGTTTACTTTAAAAAAGAGCCTTAAAAAGGCTCTTTTTTGTAGGGTTATTTGTAATTTTTAATAATTACATCTAAAGTATCTAATAGCTCAGAATATGCTTTTATATCTTTTTCCGAAGACGATAAAATTTTATTTATTAATTCTTTTTTTAGCGCATTTAAATTTGGATTGGTATTAATTCCAAAATCTTCTAATGAAAATTTTAATACATCCGCCATTTTCAAAAAAGCCTCAGCATTCAACACACTCAAACCCCTTTCAACTTTGCTTAGATAGTTTGTTGAAAGGTCTATTTTTTCTGCTAATTCTTCTTGAGTTAGATTTTTATCTCTTCTCAATTTTTGAATAATTTTTCCTATAGAAGATTTATTAATCATATAGCACCTCTTTTAAATGATAAATACTATATGATTAGTTTTTAATGTCAAAAAGGATTAATTTATAAAATATTGATATAATTTGACTAATTTAAAATTTAGTTTTATAATCATTTTGGATTATTATATATAAATTAAATCTATATGATTATTAGAAGTAAGAAGGAAAAGTAAATGTTTTGTTCAAAATGTGGAAAAGAAATTAATGATGAAGCTGTTGTATGTGTGCATTGTGGTTGTGCTGTGAAAGATACTTCTAATGTAGTTGCTAACGATGAACATGATTGGCTTATTACAATGATATTGTGTTGGTTTTTGGGTGCGTTTGGAGCGCATAGATTTTATTCTGGTCATATCGGAACAGGTGTTATTCAATTAATTACACTTGGCGGTTGTGGAATTTGGTCGGCAATAGATTGGATTTGTTTGTGTTTTAATGGTTTTAGAGATATTGATAATAAACCTTTAAAAAATTATAAAAAAACACTGGGCACAGCATTTTTTGCAATTGGTCTTGTTGCATCAATATTAGCTGTAATTGTTTTAATTGGAACGAGTGACATTGAATAAATATATTGTTTTACTGGCACCATTTTTTATAGTTTTATTGCATAAATTATTGGTGTTCTTTGGTGTAAAATCTATATGTGTTTGGTATTTGTTAACAGGAAATAAGTGCTTGGGTTGCGGTATAACTACTGCTATGGTGCAACTATTACAAGGGAATTTTAAATCTGCCCTTGAAGCAAATTTTTTAATAATAATTGTTGCACCTATATTATTTTATTGTTGGATAAGTTTTATTGAAAGAAGTTTTTTTCAAAAATAAAACAGGAGTTTTTATGTCAAAAGATAAAGATTGTATTTTTCAATGGAAAGGTCTTGTAATTATTTGGACGATATGGTTTATTGTGCACTTTGGGGGTAAATATCTTGTTGAAGAATTGGAAAGATCAAAGCTTCCGCCTCAAATAATCAATAGTTTCGAAGTAAGTAATATTAGAATTGGCATAAATCCTATTGATAAATTTTTTAGAGTGGCAAAACTTAGCGGTTCTGTTAAAAATGTTTCATCACATTTAAAAACAAATATAGTTATAACGGTTGAATTGCTTGATAGAAACGGTGTAAAAATTGGTACAAAAGAAATTGACATTAGTTCTCTTGCACCATCAGAAAAATATAAAATTAAAGAATATGTTTGGAATAAAAATGTTAAATCGTATAAAGTTAGAAATATAACAACAAAATAAAAATGTTTATAATAAAATTAACTTGATTAAACCATAAAAGGATTAACCATGAAAAAACTTTTAACACTAACAATTTTATTATCTATCTTTTGTTTGCCGGTATTTGCGTATGAAAAGCATTATATAAAAAATGCAAAAGGGCGCACAACGGGCTATACAAAGACCTATTCTAACGGCAAAACAGATGTTTATAATTCTAAGGGTCAAAAGGAATATAGTTATAAACGCAATTCAAATGGCACAATAACAAAATATTCAAAAACAGGCAAAAAACTCGAAACATATAAATAAAATTAATTATTTACATATAAATAGTTGTAACATTTAGCTAAATTAGTTTTTTAATATAATAAAATTAATCTAATCTGTTTTTACTGTTCTATATTTTTGGTTTGAGCTGAATGTTTTAAACCCCCGTAAAAATTTTTTTGAACAATGTCGCTAAAGATATCCTAACCATGTTATAATACCTCTATGGAAAATAAAAATTTAAAAGATTACATTTCAATTGGCAAAATTACAAATTTCTTTGGTATAAAAGGTGAGGCGAAGGTTGGGTTTGATAATGAAAATCAAATCAAAAATGCTAAAAAGGTTCTGCTTTTAGATGACAAATCTCAAAGAACATTGACGATTAAAAATCTTCGTTTTCATAAAAATTTTGCGATAATAAAATTTGAAGAAATTGATGATATTAATGACTTAATTCCTTTCAAGGGTCAGAGGATTTTTGTTGCAAAAGAAGAAGCAAAATCAAAACTTGAAAAAGATGAGTTTTTGATAAATGACTTAATTGGCTGTGTTGTTTATGATTTAAACGATGAAAAAATCGGCGAAGTTGTAAACATAACAACAAATTCTTCTCAAGATTTATTAAACATCAAAAATTTAATCGGTCAGGTTAAACTAGTGCCTTTTGTGAATGAATTTTTCCCTGATGTTGATATAGAAAATAAAAAAATCATAATTAAACCCATTGAGGGGCTTTTATCGTGATTTTTGATGTCATAACGCTTTTTCCTGAAATAATTTCAGCATATTGCTCTGAATCAATCACAAAAAGAGGAATTGAAAAAGGGATAATTGAAGTTAGAACGCACAATCCTCGTGAATTTACCAAAAATAAGCACAGAAAAGTTGATGACACCCCTTATGGTGGCGGTGGCGGGATGATTTTAGCTTGCCAGCCGATTTTTGATTGCTATGAAAACATTGAAAAAAAAGATAATTTTGAATTTATAATGCTAACTCCGCAAGGGGAAAAATATAATCAAAAAATTGCAACAGAATTATCTAAAAAAGAACAAATAATCTTGCTTTGCGGTCATTATGAGGGTTTTGATGAAAGAATTAGAACAGGTTTAGCCCCAAGAGAAATTTCCATTGGCGATTATGTTTTAACAGGGGGCGAATTGCCCAGCTTGATTATATTAGACAGTGTTTCAAGAAACCTTGAAAATTATCTTGGTGAAGATAAATGTTCTTATGATGATAGCTTTTCTTCTGGGTTAAATGGGCTTTTAGAATATCCGCAATATACTAAACCAAGGGACTTTCGAGGTTTAAAAGTGCCAGAAGTTTTGTTAAATGGTAATCATAAAGAAATTGAAAAGTTTCGTTTAGAAGAAAGTTTAAAAAGAACAAAAGCAAGGCGCCCTGATTTGTTGTAAGAAAAAACTTTTGCAATTTTAAACTTTGCCATCACCCCTTTCAGCTTTTTGGCTACTTTTTTAGATTACCAAATTATTTAAAAAAACTCTAGCTTTTGGGGCTTTTTTTGGACTTTTGTCCAAAAAACACAAAAAAGCGTTGAGAAAATCAACGCTTTTAGGATTATAAATAAATTTAATTTTAATACTTCACTAAAGAAACAACCTTAATATCTTGAGGAAGTTTTTTCCTGCCTTGAAGATCCTCTAGCTCAATAATAAAAGCCATACCGACTGTTGTTGCAACGCTAGAAACCAATTTTGCTGCGGCTTGAGCAGTTCCACCCGTTGCTAAAAGGTCATCAACAATTAAAACCCTATCTCCTTCTTTTAGGGCGTCTTTATGGATTTCAATTTTATCTGTACCATATTCAAGTTCATATTCTTGTGAAATTACTTCAGCAGGAAGTTTGTTTGGCTTTCTGATAGGAATAAAGCCGCAATTTAACTTATAAGCTAAAGGCATACCATAAATAAAGCCACGAGATTCAATCCCTGCTATATAATCAATTTTTTCATCTTTAAAAATGTCATATAGCTCATCAACTGTGATTTTAAGGGTTTGAGCGTCTTTTAGTGCTGTTGTAATATCTCTAAATAAAATTCCTTTTTTTGGAAAATCAGGAATTTCTCTTATCATACTTTTAATTTTTTCTGAATTATTCATTTTCATTCCTTTAAATTTTACTGTTCCCAGTGGGCATATTCTTTTGATTGTTCTTCCCAAACTTCTCTTTCTAAGGTCATAGCGTGCGACCAGAATTTTTCAATTTTATAGGTTTCACGTTCTTCTTTGTGCATTATATGAACAACAACTTCGCCATAATCTAAAAGGTTCCATCTGCTTTGTCTTTGGGTTTCTTCGCCAATTGGAATTCTTTTAAAAATGTCTTTAACTTTTTGTCTGACATCTTCTGTAAGCGCTCTTATATGCGGAGTTGAAGAACCTGTTGCAATAATAAAATAGTCAGATAAAGAACAAACATTAGCCACGTTTAAAATAACGATATCTTGACCTTTATTGTCGTCTAAAATTCTTGCTATTATTGAAGCAAATTTTTCACTTGTGATGTTATTTTCCATTTTCTTCCTTTAAATATTACCTGTTGAAGAATTTTTATCGTCTTCAAGAGATTTAATATCAACAATTTCATCTTCTTGATAGTTGTTTAGGTTGTCATTAATATCAATGTCGATATTAACTTCGCCATCTATCATTTCAATTTCGCTTTTCTTATATTCTTTAATTTTGCCGTCTTCAAGTTTAACATTAACAGACTTTTTTAAGAAATTAACTAAGAAAACTCTGCCCACGCCGTCTGGTGTCATAACGCCAGAACCCACAGGCGGAAGCGTTTTAGCGGCGTCGATGTAGTTTTTATATTCATAATTTAAACAACATAAAAGCCTGCCACAAGCACCTGTAATTTTCCCTGGGGTGATAGGAATTCCTTGGTCTTTAGCGAGTTTTGTGTTAACTTGTTCAAATTTTTTCAAAAACTTGCAACAACAATAATCTTGCCCGCAAATGCCTTGCCCTTGAAGAATAGAAGTTTCATCTCGAACGCCAATGTGTCTTAGATCAATTCTAACTCTTTTAAATTCTTGGGTTAAATCTTTTAAAAGTTCTCTAAAATCAACACGCTCGGGCGCTGTGTAATAAAAAGTTATTTTTTTTCTATCGAAAGTGTATCTTGCTTGTGAAAATTTCATAACAAGATTTCTTTTCTTAGCAAGATTAACACATTTATAATATGCTTCTACTTCAAGTTTTTTTTGTTCTTCATAAGTTTTAAGGTCATCTTCATTCATAATTCTAACAACGCTAAGCGCCTCTGGGCGATGTTTTTCCCAAAGTTTTTGAATTAAGGAATTAACAAGAAAAACCCTAAAAACTTCTTCACCTTTATCTGTTTTAACAAGAACATATTGCCCGTGTTTAATGTTTGCTGTTTCAGATACTTTTAAAGGGTGAAATTGATTTTTAATTACTCTTATTGCAAATTTCATGGTTTTAATTATATCTTAAACACTATTAAAAGTCGATTTTATTTCCTATTTTTTCTTGGAATATAACTTCATCAAAATCTTTTCTTTGTTTTTCTTCTTTAGGTTCATCTTCTTTCATATATCCTAAAGTCAAGATTGTAAGGATATTTTCACCTTTTTTAAGGTTAAGCGCTTTATTAACTTCTTCAATAATATCTTCTTTTTCAACTGTTAATTTATTTGAAATAGCGCCAATTACACAAGATGAAACCCCTAGTTCCCACGCTTGTAACATCATATATGAAATAGCATAAGTAACTTGTTCAAGGCTTCTTGCTAAAACCGTGCTTTCTCCTAAAAGTGGAGGGTATAACATAGGGAAATTAAAGATTTTTTCTTGACCTTCTTGGGCTATTCCTCTTGAAGCTAAAACTTTGCCAAAAACTTCCTTAGACCACGCATTTTCATCTGCAACACAAACAATTAGGGCTTTTGCGTTTTTAACGTGGGGTTGTTTTAGGGATAACTTTGAAAGAAGTTCTTTTGTGTTTTCATTTTTAACTAAAATAAATTTCCAAGGTTGACTATTCATCCAAGAGGGCGCAAGGTGTCCTGCTTCTAAAATTGTTTTTAAAACGTCGTTTGGAATATCTTTTTCTTGATAACTTCTAACACTTTTTCTTGTTTTAATTAAATCTTTAAGCATTTTGCCCTCCTAGTTTAAATTGTTTTAAATATATTTTAGCAAAAAAACTTAGATATTAAAAAAGATTTCTCAATGTTGAGAAATCTTTTAAGTGTTTTAAACTTTTCTTTTTCTAGCAGCTTCAGATTTTCTTTTTCTTTTTACTGAAGGTTTTTCATATCTTTCTCTGCGTTTAATTTCAGATAGAATACCTGCTTTTTGAATTTTTTTCTTAAATCTTTTAAGAGCAGATTCGATACTTTCATTTTCACGAACTCTTACTTCTGGCATTGTTTTCACCTCCTTAAGAAGTTAATGTAGTTTGTAGGTTGATGTTAACACAATAAAAACCTTGAGTCAACAAAAATTGCTCGGGTTTATAAGTTTTGATAAGATAAGTATTTATTTAATAATGGTGTATAGGCTGTACCCACAAGCAGTTTCAAAATTTAACTCATACGAAAATGAAATATGTAGTAAGTTTATGCGCTAACACATTAATCTATA